>NZ_JAUQWJ010000043.1:0-9321 GCF_036857595.1 Streptomyces sp. AHA2
TCCTTTGTACTCACCCTCTCGGGCTTTCCTCCGGGCGCTTCCCTTCGGTCTTGCGTCTCCGACTCTATCAGATCTTTTCGATCCGATTCCCTGTCGGCGGGATTTGCCGTCGGCCCCGGGCTTTCGCTCGTCGGCCTTTCGACATTCACTACGTTAGCCGATTCCCCGTCCAACTCATAATCGAGTCTTTCGGCGTCGAATTCAGACATGCGGACACGTCGAATTCGCCCCTGCTGAGGGGAGTCGCCAGGTAGTGGTTTGGCCGCTTCCGGCTGCGGGCGATCGCCCTGTCCGGCTCAAGCGGCTCGGACTACCTTACGCACCCTCGGGGGGCGAGTCAACTTCGGCGGCGCCTCGGGACATGCGCCCGGTAGGGACTCACCGTCGGGTCGTCGGCGACCCAGAACCGCCAGGGGTGGACGGCCCCTTCCCCGGAGACGCCGGTGCGCGGTCCGTTGCGTACCTGGTCGGAGGGGACGGGGGTGCCGGTCAGCATGCGGAGCGGGGTGTCCCCCGTGGTGCAGGCGTCCGTGCCGTCGAGAGAGCGGTCCACGTCCAGGGCCGTCGCGAGCCGGGCGGGGCCTTTGGCCAGTTCCTTGTCGTTGCGGGCCGAGAGTCGACGGGTGCGGGCGAGTTCGGCGCCCTCGATGATCTCGCCGGCGCGCAGCAGGACCGCGCTCGACCTGCCTTCGGGACCGCACACCAGGTTCATGCAGAACCACATGCCGTAGGTGAAGTAGACGTACACATGACCGGGCGGGCCGAACATCACCGCGTTGCGGGCCGTGCGGCCGCGGTAGGCGTGGGAGCCCGGGTCGTTCTCACCGTCGTACGCCTCCACCTCTGTGAGGCGGAGGGCGATCGGGCCGTCCGGGGTGCTGCGGACCAGGATGCGGCCGAGCAGGTCGGGGGCGACCTCGAGGACGGGCCGGTCGAAGAACTCCCTGGGCAGGGGCGTACGGTCGGGGCTCGCGATCATGCCGTCCGAGGGTACTGGAGACGGATGCGGCCACGGGGTGGCCGCCGGCACCGGCTCTTGCCAGGGTGGGGCATGGAACCGGCCGCGGCCGGAGAGCGTTCGTAGGGATCAAGGATCCACCCGTAGTGGGCGAGAGGGAGAGACATGGCGTTCAAGAAGTTGCTCGCGAGCCTGGGGGCCGGCGGGGCTTCGGTCGAGACGGTGCTGCACGAGGTCAACGTCGTCCCGGGCGGTGTCGTCCAGGGTGAGGTGCGCATCCAGGGCGGGTCCGTCAACCAGCAGATCGAGGGGCTGTCGGTCGGGCTGCAGGCGAAGGTCGAGGTGGAGAGCGGGGACCAGGAGTACAAGCAGGACATCGAGTTCACGAAGTCCCGGCTGGGCGGTGCGTTCGAGCTCCAGGCCAACGCGGTGCACGCGGTGCAGTTCGGGCTGGAGATCCCGTGGGAGACGCCGATCACGATGATCGACGGGCAGGCGCTGCGCGGCATGAACATCGGCGTCACCACCGAACTGGAGATCGCGCGCGCCGTGGACTCCGGTGACCTGGACCCGATCAACGTGCACCCGTTGCCGGCGCAGAAGGCGATCCTGGACGCGTTCATCCAGCTCGGGTTCCGCTTCAAGAACGCGGACATGGAGCGCGGTGTCATCCGGGGCACGCGGCAGAAGCTGCCGTTCTACCAGGAGATCGAGTTCTTCCCGCCCCAGCAGTACCGGGGGCTGCACCAGGTCGAGCTGAGCTTCGTGGCCGACCAGCACGCCATGGACGTGGTGCTCGAGATGGACAAGAAGCCGGGGCTGTTCAGCGAGGGCAGCGACACCTTCCGCTCCTTTCAGGTGGGTCTGAACGACTACCAGGCGACCGACTGGACGGCGTACCTCAACCAGTGGCTCTCCGAGGTGGGCAGCAAGCGCAACTGGTTCTAGGGCAGGTTCTAGGCTCGGGGGGACACGCACCAAACGATCCAGGAGGTACCGAGGTGACCGAGCTCAAGCGGCGGCCGCTCCCCCACGACTTCCATCCGCCCGTGCCGTCGTTCACGGTGACGAGCGAGGACGTCCGCGAGGGCGCCACGCTCAAGGACGCTCAGGTCCAAGCGGCCGGCAACACCTCTCCGCAGTTGCGGTGGGAGGGCTTCCCGCCCGAGACCAAGAGCTTCGCCGTGACCTGCTACGACCCCGACGCCCCGACGGGCAGCGGGTTCTGGCACTGGGTGCTGTTCGACATCCCGGCGTCGGTGACCGAGCTGCCGGCGGGTGCGGGCGGCGGCAGGTTCGAGGGGCTTCCCGAGGGGGCGGTGCACGCCCGTAACGACTACGGGAGCAAGGACTTCGGCGGGGCCGCGCCGCCTCCCGGTGACGGGCCGCACCGCTATGTGTTCACGGTGTACGCCGTGGACCAGGAGAAGCTGGGGGTGGACGCGGACGCCTCACCGGCCGTCGTCGGCTTCAACCTGCGGTTCCACACGATCGGGCGGGCCCAGCTGATCGGTGAGTACGAGGTGCCCGCCGAGGGCTGAGCCCCCCTCTCGCGCCATCCCGGCGTTCATACGACGTTTGCCCGCTCCTGGTATTGGAATTGATCAGGAGCGGGCATTTTCTTGTTGCCGGGGGTCGCGGGGGTCACCCCCTGTGGGAGCAGCAGATATTGCGTTGTCCATCTCGGCGTGCCCGGCCAGAGTTGATCCCAGCCCGCCAGGGGGTGGGCCGGTGCACACGGGAGGTGGGCTGGTATGCGGGACACGCTGGTACTGAACGCGAGCTTCGAGCCGTTGTCGACGGTGACGCTGAACCGAGCCGTCGTTCTGGTGCTTCAGGACAAGGCCGTCGTCGAGCAGGCCCACCCCGAACTGCGGATGCGGGGAGCGGCGGTCGACATACCCGCGCCGCGGGTGATCAGGCTCTGCCGATACGTACGGGTGCCGTTCCGAAGACGCGCTCCGTGGTCGAGGCGGGGTGTGCTGGTGCGGGACCGGCACAGGTGCGCGTACTGCGGGCGTCGGGCCACGACCGTGGACCACGTGGTGCCGCGGTCGCAGGGCGGTCAGGACAGCTGGCTGAACACGGTGGCCTCGTGCGCGGTGGACAACCACCGCAAGGCGAACCGGACTCCGGAGGAGGCGGGGATGCCGCTGCTGCGGCAGCCGTTCGAGCCGACGCCGGCGGACGCGATGCTGCTGGCGCTGGGGCAGGACGACTTCGAGGCGCTGCCGGAGTGGCTGGCGCAGCCCGCCGCGTAGCCGTCGCGTGAGAAGGGGCCCGCTTCCCGGGAGGGAGGCGGGCCCCTTCTCACGTGGGTGCCGGGTCAGTCGATGTACGGCTTCTCGCGGCGTTCCTGGGCGGGGACGCCGCCGGCGGACGCGCCCCCGTTGCCGCCAGAACCCCCGCCGATGTTGCCGAAGTTGCCCATGGCGCCGGACAGGCCCTTCAGGGCGTCGCCGATCTCGCTGGGCACGATCCAGAGCTTGTTGGCGTCGCCCTCGGCGATCTTCGGGAGCATCTGCAGGTACTGGTAGGAGAGGAGCTTCTGGTCCGGGTCGCCGGCGTGGATGGCCTCGAAGACCGTGCGGACGGCCTGGGCCTCGCCCTCGGCACGCAGGGCCGCGGCCTTGGCCTCACCCTCGGCGCGCAGGATCTGGGACTGCTTCTCGCCCTCGGCTCGCAGGATCTCGGACTGGCGGACGCCTTCGGCCTGGAGGATCGCGGCGCGCTTGTCGCGATCGGCGCGCATCTGCTTCTCCATCGAGTCCTGGATGGAGGTGGGCGGCTCGATCGCCTTGAGTTCCACGCGGTTGACGCGGATGCCCCACTTGCCGGTGGCCTCGTCGAGGACGCCGCGCAGCGCCGCGTTGATCTCCTCGCGGGAGGTCAGGGTGCGCTCCAGGTCCATGCCGCCGATGATGTTGCGGAGCGTGGTGACGGTGAGCTGCTCGATCGCCTGGATGTAGCTGGCGACTTCGTAGGTCGCGGCGCGGGCGTCGGTCACCTGGTAGTAGATGACGGTGTCGATGTTGACGACCAGGTTGTCCTGGGTGATCACCGGCTGGGGCGGGAAGGGGACGACCTGTTCGCGCAGGTCGATGCGGTTGCGGATGGTGTCGATGAACGGCACGACGATGTTGAGGCCCGCGTTGAGTGTGCGCGTGTAGCGGCCGAACCGCTCGACGATGGCCGCGCTGGCCTGCGGGATGACTTGGATCGTCTTGATCAGGGCGATGAAGACCAACACCACCAGAATGATCAGGACGATGATGACCGGTTCCATCGACGTTCCCCGTACCCTTCTCCGCCTCGGCGCCTTCGGAAGATCCTAGGTTGATCTTGCTGGTCGAGTCTGACAGACCGTCGCGTACCCCGCGAGGAGTTCTCGCCAGTTGCGTCGTGCGGGGTCACATGACGACGGCGGTGGCTCCCTCGATGTCCACGACGTCCACTTCCTGGCCCACCTCGTAGGCGCGGCCGGTGTCGAGGGCGCGGGCCGACCAGATCTCGCCGGCGAGCTTGATCCGGCCGCCGGAGGCGTCGACGCGCTCCAGGACGACGGCTTGCCGGCCCTTCAGGGCGTCCACGCCGGAGGCGAACTGGGGCCGTTGGGCGCGGTGCCGGTTGGCGATGGGGCGTACGACGGCGATGCCCGCGGTCGAGACGACGGCGAAGACGACGACCTGGGCGACGGCTCCGCCGCCGAAGACGCCGGTGGTCAGCGCGGCGGCGACGGCGCCCACCGCGAGCATGCCGAGTTCGGGCATCGCGGTGACCACGAGCGCGATGCCGAGCGCCGTCGCGCCGATGAGCCACCACAGCCAAGCGTCGATGTCCACGTGGTCATGGTAGGTCCGCGGACCCGGTCGCCGACAGGGCGCCCGTGGTGAAATCCCGCTCCCGCCCGGGGATTTGCGCGGTGCGCGGGCGGGTCAGGACAGCGGGAGGCCCTGTGCGGTCCAGCGCTCGCCCGACTGCTCGACGACGAGCGGGAGGCCGAAGCAGAGGGAGAGGTTGCGGGAGGTGAGTTCCAGCTCCAGCGGACCGGCGGCCAGGACCTTGCCCTGACGGATCATGAGGACGTGGGTGAAGCCCGGCGGGATCTCCTCGACGTGGTGGGTGACCATGAGCATCGAGGGGGCGATGGGGTCGCGGGCGAGGCGGCCGAGGCGGCGGACGAGGTCCTCGCGGCCGCCGAGGTCGAGGCCGGCGGCGGGCTCGTCGAGGAGGAGCAGCTCGGGGTCGGTCATCAGGGCGCGGGCGATGAGGGTGCGCTTGCGCTCGCCCTCGGAGAGGGTGCCGAACCGGCGCTCCAGGTAGTCGCTCATGCCGAGCCGGTCGAGGAAGGCGCGGGCGCGCTGTTCGTCGATCTCCTCGTAGTCCTCGTGCCAGGTGGCGGTCATGCCGTATGCGGCGGTGAGGACCGTCTGCAGGACGGTCTGGCGCTTGGGGAGCTTCTCGGTCATGGCGATGCCGGCCATGCCGATGCGGGGGCGCAGCTCGAAGACGTCGGTGCCGGGGCGGCCGAGGGTCTCGCCGAGGATGGTGGTGGTGCCCGAGCTGGGGTAGAGGTAGGTGGAAGCGAGGTTCAGGAGGGTGGTCTTGCCCGCGCCGTTGGGGCCGAGGATGACCCAGCGCTCGCCCTCCTTGACCGACCAGGAGACCTGGTCCACCAGAGCCCGGCCCTCGCGGACCACGGATACGTCCTGAAGCTCCAGAACATCGCTCATGAGCGCGTTGTCTCCCCTTGCAGTGTGGCCGGTCTCGGCTGTCGCGTACGCCTGTGGCTCGGTCCGCCGCGCCGGTGGGCGCAGCCCTCCATGAAATCTACGCCACCGGCCGACCGGGGCATTCCCTCGGTCCGGTCCTTGGAGGGTCCTAGGGTGGAGGCATGCTTGCTGAACCACGTGCCGGGCGCCTCGCCGCTTGGGGAAACGCCCTTTTGGCCGGACTTGTCTCTCCGGATGACGCGGTGCTCGCCATCGTCGGCGAGGACGCGGTGCACCGGGTGGCGGGACTGCCGGACGAGTCGGGCCAGGTCGGGCTGACGCTCGCGCTGGGACGGTTGCGCCGGCTCGGGGCGACCGGGCTGCGGGTGGCGCTGCCGGCGCCGGGGCATCCGCTGGGTCTGAGCGGGCCGCCGGAATTCAACGCGCGGGCGCTGGAGGCCGAGGAGGCGGTGATCTGTCACGGGGTCGCGCTCGGGCTGGTGCCGGACGTGTACGAGGCCGGGCCCGAGCATGTGCGCGACGAGGTGGTGTGGCATGTGCTGCCCGTGCGGGAGGCGCCCCCCGCGGACGTGCCGTCGCTGGGTGAGGCGGAGCGGGAGCTCGCGGAGGCCCTGCGCGAGGCGACCGAGGTGCTGACGCGGCTGGACGTGGCCGGGTCGGGACCGGTAGCCGAGGCGGCCGTCGACGCGTACCGGGCCCGGGCCGAGCGGGGGCGGGAGGTGCTGGCGCCGGGGTATCCGCCGCGGGCGGTGCGGGTGCTGGAGCTGGCGCAGCGGGTGGGGACGCTCATCGCCGTGGCGACCGGTACCGGGCACGGGGGTGCGGTGAGTGCGTCGGAGATCTCGGCGCGGCGGGAGGCGCTGCGGCCGGTGGAGCGGACGGCTCGGCGGGCGCAGGTCGCGGCGTACAACTCCGTTGTGGAGGAGCGGGAGCGGGGGGTGCGGTGACGGGGGCTCGTGTCGCGCTCGGCCTCGGGGCCGGGGTCACGGCGTTGTGCGATCCGGCGTTGCGAGGTGCTGCCCCGGGCTCTTCGAGCAGGGGTGTCCCCGGCTCCCACCCGTGCCGCCCTGAGCGGCACGCATGCCCGCAGCCCAGTGGGACGCGCGCCTACGGCTGACGCTGGGTCGGGTGCCTGCGGCTGAAGCCGAGTCGGGTGCCCGCCGCTGAGGGGCGCGGGGCCGGCGGCCGTGCGGGCCGGCCTCCCGGGCGTGCCGGGAGGCCGGTGTCACCTCCGGCTCGGGGACGGAGGCGGTGCGTCAGTGGTTGACGGCGAGGTTGCCGAAGGCCGGGTTCAGGATGCCCACGACGTTCACGCTGTTGCCGGAGACGTTGACCGGCACGTGCACCGGGGCCTGGACGACGTTGCCCGAGCCGACGCCCGGGGAGCCCACGGCCTGGCCGTCGGCGTGCGCGCTGGTGGCGGAGGCCATGCCCGCGCCCGCGGCCAGCAGGCCACCCGTCACCATCGTCACGGCCGCTGCCTTCTTCAGGTTCTTCACTTCTGAGCCCTCCTAGCGATTGCCGCGGCAGGCGCCGCAGCACGCACTGGAGAACGGCGAAGATCCCCGGAGGATGCGCCATCCGGGGGACGTTCCCACGACAGTATGAATCTCAGTCCGGAACGCAACCTTCCGCGTTGCCGTGGGGTGAGCGTGTCAGCCCGTCACACCATGGCGGACGGCCCACAACGCCGCCTGGGTCCGGTCGGCCAGGTCGAGCTTCATCAGGATGTTCGAGACGTGGGTCTTGACGGTCTTCTCGGACAGCACGAGGGCCCGGGCGATCTCCCGGTTCGAGCGGCCGTCCGCTATCAGGCCGAGCACCTCGCGCTCCCGCTCGGTGAGGGACCCTCCCCTGCCCGGGCCGGAGTTGGCCTCCTCCTGGGACAGCAGGGCGCCGGCGACCTCCGGCTGGAGGAGGATGTGCCCGGCGTGGACGGAGCGGATGGCACCGGCGAGCGCGTCGGGGTCGACGTCCTTGTAGACGTACCCGGCGGCGCCCGCGCGCAGGGCCGGGACGACCGTGCGCTGCTCGGTGAAACTGGTGACGACGAGCACGCGCGCGGGATGGTCGAGCTCGCGGAGTCTGCGCAGGGCGTCGACCCCGTCCATGCCCGGCATCTTGACGTCCATGAGGATGACGTCGGGCCGCAACTCCTCGGCGCGCTCCACCCCTTCGGCGCCGTCCGCGGCCTCGCCGACGACCTCGATGTCGTCCTGCACTTCGAGGAAGGTGCGCAGGCCCCGGCGGACCACCTGGTGGTCGTCGACGAGCAGCACCCTGATTGCGTCAGCCACCGGGGACCTCCATCTCGATCGTGGTGCCCTTGCCGGGCGCCGATTCCACGGTGAGCGTGCCGCCGGCGCCGCTCGCCCGGTCCCGCATCGACACCAGACCGAGGTGACGGCCGGCGCGGCGGACCGCGCTCGGGTCGAATCCGCTGCCGTCGTCGGCCACCCGCAGCACCGCTCCCCCGCCGCGCCGTTCCAGCGTCACGTCGACGTGGCCGGCGCCGGAGTGGCGCAGGGCGTTGTGCAGCGCTTCCTGGGCGACCCGCAGAACGGCCTCCTCCTGGGAGGCGGGCAGGGCTCTGACGCCGTGGCCCGTGAAGGTGACGCGGGCGCTGTGGGCACGGTCGAGGACCTGGATCTGGGTACGCAGAGTGGCGACCAGACCGTCCTCGTCGAGTGCGGCCGGGCGCAACTCGACCACCGCTGCGCGCAGTTCGTCCGCCGCCTCGGCGGCCAGCGCCGCCACCTGCTGCAGCTCGCCCTTGGCGCGGGAGGGGTCGCGGTCCACCAGGCGGGCCGCGGCCTGGGCGGTCAGCCGCAGGGAGAACAGCTTCTGGCTGACCGCGTCGTGCAGTTCGTGGGCGAGCCGTGAGCGCTCCTCGGCGATCGTGAGCTCGCGGCTGCGTTCGTACAGGCGGGCGTTGGTGAGGGCGATCGCGGCGTGCTGGGCGAGGATGCCGAGCAGTTCCTCGTCGTCCTGGGTGAAGCCGCAACTGCCCTCGGGCTTGGGGCAGTTCTTGTTGGCGAGGAACAGGGCGCCGATGACCTCGTCGCCGTCGCGGATCGGCAGGCCGAGGAAGTCGACCAGGTCCGGGTGGGCCTTCGGCCAGCCCTCGAAGCGGGGGTCCTTGCGGACGTCGGCCAGGCGCTCGGACCTGGCCTCGCGCAGCATCGCGGCGAGGATGCCGTGCTGGCGCGGGAGCGGGCCGATGGCCTTCCACTGCTCCTCGCTGACGCCGTCGACGACGAACTGGGCGAAGCCGCCGTGGTCGTCCGGCACGCCGAGCGCGGCGTACTGCGCGTCGAGCAGCTCACGGGCCGAGGCGACGATCGTCTTCAGGACGTCGCGCACCTCGAGGTGTCTGCTCATGGCCAGCAGCGCGGAGCTCACCGCGGCGAGGCCGGACCGGGGGCCGTGACTCATGTCCTCACGGTACCGGCGCGCTGTGACGGCGCGGATCGGACCGGTGGTGGCGGGGGCCGGGCCGCTGGGCCTAGGTCGCTGGGCGGAGGCCGCGGGGCGGGGCGCAGGTCCGCCCCGCGGCCTGGCGCAGGTCCGCCGGGTGGCCTGGCGCAGGTCCGCCGGGTGGCCTGGCGCAGGTCCGCCGGGTGGCCTGGC
>NZ_JAUQWJ010000044.1:0-8072 GCF_036857595.1 Streptomyces sp. AHA2
ACCCACCACCCCCGCCGCCCACGCAGCGGTCAACTCCCCCAGACTGTGACCCACCACCGCATCCGCAACCACCCCCACCGACTCCAACCACCGCACCAACGCCACCTGCACCGACACGATCCCCACCTGAGCAAAACGGGTGCTGTCCAACAAGCCGGAGCCATCGGCGAACAACAACTCCAGCAGCGGCACATCCAGATCACCCGCCAGCAGATCCGCGCACTCGTCCAATGCCGCCCGGAACACCGGCTCGGTCCGATACAGCCCCTGACCCATCCCCGCGTACTGCGACCCCTGACCGGTGAACATGAACACCACCGGAGCAGCACCACGCACACCCCTGCGCGAAACCCCCGCAGCACCCGAGGCCACATCCCGCAGCGCTACCGCCAACTCCCCCGCATCCCCACCCGAAACCACCGCACCGAACCGACCCGGCGCCCGCCCGGTGTTCGCCGTGAACGCGAAATCACCCACCTCACCGGCACCCACCCCCGCCAGCCGATCCGCATACGCACCCGCCAGCACCCGCACAGCCGACTCCTCGGCCCCCTCCACCCGCACCACGAACGACTCCTGCGCCACCACCTCACGAACCGGGACAGCAGGCGCCTCCTCCACGATCACATGCGCGTTGACCCCGCCCATCCCGAACGCACTCACCGCACCCCGACGCCGGCCCCCCACCGGACGCGGCCACACACCCACCCGATCCGCCAGATAGAACGGCGTCTCCTCGAACCGGATGTGATCATTGGGCCGCACCACATGCAACGACGGCGGAACCACACCCCGCTCCATCGCCAGCAACACCTTCACCAGCCCCGCCAGACCCGCAGCCGGCTCCAGATGCCCCACATTCCCCTTCAACGAACCGATCGCACAGAACTGCGACCGCCCCGTCAACGCACGCCACGCACGCGTCAACCCCTCCACCTCGATCGGATCCCCCAGACTCGTCCCCGTCCCATGCGCCTCCACCAAACCGATCGACTCCACCGACACCCCCGCATCCACCAACGCAGCGGAGATCACCTCGGCCTGGGCGCGCGGGCTGGGGGCCGAGTAGCGAGTGGTGCGGCCGCCGTGGTTGACCGCCGCGCCCTTGACGACGCCCCTGATCCGGTCGCCGTCGCGCAGCGCGTCGTCGCAACGCCGCAGGACCACGGCCACGGCGCCCTCACCGGGGACGAAGCCGTCGGCGGTGCTGTCGAAGGCGCGGCTGCGGTGGCGCGGGGAGAGGGCCATCATGTCGCCCATCGACCGGAAGTACTCCGGGCTGATGCCGGCGTGCACGGCGCCGATGACGGCCGTGTCGATGTCGCCGGAGCGCAGGTGCTGCAGCGCGGAGTGCAGGGCGACCAGTGACGACGAGCAGAGCGTGTTGACGACCGTGCTGGGACCGCGCCAGTCCATCAGGTAGGAGAGCCGGTTGGCGATCATCGCCTCCAGGCCCAGGCCCCGCCCCTCGGGCACGCCGTGGCGGACGCGCTCCTCGTGGTAGTGGTCGTGGCTGTACGCGATCCACAGCCCGGTGCGGTCGGTGCGGGCGCGGACGTCGCCGCGCCCGCCGTCCTCCATGGCCTCCCAGATCGTCTCGTAGACGATGCGGGCCTGCGGGTCGATCAGCGGCGCCTCGCGGGCGGAGATCCGGAAGGGCGCCGGGTCGAACTCGTCGACCCGGTCGAGGAACGAAGCGTGCGGGACGGTCGCGAAGGCGTCGCGCCGACGGCTCTCGGGCAGCGGGCGGACGGTGTCGCGGCCCTCGACGAGCAGCTCGGCGAAGCCGGGCAGTGTGGTGGCCGTGGGCAGCCTGACCGCGGCGCCGACCACGGCGATGTCACGTGACCGGGATGCGTGGGCGGCTGGGTCCGGCACGGCCTGATCGGCGGCGCCGGACTGCCGGGGAACCGCGGTGATCCGCGCCGCCGGAGCGGGCGGCTGCGGCGGCTGCGGCGGCCGGGTCGGCTGCGGGCCGGACGGTGCTTCGGGGGCCGCCTCGCCGAGAGGGGCGGCCGCAGGCGCCGGGACCACGGCCTCCTCGGCGGCCGGGGCCTCCGTGGCCGCCGGGACCTCCACGCCCGGCGTGCCGTCGGGGGCCGGTGCGGTCGGGAGGTGTTCGACGAGTTCCGGCGCCTCCTCCGTCAGGAAGTCGGCGAACTGGCGGGGCGTCGGGTACTCGAAGAAGACCGTCGGGTAGAGGGACAGGTCGTGTTCCCGGGAGATGCGCTCGCTCAGCGCCACCAGGCCGACGGAGTCGAACCCGGCGGACAGGAACTCGGTGTCGGCGTGCTCCTCCGGCGTGTCCGTCAGCGCCAGGAACCAGGCCAGCGCGCGAGCGGACGGCGAACCGACGGCCGCGGCCGGGACCGGCGCAGGGGCCGGGGCGGTGGCGGGGGGCGGCTCGGCCGGGAGTGATGCGGTGGCCGGCAGGGTCACCGCGGTCGGCACGGAGGCCGCGGGCGGCACGGAGGCCGCGGGCGGCACGACCGGCGTGGCCGGCGCGGCTGTCGCCGTCGGCGCGGCCGGGACCGGCCGTGCGGCGGGCGGGACGGGCCGGGGGTCGGCCGCCGGAGCGGGTCCGGTCTCCTCGTGGAACGCCAGTGCCGGGACGCGCTTGGAGGACATGTCGCCGAAGACCAGCAGCGGCGTGCCCGCCTCGTCCGTGACGTACTGGGTGACCCGGCACGCCTCGTCGTTCCAGAAGGCGATCTCGGTGCGGACGTACGCGGCGTCGTCCAGGGGGCCCAGGACGTCGAGCCGGCCCACCGACAGGGGGATGAACGCGGAGGCGTCCGCGGTGCCGAAGACCGGGTTGGCCGGGTCGATGGCCGCCACGGTCACACTGTCCAGGAGGCCCGGGAAGAGCTCCACGCCGGGCGGGTTCAGCTCCCGCTGGCGGGGGCCCTCGATGCGGGCGAGGGTGCCGCCGTCCGGCAGGCTCGCCACCCAGGAGATGTTGCGGTAGTAGCGCCCGTGGTGGTAGCCGATCCGCCGCAGCCACCGGTAGAGGCCGGAGCCCGCGTGGACGGCGGAGCCGGCGCAGTCGGCCAGCAGGGCGCCGATCGGCAGGCGGGGCACCGGCTCGGCACGGGGCGCGTCGGCGAGGCGGCCGGTGACGAAGACGTCGCCGCTCTCCCCGTCCTCGACCCGGAACCGTCCGTCCCCCTCGACCCTGCCCACCACGCGGCGGGCCCCGGTGGGGATGAGGGGGCGGTGGAAGAGCACGTCGCCCGCGCCGTGGAACGGCTCGCCGCGCAGGGCGGCGCCCTCGCGCAGGAAGTCGAACCAGGCCACGCCCGGGAGCATCAGCGTGCGGTACACGGAGTGCTGGGCGATGGGCACCTCGCCGGGCCCGAACACCCGGGCGTAGGTGTACCCGGCGGGCCCGTCGTCGACCAGCAGCTCGGCGGGCGAGCCCGGTTCGGCGGACCGGAGCGGTTCGGCGAGGTTCAGGGCACGTCCGCGCGGCTGGGCGACCGGCAGCAGGCGCTTGCTCCACGCGGCACCGGTGCTCCTCTGGTACGCGGCCCAGTCGATGTCGCGGCCGGCTTCGAAGAGTTCGGCGGCGATCGTCGCCAGCACGGCCGCGGCCGTCCGCTCGTCGTGCGCCGCGGCGAGCCGCGCACCGACGTCGTGGCCGGGCGCCTCCGGGTGCCCGGCGTCGTGGACCGGGTCGCCGTCGCGCCGCAGGACGTCGCCGAGCGCCTGCTCCAGCGGAAGGCCGCCCCGTACGAAGTCGCCGACCGCCTCCCAGCCCGGCGGAAGGCCGACGGCGCCGTCGGGCAGCCCCAGGTCGCGCAGTGCGACGGCGAGGGCGACTCCGGAGAGGATGCGGAGCAGTTCGCCGGAGAACGCGGCGAGCGGAATGCCGGCGGCCGCCTCGAAGAGGCGCACGACCTCGTGCACGGCGGGGGTGGAACGGTCGAGGGCGGTGAGCCACGCGGGCGGCGCGTCGGCCGCCTCCGGGCGTACGGAGACGACTGCGCGGGGCGTGCGGGTGCCGCCGGTGGAGAGGAGCCTGGCGCGCAGGGCGGACGTCAGCCCTTCCGCGTCCTCGGCGACGACGGCGAGCCGCTCCGCGCGGGCCGGCCGGGCGAGCCGGGCGGTCGCGCACACGTCCGCCAGTTCCTCGGGCCGGCCCGTCAGGGTGGGCAGGAACTCCAGCCACTGGGCGCAGAGTTCGCGCAGGCCGTAGGCGGTGTCGGCGGAGAGCGTGAGGACGTGGGCGAACCGCCGGGCCCCGGCCGGATCCGTCCCGGCCCCGCGAGCCGGGGCGGGCACCGCCTCGGCCACGACGTGCGCGTTGGTCCCGCCGAAGCCGAAGCCGCTCACGGCCGCCCGGCGTACCGGCACGTCGGGCCAGGGCCGAGTGGTGGGGGGCAGGTGGAAGGGGCTGTCGGCCAGGTTGAGGCGGGGGTTCGGGGACTCGACGGCCACCGCCGGGACGGTGCCTTCCCGCAGCGACACGATGATCTTCGCGAGTCCGGCGAGTCCGGAGGCCGAGTGCAGGTGGCCGATCCGGCGCTTGACCGAACCGAGGGCCACCGAGTTGCGCGGGACGCCGTGGCGCCCGAACACCTCGGTCAGCGCCCGCACTTCGATGGGGTCGCCGATGGCGGTGCCGGTGCCGTGTGCCTCGACGTACTGCACGGTCGCCGGGTCGACGGTCCGGTAGACCCTGTCGAGCAGGTCGATCTGGGCTTCCAGGTTGGGCGTGGTGACGCCCATGGTGCGGCCGTCGTTGTTGACCGCGACCCCGCTGATGGCGCCGAGGACCAGGTCGCCGTCGCGGAGCGCCGCCGCCATCGGCTTCAGCACCAGGGCGGCGGCCCCCTCGCCGGGGACGTAGCCGTTGGCCCGGCTGTCGAAGGTGTGGCAGAGCCCGTCCGGGGAGAGCGCCCCGGTGCGGGAGAGGAGGACGAAGGTCAGCGGATCGATCAGCAGGTCGACCGCGCCGACGAGGGCGAGTTCGCAGCTGCCGGCCGCGAGGCTCTGGCAGGCGAGCCAGACCGCCGAGAGCGACGACGAGCAGGCGGTGTCGACGACGAGGCTGGGACCCGCGAGGTCGAAGCGGTCGGACAGCCAGGCCGCCGTGAAGTTCTGCGACCGCCCCCACAGGGCGGCCGGGCCGGGCCCGCCGGCGCCGGCCGGGGCCGGCGCCGCGGGGTCCGGCAGGCCGGGCGCGGCCGTGCCGCGGCCGTGGTCGAAGCCGTAGGCGTTCATCCGGGCGCCGACGAACACGCCCGCGTCGAGCCTGCGGCGCGCGCCCAGGTATCCGGCGTCCTCCAGGGCCCGGGCGCCGACCTCCAGCATGACCCGCTGCTGGGGGTCGAGGAGGACCGCGTCCTCGGCGGTCATGCCGAAGGCCTCGTGGTCGAAGGAGAACGGGTCGACCAGGAAGGCGCCACGGTGATGGCTGCCGCGGTGCGGCGCCTCGCCGAGGTACAGGTGGCGTGCCCACCGGCTCGGCGGGACCTCGCCGACCTCGACCCCGTCGCCGCCCAGCATGGCCGTCAGGTCGGCCACGTCCTCGGCGCCCGGGAGCCGTACCGCGAGGCCGATGACGGCGATGCGGTTGTCATGCTCGCTCACAGTTGTCCTTTCGTTCGGCTCGCCGGTCACGCCTGGACCGCCCCTCGCCGTCCGTCGTCGTCGAGCAGGGGGCGCAGGAGGGCGCTCAGCGTGGATACGGCGGCCCCGTCGTGGCCGGGCGCGGAGGCGGTCGCCGCAGCGGTGGTCGCCGCAGCGGCGGATGCCGGGAGGCCGGGGTGCTCGGCTGGCCCGGCGTGCTCGGCCTGTTCGGCCTGGCCGGCGTGCTGGACCGGGCCGGCGTGCCCGGCCGTTTCGGCGAGTTCGGCCGCGATGTCCTCGGCCGTACGGGCGCGCAGGAGGAGGGAGGGGTCGACGGTCGGGCCGCCTCCCCGTTCGAGGGCGGTGGTCAGTTCCGCGATCATCAGGGAGTCCAGGCCGAGCCGCTGGAGCGGCGTGTCCCCGGGGTCCTCCCCCAGGACGTGGAGGAAGGCGCTCCGGACGTGGGCGCGCATCACGGTGGTGTCCCGCCGCGTGACCGCCGGTTCCGGCCCGGCGGCCGGACTCGGTGCGCCGTCGCCCGTGACGGCCGGGTCGGCCGGCACGGCCCGCACCGCGGGCGCGGCCGGGGTGGCGAGGGCGGGTACGGCGGGGACCGGCGGCTCCTGCGCCGGAACCGGTGCCCTGCCGGGGAAGAGCACGGCGCCGCCCGACCGCAGATGGTCGCCGAACGCGTCGAGCGCTTCCTCGGCGCCGATCGAGTACGCCGCGGAGAAGGCGTCGTCGGCCTTCATCCCGATGCCGGTCCAGTTCGGCCACGCGTGCGCGGTGACGGCGGTGACGACGTCGTCCTCCCGCTCGGCGAGGGCCAGTTGGAAGGCGTTGGCGAGGCTGTAGTCGACCAGA
This sequence comes from Streptomyces sp. AHA2, assembly GCF_036857595.1. Taxonomy (NCBI): domain Bacteria; kingdom Bacillati; phylum Actinomycetota; class Actinomycetes; order Kitasatosporales; family Streptomycetaceae; genus Streptomyces; species Streptomyces sp. AHA2. The sequence continues at coordinate 6,439 of NZ_JAUQWJ010000044.1, forward strand.
CCGCGGCCCGCCAGGGCCTGGGTCCCCGCGATCGAGGAGACCAGGACGGCGAAGTCGGCGCGCTGCTCCTTGGCCAGGCGGACGACGTGGAGCGACCCGGCCACCTTGGGGGCGAGCACCTTCTCGGCGTCGCTCCAGGGGCGGCGGTGCATCGCGCCGAAGGGGTTGGCCCAGCCGGAGGCGTGCACCACGCCGACCAGCCGGCCCCAGCGCCGGCCGAGCCGGTCCGCGACCTCGGCCAGGGCCGCCGGGTCGGAGACGTCGCAGGGCAGGTACTCGACCTCGGCGGGGCCCGCCAGCTGCCGCAGCGTCCGGGCGCGGGCGGCGTCGAGGGCCGACCGGCCGACGACCGCGACGCGTCGGGCGCCCCGCGCGATGAGGCGTTCGGTCAGCCGCAGTCCGACGGCTCCGAGCCCCCCGGTGACCAGGCAGTACCCCTCGGCCGGGAGGGAGTAGGGAGGGCCGGGCCGGGCGGGTGCGGTCTCCGGCACGTACCGGACCCCCCGCCGGTAGGCGGCGAGGGTGGTCCCCGCGTCGGTGGCGGCGGTGTCCGGGGCGCCGTTCGCCAGCGTGGCGTACTCGGCTGCCAGGTGCGCGGCCTGGGCTTCCGCCGGGTCGGCGGGGTCCAGGTGGACGACGGCGGTGGGCCGGCGCCCCTCGGCGCCCGCGGCCCGGACGGCCATGGCGGTCGCGGCGCGGACCGGGTCGGTCCCGCCCTGCCCGCCGGAGACGTCCGGCCCGCCGAACGAGGCCCAGAGCACGCCGGCGCGCGGCGGCAGCGTCCTCATCAGATCACCCAACTGCGCCCAGAAAGGTTCGAGTTCGCCGGGTGACGGGGGCCGGGTGTCCCGGGCGCCGACGACGAGGGCCCCGTCGGCCGGCGCGCCGGGCGCCACGACGGTCACGCCCCGCTCCCGCAGCAGCCGGGTCAGGACCTCCCCGATGGCGGGGTCGGCGGCGGCCAGGCTCACCGTCGCCGGTCCCACCGGGGTCACCGGGGGCAGTGCGCGGGCACGCCACTCGACCCGTAGGGCCACCGTGTCCTGCCGCTGGCCGGCCGGGGGCTCGGCGTGTCCCGGCCGGCCGGCCGCTTCGGGGCCGCGCCAGAAGGGCGTGCCGGCGAAGGGGTAGGTGGGCAGGTCCGTGACGCGGGCTCCCGCGGCGGACAGCCCGGCCCAGTCGATGTGCGCGTAACCGGCCCTGGCCAGCTCCGCCGCCCCGGCGGGATGGCCGGGTGCGGCAGTCGTCCCGTTCGGGGCCGCCGCCCCGGCGGTGAGGTCGACGTCGACGCGGGCGACGGGAAGCTGCCCGTCCGCCACGGAGCGCAGCGCCGCCGCGAGGTCCGCCGCGGAGCGTCCGTGCACGGCGCTCTGGAACTCCAGTGGTGAGCGGCCGGTGTTGGCCGTGTGGCAGAGGTCGGCGGTCTCCACGGCGTCGCGTGCCGCGTCGAAGCGGGCGGCGTACGCGGCGGCCAGGGTCCGCACGGCCGTCTCGTCCGCACCGCTCACCCGGACCACGAACGACTCCGGGGCGGGTACGTCGCGGGCCGGGGCGGCCGGTGCCTCCTCCACGATCACATGCGCGTTGACCCCGCCCATCCCGAACGCACTCACCGCACCCCGACGCCGGCCCCC
>NZ_JAUQWJ010000045.1:0-6659 GCF_036857595.1 Streptomyces sp. AHA2
ATGCATCAGGCCCTGGCCGCCTACGCCGATGTCGTCCCGGGTGCGATCGACTGGGCCGGAGTCCATGCCGGCAAGGGTCACCGGACCATGACCCTGCCCACCTACCCCTTCAACCGGCAGAACCTGGTGGCACCCCCCGCCCGCCGCGAACGCGCGGCGAGCGCCGTGGGCCACCCGCTGTTCGACCGTCACTACGAGCACCGGAGCGAGGGACAGTGACGAACCCGGCCGAGACGTACGAGAAGACGTTCACGGGCCAGGAGCCCTTCATCGCCCAGCACCGTTCCGCGGGGACCGGGCTGCTGCCCGCCGCCGTACAGCTGGAGATGGCGCTCGTGGGCGTCGCCCGGCGCCGGCGGTTCGCTCCCCTGGAGCTGACCGGCGTAACGTTCCTCCGTCCCCTCTTCATCGCCGACCGGGCCACCGCGCCGGTCCGGCTCGACGTCACCGACGACGGCACCGGGCTGATCCGCTTCGAACTGACCACCGTCGTCTCCGGCAGCCGCAAGCCGCTGTCGGCCGGCGCCGGACGCTTCCTCCCGGCGGGCACGCGGCCGCCGCGCGCCGACGCGGGCCAACGGCCCGCCGGTGCGCGGGACATCACCCCGGAGCGGCTCTACGCCGGATGGGAGGGGCAGGGACTCCAGTACGGGCCCGACTTCCGTACCGTGCGCGCACTGTCCGTCCACGACGGCGAAACGGCTCGCGCCACCCTGCGGTCCGACGCCGAGCCGATGCCCTGGTACGCCGATCCGCTGCTGGTGGACGGCGTGTTCCAGGTCGTCAGCTGCGCGCTGCAGGACCTGTCGGGCGCGGACGGCCCGTATCCCATGCTGCCGATCGGTCTGGAGCGGCTCGCCCTCTTCACCGACCTGTCGGCGCTGACGGACGAAGTCACCGTCCACGTCCGCCGCACGGGCGACGACGGCGCCTACGCGACCGCCGACGCCCTCCTGCTGGGCCGCTCGGAGGAAGTCCTCGCCGAGTTCCGGGGCGTGCGGATGCGCCGGACGACCGGCGTGGCAGGCACGACGGCCCCGGCCCGGCGGGAGCCGCTGCCTGTCTCTCGCATCGCCTGGCACCCTCGGGAGAGTGAGTCCGGCCACCGCGAACCGGCGTCCGGCACCTGGGTCGTGCTGCACCACGGCCCAACCGACCGGCTCGGCACCGGCGTCGCCGAACGGCTGCGGGCCGACGGCGCCCGCGTGGTGGAGGTCGCCGCCGGCCCGGCCGCGGCTCCGAGCGGCACTCCCGACCCGGACCTGCCGACCCTGGACCGGCGTGACGAGGAGGCGTTCCGGCGGCTCTGGGACGAGGTAGGCGACCCCGTCGCGGGCCTGGTCCACCTGTGGAACGCCGACGGCCCGTCCGACGGCGGCCGGGGCGAGGAGGAGGAGCTGGGCCTCGGCCTGTACTCCTGCCTGGCGGCCCTGCGCACCCTCGGTGAGCGGCAGCGCAAGTGCCGCTTCCTCGTGGTGACGCGCGACGGCCAGCCCGTCGCGAACGGCGACCGGCCGGTCCCCGCCCGCTCCGCCCTGTGGGGCCTCGTGCGCACCGCCGCCATCGAGTACCCGGGGCTGCGCCCGCGCCTCGTCGACCTCGGCGGCGACCCCGGCGAACTGCTCCCCGCCCTCGTGGCGGAACTCGGCGACGTCCACGCACCCGTCGAGGTCGGCTACCGGGACGGCGTGCGGCACGTGCCCGTCCGGGTGCGCGACCGCTCGGCTTACACCCCGCCCCACCCCGCCGGGCAGGGACCCGTGCGGCCCGGCGGACGCTACCTCGTCCTCGGCGGTCACGGCGGCCTGGGCCTTGAGGTGGCCGAGCGGTTCGCCCGGGAGGGCGCCGGTCTCGTCGCGCTGGTCAGCCGCTCCGGCGCGAACCCCGCCGCCGAGGAACGGATCGCCGCGATCACCGCCCACGGCTGTGCGGCCGTCTCGTACAGCGCGGACATCACCGTCCCCGGCGCCCTGGCGGCGCTGGTGGAGCGGATGCGGCAGGAGCACGGGGAGGTGCACGGCGTGGTGCACGCCGCGGGCACCCTCAAGGACGGGCTCATCCGCAGTGCCACCGCCGAGGACGTGGCGGCGGTGATGCGGCCCAAGGCCGACGGGGTCCGCGAACTGGCCGCCGCCGTGGCCGGGCGGGACCTGGACTTCGCGGTGCTGTTCGCGTCCGTCTCGGGAACGTTCGGCAACCTCGGGCAGGGTGGCTACGCCGCCGCCAACGCCTACCTGGACGGCTACGCCCACGCACACGGGGCACCGTGGCTCAGCGTCGACTGGGGCCTGTGGGGCGAGGTCGGCATGGGCACCGCCGTCGCGGACCGGCTCCGGGCGCGCGGCGTCCGCCCGCTGACCACCGCGGAGGGCCTGGACGCCCTCGTCGCGGTGCTGGGGGCGGACCGGCCCGCCCGGCAGCTCGTCATCGCCCACCCCGACGCCGGCACCGAGATCGCGGAGCCCGACGACCCGGCGGACCGCGCCGGGTCCGCCACGCCCGCGCAGGCCGGGCCCGCCACCCCCGCCGGACAGGCGGAGGGCGCCGCCGACTCCGGTGGGGAAGCGGGGGACGCGGCGGAGCGGGTCGCCGACGCGCTGGCGGGCTTCCTCGCGCAACGGCTGGGAATCGCCTCCTACGACCGCGAGGCGCCCCTGTCGGAGTACGGCATGAGCTCCATCATGAGCGTCGAACTGTCCGAGGAGCTGTCCCGCAGGTGGGGTATCGGCCTCCCGGCCACGCTCTTCCTCGAGTACGGCACCTTCGAGGAGCTGGTGGAGGCACTGATCGAGCGCTACGGCGCGGCGGCCGCGCTGCCGAAGCCGGCCGGGGGCGGCGCCACCGACTCCTCCGAGGCCGCCCCCGGCGGCGCCACCGACACCGCCGTGCCCACCGGGCTCGCGGAGCCTTCCGAGTCCACCGGGCCCGCCGTCCCCGAGGACGCGCCCCGGTTCGACGCCGGTCCCGCGGCCGTTCCGTCCACCGCCGCCACCACTGCCGCCCCCGCCGGACGCCCGGAGCGTTCCCGGCGCCCGGCGCCCGACGGGGGGTACCGGGACGTCGCCGTCGTCGCCGTGTCCGGCGACCTCCCCGGCGCCCCCGGCGGTGTCGCGGAGCTGTGGCCGCTGCTGCGCGCCGGAGGCCACGCCTTCACCGACGTACCGGCCGAACGCTGGGACGTGCAGGCCCACTTCGAGCCGCGTGGGCCCCGCATGACGGGCACGTACTGCCGCAAGGGCGCTTTCCTCGCCGGTACCGACCGGTTCGATCCGGCCTTCTTCGGCATCTCCGTACGCGAGGCCGAGGAGATGGACGTCCAGCAGAAGCTGCTGCTGGAGCACGCCTGGGCGGTACGGGACGACGCCGGCCTCGCCGGCCGCCGCGACATCGGCGTCTTCGTCGGCGCCACCTACACCCACCACCGGGACACACGGGGACTGGAGAGCGTGGGGCCGCACACCGCGCTCGGCTCCATGAACGCGGTGCTCGCCAACCGGATCTCCTACGCCCTCGACCTCACCGGCCCCTCGCAGACGGTCGACACGCTCTGCTCGTCCTCGCTGGTCGCGCTCCAGCAGGCGGTCGCCGCACTCCGCGACGGCCGGTGCGGTGCCGCGATCGTGGCGGCCTGCCAGGTCGGGCTGACACCGTGGTACTACCGCAGCCTCAGCCAGCTCGGCGCCCTGTCGGAGACCCTGCCCAGGCCCTTCGACGAACACGCGGACGGCTTCCTCCCCGGCGAGGGCGCCCTCGCCGTGCTGCTGAAGCCGCTGGCCGACGCGGAGCGCGACGGCGACCGGATCTGGGGCGTCGTCCGGGGCACGGCCGTCAACCACGGAGGACGCGGCAGCGCCCTGCCCGTGCCCCGCAGCGAGGCCCAGGCCGCCGTCGTCCGCGCGGCGCTGGACGACGCCGGGCTCGCCCCGGCCGACATCTCCCTCATCGAGACGCACGGCACCGCGACCCGGCTCGGCGATCCGATCGAGATCGCCGCGCTGACCGAGGTCTTCGGCGACGACCCCGACCGCGACGGACCGTGCCATCTCGGCGCCGTCAAGGGCAACATCGGGCACCTGGAGCCGGCCGCCGGGCTCGCCGGACTCGTGAAGGCCCTGCTGTGCCTGCGGCACGGGGAGATCCCCCCGGTCGCCGGGTTCGAGAAGCCCAGCAGCCATCTCGACCTGTCCTCCGGGCCGTTCGAGATTCCGACGGAGCCCCGCCCCTGGACCTCTCCGGGGCCCCGGCGCTTCGGTGTCAGCTCCTTCGGCATGGGCGGGACCAACGCTCACGTCGTCGTCGAGGAGTACCTCGCGGGCGGCCGCGCCGGGCAGGCCGGGTCCGCACCGGCCGCCGAGGCCGCCCACGAGGACGGCGCGCCGGGCGAGCACCTGCTCGTCGTCTCCGGCCACACCCCCGAGGCCCTGGCGCGGCGCACCGCCGACACGCGTTCGCTGCTACGCGGGGAGACCGCCTCCGGCCTGCGGGAGCTGTGCCGCTCCAGCGCCGTCGGGCGGGACCACCGGGCCTACCGGGTCGCCGTGCTCGGCCGTACGGCCGAGGAACTCGGCGCCGGCCTGGACCACGCCCTGCGGCTCGCGGACCGGGCCCCCGGCACCGTCCTGCGCGGATCCTCGCTGGTGGAGACCGCGTCGGACGGACTCGGCGCCGCGGCCCTGCGCTACGCCGAGGGCAAGACCGTCGACTGGGCCTCCGTGTACCCGGACCCGGCGGTACGCCGCCGGTCCCTGCCTCCGTACCCGTTCCGTGCGGCCGCGGCCGCCGCCGGTACCGCTCCCGCGGCCGCCGTCCCCCCGGGCCCCGCCGGTAGTGCGGCCGGAGCGCCGGCCGAGGACGTGGCCGAGGCCGTGCGCGGGCTCTCGCGTGCGCACCGCGTGCTGGGCGAGGACACCGTGCCGGGCGCGGTGCCCCTGGCCCTCGGACTGCGGGCGGCCGGCGACGTGCGGGACGTCGCCTTCACCGGCCGGGGGACCGGCCCCCATCCGCTCACCAGCGACCTGGACGAGCCGGGCCGCACCGGCCCGGCCACCTTCCGGCACGCCGGCCGGGTCATCGCCCGGCTCACCACCGGCGGTTCCCAGGCCGGGCCCGCACCTGCCGCGCGGGACGTGGACGCCGTGCGCGCGGAGCTGGGCCGCAGTCTGGCACCCGCGGGCCTGTACGCCTGGTTCGCCGCCAAGGGCATGGAACTCACCGCGCCGCTGCGGTCGATCTCCGAGGTGCACTACGGCCCCCGCCGGGTCCTGGCCCGCGTCGACCTCGCGCCGGCCGGCAGCCCCTTGGAGGCCGAGACGGCGGCGCTCGACGCGGCCCTGCAGGCCATGGCGGTGCTCACGCTCGCCGCCCCCGAGGCGCCCACCGGCACCTTCCTGCCGGTCTCCGTCGACCGGGCGGCCCGCTGGGGCGACCCCGCGCACACCGCGTACGTGCTGCTGGACGGTGCCGAGCAGGCCGCCGAGGACGTACGACGCGGCGACGCCGCCCTGCTGGCGGCCGACGGCCGGGTCCTGGTCCGCCTCGACGGCATCGAGTACCGGACGGTGACCGGGCACACCACCGGCACCACCGGCGAAGGCGCCACCGCCGGTCCGGCCCTCACGCCCACCGGCGCCGGGGCCACCGCCGGTCCGGCCCGTGCCGCGGACCGGGGCGCGGACGACTTCGCACGCACACCCCGTACGCCCCGTCACGCGGCGGCCGAGGAGGCCGTCGTCGAGGTGGTGCGCGCGGCCCTGCACGACCCCCGCATCACCGCGACCACCTCACTGTCCGCCGTCGGCATCGACTCCATGCTCGCCACGGCCGTCGCGGCCGAGCTGGACGAGAAGTACGGCGTACCGCTCAGCCCGACGGACGTCCTCGACGCCGCCGACTGCCGCACCCTCGCCGCCCACGTCGCCGGACTGGCCCCGCAGGAGGCGTTCGCCGGGCCCGCCGCCGACACGGCGGCGGGCGACGCCGACGGCGGCCGGCCCGCGCAGACCACGGGAGGCCGCGCCCCCTCCGGGCAGGCCGGGGAGACCGGGACGGCCGAACGGCCCGGACGGGCGGAGCCGGCGGACGCGCCGGCGACCCCCGCCGCGCGGATCGCCGCCGACCGTGCCACCGACCGGCCCGCCCTCTTCGGCGCCGACCCCGGCGAGGCGGTCTCCGCCGACGACGTGGCCGTGATCGGGCTGGCCGTGGCCCTGCCCGGTGCCACCGACCCGGACCGCCTGTGGGACCTGCTGGCGGAATCCGGCGACCGGATCGGTCCGGCCCCCGCTCACCGGTGGGGCCGGTACGCCGGCCAGCGGGAGCCGGACGTCGGCGGATTCCTCGACGGCGTCGAGGAGTTCGACGCCCGCTTCTTCGACTTCTTCCCCAAGCAGGCCGAGGCGCTCGACCCGCAGGCCCGCTGGCTGCTGCGCACCACGTGGGAGGCGCTGGAGTCGGCCGGGCTCCCACCGCGCGGACTGTCGCCCTCCACGGGCGTGTTCGTCGGCGCCAGCTACCAGCACTACAAGGACTACAACCTCCCCCCGGAGCTCGACGCCCCCGCCGGCCTGGGCAACCACAACGCCTTCCTGGCGAACCGGGTGAGCTTCTTCCTGGATCTGCACGGGCCGAGCATGACGATCGACACGCTGTGTTCGTCGTCG
>NZ_JAUQWJ010000046.1:0-5336 GCF_036857595.1 Streptomyces sp. AHA2
CTCGGGGAACACCGTCCGCAGACTCTCGTGCCGGGCCACCACGTCACCTAAAGCGGCCCGCAGCGCGTCACGGTCCAGCTCACCGCTCAGCCTCAGAGTCAGTGGGATGTTGTAGGTGGCGCTCGGCCCCTCCATCTTGTGCAGGAACCACAACCGCCGCTGTGCGAACGACAGGGGTACCGCGTCGAGCAGTTGCTGCTTGGTCAGGGCGAGCCGTGCGGGCCCGGCGGTGTCGAGCCGGGCCGCGACCGCGCCCGCGGTCCGTGCCTCGAAGAGCGTGCGCAGGCCGATCTCGACACTGAAGGCGGCCCGGATGCGGGCGATCAGCCGGGTGGCCAGCAGCGAATGGCCGCCGAGTTCGAAGAAGTCGTCGTCGACGCCGACCCGCGGCAGGCCCAGCACCTGCGCGAACAGATCGCACACGATCTGCTCCTGCGGCGTGCGCGCCTCCCGTCCGGATCCAGTCGGCGCGAAGTCCGGCGCGGGCAGGGCCGCCCGGTCCAGCTTGCCGTTCGCCGTCAGCGGCAGGCTGTCCAGGAGTGCGACGGCCGAGGGCACCATGTGTTCGGGCAGCCGCTCTCGCGCGAACTCCCTCGCCTCCTCGGGCCGCAGGGTCTCCCGCGCCACGACATAGGCCACCAGCCGGGTCCTGCCGGGCTGGTCCTCGCGGGGGACGACGGCTGCCTGGGCGATGTGGGGGTGCTCGGTCAGGACGTTCTCGATCTCGCCGGGCTCGATGCGGAAGCCGCGGATCTTGACCTGGTGGTCGGCGCGGCCGACGAACTCCAGCTCGCCGTCCTGGTTCCACCGCACCAGGTCACCGGTGCGGTACATACGAGCACCCGGCTCAGCCGCGTACGGGTCCGCCACGAACCGCTCGGATGTCAGGCCGGGCTTGCCCAGATAGCCGCGGGCCACACCTGATCCCGCGATGTACAGCTCCCCCACCACACCGGGCGCCACCAACTCCAGCCCCGAACCCAGGACGTACGCCCGGGTGTTGGCGATCGGTCGGCCGATCGGCACGGTGAGCGGCCAGTTGTCGGGCTCGTCGCTCAGGGTGTGGGCCGTGACCACGTGGGTCTCGGTGGGGCCGTAGTGGTTGTGCAGCACGCGCTCCGGTGCCGAGGTGTGGAACTCGCGGACGACGCGGCTCAGCGTCAGGGCCTCGCCGGCCTGCGCGATGGTCCGCAGCCGGGGCAGCGCGCGTCCCTGCTCGACGGCGGCCTCGGCGACGGCTTCCAGTACGAGGGTGGGCGCGAACAGTTCCGCCACTTCGTGCTCGTCCAACCACTCGACGAACCGGGCCGCGTCCCGCCGGACGTCCTCCGCCGGGATCACCAGGGTCTTGCCGTACATCAGGGCCGACAGCATCTCCTGCGCGGAGACGTCGAAGCTGGTGGCCGTGAACTGCGCGGTCCTCGTGCCGGGTTCGCCGCCGACCGCCTCATGGTGCCACTCCAGCAGGTTCACCAGCGCACCCGCGGGCATGACGACGCCTTTGGGGCGGCCGGTGGAGCCGGAGGTGTAGATGACGTACGCGGGATGCTCGGACGCGAGCGCGGTGACCGGGTTGTCCGCGCACTGATCCGTCACATCGAGCCTGTCCAGCAGCAGAACGGGCGTCCTGCTCGCCGTCTCCACCGAGGCACGGTGCCCGGTCGTCGTCAGCACGAGAGCCGGCCCGGCGTCGGCGACCATGTGGGCCACACGAGCCGCCGGATAGGCCGGATCGACAGGGAGATAGGCCGCGCCCGCCTTCAGCACCGCCAGGACGGCCACCACCAGCTCCGCGCTCCGGGGCAGAGCCAGAGCCACCACGTCCTCCGGACCGACACCACGACCCAGCAGCTCATGAGCCAACCGGTTCGCCCGCTCGTTCAGCTCCCCGTACGACAGCGTGGCCCCCTCCCACACCACCGCCGCGGCCCCCGGCACCGCCGCCACCCGCGCCTCGAACAACTCCGGCAACGTCGCCCGCGACGGCACGACAGCCGAAGGCACCGCCAGCACGGCCGCCCGCTCCTCCGCCGACAGCAGATCGATCCGCCCGATCGGCCGGGAGGGATCCGTGACGACGAGGTCGAGCACCCGGATCAGCCGGTCGACGAACCCGGCGGCCGTCGCCCGGTCGAAGAGGTCGTGGCGGTAGTCCAGGCGGAGGTACAGACGGCGGCCAGGGGCGGCGATCAGGGTCAGTGGATAGTGCGTAGCGTCCCGCCCGCGGCCCAGGTCAGGAGTGATCCGCAGCCCGGTCTCCGGCCGCTCGCCGGGCTCGTCCCACGGGTAGTTCTCGAAGACGAGGGAGGTGTCGAAGAGGTCGCCCAACCCGGTCAGTTGCTGGATGCGGGCGAGCCCGAGGTGGTGGTGCCCGGTGAGCCGCGACTGCGCGCTCTGCACCTGTTCCACGGTGGTCAGCAGTGACTGCGCCGGGTCCAGGGACACGCGCACCGGCACCATGTTGATCAACAGACCCACCATGGACTCGACGCCGGGCAGGTGAGGGTCGCGCCCTGCCACGACGGCCCCGAACACGACGTCGTCGTGGCCGGTGCGCCGGCTCAGCACCAGCCCCCAGGCGGCCTGGAGCACGGTGTTCAAAGTCACCCCGTGCCGGCGCGCCCGGTCGGCCAGCGCTGCCGTGCGGTCCTCGTCCAGCTCCACCGTGATCCGCTCCGGCATCAGTCCGGGGCGACCCGGATCCACCGGGGTGAGCAGCGTCGGCTGCTCGAGTCCGCCGAGCGCCTCCCGCCAGGCGGCCTCCGCCGCCGGCTGGTCCTGCTGTGCGAGCCATCCCAGATACTGCCGGTAGGGGGCCACCCGGGGCAGCACGGTGGCGTCGCCCCGGCTGTCGTACAGCGTGGTCAACTCGCGCACGAGCAGTGGCGTCGACCAGCCGTCGAGCAGGATGTGGTGGGTGGTCATGATGAGGCGGTGGTGTTCGGCGGCCAGGCGCACCAGGGAGAAGCGCAGCAGGGGCGGCTCGGCCAGATCGAACCGGCGGGCGTGCTCCTTGGCGGCGAGCCGGGCCAGCTCCCCCTCCGCGTCGGCATCGGGTAGGGCCGACAGGTCGAACTCGTCCCAGGGAACGTCGACCTGGCCGGGTATCAGCTGTACGGTCCGGCCGGAGTCCACCTGCCGGAAGCCGGCGCGCAGGTTCGGGTGCCGTTGAACGAGCGCGAGCACGGCGGCCCGCAGCCGCGCCGCGTCGAGGGCGCCCTCGATGGCGAAGACGTGCTGCACCGCGTAGACGTCCGCGCCGTCCTGCTCGTAGCGGGAGTGGAACAGCAGCCCCTCCTGCATCGGGGAGAGGGGGAGGATGTCTTCCAGGCCCGACGACGTCATTTCTGCACCCTCCACGCTGCTTCGAGTTGCTCGATGTCGTGCTGGCTGAGTTCGGTCAGGGGGAAGTCCGAGGGGCTGTGGCCGCCGGTGCCGGAGCGCTCGCCGTGCCGGACCAGTCCGCGGATCGCTCGGAACCAGTGGTCGGCCAGGGCTCGGACGTGCCGTTCGGTCCAGAGATCCGGCGCCCAGGTCCAGACGGCCTCCAGTTCCGGCCCGTCCGGGGCGTCACGGACCATGCTGTTCACCTCGAGCCCGTGCGCCAGGGCGGTCGCCGGGTCGGCGCCGCTCAGCAGGCCCGTCTCGGCGGCCACGGTCCATTCCGGGCGGCCGGGGACCACCGGGGCACCCGCCGAGGGGAACCGGCCGAGGTAGTTGAATCCGAGTTGCGGTACGGCGAGCCCGGCCAGCTCCGGCCCGGTCGCCGGATTGAGGTGCCGCAGCAGGCCGTAGCCGATGCCCCGGTCGGGCAGGGAGCGCACCTGTTCCTTCACCCGTTTCAGGGCCTGTCCGAGCGGCGGCCCGCCGTCGACGACCTCGTCCCAGGCCAGGGGGCCCGGGTCGACGCGGACGGGATACAGCGTGGTGAACCACCCCACGGTGCGCGAGAGGTCCGTGCCCTCGACGATCTCCTCGCGCCCGTGTCCCTCCACGTCCACCAGAAGAGCCGTGTGCCGCCCGCGTGCGTGGGTCCGGCGCCACTGGGCGACCGCCAGGGCGAGCGCGGTGAGCAGGACGTCGTCGACCTTCGCGTGGAAGGCCGTGGGCACGGTCGTCAGGAGCGGGGTGGTGACCTCGGACGGGAGGGAGACGGTGAGCTCGCGGGCGCGGCCCACGGTGTCCCGCGTGACATCGAGCCGTCCAGTGGTCAGCGGTGGGTCGGCCGCGCTGACCAATTCGCTCCACAACGCCGCCTCGGCGATGCGGGCCGGCTGCCGGGCCTCGACCATGAGGAGACTCGCCCAGCGGCGCAGGGAGGTGCCCACCGGATCCAGCCGTGGGGAACGACCGCCGCCGACGGCCTCGCAGGCGGCGATGAGATCGGGAAGCAGGATCCGCCAGGACACCCCGTCGACGACGAGATGGTTGACGACGACCAGCAGCCTGCCCCGCACGGCCGGTCCGGCGTCGAACCAGACCAGCTGAACCAGGAGGCCACGCTCGGCCGACAGGCGGGCGGACGCCGCCTCCACCTGTGCGCGGACCAGCGTCGCGTCGACGGCGGCGCCGGCGGTCTCGACACGGTGTACCAGGTCCGCGGCCGGCACGGACCCCACCGGACCCACTTCCAGCGACCACGCCCCGTCGCTCTGACCACCCGGTGTCCGGGTCAACCGCAGCGCGTCGTGGTGGTCCACGAGAGCCTGAACGGCCGCGACGAGGTGGTCCTGGCGCAGCCCGGCCGGCACCTCCAGCAGCATCGCCTGGTGGAACGCGTCGATGTCGCCACCGCGCGCGTCGAACCAGCGCATGATCGGGGTCGGCTCCATCCCTCCCACACCGGAGTCGTCGGGGTCCGATGCCGACACGGGCAGTTCCTCGGCGACCTCGGCCAGTCCGGCGGCGGTCCGCTGTTCGAAGACGTCCCGGACCGTGAGTCCGATACCCGCCGAGCGGGCGAGGCTGACCAGCCGGATCGAGACGATGCTGTCCCCGCCGAGTGCGAAGAAGTCGTCGTCGGGCCCCACCGCGTCCACGCCCAGGGCTTGCGCGACCAGCGTCCCCAGCAGTCGCTCGCGCTCGGTCCGCGGCTCACGACGCGGCACGTCCGCCCGCGCGCCCGGATCGGGTTCGGGCAGCGCGGCCCGGTCGAGCTTGCCGTTGGCCGTCAAGGGCAGCCGGTCCAAGGTGACGTACGTGGAGGGCGCCATGTACTCGGGCAACCGCTGCCGCACGAACTCACGCAGATCTGCCGGGGTTTCGTCGGTGTCGGGGACGATGTAGGCGATCAGGCGGGTGCTGCCGGGCTGGTCGTGGTGGGCGACCACGGCGGC
>NZ_JAUQWJ010000047.1:0-4301 GCF_036857595.1 Streptomyces sp. AHA2
CCGGTGGCCGAGGAGACGGCCGGCCCGCTGCCGGTGGTGCTCTCCGGACTCGACGAGGCCGCGCTGCGCGAGCAGGCAGCACGCTGGGCATCCTGGCTGACCACCCACCACGACGTGGCCCTGGCCGACGTCGCCGTCACCGCCGCCCGGCACCGCACGCACTTCGAACAACGGGCCAGTGTGGTCGCCACCGACACGCCCGAGCTGGTGCAGGCCCTGGAGGCACTCGCCGACGGCCGCCCCCACCCCGCCCTCACCCACGGCACCGCCACCCAGGGCGAGTCCGCGGTGCTGTTCACCGGCCAGGGCAGCCAGCGCATCGGCATGGGACGCCGACTCCACGCGGCGCTGCCGGTGTTCCGGGACGCCTTCGACGAGACCTGCGCCGCTCTCGATCCGCATCTGAGCCGCCCACTGGCCGAGGTGGTCCTCGCCGCCGAGGACAGCGCCGACGCGACCCTGGTGCACGAGACGGAGTTCACCCAGCCCGCACTGTTCGCCTTCGAAGTGGCGCTGTTCCGCCAGTGGCAGTCATGGGGCCTCCGGCCCGCCGTGGTGGCCGGGCACTCGATCGGCGAACTGACGGCCGCGCACGTGGCGGGTGTCCTGGACCTGGCCGACGCGGCACGCCTCGTGGCGGCCCGCGGCCGGCTGATGCAGGCGTGCGAGCGCGGTGGCGCCATGGCGTCGGTCGAGGCACCCGAAGCGGAAGTGACCGAGGTGCTCGCCGGCATCGACGGCCGGATCTCGATCGCGGGCCTGAACGGCCCGGCCCAGACGGTCGTCAGCGGTGACGGGACGGCGGTGGAGGCCGTCACGGCGCACTTCGCCGGACAGGGCAGGCGCACCCGGCGGCTGGAGGTGTCCCACGCCTTCCACTCGCCCCACATGGACGCCATGCTCGCCGAGTTCCGGGCGGTCGCCGAGAGCTGCCGCTTCCAGGCCCCGGCCGTCCCGCTCGTCTCGTCCGTCACCGGACTGCGGGCCGACGAGGACCTGACAGCCGGAGAGGGAGTGCGCTGCCCGCTGTACTGGGTGCGCCAGGCGCGCGACGCGGTGCGGTTCCTGGACGTCGTGCGGGCCGTCGAGCAGCAGGGCGTCACCCGGTTCCTGGAGTGCGGGCCCGCCGCCGTCCTCTCCGCCATGGGCGCCGCCTGCTCGGAGCGGGACGGTGTGTTCGTGGCCTCACAGCGGCCGGACGCCGGCGAGTCCGGCGGAACGGACGAGATCCGCACGCTCGTGCAGGCCCTCGGCGCCCTGCACGTGGCCGGGGAGGAACTCGCCTGGCAGGACATCCTCCCCGCCGACTCCGGCGCCGCCCCGCTGGCGCTGCCCACGTACGCCTTCCAGCGCGAGCGCCACTGGCTGCGGACAGCCGGTCAGGTCAGCGGCGATCTCGCCTCGGTCGGGCTGGAGCACCCGGGGCACCCCTGGCTGGGCGCCGCGACCGTGCTGGCCGACGGCGAGGGGCACCTGTTCACCGGAAAACTGTCGCCCGACGAGCACCCCTGGCTCCGCGACCACGTCGTCCACGACATCGCCCTCGTTCCCGGCACCGGTCTGCTGGAGCTGGCTCTCACGGCCGCGCACCGCACCGGCGCGGCGGGGGTGGCCGAGCTCACGCTGCTCGAACCACTCGTGCTGGACGAGGCCGTCCGGCTCCAGGTCGTCGTCGGCGCCCCGCGCGACGACGGGGGCCGCACGATCGGCATCCACAGCCGTACCGAGAACTCCGCCCACGACACATGGCGCCGGCACGCCGTCGGCGAGCTGCTGGAGCACTCCCAGCAGACCGGCGAGCCCCAGCCGCAGCAGTGGCCGGCACCGGACGCGGAACGCGTCGAACTGGACGACTACTACCGGGACTTCCACACCCTGGGCCTGCACTACGGGCCCGCCTTCCAGGGACTGGCCGAACTGTGGCGCACGGGGGACACCCTGTACGCCGAGGTCCGGCTCCCCGACGACCTGCCCACCGCGGACTAC
Organism: Streptomyces sp. AHA2; assembly: GCF_036857595.1. Taxonomy (NCBI): domain Bacteria; kingdom Bacillati; phylum Actinomycetota; class Actinomycetes; order Kitasatosporales; family Streptomycetaceae; genus Streptomyces; species Streptomyces sp. AHA2. The sequence continues at coordinate 1,987 of NZ_JAUQWJ010000047.1, forward strand.
GGCGTCCACCCCGCCCTGCTCGACGCCGCCCTGCACGGGCTCGCCGCGCTGCGAGCCCAGGACGCCCCGCAGGGCGCGGGCGTGCTGCTGCCCTTCGCCTGGAGCGGCGTGGAATGCCGGGTGGCCGGCAGCACCGCCCTGAGGGTGCGGGTCGACCTCGACCGTACGAACGCCACCGCCTCGCTGCACGCGACCGACGCGGCGGGCCGCCTCGTGCTGAAGGTCGCGGCGCTGCGGCTGCGCGAGGCGACAGCCGAACAGCTGCGCGTGCGCAAAACCGTGGAACACCTCTACAGCGTGGCCTTCCAGCCCCTGCGCCACCCGAAGCCGGCGGACGGGCACATCCGGACCTGGGTGGTGGGCGGCACCGCAGACCTCGCCGACCGCCTCGGCGGCACCGGCCGCGCCTCGGCCCCCGTACGGCACTGCCCCGACACGGACACGCTGACCGCGCTGCTCGACACCGGCGAGGAACCCCCCGCACGGATCGTCGTCGACGCGAGGGCCCTCGACGGTGAAGAGGGGTACGCCTCCGCCCTGGCCGCGGTGACCGGCACCCTGCGGACGGCCCGGAGCCTGCTCGCCGACCAGCGGCTGGCATCCACCGAACTCGTCTGGGTCACCCGTGACAGCGTGGCGGCCTCGCCCGCCGACCCGCTCGACGGATGGGCCGGCGCCCCGGTGTGGGGCCTGGTCCGTGCCGCGCGCGCCGAACACCCCGAGCGGACGGTACGGCTCGTCGACCTCGACGCGCAGGACCTCCACGCCGACGTCCTCGCGCGCGCCCTCGCCGCGGCCGACGAGCCGGAGACCGCCGTACGGGCGGGCGAGGTGCTGGCCTCGCGGCTCGTGCCCGAACCCACCGTCGACGAGACGGACACGGCCCGACGGCTCGACCCGGACGGCTCCGTGCTCCTCACCGGCGGCACCGGTGAACTCGGCCGGCGCCTCGCCCGCCACCTGGTGCACACGCACGGCGTGCGCCACCTGGTGCTCACCTCACGGCGCGGCGCCGACGCCCCCGGCGCCGACGAACTGGCGCGGGACCTGACCGACGCCGGCGCCGAGACCGTACGCATCGAGGCGTGCGACGCCGCCGACCGCGACCAGCTGGCCGCCGTGCTGGCCACCGTCGCTCCACAACACCCCTTGACCGGCGTCTTCCACCTCGCGGGAGTCACCGACGACGGGCTGCTGGCCGACCAGGACGAGGACCGCCTACGCCGGGTCATGGACCCCAAGGCCGCAGGCGCCCTCCACCTGGCGGACCTCACCGCCGGCCTCGACCTGTCCGCCCTCGTCCTCTTCTCCTCCGTCTCCGGTGTCCTCGGCAGCCCGGGCCAGAGCACCTACGCCGCGGCCAACGCCTGGCTCGACGCCCTGGCGGCCCGGCTCAGGCGGCAGGGCCGCCCGGCCGTCGCCCTGTCCTGGGGCATGTGGGAGCAGAGCGGTGACGGCATGACCGCGCGGCTGGGCCGGGCCGACCTCGCCCGCATCCGCCGTCAGGGCATAGGCCCCCTGACGGAACGGCAGGGCCTGCACGCCCTGGACCAGGCGCTGGCCGGGGACCGGGCCCAGCTGGTGCCCGTACGGCTCGAACTCGCCGCCGTGCAACGCGAGGCCGACCGGGGCGAAGACATCCACCCCCTGCTCCGCGGCCTCCTACGCACCACGTCACGGCGTACACCGTCCCGGTCCGGGTCCGGCGTGCGGGACCGGCTGGCCGCCCTGCCACCGGAGGAACGGCTTTCCACTCTCCTCGCACTCGTGCGGCAGGAGGCCGCCGCCGTCCTGGGCCGCACCGGGCAGGACGGCATCGGCGAACAGCAGGTGTTCCAGCAACTGGGCATGGACTCCATGACGGCCGTGGAGCTGCGCCGCCGGCTGATCGCCGTCACGGGCGTACGGCTGCCGTCCACCCTGGCGTTCGACTATCCCACCCCGGCGGCCGTGGCCGGACTGCTGCTGGACCGGATGGAACTCACCCCGGCCGCCGCTCCCGCGGCCGGCCGCCCGACGCGGGCGGCCGACGCGGCGGAGCCGATCGCGGTGGTGTCGATGGCGTGCCGCCTGCCGGGCGGTATCGACACCCCCGAGGCGTTCTGGGCGCTCCTGGCCGAGGAACGGGACGGCATCGGCCCGTTCCCGCAGCGCTGGGACGCGCTCGACGTGTACGACCCGGACCGGGAGGCCGTCGGCAAGAGCTACATCCGGCAGGGCGGGTTCCTCGCCGGTGCCGAGGACTTCGACGCCGGGTTCTTCGGTATCTCGCCGCGTGAGGCGGTGTCGATGGATCCGCAGCAGCGGCTGGTGCT
>NZ_JAUQWJ010000048.1:0-3611 GCF_036857595.1 Streptomyces sp. AHA2
GCCGCATAGGCACGGGTCAGGTCGGCGGCGAGCGGGCCCAGCGACCACCCGTCCCCCGCGATGTGATGCACGACCAGCAGCAGTACGTATTCCTGCGGCGAGAGCTCCAAGAGGTCGGCGCGCAGCGGGGTTTCGGTCGCCAGGTCGAAGGGGTAGCGGGCCGCGGACTCCAGAGCCTCCGGCAGCTCGGCCTCGGTCGTGGGGTGGACGGCGAGGTGCGGGACGGCCGCCTCGGGTGACAGCACCTGCTGGCAGGGGACGCCCTCGGCCTCGGGGAACACCGTCCGCAGACTCTCGTGCCGGGCCACCACGTCACCGAGAGCGGCCCGCAGCGCGTCGCGGTCCAGCTCACCACTCAGCCGCAGGGCCAGCGGGATGTTGTAGGTGGCGCTCGGCCCCTCCATCTTGTGGATGAACCACAGCCTGCGCTGGGCGAAGGACAGCGGCATGACCTCGGGCCGCCGGCGGACGGTGAGGGCCAGGCGTCCGGGAGCGGCGGTGTCGAGGAGTGCCGCCACCGCGGCCGGCGTCGGCCCCTCGAACAGCGCGCGCAGCTCCAGCTCCACGCCGAACGCGGCACGGATCTGGGCGATCAGCCGAGTGGCCAGCAGCGAGTGGCCGCCCAGGTCGAAGAAGTCGTCCTCCACGCCGACCCGCGGCAGACCCAGCACCTGCGCGAACAGATCGCACACGATCTGCTCCTGCGGCGTGCGCGCCCCGCGTCCCGATCCGGCCGACGCGAACTCCGGCGCGGGCAGGGCCGCCCGGTCCAGCTTGCCGTTGGCCGTCAAGGGGAGCCGGTCGAGGGGGACGATGGCCGAGGGGACCATGTAGTCGGGCAGATGGTCGCGGGTGTGCTCACGGAGCTTGGTGACCAGGGCACCGGTGCCGCGGCGGGCGGCGGGGTTGGTCGCCCACGTGGACAGCGGTGCGGTGGAGGCGCTGGTGGGGAGCGCGGCGTAAGTGCCGACGGGGGCGTGGCCGGACAGCCGGCTCCGGTCGACGAAGACGACGTCCACGGCGTCGGTGTCCTGGGTGTTCCAGGTGATGCCGGTCCAGTAGCCGTGCTCGTCGCCCAGGGCGTGGAACGTCTCGAGGCCGATCGATGATGTGGTGGGGCGGTCGGGCAGGGGTGTGCCGTCTTCGAGGGCCTGGCGCACGGCGAGTTCGTGGACGAGGCGGGGGTTCGGGACGCGGGTGAGGCGGAGTTCCGCGGGCCGTTCGGCGGCCAACTGCTGCCCGAGACCGGTGAGGTTGGCTTGGGCGTCGGCGTGAGCGAGCCAGGGTCGGGTGGGGGTGTCGTCGAGGGGGTGGGGGGTGATGCCGGTCTTGTAGAGGATGGCGTCGTAGCGGTAGCGGGTGAGTTCGTTGTGGGCGGTGCCGCGCTTGAGCTGGATGTCGGTGCCCGCCAGGTCGGGGACGTGGTGGGCGAGGGCGCTGAAGTACTCGGGGTCGACGAGGAGTTCCTTCTCCAGGACCAGGCTCTGCTCGACGGCACGGCGGATCGCGGCGGTGTCGCCCGGGTCCTCGGCACGTGCCGTCTGCACACCGCAGGCGAAGGTCCGCAGCAGCCGCGGATTGCGCAGGTCGCCCAGGAACAGGGCGCCACCTGGGGTGAGGGCGCGGAGCGCGTGGTGGACGACCTGTTCCAGGTAGCCGGCGTTCGGGAAGTACTGGGCCACGGAGTTGAGCACGATCGTGTCGAAGTGGCCCTGCGGAAGGTCACCGAAGTCGTGGGCGGGCTGGGTGCGCAGGTGGACCCGCGTGGCCAGGACGGGATCGGCGTCGACGTGCCGCCGGAGCTCGTCGATGACGGTGCGGGAGAAGTCGGTGCCCCAGTACTCCTCGCACTCGGGCGCCAGCCGGGCCAGGAGCAGACCGGTGCCGACACCGATCTCCAGGACACGGCGCGGCCGTAGGGACCGGATGCGGTCGACGGTCGTGTCACGCCATTCCCGCATCTCGGGCAGCGGGATCGGCCGTCCGTCGTAACTGCTGTTCCAACTCGCGAAGTTCTCGCCGAAGGCCGTCTGCTCCGCAGCGTTGTACACGGCGTCGTACAGGTTCTGCCACTCGCTGAGCTGGTCTTGTTCCACAGCCTCGTCGTGGTCACGCGCCGAGGTGTCGGCTACGACGTAGGCGACGAGTCGGGTGTCACCGGGCTGGTCCTCGCGGACGACGACGGCTGCCTGCGCGATCTCCGCGCGGTCGGTGAGAACCTCCTCGATCTCGCCGAGTTCGATGCGGAAGCCGCGGATCTTGACCTGGTGGTCGGCGCGGCCGACGAACTCCAGTTCGCCGTCCTGGTTCCACCGCACCAGGTCACCGGTGCGGTACATCCGGGTGCCCGGCTCAGTCGCGTACGGGTCCGCCACGAACCGCTCGGCCGTCAGGCCGGGCTTGCCCAGATAGCCGCGGGCCACACCGGATCCCGCGATGTACAGCTCCCCCACCACACCGGGCGCCACCAACTCCAGCCCCGGACCCAGGACGTAGGTACGCGTGTTGGCGATGGGCCGGCCGATCGGCGGGGCGCCCGCGCCGCCGGCCAGGTCCGCGGCGGTCGACCAGATGGTGGTCTCGGTGGGGCCGTACAGGTTGGTCAGGTCGTCGGTGAGCGTGCGCATCGACTCGGCGAGCGGGGTGGGCAGCGCCTCACCGCCGACGAGGATGCGCAGGCCCCGCAGCGCCTCCGGCTCGTGCGCCACCAGGAGCTGCCACAGTGAGGGGGTGCCCTGTAGGACCGTGACGCCGTGCCGGGCGATCAGGTCGAGCACGGCGGACGGTTGAGGTACGGCCTCCTTGGGGGCGAGGACGACCGTGGCCCCCGACAGGAGCGGGTGGTACAGCTCCAGCGCGGCGATGTCGAACGCCACCGTGGTGACCGCGAGCAGCCGTTCCCCTCTCCCGAGCGGGACCTTGTGCCGCATGGCTTCCAGGAAGTTCAGTAGCGGCGCGTGCGGGACGACCACGCCCTTGGGGCGGCCGGTCGATCCGGACGTGTAGATCACGTACGCGGCGGCCTCGGGGGCCGGCGGCCCCGTATGGCCGGTCTCGGCCGGGTCGGTGTCGGGGCAGGCGGTGAGCAGGGCGTGCACGTCCGGGGAGTCCAGCACCAGTCGTTCCGCCGAACCACCGGTCGGCGTCCGCGAGTCCGTCGACAGCGTGGTGAGCAGCAGGGCGGGCCGTGCGTCTCCGATCACGTGGGCGAGGCGGCCGGCCGGGTGGTCCGGGTCCAGGGGCAGGTACGCGGCGCCGCTCTTGAGCACGGCCAACAGGGCGACCACCAGGTCGGCCGAACGCGGCAGAGCCAGCGCGACCACCCGGTCCGGGCCCGCACCCCGGCGCAGCAGGACGTGCGCGAGGCGGTTGGCGCGGCGGTCCAGTTCCGCGTAGGTCAAAGAGGCGTCCCCGGCGATCAGGGCCACGGCGTCAGGGGTGGCGGCGGCCTGCTCGGCGAAGCGGGCCGGCAGCAGCTTCTCGCCGCTCTCGGTTTCGGTCTCCAGCCAAGTGCCGAGCAGCTGCCGGTGTTCGTCGGGGGTGAGGATGTCGATGTGGTTGAGGGGCTGGTCGGGGTGGGTGGTGGCGATGTCGAGGAAGTGCAGCCAACG
>NZ_JAUQWJ010000049.1:0-2893 GCF_036857595.1 Streptomyces sp. AHA2
GACCCGATGACCTACATCGCCAAGGGCGCGGGCGCGGGCCTGTCGAAGATCGGCGACATCACCAAGGGCCTGCGCGGGGTCGGCGCCATCGATATCCCCGCACTGCCGGAGAACGCGCTCACCCTGCCCGAGGGCAGTGTGCGGCTCCCGGGCGGCACGGTGCAGCTGCCGGAGGGGGCGACGCTCCCGGAGGGCGCGACGCGGCTCCCGGACGGCACGGTGCGTGTGCCGGATGATGTGCCGGTCCTGCCGGAGGGCACGACGAGGCTGCCCACGGAGGACGGCGCCCCGGCCCGGTACTACGACCCGGACGGCAATCTGCTGGACGAGCGCGGCAATGTGCTGCAGCAGTCCGCCGACGGCCCCGGCGACGTCGTCGACCAGCCGGACTCCCCGGACCGTCCGACCTCCGGTGCGGACAACCCCCGGGTGGACTCCCCGGACCGGCAGCCGGCCCTGGTCGGCGCGGGCACGCACACCGCGGAACAGGCCGGCCAGCACGTACGCCTGGGCGACAGCCTCGACACCACCCTGGGCGACATCGGCCGGGTCACGGACAACCCGGCCACCACCCCGGCCGTTCACGCCGGAGGCGACGTACCGCCGCTGCATGCCGGTGCTGACGTCCCGTCCGCGAGTGCGGTGGGCGACCACATGCCGGCCGGCCGGTCGGCGGACAACGCACCGGGAGGCCACGCGGACGACCTCGGCCACGGCCCTGCCGCGAGCCACGAACCGCCGTCCGGCACCGGCGGAAGCCACGGCGACGCCGGGGAGAGCTCGAGGGCCGGCGACGCCGCTTCGGGTCATGGCGACGGACTCGCTGCGTTCGGCGACGGCGGCGGCGAAGCCGGTGGCCGGCATGGCGGAGGCGGGGACAACGCCTCCGATGGGCATCATGCCGACGGACCGGCAGACGTGGGGGACACGAGCCCTCCTCGCGGGAACGAGCCGTTGCCGGAATTGACGCCGGAAGAGAAGGCGGCACATTGGGACCACCTCGATGAAGTCGAGCAACGGAGCCCTGAGGACTTCGATCAGCTGCAACGTGATCCGGACAAGAACGGCGGAATATCCGAGCCTTCGAAGGACGAGGCACGAGTCGGCCTGGACCTGAGAGAGCAAGGCCGCCTCCCCGATGACATCCAGCGCCCCACCGTGGCGGATCGAGGCGAGTTCTACTCGCCCAGCACGGGGCGTTACTATGACATCAAGGGAGTGCATTCGGACTGGCCCCCCTTCAATAATGTGCGGGACAAGTCTCAGCCTTTCCGCGGCGCCTACGACCCGGCAAACAATGCTCGCTGGGTGAGCAAGCTTTCGGAGCAGATCGTCGGGAAGCAGCGCACCGTGATTCTGGACGTCAGAAACGCTAATCAGGCGGCGATTGACGACATCAAGTCCATCGTCGAGAAGAACGGTTGGGAAGACAATGTCATCTGGTACCCCTAGGGGGTGGACTCCGGTTCGGTTCCCTGCGGACCATGTCGCAGCCGAGCGCCTGCGTGAGTGGATCGCAGCCGGCCAGGGGGGACTGGATGCCGTGGGTCTGGATCTCACCGGGGCGGATCTCTCGCGGGGTGACTTCTCGGAGTCCTGGTTCACGGATGCCACGTTGAGAGACGTCACACTGGTCGATGCCGAGTTGTACAGGTCCGACGCTCAAGGAGCCGACTTCAGCAACTCTGACCTGACCGGTGCCTCTCTCGTGCGGACGAACCTCGACGACGCGATTCTGCGGGGTGCCACCCTCGACCGCGCCAACCTGGTCAAAGCCTCCTTGTACGGTGTCGATGCAGTTGGTGCCAGCTGCAGAGGTACAGAGTTCATGGGCGCGTCTCTCCTGCAGGTGGATCTCCGATCCGCGGATCTGCGTGACGCCGTGTTCGACGAGAACTCCTTCCAGGTGACTCTCGACGACGAGACCCGACTGGAAGGCGCAACCGGGTCTGTTCTGGGCCCGGCCGTGGTGAAGGAGAAGGGTGGCTCCCAGGAGTTGTCCGGCTCGACGCTGCAGAAATGGCTCCAGGACCGCGGCGCGAGTATCGAAGTACTGACGCGATAGGGCCCAACCTCGAATCCGGTCCGATCGCAGTGCGGCGCATCGACATCGACGACCCCGAAGTCGACATGGAGGCGGCCGACCCGCACATGGCGCAGGGACGCGTGAGCGTCTGCATCCCGAGTCACCGGTCGGGCCGGGTCCGCAGATCACGGGGGCAGATCCGACGGGGCGATTTCCTGCCCCTGCCGTTGACAGGACTGCACAGCCAGGCGACCGACTTCGGCGGGGCTGTGGGATACGGGGTCGACGAACCAGTCGTCACGGACGGCCGCGGCCCCGACTTCGCAACCGACTGCGACCGTCTTGCCCACGGGGTGACGAGTGCAGGTGCGCCCGTTCGACGGACAAGGTGCTTCGTCCCAGCGGTCGGCGTCGGACCTGCCGGCTCACCTGACCGCGCGCGGCTGGTCGCCCGCACGTGACATCGGGGAGCGGGCGAGAGAGCTCGTCGGGGTGCGTGTGAGGGACGCAGCCAAGTCGGTCGACTGTGTGGCGGGGTTCCCTCGAACATGTGGTGCTTCTGTGAGTGCCCGAGACCCCCGATTCCCACCGCGCCGGCCGCGTTGATAGAGATGGCGCAGAGACTTCGGGCTGCCATGCGCGGTGGCCCGACGGCCCGTACCGGGGGAGGCGAGTCGGCACGATGAAGTTCGACATGGGTGCGCAGACGCTGTCGTCGTTGCAGCGGGACACGCGTGGTTCGACGGACGATCTGGGTGGTCTGGTCCGGCAGTTGGTGGCGGCGGCGCAACCGCTGGAGGGGAAGTTCAACGGTTCGGGCCGGGTGATGTTCGACCAGTTCAAGGCGCGGGCGGACCGGATCGCGTC
>NZ_JAUQWJ010000004.1:0-498281 GCF_036857595.1 Streptomyces sp. AHA2
GGTGTCCTCGGGATTGCCCTGCCCGGCGAAGCCGCCGTGCGCGCCGAAGGCGTCGGGGCCCTCGGGAAGGCCGTAGGAACCGGTGTCCTCGGGATTGCCCTGCCCGGCGAAGCCGCCGTGCGCGCCGAAGGCGTCGGGGCCCTCGGGAAGGCCGTAGGCACCGGTGTCCTCCGGATCGCCCTGCCCCGCGTAGCCGGACGTGGCCGGGGGCAGCAGGGGGCCGTCACCGGTGACCGGGCCGCCCGTGGGTCCGGCCGGCCCGTCGAAGCCGCCCGGCGCGACCGGACCGCCGCTGCCGTTCTCCGAGAAGTACGGCAGCTCGTCGCGGCGGGCGTCCGCGCCGCCCGGGGCGGGGCGCGAGCCGTTGCCCAGCGGGCCCGCCGCAAGTGCCTCGGTGACGTCGAAGGAGCCCGTGCCGCCGCCGTGCCCGGGGGCGACCGGACCGCCGGTCGCGCCGCCGGGAAGGCCGGAGCCGTTCGTGCCGCCGGGCCGGGAGCCGCCCGGCACGCTCATGGAGCCGACCACGCCACCGGGCCGTCCGGCACCCGGCCGGGTCCCGCCCGGCGCACCGGCACCGCCGCCCTGCGTCCCGGAGCCGGAAGCGCCCGAACCCGGGTTACCCGCGCCGGGACCGCCCGCGGCCGGTCCCGAACCGCCCTGCGCTCCGGTCCCGTTCGCCGAGCCGCCGCCCGGACCGCCCTTGCCGGAGCCGGACTTGCGCGGCGCGAACCAGTCGCTGGTCGGCTTGTCCTCGGCCGGCTGGGCGGGCTCGGCGGCGGTCGCCTCGGCCGTGCCCGCGCCCCGTGAGGCGCCTGCGCCGGGGGACTTGGGCACCTCGGCGCCCTGGTCCGTGTCGCCGGGGGTGTCCGCCTCGGTGACGGGCTTGCGCATGACCACGGGCGGAATCGGCCGCGACCCGGGGATGTTGATCCGGATCCGGGTCGTCAGCGTGGTCTCGGTCTTGCGTTCCTCCGGCCGCGTGGCCGAACGGCCCGCGTCCGTACCGTCGTCGGAGACCATCGGGGTCCCGTACGGCGGCGTACCCGACGGGTAGGCGGCTCCGCCGCGCCCGTTGGGCCCGGAGGACGAGGTGTCAGTTTCACGACTCAAGGCAGGTTCTCCCGGTTGGCTCCGCCGCCCGACACGACCTCACGCGGGCAGCTCGGCGGCGCGCACCACCATACTGGCCACTTCTCGCCCGTATCCCGGCACCGCTGGGGAAAGTCACACCGGACCCCCACGGGCACGTTCAGGCGGAGTGGTACGTCACTTGGCAAGTCGGGCGGGGTCGCCGTCCGGTTGCCGTCCGAGGGGGAGGGTGGCGCAGATCACAGCCAGCGGGGCGCCCCCGGCCAGGAAGGAAAGGGAGTGCCACCCCGCGGCGAACAGGAAGTCGCCCTCGGGACGGCTGGCGGTGAGCAGGACGACCGCGAGCATCCAGCCCGCGGCCGTCGCCACGCCCCCCGCCCGGCCCCGCAGGAGGCGCGCGGCGCCGAGCACGGCCCCGGCCACGCCGGCGAGGGCGAGCAGCAGCCCGCCCGGGAACCAGCCGGGCTGCACCAGCGCCCCGGCCACGCCGACCAGGGCGCCGAACACGAAGAGTCCCGCGTACGCGCCGACGCGTGCGGCGGAGGGCGGCCGCATCGGCTGGGCGAGCACGGAGGTCGTCCGGTCGTTCACGAGACCCCCTCGACGCCGGCGAACAGGTCCGTCTCCCGCTCACCGGGGCCCGGCCCCCGCTCTCCGCGCACCAGCTCGTAGTACTCGGTGGTGAGGATCGGCTGGGCGAGTTCGTTGGACAGCACGAAGTACGGGCCGTCCACGGTGATCTGGGTGGCGTGGGCGCGCATCGCGGCGGCCTTGGCGGCGGCGTGGGCGGTGCCGTCGATCTCGGCGGTGACGCGCTCCTCGGGCACCACGCCCGGCACGTCATCGACCTCGGCGGTCTTGCTGAAGGGGGTGCCCGGCAGGTCGTCGCGCAGCCGTGCGAAGGCGGCCTCCACGACGGGCCGGGGAACCCGGTTCCAGTAGATCTTGGGGACGGTCCAGCCCGACTCGGCGGCCAGCTCCGCGGCGCGCATGGCCACGCGGTGGGCCTGGATGTGGTCGGGGTGGCCGTAGCCGCCGTCGTCGTCGTAGGTGACCAGGACCTGGGGGCGCACCTCGTGGATGACCTCGACGAGGTGGGCGGCGGCCTCGTCGACGTCGGCCTGCCAGAAGCAGGCGGGGTCGTCGTTGTCGGGCAGGCCCATCATCCCGGAGTCGCTGTAGCGGCCGGCGCCGCCGAGCAGGCGGAAGTCCCGGACGCCGAGCGCGTGCATCGCCTCGGTGAGTTCGCGGCGCCGGTGCTGGCCGAGGGCGGCACCGCTCAGGTGCGCGAGCCCGGGCGGGATGACCTCGCCGCGCTCGCCGAGGGTGCAGGTCACCAGGGTGACGTGGGCACCCTCGGCCGCGTACCGGGCCATGGTCGCGCCGTTGTTGATCGACTCGTCGTCCGGGTGCGCGTGCACCAGCAGCAGACGACGGCCGGGCAGATCCGTCATGGGCCCAGCCTACGAGGTCGCGCGGGGCTCAGAACTTGATGCTGCCGATCATCCCCGCGATGTTGTTCGTCAGCTCGTTGATCGTGGGAGCGACGGTCGAAGAGGCCAGGTAGAAGCCGAGGAGCATGCACACGATCGCATGCCCTCCCTTCAGCCCTGACTTCTTGATCAGCAGGAAGACGATGATCGCCAGCAGCACCACCGCCGAAATCGAGAGTGCCACGGCGGCTCACCTCCAAAGATCCACGAGGGCGCGGGGGGTCGGACTGTGGGGGCAGTAAATCCGTACAGCAGCCAGCAGGTTCATACCCACTATGCGACATTGATCATAACTATCCCTCCGTGCGCATCGATCGGCGCACGGCCGCACAAGGGGGCGCATGGCCAATATGGTCAGGGCATGACGACCGAGCCTGACTCCTTTCCCCGACGGCACGCCCGTACCCAGCGCTTCACGCTCGGCGCGCCGCGTTCGTTCACCGTGGCGCCCGACGGTTCGCGTGTCGTGTTCCTGCGCTCGAGTTCCGGTGCCGACCGGGCGAACGCGCTGTGGGTCCTCGACACGGAGGCGGGCGGGGAGCGCGTCGCCGCCGACCCGCGCGCCCTGCTGGGCGGCGGCGCGGAGGACCTCTCGCCCGAGGAGCGGGCCCGGCGCGAACGCAGCCGGGAGGGCGGCGCCGGCATCGTCGCCTACGCCACCGACACGGCGGTGGAACTGGCCTCTTTCGCCTTGTCAGGGCGGCTTTTCACGGCCGAGCTGCGCGCGGGGACGGCCCGTGAACTGCCCGTGGCCGGGCCGGTGATCGACCCGCGCCCTTCACCCGACGGGCGGTTCGTCGCGTACACCGCGCGCGGTGCCCTGCGGGTGGTGGACGCGGAGGGAACGGGCGACCGGGCCCTCGCCGAACCGGAGGCGGAGAACGTCGCTTACGGGCTGGCCGAGTTCGTCGCGGCCGAGGAGATGGGGCGTTCGCGGGGCTTCTGGTGGGCCCCGGACTCGGACCGGCTGCTGGTGGCGCGCGTGGACGACACGCCGGTGCAGCGGTGGTGGATCTCCGATCCGGCGCATCCGCAGCGGGAGCCGCAGCGGGTGGCGTACCCGGCGGCGGGCACCGCGAACGCCGAGGTGCGGCTGTTCGTCGTGGGTCTGGACGGGACGCGCACCGAGGTGGTCTGGGACCGGGCACGGTATCCGTATCTGGCGCGTGTCCACTGGTCAGCGGCGGGTGCGCCGCTGCTGCTCGTACAGACGCGCGACCAGCGCGGCCAGGTGTTCCTGGCGGTGGACGCGGACACGGGCGCGACACGGATGGTGCACGCCGACGAAGATCCAACATGGCTGGAACTTTTCCCCGGTGTGCCGTGCTGGAGCCCCTCCGGGCAGCTGGTCCGCATCGCGGACGAGGGCGGCGCGCGGGTGCTGGCGGTCGGCGAACGGCCGCTCACCGGAGCGCAGTTGCACGTGCGGGCCGTGCTGGACGTCTCCGACGCGGACGTGCTGGTCTCGGCGTCGGCCGGGGAGGGCGCCGCGGAGGCGGAGACGGGCCAGGTGCACGTGTACCGGGTGAACGAACTGGGCGTGGAGCGGGTCTCGCAGGAGCCGGGTGTGCATGCGGCGGTGCGGTCCGGAGACGTGACGGTCCTGGTGTCGGCGGTGCTGGACCGGCCGGGTTCCCGGGCCCAGGTCCTGCGCGACGGAAAACCGACCACGACTGTCCGTTCATACGTGGAAGATCCCGGTTTGACCCCCCGCGTGACGCTCACCGAGGGGGGCGCACGCCGTGTCCCGTGCGCCGTGCTTATGCCTCGGGACTACGACGGTGACACCCCCCTGCCGGTGCTCATGGATCCCTACGGCGGTCCGCACGGCCAGCGGGTGACCGCCGCGCACCACGCGCACCTCACCTCGCAGTGGTTCGCGGACCAGGGCTTCGCGGTCGTGGTCGCGGACGGCCGGGGCACCCCGGGCCGCTCCCCCGCCTGGGAGAAGGCGATCCACCACGACTTCACGCTGTCGCTGGACGACCAGGTGGAGGCGCTGCACGACCTCGCCGGACGGTTCCCGCTGGACCTGTCCCGGGTCGCCATCCGGGGCTGGTCCTACGGCGGCTGGCTGGCGGGCCTGGCGGTCCTGCGCCGCCCGGACGTCTTCCACGCGGGCATCGCGGGCGCGCCGGTGACGGACTGGTCCCTCTACGACACCCACTACACCGAGCGGTACCTGGGCACCCCGGCGGACCACCCGGAGCCGTACGCCCACAGCTCCCTGGTCACCGCCGACGGTCTGTCCGCGCCGGCCGAGCCGCACCGGCCGCTGATGATCGTCCACGGCCTGGCCGACGACAACGTCGTGGTCGCCCACGCGTTGCGCCTGTCCTCGGCGCTGCTGTCGGCAGGCCGCCCGCACGAGGTCCTGCCCCTGTCGGGCGTCACGCACATGACCCCGCAGGAGCAGGTCGCCGAGAACCTGCTGCTCCTGCAGGTCGACTTCCTCAGGCGCGCCCTGGGCCTCACCGCCGGCTGACCGTACGGCGACGGGCCGGGGCGACATGGCGCGCCCCGGCCCGTCTCACGGCACCCGCACGGCCGTACGTCTCCCACCCTGACGCGTCCGTGTCTCGGAGGCGGGTCGGCCGAGTTGCCTGTGTGTTAACGCAGTTCGGGACGATCCGGGTCGGCCGCGGGCGCGGACGCGACGAGTTCCGCCTCGAAGCCGTCGGCGTCGACGAGGTAGGCCGCGTAGTGCCCGGGGCCACCGGCGTGCGGATAACGGTCGGGGAACAGGGGCGTCCAGCCGTGGTGCGGTGCCTCGGCGGCCAGCGCGTCCACGCGCGCCGCCGGACCGGCGTGGAACGCGAGGTGGTTGAGGCCCGGCCGCAGACGGTCGTGCGTGCCGGCGCTCATCGCCGGTGACTGCTCCAGCACGAGGTACGTCCCGCCCAGGCGCCAACTGCGGCCGTTCTCCCAGGACCGGTACGGGCTCCAGCCGAGCCTGCCCAGCAGCCAGCCCCAGGACCGGGTGGCACGGGGCAGGTCCGGGACCCACAGTTCGACGTGGTGCAGCACTTCTGCGATCTCCTGAAACGCCGGTTCCCGGCAGCCCCCTTCGGGGCTGCCGGGAACCGGGAGGAAGGGTTGTCAGGCCGCGTGGACGACGTCCTTCTCCTCGGCGAAGTGGCAGGCCGACTCGTGCGCCGCCGGGGTGTCCGCGCCCTCGAAGCGCGCGGGGATCGCCAGCAGGGGCACTTCCTCGGCGCACTTGTCCTGCGCCTTCCAGCACCGGGTGCGGAAGCGGCAGCCGGAGGGCGGGTTGGCCGGGGACGGCACGTCGCCGGTCAGGATGATCCGCTCGCGGCCCTCGCGGGCCTCCGGGTCCGGCACCGGGACCGCCGACAGCAGCGCCTGGGTGTAGGGGTGCGTCGGGTGGTCGTAGATCTGCTCGTCGGTGCCGATCTCGGCCATCTTGCCGAGGTACATGACCCCGACCCGGTCCGAGATGTGCCGGACGATCGACAGGTCGTGCGCGATGAAGAGGTAGGACAGGTTGAACTCGTCCTGCAGCTTCTCCATCAGGTTGACGACCTGCGCCTGGACGGACACGTCCAGCGCGGAGACCGGCTCGTCGCAGATGATGATCTCGGGGTTGAGCGCGAGGCCCCGGGCGATGCCGATGCGCTGGCGCTGACCGCCCGAGAACTGGTGCGGGTAGCGGTTGATGTACTCGGGGTTGAGGCCCACGACGTCCAGGAGTTCCTGGACCCTGCGCCGGCGGTCGCCCTTCGGCGCCACCTCGGGGTGGATCTCGAAGGTCTCGCCGATGATGTCGCCCACCGTCATACGGGGGTTGAGCGAGGTGTACGGGTCCTGGAACACCATCTGGATGTTCCGGCGGACCGCCTTCAGCGCCCGCCCGGACAGCTTGGTGATGTCCTGGCCCTTGTAGAAGATCTCACCCGCGGTGGCCTTCTCCAGCATCATCAGCAGCTTGGCGACCGTGGACTTGCCGCAGCCGGACTCGCCCACGATGCCGAGCGTCTCGCCCTGGTACAGGTCGAACGAGATGCCGTCGACCGCCTTGACCGCGCCGACCTGCTTCTTGAACAGGATGCCCTGGGTGAGCGGGAAGTGCTTCACCAGGTTGCGCACCTGCAGGATCGGCTCGCCGCGCTCCACCGGCGCCTCGATCGCGGCGACCGCCTCCGTCTCGGAGGAGGCGTCGACGACCTCGACCTCGGAGACGTTCGGCGTGGCGTCCTGCGGCCCGTCGGTCTTGCCGAGCTCAGCCATGGATCGTCTCCTTCCAGAAGTGGCACGCGCTGCCGCGGCCGACCAGCTCGCCGCCGTCCCGCTCGGTGACGGGGTACAGCGGCGGGATGTCCGTGCGGCAGATGTCCTGCGCCTTGGGGCAGCGCGGGTTGAAGGCGCAGCCGGACGGGATACGCGTCAGGTTGGGCGGCAGGCCCTTGATCGCGTACAGGTCCTGGCCCTTCTGGTCCAGGCGCGGGATCGAGTCCAGCAGACCCCTGGTGTACGGGTGCGCCGGGCGCTTGTACAGCTCGTGGACCGGGGCGCGCTCCACGATGCGGCCCGCGTACATCACGGCGATCTTGTCGGCGACGTCGGCGACCACGCCGAGGTCGTGGGTGATCAGGATCAGGCCCATGTTGTACTCGCGCTGGAGGTCCGCGAGCAGGTCCATGACCTGGGCCTGGACCGTCACGTCGAGGGCCGTGGTGGGCTCGTCGGCGATGATCAGGTCCGGCTCCAGGGCGAGCGCCATCGCGATCATGATGCGCTGGCGCATACCGCCCGAGAACTGGTGCGGGTAGTCGTTCACCCGTGCCGCGGCGGCCGGGATCTTCACCCGGTCCATCAGCTCGATCGCCTTGGCCTTGGCGTCCTTCTTGGACATGCCCTGGTGGACGCGGAACATCTCGCCCAGCTGGTAGCCGACGCTCAGCACCGGGTTCAGCGAGGACAGCGCGTCCTGGAAGATCATGGCGATGCGCTGACCGCGGATCTTGCGGCGCTCCTCGGCGGACATCTTCAGCATGTCCTGGCCGCGGAAGAGGATCTCGCCCTTGGGGATGCGGCCGGGCGGCATGTCGAGGATGCCCATGATGGCCTGGGCGGTGACGGACTTGCCGGAGCCGGACTCGCCGAGCACGGCGAGCGTCTCGCCCGCGGACACCGAGTAGTTCACGCCGTTGACGGCCTTGGCGACGCCGTCGCGGGTGTGGAACTCCACGTGCAGGTCGCGGACCTCGAGCAGCGGGCGGCCCGTGCCCTCCGGGCCGTCCGGTGCCGGACTCTCGGCCACTTCGTCGATGATGGTCACGTACGCCTCCCTCAGCGCATCTTGGGATCGAGGGCGTTGCGTACCGCATCGCCGAACATCAGGAACGACAGCACCGTAATCGACACCATCACCGACGGGATGATCAGGGTGTGCGGGGCGATACGGAGCTGCTCACGTCCTCGCGCCACGTCGCCGCCCCAGGATACGGCCGTGTCCCCGAGACCCACGCCCAGGAAGGACAGGGTGGCCTCGGCCGCGATGTAACCGCCGAGCGCGATGGTCGCGACGACGATGATGGGTGCGAGCGCGTTGGGCAGGATGTGCCGGAACAGGATCCGCGAGGTCGAGGCGCCGAGTGCCTTGGCGGCCACGACGTAGTCGGCCTGCTTGATGGTGATCACGGCACCACGGGCGACCCGGGCGATCTGGGTCCAGCCGAGGAAGGCCAGGGCCATGATGACGACCCAGACGGTGCGGTTGTCGAAGGAGTTGAGCACCACCAGGGCACCGAGCAGGAACGGGATGCCGAGGAAGATGTCGGTCACCCGCGACAGCACGGTGTCGGTCCAGCCGCCGAAGTAGCCGGCGATCATGCCGATGACCGTGCCGAGGATGGTGACGGCGACGGTGACTCCCACACCCACGGTGATCGAGGCGCGGGCACCGTAGACGACGCGGGCGTAGATCGACCGGCCCTGCACGTCGTAGCCCAGCCAGTCGGGGGCGAAGAAGTGGCCCCAGTTCGGCTTGCCGAGGTAGTGCTTGGCCAGGTCGGCGTCGCGCGGGGAGGCGCTGGTGAACAGCCCCGGCCACAGCGACATCACCAGCAGGAAGACGATCAGCGCGGCCGAGATCAGGAACAGCGGGTTGCGCCGCAGGTCGTGCCAGGCGTCGGACCACAGGCTGCGCGGCTTGTCGGGGGCCGGGCCGGCCTCCGCCACCACGACGCCCGCGGTGCTCACGGTGTCGCCGGGAAGGGCTTCGACCTTCTTTTCGACGGTCTTGTCAGGCATACCGGATCCTCGGGTCCAGGACCGCGTACAGCAGGTCGACGATCAAGCTGGCGGCGAGGTAGATGAGCACCATCAGCGAGGCGATGCCCACGACCGTGGCACCCTCCCGCCGGGTGAGCGCGTCGTAGATCTCGAGGCCGATACCCCGCACGTTGAAGATGCCCTCGGTCACGATGGCGCCGGTCATCAGGTTCCCGACCTCGATGCCGAGGAAGGTGACCACGGGGATCAGCGAGTTGCGCATCAGGTGGACGCCGATGATGCGGCGGCGCGGCAGCCCCTTGGCCACGGCGGTGCGCATGTAGTCGGAGCGCAGGTTCTCCGCGATCGACGTGCGGGTCAGCCGGGCGACGTAGGCGAGGGAGAGCGATGCCAGCACGGTGGCCGGAAGCGCGAGCTGCGCCCAGTCCGTCGAGTCGGTCACGGTGGGGGTGGTGACCGACCACTTGAACGCGAACAGGTACTGCAGCAGGAAGCCCAGCACGAAGGACGGCATCGACACGAGGACCAGCGTCAGCGTCAGCAGGCCGCGGTCGCGCAGCGTGTCGGGGCGCAGGCCGGCGACGACACCGAGGCCGATGCCCACGAGCGTGACGAAGGTGAACGCGAAGATCGTGAGCCTGATCGTCACCGGGAACGCGTCGGCGATGATGTCGGCGATGGGCCGCTGACTGGCGATCTGCGTACCGAAGTCGCCCTGGAACAGGCCGGTCATGTAGTTCACGTACTGCTGAAGGAGCGGCTGGTCGAGGCCGAGTTCCTTCTTGATGCTCGCGACCACCGTCGGGTCGTACGCCTGGTCTCCCATCATGGCCCGGACGGGGTCGCCGGGCAGGGCGTACATCATGCAGAAGATGAGCAGGGTTGACCCGATGAAGACCGGGATCATCTGGAGCAGTCGTCGTGCGACATAGCGCCCCATAGGTGCCTCCGTGAGGGGTTAACGCAGGTGCGGGGGCCGTCTCCACAGGTGGTGAGACGGCCCCCCGCACCTCCCGCCGCCACCGGGAGTGGCGGCGGGCTTACGGCCGAGTGGGAAGAGCCCTGAGGACTCCTCTTACTTGGTGGTGACGGCCCACACTTCGAGGTCACCGTGGAAGTCGACGTTGACGTTGTCGACGTTCTTACCGTGGCCGCCGTTGATGCGGTAGTACCAGAGCGGGATGGCCGGCATGTGCTCGACCAGCTTCTTCTCGACCTCCTGGAAGGCCTTCACCGACTCGTCCAGGGACTTGGCCTTGTCCGCCTTGTTCATCAGCGAGTCGATCTCCTTGTTGGAGAAGCGACCGTTGTTGGCCTCGGCGGTGGTGTGGTACAGCTCCTTCATGAAGTTGGCGTTGACCGGGTAGTCGGCGACCCAGCCACCGCGGTACATGCCCTTCACCTGGTCGTTGTCACGGGCCTCGAGGTCCGTGGCGAAGTCGGGCTTCGGGTCACCCGTGCAGTCGACACCGGTGTTCTTGCGGATGGACTCGCAGACCGCGGTCACCCACTCCTTGTGCCCACCGTCGGTGTTGTACTGGATGGTGAACTTGTTGCCCGGGACGCCGCCACCCTCCTTGATGAGCTGCTTGGCCTTCGCCGGGTTGTACGTGAACACGTCGGTGTCCAGGTTCTGGTAGCCCTTGACACCGGGCGGCGTGAAGCCCTTGGCCGGCGTGCGGGTGTTGTTCAGAACCGTCTTGGTGATCGTGTCGCGGTCGATCGCCATCGACAGACCCTGCAGGACCTTCGGGTCGATGTCCTTGAAGGTCTTGGAGTAGAACGCCGGGGTCAGCGTCTGGATGGCCGCGTACGGCTGCTCGATGGCGCCGTCGCCCAGGTCCTGCTTGTACTTCGGCAGGTCCGTCGGGCCGACCTGGCGGATCATGTCCAGGTTGCCGGAGACGACGTCCTTGTACGCGGCCTCGAGGGTCGTGTACGCCTTGAACTGGACGCCCTTGTTCTTGGCCTTGTTCGGGCCCTGGTACTCGTCCCAGGCCTTGACCTGGATGAGCTTCTTGTGGTCCCACTTCTCGAACTTGTAGGGACCGTTGCCGACCGGCTTCTGGCCGAAGGCCTTCGGGTCGTCGTAGAAGACCTTGGGCAGCGGGGCCCAGGTGGTGTAACCGAGCTTGTAGTTGAAGTACGGCATCGTGTACTTCAGCTCGATGGTGAAGGTGTGGTCGTCCACGGCCTTCAGACCGGACATGGTCTCGGACTTCGGGTCACCCTTCTCCGGGTGGACGTCGTCGTAGCCCTTGATGTCCTGGAACCAGAAGGAGTTCTGCTGGTTGTTCTTGATGTTGGCGTACCAGTTCCAAGCGTCGATGTACGACTTGGAGGTGACTTCTTCGCCGTTGTGGAACTTCCAGCCCTTCTTGAGCTTGACCGTCCACGTCTTCGAGTCGTCGGTGGTGACCGACTCGGCGTTCGTGTAGACGATGTCGCCCTTGGCGTCGAAGTCCAGCAGCTGGGTGAAGAGCGACTGGATGACGTACGAGCCGTTGCTCTCGTTCGTGTCGGCCGGGATCAGCGGCTTCTGCGGCTCGCCGACGTCGATCGACACGTAACCGGCAGGTCCGGAACCCTTGCTCTTGCTCTCACCATCACCGTCGCCGCCGCAGGCGGTGGCGGCCAGGGCGACCACTATCGCCCCCGCGACCCACTTGGCGCTCCTGGCACCGCGCATGGGTTCCTCCTAAGAAGTCATTGGTTCACCGCAAAGGGAGCACAGACGGACCACCGCCACCGCCCGTCGCCGGTGCCGGAAATCGTCAGGTGCCCCCGCGCTCGTGAGTCGGCGCCGCTGCCGGCGAGTGACCCGTTCATCCGAGCTCTACGCGCCTAACTATCTGCCAAACGCCAGGACCGAACCACACTCTCGAGGTCTCGGTTCGATCACAGCTCTCGCATACATCTTCCAAAATCCGGACAAAGGGTTTGGTGAAAGATCCCTGCGAAACGGACTTGTTACACATCTATCGGTGGCGACTGTCCGCATTCCGGACGCGAGGGAGAGAAAAACCGCTTGCGGTCGTCGCGGTCCCCGTGCAGGGTTCCAGCGGAGCCGGCCGTGCGCTCAACGAGCGTGTGCGGCACGGGGGTTGTGCGACGCCGGATACGTCAGGCGCGCCACTCCCGCAGCAGGGTAGTGGCGACGGCCCGTCCACGGCGGCCGCGGCGGGCAGATCAAGGGTTTTCCCTACCCTTTTCCTCGACGTCGCTCCCCCTTCAACAGCACAGCACCGGGTACCCCGCGACGTGCGGGGCGCCCGGTGCTGTGCGCTGCGGAAGAGGGCGTCAGCCGTGCTTGGCGCGGCTCGCGGCGCGGGCGCGCTCACGGGCGTCCAGGTTCACCTTGCGGATGCGCACGGCCTCCGGGGTGACCTCCACGCACTCGTCGTCACGGCAGAACTCCAGGGACTGCTCCAGCGACAGCTTGCGGGGCGGGACGATGGACTCCGTCACGTCGGCGGTCGAGGACCGCATGTTCGTGAGCTTCTTCTCCTTGGTGATGTTGACGTCCATGTCGTCGGCGCGCGAGTTCTCGCCGACGATCATGCCCTCGTACACCTCGGTGCCCGGCTCGACGAACAGCACGCCGCGCTCCTGCAGGTTGGTCATCGCGAACGCGGTGACCGCACCGGCGCGGTCGGCGACCAGGGAGCCGTTGTTACGGGTCTGGAGCGTGCCGAACCAGGGCTCGAAGCCCTCGTGGATGGAGTGCCCGATGCCCGTGCCGCGCGTCTGGGTCAGGAACTCGGTACGGAAGCCGATGAGACCGCGGGACGGCACCACGAACTCCATGCGGACCCAGCCCGAGCCGTGGTTGGACATGTTGTCCATGCGGCCCTTGCGGACGCCCATGAGCTGCGTGACCGCGCCCATGTGCTCCTCGGGCACGTCGATCGTCATGCGCTCGACCGGCTCGTACGTCTTGCCGTCGACCTCCTTGGTGACGACCTGCGGCTTGCCGATGGTCAGCTCGAAGCCTTCCCGGCGCATCGTCTCGACCAGGATGGCCAGCGCCAGCTCACCGCGGCCCTGCACCTCCCAGGCGTCCGGCCGCTCGGTGTCCAGCACCCGGAGGCTGACGTTACCGATCAGCTCGCGGTCGAGGCGGTCCTTGACCTGGCGGGCGGTGACCTTGCGGTCCTTGACGGCCGCCTTGTTGTCGGCGCCCTTGCCGGTGGCGCCGCGGCCGACCAGCGGGGAGGTGTTGGTGCCGATGACCATGGAGATCGCGGGCTCGTCGACCGTGATCAGCGGCAGCGCGACCGGGTTCTCCGGGTCGGCCAGGGTCTCGCCGATCATGATGTCCGGGATACCGGCGACCGCGCAGATGTCACCGGGACCGGCCACCTCCGCCGGCTTGCGGGTGAGCGCCTCGGTCATCATCAGCTCGGAGATGCGCACGTTGCTGACGGACCCGTCGCGCTTCATCCACGCGACCGTCTGGCCCTTGCGCAGCTCGCCCTGCTCGACGCGGAGCAGCGCGATACGGCCGAGGAAGTTGTCGGCGTCCAGGTTGGTGACGTGGGCCTGGAGCGGGGCGTCCTCGTCGTAGGTCGGGGCCGGGATGTGCTCCAGGATCGTGGAGAAGAACGGCTCCAGGCTGGTGGAGTCGGACGGGACCGTGCCGTTGTCCGGCTTGGTCAGCGAGGCGATGCCGTCGCGGCCACAGGCGTAGACGATCGGGAACTCGATCTGCTCCTCGTCGGCGTCCAAGTCGAGGAACAGGTCGTACGTCTCGTTGACGACCTCGTCGATCCGGGAGTCCGGGCGGTCCGTCTTGTTGATGCACAGGATGACGGGCAGGCGCTGCTGGAGCGCCTTGCGCAGGACGAAGCGGGTCTGCGGCAGCGGGCCCTCGGAGGCGTCCACGAGCAGGACGACGCCGTCGACCATCGACAGACCGCGCTCGACCTCGCCACCGAAGTCGGCGTGGCCGGGGGTGTCGATGATGTTGATGGTGATGGGCTCCCCGCCGTCCTTGGGGTGGTACTTCACCGCCGTGTTCTTGGCGAGGATCGTGATGCCCTTCTCACGCTCCAGGTCGTTCGAGTCCATCATGCGGTCGTCGACCGAGTCGAGCTGGTGGGCGGCGAAGGCACCGGCCTGCTTCAGCATGCCGTCGACGATGGTGGTCTTGCCGTGGTCGACGTGGGCGACGATGGCGACGTTGCGGATGTCGTGGCGCGTGGCCATAAAGCGGCGATCTCCCGGAGTGTGAGGAAGGGGCCGTCGCGTACGTCTGTGTTACGCGGACCCTGCCGGGCTCAACATGCCACGGCCTCACCCCATGGTACGGGTCCGGGCCCCCGGAGGTGAGCCGGGCCGTGTCGACGCAGGTCAGACCTCATCGACGGCCTCGGATCCGGTGGGGCAGAGGCGCTCGGCGGCGATCCGGCCGGCCGCTTCGTCCGCGGGCTCCGAGGAGCAGGGCAGAAAGCCCGCGCCGACCCCTTCCCAGGTCCGCACGTGTCCCCGGACGGGCTCGCGGTCCCCGCAGCTGTACGTGAAGTCCGCGTCGACCAGGTCGAGCGCGGCGTACGCGTAGTAGGCGCCCTTGCCGAGGCCCTTCTCGTACGTGAAGAAGTGGTCCCACGCCGGCCTCTCCGTCTCGGTCGGCCCCGCCAGGGGTCTCGCGGTCCTCAGGTGTCTGCCCAGGGCCCTGATCACCCCGGCCGGGTCCGCGCCCCGGGGCGTACCGGTCACCGTGGGCCGGTACGCCGTGGCGCCGACAGGTTCCAGGCGGGAGGAGTAGCTCCCGGGCACCTTCGTGAACCTGATCGGGTCGGACAGTGCGGTCAGCCGCTGCTCCCTGCGCACACCCGACCAGGTGTAGGCGCCGTCCGCGCAGGCCCCGGCCCTGCCGTCCCGGTCGTCCTCCCCGCCCGGCGTGCATCCCGCCGCCCCCGTCAGCAGTGCCCCGATGACCAGCGCCGCCGAGCAGGCGTGCCGTGTCGTGCCGTGCATGAGCCGGCTCCCGTCCCCCGTGCGCGGACGCGCCCGGCGTCCGCACCATGATCACTGCCGGTCTCATGGTGGGGACGCCGGGCGGGCGGCGGCAAGGCGTTTGAGCGTTCCCAGAGCTACGGCGCCGTCGAGCCCTTCGCCGACGCGCCCGACGCGGGCTTCGCGCCCTTCTTGAGGAAGCCCATGTCCTCGTAGACCGGCGTGCCGAAGCCGAAGGCGCCCGTGTTGACCAGGTTCTTGCGGGCCGCGACGAGCTGCGGGCGCTGGAAGAGGGGGATGGAGCCGGCCGCCGCCCAGATGCGGGAGTCGGCCTTGCGGATCAGGGAGCGCGACTCGGCCTCGTCCAGGGTGGCGGCGGCCTGGTCGAAGAGCTGGTCGACCTGGTCGGTGCCGACCCGGGTGTAGTTCTGCTCGATGTTCAGCGAGCCGTCGGCGGCCGGGACGGGCTTGGCGTAGACGGGGCGGGCGTCGGTGGCCGGGTAGGCGCTGGCGGGCCAGGACCACAGGGCGAGGTCGTACTGGCCGGAGGCGATGTGGTCCTTGAAGTAGGACTCGTCGGAGACCTTGGAGATCTCCGTGCCGATGCCGACGCGCTCCAGCATGCCGGAGATCCGCTCGGCGACCGTGCGCAGTGTCCGGGAGCCCGGCCCGGAGGGGAGCACGAAGCGCAGGGTGAGCGCCTTGCCGTTCTTCGCGAGCCGGGCGGCCTCCTGGTTGGCCGGGGCGGCGCTGCCCTTCGGGGCGTACGCGCCGGGCGCACCGCCCTGGCGGGCCTGCTGGCGGTCGGCGGGGTCGAGCCCGCGCGGGGCCTTGTCGTCCTGCCCGACGATGTAGGTGCCGTCGTCGGAGGTGTCCTTCGAGTCGGCCTTCTCGCCCTCGGCGCCGGCCGCCTTCTCCTTCTCCTTCTTCTTCTGCTCCTTGACCGGGCCGCCGCGCACCCATCCGGCGTCGGCGAGCAGGGCCTGGGCCTCCTCGGTGTCCTGTCCGCCGAGGGCGCCGCTGCCGTCGGCGTAGGCGGCCTGCCCGGACAGGGCCAGGTGGCTGCCGACCGGGACGGCGGGCAGGCCGAGCGGCTCGAGCACGGTCTCGGCGAGTTCCTCGCGGTCCAGCGCGCGGGCGACGGCCCTGCGGACGCGCTCGTCGGCGAGCGGTCCCTCGGCGCCGTTCAGGGCGAGCTGGGTGAAGGCCGGTTCCAGGGACTTGCGCACCTCGAAGCCGCCGAGGGCCCGCTGCTGCCGGGCGTACTTGGCGGCGGCCTTGCGCAGCTTCCTGCGGGCGACGGTCTCCTCGTCGGCGGCGTCCCCGTCGGAGCCGTTGGCGACGGCCCAGGACTTCAGGGCGTCCGCGGCGGACCGGTCGGCGCCCGGGCCCATCATCGGGCTGCTGGAGCTGTGCGGGCGGGCGGCGACGGTGATGCGGCGGGCCGCGGAGGAATCGATCTCGGCCAGGTCGAGGTCGCCGGCAGCCAGTTCGGTGGCCCGTTCGTCCCGCGGGACGGAGCGCAGCACGATCTTCGACAGCTTGGCGGGCTCGCCCCACCAGCGCGGGTTGCGGGTGAGGGTGATCTCGTCGTCCTCGCGATCGACCTTCTTCACCGTGAAGGCACCCGCGCCGACCTTGAGCTTCTTGCGGGCGCCGTCGTTGAAGGCGTCCGGGGTGCCCATGACGTCCTTCGGGTACAGCGGGGTGAACAGCGAGCGCCAGTCGGCGTAGGGGCGGCTGAAGGTGACCCGGACCTCCAGGGCGTTGTCGCCGCGCTCGACCTTCTGGATGCGGTCGTAGCCGGCGTTGCGGGCGGTCCAGTAGGCGGTGTCCTTGCCGGACAGGGCGCGCCACTGGGCGGCGAAGTCCGCGGCGCCGATCTCGCGGCCGTCGCTCCAGACGGCCTGCTGGTTGAGCTTGTACAGCACGACCTGCTTGGGCTCGGTGTCGACGACCTCGGCGGACTCCAGGTAGTCGGCGTTGCGCTCGGGGCGGCCGGAGGCGTTCATCCGGAACATCGAGGGCAGGACGGCCTGCGCGACGCGGGCGGTGGTGGCGTCGGCGTCGGACTGGAACGTGTTCAGGGTGTCGGGCACCGAGTCGACGGCCCAGCGCAGCGTGCCGCCGTCGGCGATCCGGTCGCGGGCGGCCGGCCGGATGTCCTGGCCCGCGAGCGGCTTGCCGGAGGGGTCGTCGGACCCGCATCCGGCGAGCGCGGGCACCGCGAGGACGCCCGCGGTCAGGAAGGCGGCCGAGCGCGCGAGGGCGCGTGGGCCGACGCCGTGCTGGGACATTCGTGCTACCTCCGGGGAGCCGCGGGCGTTACGATCACATTTGGCGGTATTTGGAGCTTGTCTGATGTATGCGGCCACTGAAGAGGAAAGGGTTCGGCAACACAGGGCGACACGGCGGTCACGGAGGGCACATCACCCGTCCGGCGCAAACCACCCGCCGACTGCACCCGCACACCCCGGCCAATCGATGCACATCCCTTCACAGCGCAAGGTGTGACGCGCAACACTCGCAGGCGCATGAACGTTGCCGCCTTGGGCCGTGAAGGGCCCGTGGAAGTGAGGGCAAGTCATGTCCGTTCACGACGAACTGACGTCAGTCCAGCGCAGTCTCGACGAACTGCTCCGCTCGCTGGGACGCCTGGAGAAGCAGGTCGGCACCGGCGGCCTGGAGATGCGCCGCGTCCGTGCCGACGCCAACCACCTGCGCGAGAGCGTCGCCCTGCTGCGTGAGGCCGCCGCCTCACCGGCCGCGCCCAAGCGCCCGGATCTGGTCACCATCTCGGACGCCCCCTACGACCCCTCCCTGTGGATCGACTCGGACGACGAGGGACTGGGCGCCCGGGACCGGCGCGCTCCCTGACCCGGAGGGCGTCGAGCGACCGGCACCTCCCCCGACACCCGACCGGAGTCGTCACGTGGCCACTGGTACGGAACCCCCCGCCACCGATCCCCGTCCGAGAAGCGGCGGCGTGCGGACGGGTGGGCGCGCCGCGATCGCCGCCCCGCACCTGCGCACCGACCGCTGGTGGCTGGCCCCGGCCGGCACGGTCGCCGGGCTGCTCGCCTTCATCGCGTACTCGACCTGGCGGGCCTTCGCCAACGCCGACTACTACGCGGCGCCCTACGTCTCGCCCTTCTACTCCCCCTGCCTGGCGGAGAACTGCGAGCCGATGAAGGGCGGCCCCAACTGGGAGGTCTTCGGCGGTTGGTGGGGGATCTCCCCCGCGATCATCATCCTGATCTTCCCGCTCGGTTTCCGGCTGACCTGCTACTACTACCGCAAGGCGTACTACCGGGGCTTCTGGGCCTCCCCGCCGGCCTGCGCGGTGGCCGAGCCGCACAAGAAGTACACCGGTGAGACCCGCTTCCCGCTGATCCTGCAGAACGTCCACCGGTACTTCTTCTACGCCGCGCTCCTGGTCGCCGGGATCCTCACCTACGACACCGTGCTCGCCTTCCGCGACGAGGACTACGCCTGGGGCCACATGGGCCTGGGCACTGTGGTGTTCCTGGTCAACATCGCGCTGATCTGGGCGTACACGATCTCCTGCCACTCCTGCCGGCACATCGTCGGCGGCAAGCTCAAGCACTTCTCCCGGCACCCCGTGCGCTACCGGATGTGGCAGTGGGCGGGCAGGCTCAACGCCCGGCACATGCAGCTCGCCTGGGCCTCGCTCGTGAGCGTGGCGCTCGCCGATCTGTACGTCTACCTGGTCGCGTCCGGCGTCTTCGACGATCCGCGCTTCTTCTAGAGGGATGGGGACCGACTGATGTCCGTGGTCGACCGGCAGGAATGGGACGTCGTCGTGGTGGGCGCGGGCGGTGCCGGCCTGCGCGCCGCGATCGAGGCCCGCGAGCGGGGCGCCCGAACGGCGGTGATCTGCAAGTCGCTGTTCGGCAAGGCGCACACGGTGATGGCCGAGGGCGGCATCGCCGCGGCGATGGGCAACGTCAACAGCGGCGACAACTGGCAGGTCCACTTCCGCGACACCATGCGCGGCGGGAAGTTCCTCAACCAGTGGCGCATGGCCGAACTGCACGCGCAGGAGGCACCGCAGCGGGTCTGGGAGCTGGAGACCTGGGGCGCGCTGTTCGACCGGACGAAGGACGGCCGCATCTCGCAGCGCAACTTCGGTGGCCACGAGTACCCGCGCCTGGCCCACGTCGGCGACCGCACGGGCCTGGAGCTGATCCGCACCCTGCAACAGAAGATCGTCGCCCTCCAGCAGGAGGACCACCGGGAGACCGGCGACTACGAGTCCCGGCTGAAGGTTTTCCAGGAGTGCACGGTCACGCGCGTGCTGAAGGAGGACGACCGGGTCTCCGGCGTGTTCGGCTACGAGCGCGAGTCGGGCCGCTTCTTCGTCCTCCAGGCGCCGGCCGTGGTGATCGCGACCGGCGGCATCGGCAAGTCCTTCAAGGTGACGTCCAACTCGTGGGAGTACACCGGCGACGGGCACGCGCTGGCGCTCCTGGCGGGCGCCCCCCTGCTGAACATGGAGTTCGTGCAGTTCCACCCGACGGGCATGGTCTGGCCGCCCTCGGTGAAGGGCATCCTCGTCACCGAGTCGGTGCGCGGCGACGGCGGTGTGCTGCGCAACTCCGACGGCAAGCGGTTCATGTTCGACTACGTCCCGGACGTCTTCAAGGACAAGTACGCCGAGACGGAGGAGGAGGCCGACCGCTGGTACGACGACCCCGACCACAACCGGCGTCCGCCGGAGCTGCTCCCGCGTGACGAGGTCGCCCGGGCGATCAACTCCGAGGTGAAGGAGGGGCGCGGCTCACCGCACGGGGGCGTGTTCCTCGACGTGTCGACCCGGATGCCCGCCGAGGTCGTCAGGCGGCGGCTGCCGTCGATGTACCACCAGTTCAAGGAACTGGCGGACGTCGACATCACCGCGGAGGCGATGGAGGTCGGCCCCACCTGCCACTACGTGATGGGCGGGATCGCGGTCGAGTCGGACACGGCCGCCGCGCGCGGGGTGCCGGGCCTGTACGCGGCCGGTGAGGTGGCGGGCGGCATGCACGGCTCCAACCGGCTCGGCGGGAACTCGCTGTCCGACCTGCTGGTGTTCGGCCGCCGGGCCGGCTGGCACGCGGCCGAGTACACGGCGGGGCTCGCGGGGGCGCGGCCGGTGGTGGACGACTCCCTGGTCGAGGCCGCCGCGGCCGAGGCCCTGCGGCCCTTCTCCGCGGAGGCGGAGACCGAGGAGCCGTCGGGCGGCCCGCCGGAGAACCCCTACACCCTGCACCAGGAACTGCAGCAGACCATGAACGACCTGGTCGGCATCATCCGCCGTGAGCCGGAGATGAAGCAGGCCCTGGAGAAACTGGCGGAGCTGCGGGTCCGGGCCCGCCGGGCCGGGGTCGAGGGGCACCGGCAGTTCAACCCGGGCTGGCACCTCGCCCTGGACCTCAGGAACATGCTGCTGGTCAGCGAGTGCGTGGCGCGGGCCGCACTGGAACGCACCGAGTCGCGCGGCGGCCACACCCGCGAGGACCACCCGGGCATGGACCGCAAGTGGCGGCGGATCAACCTGCTGTGCACGCTCACCGACCCGACGGGCGGACTGGCGGCGACGGACCCGGTCCGCGGCCAGATCACCCTCAGCCGGGAGACCACCGAACCCGTCCGTGCCGACCTGCTCGCCCTGTTCGACAAGGAGGAGCTGGTCAAGTACCTCGCCGAAGAGGAGCTGTACGAATGAGCGGCTACACGGCCCACTTCAAGGTGTGGCGCGGGGACGCGGGGGGCGGCGGCCTGGAGGACTTCGAGGTCGAGGTCAACGACGGCGAGGTGGTGCTGGACATCGTCCACCGCCTCCAGGCCACCCAGACTCCCGATCTCGCCGTGCGCTGGAACTGCAAGGCGGGCAAGTGCGGTTCGTGCTCGGCGGAGATCAACGGCCGTCCGCGCCTGCTGTGCATGACGCGCATGTCGGTGTTCGACCGGGCGGAGACGATCACGGTCACGCCCCTGCGCGCCTTCCCGGTGATCCGCGACCTGGTCACGGACGTCGGCTTCAACTACCGCAAGGCCAGACAGGTCCCGGCGTTCGTGCCGCCGGCCGGGCTCGCTCCCGGCGAGTACCGCATGATGCAGGAGGACGTGGATCGGCCGCAGGAGTTCCGCAAGTGCATCGAGTGCTTCCTGTGCCAGGACACCTGCCACGTGGTCCGGGACCACGAGGAGAACAAGCAGGTGTTCGCCGGGCCCCGCTTCCTGATGCGGGTCGCGGAGCTGGACATGCACCCGCTGGACGCGGCCGCGGAGACGGGCCTGGACCGCAAGACCACCGCCCAGGACGAACACGGCCTGGGCTACTGCAACATCACCAAGTGCTGCACGGAGGTCTGCCCGGAGGGCATCAAGATCACGGACAACGCGCTGATCCCCCTGAAGGAACGCGCGATCGACCGCAAGTACGACCCGCTGGTCTGGCTGGGCTCGAAGATCAGGCGCCGCTCCTCGGCGGGCTGAACACCCGGTGGCCGCGCTCGCCGCGGCCGGGCCACGACCCGGTCACCCGAGCCACCCCTCCTCGTAGGCACGCCAGTCCGCCCCGGTCGCGGCGAAGTCGATGTACAGGGCGACGCCGAAGCGGGCGCGGTCGGCGTCCGTGCGCGACAGGCCGAGGCGGACGCCGCGCACGGCGGCGCGGACGGTCTCGGCGTGGTTCCAGTGGCCGAAGCGGTTCTCGTGGAAGAACGGCAGGCCCATCAGCAGGTCCGTGGACGACGGCGTGACCTCCAGCGCGAGGGACGTCTGCTGGGCCACGTAGCCGCTGTAGGTGCTCTCCAGCGGCTGCATCGTGTCGTACGACATCACGGCGATCTGGTCGACGCGGCGGGCGACCTGGCCGAAGAACCGCTGCGACCACCCCTTGGGGTGGCCGGTGACACCGCCCCAGAGCGTGTGGAAGCCGGGCAGCGCGTCGATCTGGTGCGCGGCGACGGAGAGCCGGGCGTCGCGTGAACGGGTCACGCTGCGCAGGGCGTCGAGGAGGGCGAGGTAGTCGCGGTCGCCCGAGTGCAGCGGTTCGAGGTCGAGGTGGACGCCCTCGTAACCGGTGTCCAGGACCTGCCGGGCGGACGCGACCACCGCCGCCCGGGTCCCGGGCTGCTCCAGCCGCATGCCGTCCGGCCTCTCCGTCGCGAGGACGTCGCCCAGGAAGGCCTGGACCCGCACGCCGGGCAGCTCCCGGTGCACCGCGTCGATGAACCAACGTGCCTTCGGATACACCGACTTCGGCAGGGTGCCGTCGTGCTCCAGCGGCCCGGTGTGGACGTACAGGTCCCGGATGCCGGTGTCGCGGAGGCGGTCGGCCAGGGCCCGGACGTCGGCGTCCTTCTTGCGCCCGTCGACCCAGGCGTGGCCGAGCCAGAGGGCGTCGCGGTCGCGGGTGCGGGTGCCCGGTGCGAGGTCGCCGGTGTGGTTGACGTAGAGGGCCGTCTCGGCGGCGAGCACGGGGACGAGGAGGGCGAGGACGAGCGCGAGGGCGATGCGCCGCGCTCGGCGGACCAGGCGTGCGCGGCGGGAGCGCGCGGTCGCCTGCGGGCCGGGCGGCGCGTCCTGTGCGCCCCCGGGGGTGGCGCTCGCACTCCCCTCCGTCACCTCGCTGCCGGACACCGGTTCGGTACGCCCCGTCGTCTCCATCCCCATCCCACTCCCCCTCGCTGACGGGTGTTGCGTGGGAGGACGACGAAGTCCGGCGGCCCGGTCGCGGCCGACAGCGGCGCGACGCCCTCTCACCGGAGCGCTCCACCCTTGTAGGGATTCCGTAACGGGCCCTGAAACACCCTCAGTCCCGTTTGTAAGATGATCCGACTTGCCAGAGCCTGGGATGACTTGCCGAGCCGATGGTGACGGACACGGGGGTGGGGAAGCAGTGATCCAGCCGGAGAAGATCCCGCAGTTCACGGGTGATCTGGAGCAGCTGGAGTCCGACTACGCGGCCCTGAAGAAGGACGCGGGTGCTGTCCGGGGTGCCGGTGGGGACATCCACTCCCGCTTCCAGGGCTTGTCGGCGTACTACACCGCTCCCGAGGCGGAGCGGTTGTTCGCGACGACGAAGCCGGTGAAGGACCGGGCGGATGCGTTCGCCGACGACTTGGAGACGGTGTCGGGGGCGTTGTCGTCGTATGCCGCCGAGGTGCGTCCGCTGGTGGCGAAGCTGAAGCAGTTGAAGGCGGACGCGGCGGCGTTCGTGTCGTCGGTGAAGGACGACGACGAGTGGGAGTACGACGAGGACAAGGTCGGTGAGCACAACAAGCTGCGGGACGACATCACCGCGACGGTGGCGGCGTTCTGGGCGGCGGAGCGCACCTGCCACAACAAGATCACCGCGTTGTTTCCCGGCGGGGCGCAGATGGTGGCGGGGGACGGCTCGGACAAGGCCAACCAGTACGGGTTCAACGCGGAGGACCTGAAGAACGCGAAGCTTCCCTGGGGTGACCCGGTGGAGGAGAAGCACCACTGGTACGAGGTCGGCCACTGGGTGAAGTCCTTCGTGTGGGACGGGCTGATCGTGGACGGTGTGTGGGGCACGATCAAGGGCCTGGGCACGCTGGTCGGCTTCGGTGGCTGGGAGGCGATGGGCCAGGCCTGGAAGGGCCTGGCGCAGCTCGCGACGGGTCTGGCTCTGTCGGCGATCCCGGGGGTGGCGACGGCGTTCTGGACGCTGCCGGACGACAAGCTCCCCTCCTGGATCCGTGATTCGCGCACCGCGATGAAGGAGACGGGCAAGGCGCTGGTCGCCTGGGATCAGTGGGGCAAGAACCCCGCCCGTGCCGCAGGCGCGGTCACCTTCAACGTGCTGACGACGGTGTTCACGGGTGGTGCGGGGGCTGCGGCGTCGGGTGCGGGCAAGGCCGGTGCGGTGGCGAAGGCATTGTCGGTGGCGGGCAAGGCGGGCCGGGTCATCGACCCGATGACCTACATCGCCAAGGGCGCGGGCGCGGGCCTGTCGAAGATCGGCGACATCACCAAGGGCCTGCGCGGAGTGGGCGCCATCGACATCCCCGCACTGCCGGAGAACGCGCTCACCCTGCCCAAGGGTTCATCGGTGCTGCCGGACGGGACGGTGCACCTGCCGGAGGGTGCGGCGGTCCCGGCAGGGCTGCACGAGCTGCCGGGCGGCGGGTTCAAGGTGCCCGACGACGTGCCGGTGGTGCACGAGGACGCGTTGCCGGTGAAGGCCGAGGGCGGCGATCCGACCCTGTACGCCGACGGCAACGGCAACATCGTGGACGGGCAGGGCAAGGTCCTGCTGGACGTCGAGAAGCCCGGTACGCAGGACGTCGTGGACCGTCCCGCAGGCCCGGACAGCACGGGTCCGGCGGGCGCGGACGTGCCGCGGGTGGACTCCCCGGCGAAGGTCCCGGCGATGGCGGGCGCGGCCCCGCACACGGTGGACGCGGGCACCCACCTGAACCTGGGCAACAGCCTCGACAACGGCCTGGGCGACGTCGGCCGGGCCACGGACAACCCGGCCACCACCCCGGCCGTCCACGCCGGAGGCGACGTGCCGACAGTGCATGCCGGTGGTGACGTCCCGACCGCGAATGCGATGGGCGACCACCTGCCCGCCGGCCGGTCGACGGACGACGTACCGGCCGGCCATGCCGACGACCCTGGCCGCGGCCGTTCCGCAAGCCACGAACCGGGAGGCGGCCACTCCGGCGGTACGGATGGAGCCGGGAGCCACGCCACCGGAGGCCACGGTGGGGCAGCAACCGGCGGCCATGAGGGCACCCCGACGGGTAGCGGCGGTGAGTCACCGGGACAGGGCAGTACGGGCTCAGGAGGCAGCGACGGCCCGACCGGGCATGGCCCCGGCGAGCAGCCCGGCTGGGGTGGTGCGGACGACGCCCCGGGGTGGGAGAGGCCATCGGACGACTCGGGCCCACTGGATCGAGGAGGTGACGCCGAACAGCGGGTTCGCGAGCAGATACGCGGAACGAAGGTCAAGCCGGGTGACGTCGATGCCATTCTCGACACTCTGGGCAACAGCCCGGCCGGCAAGGAGATCGCCGACACGATCGCTTCCGGACGCTTTCGGGACGCACAAGGCTTCTCCGACGTGGTGTCCAACCTTTCGCGACCGAGTGAACTGCCCGGCTCCCTCGAACAGATCCGCCTGGCCAACCGGCTCCACGAGAACGGCTTGACCGACATCTCGTTCGAAGTGAAACAAGGCGGCCACGAAATCAAACCGGGTGTCTTCACGGGACCGAAGACGGATCTCGACCTCATGGCTCGAGATGCGAGCGGAAACGTCCACGGATGGCAGTTCAAGGACATGACGGGGGCGGACTCACCTGTCGAGGCGAGCAAGGTGGTGCGCAACATCTTCAAGAAGCTCGGACAGCTCACGGATTCCAGCGCCGACGTGCGGACCTTCGTGGTCGACACCAAGATTTCTGCACTCGACATGGAGACAGAAATCGGACGGCTGCAAAAGGGTTACGAGGGCAAGAACGTACAGTTCGTCATCCGGTGCCCTGACGGCATGTTCATGATTCCTCGTGGTGGTACATTCACACCGGAAGGAGCGCTGTGATCACCTCTACCCCCGTCGCCCGTTGGACCTGGGGACGTGACGATGAGTCGGCCGACGCCCTGGTCTGCTGCCTGCGGGACCTGCTTACCGCTTACCGCGTACTGGCCGATCACCGACTGGCAACGGATGCGCCCGTTGTTCATGTCTCGGTGTCTGAGGCCCGCAAGTCGAACAGTCTCCTCTTCAAGGGAGAGCTCACCACTGAGCATCATTCGCCGGGCGAGTGGGACGCCGCGCAAGCTGCCGCGCAGCTGGCTGATCGGGTAAGGGCGGGAATGCGCGCCGGTGACATCGGTTCCGTGGACGCCTTCGCCGAGTGCTCGGGCGAAATCGTGACGAGCGCCGAAGGGGAGGTGGTCCGGCAGGAGAAGCTGTTTCGGCTCGGGGCTTCTTCGTTTGCCGAGTTCGTCACTGTTGACCTGGTGACACACACCGATGCATGGCTGCCCTATGACCTCAAAGGTCGGCAGCAGTACGAGATCCACACGGCAAACGGCCCTCGCTTGTCGGCGGCACTGAGTGACCTGTCCGAGGTTCTCGCAGCAGAGACGGACCCGGACGACCCGACATACTTTTCGAAGCCCACCCAACGCGGCGCCGACAATTTCTTCGATGCCGACGGTGCTGCAGCGGACGTGTGGTCCAGTTTCGAGGTGCCGACCCGGTACGACGTCTTCACACATGCTCCCGGGTTCGGACGCATCGGTTACCGTCGGACAGCTGAGGGTGAGGTTCAGTACGTGCCGGTCCGAGGAGCGGAAGGCGAGTTGTTCGGCTACCTGTGGGCCTCTGACGCGGACAATGCCGCGAGCTTCGAGCCAGCAGACGTCGGTGACGATGCGACGTACCGTGCCGGACTGATCTGGCTCGAGCGTTTGCGGGCTGCGCACGACCGAGGAATGGCACCATCGGAGGCCCTGGCAGAGTTGTCGGCGACGCCCGACACCAGCGCAGGCCTCGTGGATCCGGCGAGCGAGCCAGGCACCGCCCTCCTCGCCCTCCTGCGCGACCGCCATGAGAACTGACGCACTCCGGCCCCGTTCGCCATGACCGGCTCCGCGCATGACACGGACAACCGCCTCCATCGGTAAGCAGTTCGGCGTGAATCTCACCCGCATTCCCCGCCATGAGTTCCGCGCGGACAACGCGGGCGAGCTCATGGCGCCCGTCATCAAGAGCACCGAGGACGTGCTCGACCACATCGAGACGTCGGAGGACGACCGGTACGACGCCCTGCAGGCCGCGCTCACCCTGGCGAAGTGGCGCTGTCTGACGGACCCGACAGCGGGTGAGTTCCCGGCCTGGGAGGCGTGGGTCACCGCCATGCAGGTCGGTTGCGGGCTTTTCGCAGCCGGCACGGCCACCGAGGGCACGGTGTCGTGCCGGGTGGGCAGCAACGGTGAGGTGAAGCAGCTGCCCGCCACCGGTCCGCAAAACTACCTGCACGCGGCCGACTGGCTGACCTCGTTCTACCTGGTGGTGATCTGCCGCGACAACGACCGGGTCAACCAGCTGGCACAGGTGCCCGTCTCCTTCCTGCGGGAGTCGGGCACGGAGTTCGACGAGTACGTCTACGCCTGGGTGGAAACCCTCCAGCACTTCTGGTTCGGCCGCCAGGAGACCTGGGACACGCTCGTCACCGCCGTCGACGGCACGAAGCCGGAGGCGGCCACGATCGCCGGCCCGGAGCTCATGCTGAAGATCCTCTACCCGCCGCTGGAACTGTTCCAGCGCTATCTGCGCCGGGAGAACGAGCAGTTCAACGCCGCACTCTTCGACGCTCCCACCTCGCACAAGGAATACAGCGGTCCTGGGTGGCCGAGTACGATACCTGACAGCGGCGGGCACCGCCCGGGACGACACGAATCACAAGGAGAATGCGCTGACTGCCAGCATATCCCGCCCCCCGTTGCCCACGGAGAACACGGAAGAGGGTCTCGCCGTCCTTCAGGAGAACGCGCAGGAACTGCTCGACGGACTGGAAGAGGATTCGACTGGTCTCGGCGATGCCCTGAGTACGACTGTCACCCTGGCCCAAGCGCACTGCCTTATGGATCCGCGGGCGGCGATCTTCCCGACGTGGGACGCCTGGGTGACCTCGATGCAGGTCGGCTCCGCCGTCTTCGCCACCGCGACGGCGACCGAAGGGAACGTGCAGTGCCGCATCGCGCACAAGGACCGCACTCTGCAGGCGACGGGCCCGCAGTGGTATGTCCACCCCGGAGCATGGCTCACGGCCTTCTACCTGGCGGTGGCGTGCCGGGAGAGGGACAGGATCACGGCGCTGTGCCGCGTACCGTTGTCCTTGTTGCGTGAGAACGGCGAACGATTCGAGGAGCATGAGTACGCCTGGATCGACACCCTCCAGACCTACTGGCTCGGAGGCCAGGACCTCGTCGCCAAGCTGGTCTCGGCCGTTGACGGCACCGACCCCGAGACCGTCTTCGACCGGGAAGCGGTGAGCAAACTCGTCTATCCGCCCATGGAGATGTTCCACCGCTTCATTCGCAAGGACCACGAGGGCTTCAATCGCGCCCTGGCTCAGGCACTCGAACTGCACAAGCAGTATTGGAGTGAGGAGGACCGTGCCGTCAGTATCGCGGGACTCGTCGCCTTGGCTCCGCTTGCCATGGTCTGCCTCGCACACGACGCGGGAATCCCGATCGAGGTCGAGTCCGAGTACCTCCCGGCCGTCCTGATCAAGCGCAACTGGTGCGGTGAGTTCCCCACGTGACGTACTCCGATCGGCGTCGTCTCGACGTGCCCGACAGGCACACGGAGGCGGCGCCGTGACCACCACCGTCGCCCGGCACTGGGAACCCAGACCGCGGTCCGCGAGCTGGGCCGAGTCTCTCGGGGAAGATGTCGCGGCAAACGCGGAGAAGGTCGAGCAGCGGCCCGGCAGGCTCGACTTCATGCTCGACACCGCCCTGCTGTACCTGCAGGCCCGGTGCACGGTGGATCCCCGCGCAGCACAGCTCGAGACGTGGGAGGCGACTGTATCCGCCCTGCAGATCGGGTCGGCACTGTTCGCCGCCACCGGGCAGGCCGACGGTGTCGTCGAGTGCCGCATCAACCACCGGGTCCGGCGGATCCCGGCCATCGGCCCCCGCTCTTACGCCGACGCCGGAAACTGGCTCACCACCTTCTGGCTGGCCGTCATCTGCCGGGACCGACAGCGCCTCACCCAGCTGTGCGAGATCCCGGTCGAGCGCCTGCGTTCACCCGAGGGGCAGTTCGACGAGTACGTCTACCACTGGGTCGCAGCGCTCCAGGCGTATTGGCTGCAGACGCCCGGCCTGGCGGACGAGCTGACGGCCGCGTTCCAGCAGTCGCATCCGGATACCGCACGGCTCGCCCCTCGCGATTTGCTGCAGAACGTCCTGTATCCGCCGATCAACCTGTTCCACCGCTTCTTGCGCAAAGACCACGACGGCTTCCACCAGGCACTTGTGGAGGCCCTCGAGCTGCACAAGGCCTACTGGACCGCCGATGAGGACCGAGCCAAGGACCCTGAGGGCCGAATCGCTGTCGGGGCGCTCGCCGTCGCCTGTCTCGCCTTCGACGGGGGGATCCCGATCCAGGTGGAGTCCGACTACCTGCCCAAGCATCTGCTCGAGCGGGGTTGGCTGGGCGAGTTCCCGACCTAGTGGCGAAAGGCGACCACTTCTCGCACGTGTCCACGGTGGTGCCTTCGCCGGTGCCGACCCAGCCGAAGGAAGCAAGTGGTAACCCGCATTCCCCGCCATGAGTTCCGCACGGACAACGCGGGCGAGCTCATGGCGCCCATTATCAAAAGCACCAAGGACGTACTCGATCACATCGAGACGTCGGAGGACGACCGGTACGACGCCCTGCAGGCCGCGCTCACCCTGGCGAAGTGGCGCTGCCTGACGGACCCGACGGCAGGTGAGTTCCCCGCCTGGGAGGCGTGGGTCACCGCCATGCAGGTCGGCTGCGGGCTCTTCGCCGCCGGCACGGCCACCGAGGGCACGGTGCCGTGCCGGGTGGGCAGCAACGGTGAGGTCAAGCAGCTGCCCGCCACCGGGCCGCAGGACTACCTGCACGCGGGCAACTGGCTGACCTCCTTCTACCTGGCGGTGGTCTGCCGCGACAACGACCGGGTCAACCAGCTGGCACAGGTGCCCGTCTCCTTCCTGCGGGAGTCGGGCGCGGAGTTCGACGAGTACGTCTACGCCTGGGTGGAAACCCTCCAGCACTTCTGGTTCGGCCGCCGGGAAACCTGGGACACGCTCGTCACCGCCGTCGACGGCACGACCCCCGAGGCGGCCACGATCGCCGGCCCGGAGCTCATGCTGAAGATCCTCTACCCGCCGCTCGAGCTGTTCCAGCGCTATCTGCGCCGGGAGAACGAGCAGTTCAACGCCGCACTCGTCGACGCCCTCACCTGGCACAAGGAATACTGGACCGCCAACGAGGCACGGTCGCTCAGCGGCGAGGGGCTGGTCGCTCTCGGCCCGCTCGCCATCGCCTGCATGGCCCACGACGCCGACATGCCCGTCGAGGTGGAGTCCGAGTACATCCCTCGGGCACTCCTGAAGCGGTCCTGGGTGGGCGAGTACGACACCTGACAGCGGCGGGCACCGCCCGCGGGCGACACGTTTCACAAGGAGAATGCGCTGACCGCCATCATTTGCCGCCCCCCGTTGCCCACGGGGAACGCGGAAGAGGGTCTCGCTGTGCTCCAGGAGAACGTGCGGCAGCTGATCGACGGGCTGGAGGAAAGCTCCACGAGGCTGGGCGACGCCCAGCGCGTGACGCTCACCCTGGCCCAGTCGCGCTGCCTGGTCGATCCCCGGGCGGCGGAGTTCCCGACGTGGGACGCCTGGGTCACGGCGATGCAGGTCGGCTCAGCCGTCTTCGCTGCGGCGACCGCGACGGACGACCAGGTGCAGTGCCGCATGGCGCACAAGGACCGCACTCTGCGGGCCACCGGTCCGCAGTGGTACACGAATCCCGGTAGTTGGCTCTCCGCCTTCTACCTGGCCGTGATCTGCCGTGAAAGGGACCGGATCACCGCTCTGTGCCAGGTCCCGTTGTCCCTTCTGCGGGAGAACGGCGGACAGTTCGAGGAGTACCACTACCTCTGGATCGACAGCCTCCAGACCTACTGGCTCGGCGGCCCGGACCTGGGCCCGAAGCTGGTCGCCGCGGTCGACGGCACCGAACCGGAAGCCGTCGCGGACCCCGAGACGGTGAGCAAGCTGCTGTGTCCGCCGATGGAGGTCTTCCACCGCTTCATCCGGAAGGACCTGGAAACCTTCAACCAGGCACTGGCCCGGGCGCTGGAACTGCACAAGCAGTACTGGAGCGAGGAGGACCGCACCTTCCAGGCCTCGGGTCTCGTCGCCCTCGCGCCACTCGCCATCGCCTGCTTCGCCCACGACGCTGGCCTGCCCGTCGAGGTCGAGTCCGAGTACCTCCCAGCCGTCCTGATCAAGCGCAACTGGTGCGGTGAGTTCCCCACGTGACGTACTGCGGAGGCCGCCTAGTGAGGGGCGGTGGTGGCTGCTTGGCTCAGGTCCATCGTCACCAGGCTTCCGGAACGGGCCACGAGCAACTCGGGGATCTCGTCCTCGTACCACCGCAGTTGCCCGATGACGCCCTCGGTCTTCGCGTGGTGCGCGAGCATCTCCGCCAGTGACATCAGGTCGGGAAGCAGTTCCGCGTGGATCTCCTGGCGAGCCGTCAGGCACCAGTGGTGCTCGCCGCGCAGGAGTTCGCCGGTGAGGAGTCCCCCGATGCGCCAAGCCGGACGGCGGCCCGCCAGCAGGGGGACGAACTCCGCCTTGTCCTCCTGGCCGGTGCCTTCACTTCCGAGGTGCAGACGCAGAAGCTCCAGTACGGTGTCGGGCACCGTGGGCGACAGATCGAGGGTCAGGTCCACGGCGTAAAGGTCACTCATCGCTCAGAACAGGCTCAGCAGCGCCTCCGCCGGGTCCGGGAGGCCCGGGCCGCCGTCAGGGAGGGGGAGTTCGAACCACACCGTCTTGCCCCGCGGGGTGCGGCGGGAGCCCCAGGCCGCGCTGAGGAGGCCGACCAACTGCAGGCCCCGGCCACCCTCGTCGGTGTCGCGGGCGCGGCGGCGGCGCGGCTGGACCAGGCCCGCGTCCCACACCTCGCAGACCAGGGTGCGGTCGAGGAGGAGACGGAGGCGGATCTCGCCCTCGCCGTACCGCAGGGCGTTCGTGACCAGTTCGCTGACGAGGAGCTCCGTGGTGTCCACGAGCGGCTCCAGGTCCCAGCTCAGCAACTGGGCGCGGGCGTACTCGCGGGCCCGGCCCACACTGCGCGGCTCGCGCGGCAGGGTCCAGTCGCCGACGGACTCGGTGGGCAGCCCCTGGACGCGTGCCATCAGCAGGGCGATGTCGTCCTCGCCGTGATGGGTGTCGAGCGTGTTGAGGACGTGGTCGGCGACGTCCTCCAGCGGTTGGGTGGGATCGGCCAGGGCGCTGACGAAGGCCTGGAGGCCCTCGTCGAGCGGATGGTCGCGGCTCTCGACCAGGCCGTCCGTGTAGAGCGCGAGCAGGGCGCCCTCGGGGAGTTCGACCTCTACCTCCTCGAAGGGCTCACCGCCGACGCCGAGCGGCATGCCCGGCGGCACGTCCAGCATCAGGGCGGGCTCGCCCGGTTCGACCAGGACGGGCGGCAGATGGCCCGCGTTGGCGAACGTGCAGCGTCGGGTGACGGAGTCGTAGACGGCGTAGACGCAGGTGGCGAGGTAGACCTCCGACAGGTCGGCCTCGCGCGGGCGGCGGGCCGCCCGGGTGGCCTGCTGGACGCCCCCGGGAGCGCCCAGGCCCCGGGCGATCTCGTCGAGTTGGGAGAGCACCTCGGCCGGTTCGAGGTCGAGCTGGGCCAGGGTCCGTACGGCGGTGCGCAGTTCGCCCATGGCCACGGCGGCGCGCAGTCCGCGGCCCATGACGTCGCCGACGACCAGCGCGGTGCGGTGCCCGGGCAGTTCGATGACGTCGAACCAGTCGCCGCCGACCTCGCTGGGCCGGCCGGTGTTGGCGTTGCCGGGCAGGTAGCGGCAGGCGATGTCCAGGCCGGAGGCCTCGGGGTCGCCGGGCGGGAGCAGGGACCGCTGCAGTATCAGGGCGCGTTCGTGCTCGCGCCGGTAGAGGCGGGCGTTGTCGATGCAGACCGCGGCGCGGGCCGCGAGTTCCACGGCGAGGTCGCGGTCCCGCTCGCCGAACGGCTCGCTGCCCTTGGTGCGGGCGAACTGGACCAGCCCGACGACCGTGTCGTGGGCGACCATCGGCACGGCCAGCGTGGACTGCACCAGGCCGCCGTCCTCACCCGCGACGGTCTGCGGGCGGGCGGTGCGCAGGGCGTCCGCGCAGGGCGAGTTGAACGGGTAGTGGTGGACGGCGCCGACCGAGACGGGTGCGCCGGTGCCGGCGAAGGGCGCGTCGGAGACGGCACTGGCGAAGGCCACACGGCGCAGCTCGCCGCTGCCGTCGGCGAGCCCGGGCGGAGTCTCGTCACCGACCAGCAGGCCCTGGTAGAGGTCGACGGTGGCCAGGTCGCAGAAGCCGGGGACGACGACGTCGAGGAGCTGGCGGGCGGTGGTCTCCAGGTCGAGGGAGTTGCCGATGCGGGCGCCGGCCTCGTTCAGCAGGGCGAGGTTGCGGCGGGCGGCGGCGGCCTCGCGGGCGGCGGCGCGGCGGGCGGTGATGTCGGTGCCGAGCCAGGCGACGCCGATGGGCCGGCCCGAACCGCTGTGCACGCGGTAGAGGTTGACCGACCAGTGGCGGCGTTCGTCGGAGTCGGGCACGAACCCCGTGACGTGCATGTCGGTGATGGAGTTGCCGGTCTCCAGGACGCGGCGCAGCGTGGCGGAGACCCGTTCGGCCTCGGCGCGCTGGAGGTAGTCGTGGACGCCCTTGCCACGGTGGTCGTCGGGCGAGCCGCCGAAGGTCGAGGCGAACCGCTGGTTGGCGCGGCGGACCCGCAGGTCCGGATCGATGAGGAGGAAGCCGAACGGCGATTGGCCGAAAATGGCCTGCGAGGCGGCGAGATCGGTCTCGATGCTGCGCAGCGTGCGCACGTCGACGACGATGCACACGGCGGCCTTCTCGCCGTCCTCGGTGCGCGTCGGCATGACGTACACCTCGGCGAGGCCCTCGTGGCCGCACTCGCCCTCGACGCCCTTGGGCAGCCGGAAGGGCACCACGCCGGTCCACTCCCGGCCGTCGAGGATCTCGGCCATCTTGCGCATGCCCCGCTCGTGGTGGCGCGGGTCGATGAACGCCTCGATGGGGTCCATGCCGACGGCGCGGTCGGCGGGGATGCCGAAGAGGTGCTCGGCGCGCAGGCTCCACTGGTCGACCAGTCCGTCGGGCCCGATGGAGAAGGACGCGACCTTGATGTAGTCGTAGATGGAGCCGGGAGGGCTGGCCTGCCAGATCGCGTCCCCCGCGCGGGCGCCGTCGGCCGCGAAGGCGCCCGCGGCCGCGGGGTCCGGGCCGCCCGCGGCCCCGGCCCTCGCGCCCTCCGACGGGTCCTCGGACTCCGTGGCCTTCGCTGGTATCTCGCTCACGCGAACCGTCCCCTCCAGCTCACCGCGCCCGGCACCGGACACCGGGGGCGGCTGCCCGCAGTATCCAGCACTACGGTGCCGCACAACACGGTGTTCACGATCACAGCACGGTCCCGATGGTTTTCGGTCCGGACCGTGACAACACTTCCAGTCTTCTAACCAGGGGACACGGCGTCGAATCACGTTCCGCGGCACCGGTCACCGGCCCGAACCGGCCGCTCTACAGCGGTGACGGGTACGTACACCGTTTTTTCACTCCGGCACCGGGAGTTCGAACCACACGGTCTTGCCGAGTGTGCCGGGCCGGGTGCCCCAGCGACGGGAGGAGGAGGCGACCAGTTGCAGTCCGCGGCCGCTCTCGTCGTCGGGGCGGGCGGCGCGTGCCCGGGGCGGATCGGGGAGCGGGTCGGAGACCTCGACCAGCAGGACGCCGCTCGGGCCCGAGGGGCGGACGAGGCGGACGCCGATGGGGCCCGTGGCGTGCCGGAGGGCGTTGGTGACCAACTCGCTGACCAGCAGCGCCGCGAGATCGGCGAGGTTGTCGAGGCCCCAGTTGCGGAGCTTGCCGCGGACGGCCTGGCGGGCGGTGCGCACGGCGCCGGGCTCGGCGGGGAAGGTCCACTCGGCGCAGTCACCCTCGGGGTTCGTCACGCCGATCACTTCCCAGACAGACGGCCTGCCCATGTCCGGTTTCATGGGGTTAATGGGCACATACCCGATATCCGGAGCGGAGTATCGCGGGAAGTGGCGCACTGTGGCACGAAAGGCGTACGGAGTGCCACTGCAGTGGTCGTGGCGTACCGTACGCCCCCCGTCCACCCTCACGCGCCGGGTGCCTCGGCGGGTGCGTCGGCGGATGCCTCGGCGCACCTCACACGCGGGCCCGTTCACACGCCGGGCGCCTGTGTCGGGCCCGGCGGGCCGAGGAGGGCGAGGGTCTGCCGTACGGCCGGGACGTCCTGGTCGAGCCAGCGCACCTCCCAGACGTCACCGGAGCCGACCCAGCGCAGCTCGTCGTGGTCCTGGAGGGGCTCGGGCGCGGCGGAGCCGGGACGCAGGCGGGCGGTGAACACCTGCAGGACGTAAGGAGGCTTCAGGGGCCACTCCCCCGGGACGCGCGCACCGGCCTCGGCGTCCACGCCGAGTTCCTCGCGCAGCTCGCGCTCGAGGGCCGCCTCGGGCGTCTCCCCCGGCTCGACCTTGCCCCCGGGCAACTCCCAGCGCCCGGCCAGTTCGACGGGCGCGCTGCGCCGGGCGGCGAGCAGCTGCCCGTCCTCGATCAGCGCGGCACCCACGACGACGATCCGCTCACTCATGCCGGGAGCCTACGGGAGGCGGTGGACGCCGGGCCCGCCTCGGGGCCGCACGCCGGAAGGGGACCGGCACCCGTCAGCCGTGTCCGCCGGCCGAGGCCGTTCACGGTGAGGCCGGCCGCGTCCCTGCCGTGCCCGTTCACGTCCGCCGGCCGTGTCCGCGGCGCACTCGTCCGCGCCCGCCTCGGCACCCGCGACGCACCCGCTCGCTGCCGTCGTCGCGCCCGTGTCGCGCCCGTCTCGC
This sequence comes from Streptomyces sp. AHA2, assembly GCF_036857595.1. Taxonomy (NCBI): domain Bacteria; kingdom Bacillati; phylum Actinomycetota; class Actinomycetes; order Kitasatosporales; family Streptomycetaceae; genus Streptomyces; species Streptomyces sp. AHA2. Next base: position 35,501 of record NZ_JAUQWJ010000004.1, read on the forward strand.
GCCCCGGCCACGACGGCCGGCCGTGTCCGTCAGCCCGGTCCGGCCGGTCCGCTCTGGCCGAGGCGTTCGACCCAGTAGAGCTGTTTGTCGGCGCGACCGTCGAGACTGTCCGCGATCTTCTGGGCCTCGGCCCGGGTCGCGTACCGGCCCACGCGGTACCGGTTGCCGTTGCCGTCCTCGCGTATCACGAGCCAGGGCAGAGCGACCGTGCTGTCGTTCATCGCGCCCCTCCTCTTCCCACTCGCGGCCTGAGCCGTGCCCCACCCGCTAAGGAAACCGCACTGCGCATATGCCCGAGCCTACGCCTTACCTTCACGCAGCGAATACGGCTTTTCACGAAGAGGTACGCAACCAGCCAGAACGCCGGGGGCGCACGCCGGTGAACGCGCCGCCCGCGCACCCCCGCGCATCGGGGCGGAGGCATACCGCCCGCACCGCCCGCGAGCTGCGATAACGGCGTGATGAGGGTCAAAGCGGACCGGTCGGGTCGGTGACGGCCGAGGTGCCGGTCGTGTGAGCGGGGCGCGCGGGAAGTGCGCCCCGGGGCGGATGTGAGCGTGCGCTACTTGACCGGAAGGTGGTAGGCGACCCGGTACCGATCGGCCGGGACGACCACGTCGGCCGTCTCGACGGGACGGCCGGAGGCGTAGAAGGTGCGCTGGATGACCAGCACCACATGGCCGGGGACACCGCCCAGCGCGAGCAGCTCCTCGGCGAGGCCGGGGCGGGCGCCGACCTCCTCGGTGACGTTGTCCACGATGACGTCGATGGCGCGCATGCGCTCGACGACCCCCATGCCGCCGACCGGTCCCTCCTCCGGCAGCATGACCGGCGTACGCCCCGTCACGGCGAGGGGTTCCCAGGAGGTGGACAGCATCATCGGCTCGCCGCCCTCCCGGTACAGGTACCGCGTGCACATCACCCGGTCGCCCGGCTCGATGTCGAGCCGTTCGGCGATCGCCACGCCGGCCTCGGTCTGCTCGCTGCTGGACTCCCAGGTGCCGCGCCCCTCGCCGTCGGCCTGCTCCTGGCGGAACGGTGTGGCACCACCGGCCGGGCGGTAGCCGGAGCGGGAGATGCGCCGGGGCACGGGGCGCTCGCGCACGTACGTCCCGGAACCGGAGCGGCCCTCGACCAGGCCCTCCGCCATCAGCACCTTGCGGGCCTCCAGCGCGACCGTGTCCGAGACGCCGTACTCCTGGCGGATCCTCGCCTGGGAGGGGAGCCGGGTGTGCGGTGGCAGCTGACCGTCGACGATCTTCTGTCGGAGATCACCCGCGACGCGCAGGTACGCCGGCTGCTCACCGAATGTCACTGGCCGCTCCCATCAGGTTGTACAGACAGCAACAGCGTGGCAACCGTACGTTGTGCGAGGCAAGCAAAGGCCAGAGAATCACTCGATGTGATGACATGCGGGGCCTGAAGCCTTTACGCAGGCACTTTCTCCCCGCTATAGGCGCCGTCACACCTGCGCAGCGGAGTCACCGCCTTCGCCCTGCCCGGGGGACGGCGGGGCGGCGGCCAGACCGAGGGCCTTGCGGGCGGTGACGGCCGCAGGTCCGTCGATGTAGGCGTACGCCTTCTCGTAGTGCGCGGAGTACGCATCCGCGTCGGCGGCGGCGCTCGCCCGGTCCCACTCCCCGCGCGCGTCCTCCAGGTCGGCGGCCAGGGCGCCGACCGGGCCGCGGGCGCCGGACGGCCAGGTGTGCCCGTGCAGGGCCTCGATCTGCTCGCCGAGCACGTCGTGGACCTGGGCGGCCCAGGCCCGGTGGGCGGCGAGGTCGTCCTCGGGGGCGGCCTCGGGTTCCTCGTACAGCACCGCGTCGACGGCGTTGGCCGTGGACAGGAAGACGACCTGGTGCGGGTCGAGCGTCGAGGGGTCGCCGCGCAGGGAGCCGGTCAGCGGGGGCCCTTGGTCGATGCGGGCGAAGACGCAGGTGATCACGCGGTCGCCGTGGCGCCAGCTCTCCGGCGAGGGCATCAGGTAGTACACGTCGACGTCGGCCGGCAGCGCCCAGGTGTCCATCGCGTACTGGTCCTGCAGGGCGTCGCACCGCTCCTCGGCGAGGTCGCCTACCTCCGCCTCCCCCGGGTAGGCGCCGCCCGGCAGCGTCACGATGCCGAAGGCCTCGCCGTCGTGCCCGCTCGCGCACGGCACCGTGTCCACGTCGTAGGTGTCGCCCTCCAGGCCGCCGGGTGCGACGAAGCACTCGCCCTCCTCCAGGGCGAGGACCTCGTTGCCCCGCGCGGCGTCCGTGAACCCCTCCCAGGCGCGCGAGGCGAGGCCGGTGGACAGCACCGCCGCCCACAGCACGGCCCCGGCGCACGACAGCACCACCCCCGTGATCGCCATACCGCGCCCGCTCTGCCCCGTCCGCTTGATCTGCCGCAGCGCGACCAGCCCCAGGACGAGCCCGGCGACAGGCAGGAAGCAGAGCAGACCGAGCACCAGGGCGGCGACGGCGAGGGCGTTGACGGACACCGGGGTGCCGTACGGACGTCCGTACGGCCCGTACGGGGGCGGCGTCTGCGGGGCCGTCGGCAGGTCGGCCGGGGGCGGCGCGAACGGGTCCCGGGGCTGCCGGTCGCCAGGGGGCGGGGGTATCGACACGGGCGGGACGCTCCTGGCTGAGGCGGCGGACGGGGCCGACGGTGGGCTGGCCGCATCGTAAGCGGGCGGGGCGACACGGCCGTCACACGGGCGGCACGAGCCACCCGGCGCCGGGCGGCCGGGGATCGGCGAGACCGGGCGGTGATCGACCACTGCGCAAGGCCCGGCGGGCACATCGAGCAGGCCCTCGGCAACGACAGCGCCGACCTCTCCCTCGTCGGGCGCGTCGGGGACGGTGAAGCCGTCCGGCAGGTCCCCGTCGGGGATCGGCGCGGATGCCGGGGTGTCCCTCGACGCGGACACGCCGGGGCGGCTGCCGGGCATCGAGGGGATCGGCGCGGAGAGCGCGCTGCCGGCGGGGCCGCTGCGGCGGGTGTGGGCGGGGCGCCGGGGGCGCCGGCGGCCCGGTGCGGGAGCGAGGTCGACCCGCCGCCCGGCGCACACCACCCGGGCCACGGCCGCCGTCGCGCGAGCACGACGGGCTCCGTCCGCCCCCGTCGCCGTCCACCCGGCCGGGTCCTGCGGCCGGCCCGCCGTGCGGCCTCCGGGGCGCCGCTGTGCGGCAAGGCCGCCGTCGCCTACGCCCGCCTCGCCTGCCAGGTGCACGAGGAGATCTTCTCCTCGGGCCGCTGGAACGGCGACCACCGGCCTGACGGCTGACGTGCCGTCACGCGAAGCCGACTGTGCGCGCAGGGCCCTTGTGCAATCCGTGGGGAGGCCTCAACCTGGCGCTGACGCACAGGAGTCGCCGCGCGCTTGACATGACCATGACCCTTTGGTCCCTCATCGGCGGCGGCCCACGGGCGTGCACCCCACCCCACAGCGCACCACCGATCGAGGAGGACCCCTCAGATGGCAGTGATGCGTACTCCCCACGGTTCCCCCCGGCACAGACTCGCCGCGCTCGGCGCGGCGGCCTGCGCGGCGCTCGTCGCGGGCCTCGTCCCCGCCCTTCCCGCCGCAGCGGCCCCGGTCGCGGCCGAAGGGCGCATCCAGTACGAGGATGCCGCGAACTCCGTTCCCGGCAGCTACATCGTCACCCTGAAGACCGAGCGCGCCGGCTCCGCCGCGGGCCGGGCGCTCGCGCACAAGTACGGCGCCGACATCGAGCGGACCTACACCAAGGCCCTGAACGGCTACGCGGTCGAGGCCTCCGAGTCCGAGGCGAAACGTCTCGCCGCCGATCCGGCCGTCGCCTCCGTGGTGCAGGACCGGACGTTCTCCATCAGCGCGACGCAGCCCAGCCCGCCCTCCTGGGGCCTGGACCGCATCGACCAGAGGAACCTGCCGCTGAACAACGCGTACACCTACCCGGACTCCGCGGGCGAGGGCGTCACGGCGTACGTCATCGACACCGGTGTCCGCATCTCGCACGCCGACTTCGGCGGCCGGGCCGCCAACGGCTACGACGCCGTCGACAACGACAACACCGCCCAGGACGGCCACGGCCACGGCACGCACGTGGCCGGCACGGTCGCCGGCAACGCCCACGGCGTCGCCAAGAAGGCCAAGGTCGTCGGGGTCCGGGTGCTGAACAACTCCGGCCAGGGCACCACCGCCCAGGTCGTCGCGGGCATCGACTGGGTGGCCCGCAACGCGGTGAAGCCGGCCGTCGCCAACATGTCCCTGGGCGGCCCCGGGGACACCGCCATCGACACGGCCGTGCGCAACGCCATCACCTCCGGCGTCACGTTCGTGGTCGCGGCCGGCAACGAGTCCACCAACGCCTCGACCCGCTCCCCCGCCCGCGTCACCGAGGCCGTGACCGTCGGCGCGACGACGTCCACCGACGCCAAGGCGAGCTACTCCAACTACGGTTCGGTCCTCGACCTGTTCGCGCCGGGCTCGTCGATCACCTCGGCCTGGAACTCGAGCGACTCGGCCACCAGCACCATCTCCGGCACCTCGATGGCGAGCCCGCACGTCGCCGGGGCCGCCGCCCTGCACCTGGCCGCCAACCCCGCGGCCACGCCCGCGCAGGTCTCCGCGGCCCTGACGTCCGCCGCCACCACCGGCGTCGTCACCAGCCCCGGCACCGGCTCGCCCAACCGGCTCCTGAACGTCGGCGGCGGTTCGACCACCCCGCCCGGGCCGCGCTTCGAGAACACCGCCGACCAGGCCATCGCCGACAACGCCACCGCCGAGTCGCCCGTGACCGTCTCCGGCGTCTCCGGCAACGCGCCCTCCGCCCTGGCGGTCGAGGTGCACATCGTCCACACCTACATCGGTGACCTCCAGGTCCAGCTGATCGCCCCGGACGGCACCGCGTACACGCTGAAGTCGTACGGCACCGGCGGCAGCGCGGACAACATCGACACCACCTACACCGTGAACGCCTCCTCGGAGGCCGCCAACGGCACGTGGAAGCTCCGGGTGAGCGACAACGCCCGGTACGACACCGGGCGGATCGACGCCTGGGCGCTGCAGTTCTGATCCACGCGCGCGTAAGGGGGCCGGGCCGGTGACGGTCCGGCCCCCGGCCGTGCCGGGGGCACCCCGGCGGGCAGGTTCCCTGGGGCCATCCGCTCCGGGTGCCGGCGGCCGTGGTGAGGGGTGCTCGTGCCGACGTCGAGGACGTGGGCGGGCCGCGGCGGTGGACGGTCGCCGGGCGGGGCCGGCCGGAGGGGAGGACTCAGTCCGGACTCCGGCGCAGCCGGGCGAGTTCGGCGTTCATCTCGGCGAGGAACCGGACGACCACCGCCAGTTCGTCGGCGCTGAACCGGTTCCGGGCCGCCTCGGTGCCGTGGGCCAGGGGCCGGAAGTAGTCCCGGGCCAGACTCCGGGCGGCGTCGGCGTAGTGCAGGTGGACCACGCGGCGGTCGCCGCCGTCCCGTACGCGCCGGACGTGCCCGGCCCGCTCCAGCCGGTCCAGGCAGGCGGTCACCGCGCCGGACGTGAGGTTGAGCTGCTTGCGCAGACGGCCGGGCGTCATGGGCTCGCCCCCCGCCTCGGGATCGGCCTCCGCGTCCAGGATCGCGATCAGCGCCTGCATGTCGGTCACGTGCAGGCCCTGCGCCTGGGCGAACTCCTGGGCGATGCGGTTGAACTCGCTGTTCATCCGGCGCAGCAGGACGGCGAAGGACTGCAACCCGATCGGGTCGTCCGCCGGAAGTGATGCCGTGGGCACGCCGGGACCGCTCATCCCTCCAGCCTAGTATCTCTCAATCATTGAGATACTTTATGAGTGAGTTACTTCGTCTACGGCTTGGGATGCGCATGACTACCGCACAGCGTTGGGCCCGACGGCTCGTACCGCTCGCTCTGCTGCTCGTCTGGCTGGGGGTGGGCGCGACGCTCGGCCCCTACGCGGGCAGACTGGGCGAGGTCGCCACCAACGACCAGGCCGCTTTCCTGCCCCGCAGCGCGGAGTCCACACAGGTGCTGGACGCCCGCGAGGCGTTCGACCAGTCCGAGACCGTGCCGGCCGTCGTGGTGTGGACGGCGGACGGGCAGCGGTTCACGCCGGGCCGGCAGGCGGAGGCCACCCGGGCCGTCGCCGCGCTCGCCGGGAATCCCGGCGTCGTCGGCCGCCCCTCCCCCGCCCTGCTCTCCGACGACCGCCGGGCGATGCAGGCCGTCGTCCAACTGGAACCCGACCTCGGCGAGGAACTGCCCACCGCCCTCGACTCGGTGCGCGCGGCGGCCGGGGACGTGCCGGGCACCCAGGCGCGCATCGCCGGGCCCGCGGCGAGCCAGGCCGACCTGTCGGACGCGTTCGCGGGCATCGACGGACTGCTGCTGGGCGTGGCCCTGGGCGCCGTGCTGCTGATCCTGCTCCTCGTCCACCGCAGCGTCCTGCTGCCGTTCCTGATCATCCTCAGCTCGGTCTTCGCCCTGGGCCTGGCCTGCGCCGTGGTCTACGCCCTGGCCGAGCGGGACGTCGTCCGGGTCGACGGGCAGGTGCAGGGCATCCTGTCGATCCTGGTGATCGGCGCGGCCACGGACTACGCGCTGCTGCTGGCCGCGCGCTTCCGCGAGGAACTGGCCGCGCGCGGGGACCGGGTCGCGGCGGCGGTGGCCGCGGTGCGCCGCTCGTCCGGCGCCATCACCGCCAGCGCCGCCACGGTGGCGCTGGGACTGCTGGCCCTGCTCGCCAGCGACCTCACCAACAACCGCGCCCTCGGCCCGGTCGGCGCCATCGGCATCGTCTGCTCCGTGCTGGCCACGCTCACCTTCCTGCCCGCCGTGCTGGCCCTGCTGGGCCGGGTCGCCTACTGGCCGTCCCGGCCGAAGCCGCCCCAGGAGGCCGCGGAGGGCAGTGGCGTGTGGCGCCGGGTCGCGGGCGTCGTGTCCGCCCGGCCGCGCCGCACCTGGGCGGTGACGGCGTTGCTGCTGGCCGTGTGCGCGGCCTTCTCGCCGTCCCTGACCGCCAGGGGCGTGCCGCTGGACGAGATCTTCGTCAACGACGCGCCCTCGGTCGCGGCGCAGCGCACGCTCGGCGAGCACTTCCCCGGCGGCTCCGGCAACCCGGCGATCGTCATCGCCGACGCCGGCCGGGCCGAGGAGGTGACGGCCGCCGCGCGCTCCACGCAGGGCGTGGCGAGCGCCGGTGCCGTCTCCGCCTCCGGGCGCCCCGGGTCCGGCGAACCGCTGGTGGCGGACGGGCGCGTGCGCATCGACGTCACGCTGGAGGCCGCGGCCGACAGCGACGCCGCCAAGGAGACCGTCGAGCGGCTGCGCGGGAAGGTGCACGCCGTGCCCGGCGCCGGCGCACTGGTCGGCGGCTACACCGCGCAGCAGTACGACACCCAGCGGACCGCTGCCCACGACCGGACGCTCATCGTCCCGATCGTCCTCGCGGTGATCCTGCTGATCCTCATGGTCCTGCTGCGCTCGCTGCTCGTGCCGGTGCTGCTGGTCGCGACCGTCGGCCTGAACTTCCTGGCCACGCTCGGCGTCTCGGCACTGGTCTTCGAGCACCTGCTCGGCTTCGGCGGCACGGACGCGTCGGTGCCCCTGTACGGCTTCGTCTTCCTGGTGGCGCTCGGCGTCGACTACAACATCTTCCTGATGTCCCGGGTGCGGGAGGAGGCTCTCGCGCACGGCAACCGCCAGGGCGTGCTGCGCGGGCTGACCACGACCGGCGGGGTGATCACCTCGGCGGGTGTGGTCCTGGCCGCGACGTTCGCCGCGCTCATGGTGATCCCGCTGGCGTTCCTGGTGCAGATCGCCTTCATCGTGGCCTTCGGCGTGCTGCTGGACACCCTCGTGGTCCGCTCGCTGCTGGTGCCCGCGCTGATGATCGACGTCGGGCCGAGGGCGTGGTGGCCGAGCGCCCTGGCCCGCGAGGTGCGGCCGGATCCGAAGGAGGGGGCCGCCGCCGCTGCTCCGTCCGGCTGAACGGGCCGCGCCACCGGCCGGGTGCATCCGCCACGGGGGCCGGGCGGGAAAAGCTGCTGTCGGGACCGGCCGTGCCGCGGCGGCGCGGCGACGGCCCGGCGAACGGAGGCGCGAGCATGACGACGGACGGGCAGCGGCCGCTGTGCCTGGTCACCGGGGCGTCCGGCTACATCGGCGGACGCCTGGTGCCCGAGCTCCTGGACGCCGGGTACCGCGTCCGGTGCCTGGCCCGCTCCCCCGGCAAGCTCCGCGACCACCCCTGGGCGGGCGACGCCGAGACCGTACGGGGGGACGTCACCGACCCGGAGTCGGTCGCCGCCGCCCTGCGCGGGGTCGACGTCGCCTACTACCTCGTGCACGCCCTCGGGTCCGGCCCGGCCTTCGAGGACACCGACCGGGAGGCCGCCCGCGTCTTCGCCGGGCAGGCGCACACCGCCGGTGTCCGGCGGATCGTCTACCTCGGCGGGCTCACCCCGCACGGCGTCCCCGAGCGCGAGCTCTCCCCGCACCTGCGCTCCCGGGCCGAGGTCGGGCGGATCTTCCTCCGGTCGCCCGTGCCGGCGGCGGTGCTGCGGGCGGCCGTGGTGATCGGCTCGGGGTCGGCGTCGTTCGAGATGCTGCGCTACCTCACCGAACGGCTGCCCGTCATGGTCACCCCCAGCTGGGTGCACACCCGCACCCAGCCCATCGCGGTGCGGGACGTGCTGCGCTACCTCGTCGGGTCGGCGTCCCTCCCCGACGACGTCGACCGGGCCTTCGACATCGGCGGCCCGGACGTGCTCACCTACCGGGAGATGATGCTGGGCTACGCGGCCGTCGCCGGGCTGCGGCGGCGGTTCATCGTGCCGGTCCCGGTCCTCACCCCGCGCCTGTCCAGCCACTGGGTCGGGCTGGTCACGCCCGTGCCCGCCTCCCTGGCCCGGCCCCTGACCGAGTCGCTGCGGCACGAGGTCGTCTGCCGGGAGCACGACATCGCCCGCCACGTGCCGGACGGCCCGGGCCGTCCGCTGCCGTTCGACGAGGCACTGTCGCTGGCGCTGCGCCGGGTGCGCGAGGCGCAGGTCGCCACGCGCTGGTCCTCGGCCTCGGTGCCCGGCGCGCCCAGCGACCCGCTGCCCACCGACCCGGACTGGGCGGGCGGCAGCCTCTACCAGGACGAGCGGGAGCGGCCCGTCGACGCCTCCCGGGAGGCGCTGTGGAAGGTCGTCGAGGGCATCGGGGGCGAGAACGGCTGGTACTCCTCCCCCCTGGCCTGGGCGGTACGGGGCTGGCTCGACCGGTTCGTCGGCGGGGTCGGACTGCGCCGGGGCCGGCGTGACACCCAGCACCTGAGGGTCGGGGACTCCCTGGACTTCTGGCGGGTCGAGGAGATCGAGCCGGGCCGGCTGCTGCGGCTGCGGGCCGAGATGCGCCTGCCCGGGCTCGCCTGGCTGGAGATGTACACCGAGACCGACGAGCAGGGCCGTACCCGCTACCGGCAGCGCGCCCTGTTCCACCCGCGCGGGCTGCTGGGCCACGCCTACTGGTGGAGTGTCGCCCCCTTCCACGCCGTGGTGTTCGGCGGCATGGCCCGCAACATCGCCCGCGCCGCGGCCGGAGAGGCGGGCGGGCGCCGCGGCGGCCGGGCCGGGCGCATCCGCCGGGACGGTGCCGCGGGAACAACCGGACGGCGGCGGACACGGCCGCACCACCGCACCAGGAGTGACACATGACCGTCGCGGTCGTCCTGTTCACCTCGGACCTGCGTCTGCACGACCATCCGCCCCTGCACGCGGCGCTGCGTGCGGCGGACGAGGTGGTGCCGCTGTTCGTGCGCGACCCCGCGGTCCACGCGGCCGGTTTCGACGTGCCGAACCGGGCCGCCTTCCTCGCCGACTGCCTGGCCGACCTGGACGCCTCCCTGCGCGAGCGCGGCGGCCGCCTGGTGGTGCGCTCGGGCCCGGTCGCCCGGGAGGTGCGCGCGGTCGCCGCCGCCTGCGGCGCCGCGGAGGTGCATCTGGCGGCCGGCGTCACCGGGTTCGCCCAGCGCCGCGAGGAGCGGCTGCGCACGCGACTCGCGGCGGACGGGGTCGCACTGCACGTGCACGACGGCGTCGTCACCGCCCTCGCCCCCGGCCGGGTCACGCCGAACGGCTCCGACCACTTCGCCGTGTTCACGGCCTACCACCGCCGCTGGTCCCGGGAGCGGCTGCGCGAGCCCCTGCCTGCGCCGGAGACGGTCCGCGTGCCCGCCGCCGCGACCGGTGAGGAGCCGCCGTCCCGCGCGCGGACGGCGGACGTGTCGCCGGGCCTCGCGACGGGCGGGGAGACGGCGGGCCGGGAGCGGTTCGCCGCCTGGGCGCGCACGGACCTCGCCCGGTACGCCGACCTGCACGACGACCCGGCCGGTGACGCCACGTCACGGCTGTCCCCCTACCTGCACTTCGGGGCGCTGTCACCGGCCGAGCTCGTCCACCGGGCCCGCGCGCGGGGCGGCATCGGGCCCGAGACGTTCGTGCGTCAGCTGTGCTGGCGCGACTTCCACCACCAGATCCTCGCGGTCCGGCCCGAGGCGTCCCGGCAGGACTACCGCAGCCGCGGCGACCAGTGGCGCGGCGAGGAGGAGGCGGCCGGGGACATCGCCGCCTGGCAGGAGGGCCGTACGGGCTACCCGCTGGTGGACGCGGGCATGCGCCAGTTGCGCCACGAGGGCTGGATGCACAACCGGGCGCGGCTGGTGACGGCGAGCTTCCTGACCAAGACGCTGTACGTCGACTGGCGCATCGGCGCCCGGCACTTCCTGCGGCACCTGGTCGACGGCGACATCGTCAACAACCAGCTGAACTGGCAGTGGGTCGCCGGCACCGGCACCGACTCGCGCCCCCACCGCGTCCTCAACCCCGTCCTGCAGGGCAGGCGTTACGACCCGGACGGGGCCTACGTACGGCGCTGGGTGCCCGAGCTGGCCGGCGTCGAGGGCGGTGCGGTGCACGAGCCCTGGAGACTCCCGGACGACCGGCGCGCCGTGCTGCGTTACCCCGAACCGGTCATCGGCCTCGCTGAGGGCCTGGCCCGCTTCCGCGAGGCGCGCGGTCGTCGATGAGGAACCGGGTACCCATGAGCGGACCGCGTGCGGACACGCGGCGACGCCGCGTCGGTGCGCATCCGGAACACCGCGCCCGGCGGAAGCACTGACGTGCGAATGACCGGATGCGAGAAGGGGTTGCGCATGCTTGGACCGCGGCCGACTGCGGCCGGACCGGGGGCACCGGACGACGCCCCGCTCACCGCCTCCGGGGCCGCCCGGGCCGTGGAGGCCGTCCTCGGGCAGGTGCTCGAGGCGCGGCTGGGCCAGGCCCGTGGGATCGACGCGGTGGCCGCCCGCGACCTGGCCGAGCGCGTCGCCGGGTTCGCCCTGCGCGGCGGCAAGCGGCTGCGTACGGCGTTCGTGTGGTGCGGCTGGCGGGCCGCGGGCGGATCGGGCGACGCCGGCCCGGTCCTGCGCACCGGGGCCGCCCTCGAACTGCTCCAGGCGTGCGCCCTCATCCACGACGACGTGATGGACGGCTCGCCGCTGCGCCGGGGAGCGCCGGCCCTGCACGTGGACTTCGCCCGCGGGCACCGGGCCGCACGGATGTCCGGCCCGGCCGAGTCGTTCGGCTGGTCGGCGGCCGTGCTGGCCGGCGACCTGGCGCTGGCCTGGGCGGACGACCTGCTGACGGAGACGGCGCTCGCCTCGCCGCACGGAGCCCGGCTGCACGGCGAATGGCGGGCCATGCGCACCGAGATGGTCGCCGGCCAGTACCGCGACCTGAAGGCCCAGGCGAGCGGCTCGTCCAGCGGCGAGGAGGCCCTGACCATCGCCGAGTTGAAGAGCGCCCTGTACACGGTCGCGCGGCCCCTGGCGCTGGGCGCCTCGCTGGCGGGGGCGGACCCGCACACCGTGGACGCGCTGCGGGCCGCCGGCCGGTGCGCGGGCCTGGCCTTCCAGCTGCGCGACGACCTCCTCGGCGCGTTCGGCGACCCGCTGCTGACCGGGAAGCCCGCCGACGACGACCTGCGTTCGCGCAAGCTCACCCACCTGCTGGCCACGGCCGTACGGCTGGCCGAGGCCACCGGTGACCGGGAGGCCGCCGCCGTGCTGGCCGCGGGCCCCGACGTGCGGCCCGGCCAGACCGTGGAGCGGATGCGGGCGGCGCTGGAGCGGACCGGGGCGCGGGCCGAGGTGGAGGCGAGGATCGCCGATCTGGCCTCCGCCGGTCTGCGGCACTTCGAGGCCACCGGTGCGGATCCGCGGGTGCGGCGGGAGTTCACCGCCCTGGTCGAGCGGGCCGCGGGCGTCGCCCCGCGCCCCGCGGAGGAGCTGGTATGAGGACCGTGCCGGGACCGACCGACCACGTCGTCGTCGTGGGCGCCGGGCTGTCCGGCCTGGCCTGCGCGCTGCACCTGCTGGGCGCGGGCCGCCGGGTCACGCTCGTCGAACGGGACCCCGGGCCCGGCGGCCGGGCCGGGCGCGTACGGCTCGGTGGCTACCAGGTGGACACCGGGCCCACCGTGCTGACCATGCCGGACCTGGCCGACGAGGCGTTCGCGGCCGTCGGGGACAGCCTGTACCGGCGCGTGGAGCTGACGCCCCTGCACCCCGCCTACCGGGCCGGTTTCGCCGACGGCAGCTCGCTGGACGTGCACACCGACGGCGAGGCCATGGAGGCGGAGGTGCGGCGCTTCGCCGGCCCCGCCGAGGCGGCGGGCTACCGCAGGCTGCGCGCGTGGCTGGAGCAGCTGTACCGGGCGCAGATGCGCCGTTTCATCGACACCAACTTCGACTCCCCCCTCCAGCTCGCGCACCCCGACCTGGCCCGCCTGGCGGCCCTGGGCGGCTTCGGCCGGCTGGACGCCCGCATCGGCCGCTTCGTGGGCGACCCGCGGCTGCGGCGGGTGTTCTCCTTCCAGGCGCTGTACGCGGGCGTCGCCCCGGCCCGGGCGCTCGCGGCCTACGCGGTGATCGCCTACATGGACACCGTGGCCGGTGTCTGGTTCCCCAAGGGGGGTGTGCACGCCCTGCCCCGCGCGATGGCCGACGCGGCGGCGGATGCCGGTGCCGAGCTGCGCTGGTCGGCGGAGGTCGATGCGCTGGAGCGGGTCTCCGGGCGGGTGCGGGCGGTCCGCCTCGCCTCGGGGGAGCGGATCCCGTGCGACGCGGTGGTGCTGACCTGCGAACTGCCCACCGCCCACCGCCTGCTGGGCCGGGCACCCCGGCGCCCGGTGCCTCTGCGGCACTCCCCCTCCGCGGTGATCCTGCACGCGGGAACCGACCGCACCTGGCCCGGACTCGCCCACCACACCCTGTCGTTCGGCGCCGCGTGGGAGCGCACCTTCGACGAACTGACCCGCACGGGCACGCTGATGAGCGACCCGTCCCTGCTGATCACCCGACCGACCGCGCACGACCCCTCCCTGGCGCCGCCGGGCCGCCACCTCCACTACGTGCTGGCGCCCTGCCCCAACACCGACGTCGGCCCCTCCGCCGCCGCCTGGCGGGACCTCGGCCCGCGCTACCGCGACAGCCTCGTGGCGGAACTGGAACGGCGGGGCCTGGAGGGATTCGCCGACAGCGTCCGGGAGGAGATGCTGGTGACGCCGCTGGACTGGGCGGCCCAGGGCCACGCCGCGGGCAGCCCCTTCTCCGTGTCCCACACCTTCGCCCAGACCGGGCCCTTCCGGCCGCGCAACCTCGTGCGCGGCGTGGCCAACGTGGTGCTCGCGGGCTGCGGCACCACCCCGGGCGTCGGCGTGCCGACCGTGCTCATCAGCGGCAAACTCGCCGCCGCCCGCGTCACCGGCGGCCCCGGCCGCCGCCCTCCGCGGCCCCGGCCCGCCGCGGCGGACCTCCCGTCCACCCCGACCGGAGCAGGAGCCCATGACCCGTCGTGAACTGGACGCCGCCGGGGTCACCGACCCCGGCCTGCGCGCCGACTACGCCCGGTGCCGGGAGCTCAACGCCCGCCACGGCCGCACCTACTTCCTGGCCACGCGCCTGCTGCCGCTGGAACGCCGCTCGGCCGTGCACGCTCTGTACGGCTTCGCCCGCTGGGCCGACGACATCGTCGACGACCTGGACCGCGGCCGCACCCCCGAGGAGCGCGACCTGTCGCTGAAGCGGCTGGAGGGCGACCTCGCGCACGCGCTGCGCACCGGCGGCGGCGACGAGCCCGTGGTGCGCGCGGTGGCCGACACCGCCGACCGGTACGGCATCGAGGTGACGCTGTTCGAGGACTTCCTGGTCTCGATGCGCTCGGACCTGACCGTCACCGACTACCCGACCTACGCCGACCTGCGGACGTACATGCACGGCTCGGCCGCGGTGATCGGCCTGCAGATGCTGCCCGTGCTCGGCACGGTCGTGCCGCGCGAGGAGGCCGCACCGCACGCGGCGGCCCTGGGCGTGGCGTTCCAGCTGACCAACTTCCTGCGGGACGTGGGCGAGGACCTGGACCGCGGCCGGGTGTACCTGCCGGGGGACCTGCTCGCCGCGCACGGCGTGGACCGGCCGCTGCTGGAGTGGAGCCGGCGCACCGGCCGCCGGGACGCCCGCATCCGGGCGGCGTTCGTGGCGGCCGAGGCGATGACCCGGGACGTGTACCGGCAGGCGGAGCCGGGCATCGCGATGCTCGACCCCCGGGTGCGGCCCTGCATCCGGGCGGCGTTCACGCTGTACGGCGGAATCCTCGACGCGATCGCCCGGCAGGGGTACACCGTGCTGCACCGCCGTGCCGTCGTCTCCCGCCCCCGGCGGGCGGCGACCGCGGCGGCCGGAGTCGTGCGCGTGGCCGCCGCGCGCCGGCGCGCCCGCTCGGCGCGCCCGGCGGCCGGGGCCGCAGTACTGGAGCGGAAGGAGCCGGGCCATGGGTGACCGGGCGGACAAGGCACGCTGGACCTCGCCGTTGCGGCGGCGCAGCGGCCCGAAGTGGGCGGAGCAGGTCCCGACCTGGCGGGCGGCGCGGCCCGGCCTGATCGCGGACGCGCTCAAGCGGGCCTCGGCGCGGCCCTCCGGCAACTGGTTCGTGGCCGGCGCCTCGCGGGACGTGCGCCCGGGGGGCGGCCCCCGCGGCCGGACGATCGGCGGGGTCGAGGTCGTGCTGTGGCGCTCGGACTCCGGTGAGCTGCGCGCGGGTCCCGGCGCCTGCCCGCACCTGGGTGCGCCGCTCAAGGACAGCCGGGTGGTGTGCGGAACGCTGGTGTGCCACTGGCACGGTCTCGCGCTGGACGGTTCGCCCACCGCGGGCTGGCAGCCGTTCCCGGTGCACGACGACGGGGTGCTGGTGTGGGTGCGGCTGGACGCGCTCGGCGGGGAGGAGCCGTCGGAGCGGCCCGTGATCCCACCGCGTCCCGAGGCGCCCGCGGTGGACTCCGTGTACACCGGGGCGGGCCGGTGCGAACCGCAGGACGTGGTGGCCAACCGGCTGGACCCGTGGCACGGCTCCTGGTTCCACCCGTACTCGTTCGTCGATCTGGAGGTCGTACGGGAGCCCGAGGGCGAGGAGGACGACGCCTTCGTCGTCGACGTGTCCTTCCGGGTGGCGGGGCGTCTGGTGGTGCCCGTGCGGGCGGAGTTCACCGCGCCGGAGCCGCGCACGGTCGTCATGCGCATCACCGACGGCGAGGGCGCCTCGTCCGTGGTGGAGACCCACGCCACGCCGCTGACCCGGCCGGGCGACGGGCGTCCGCGCACGGCCGTGGTGGAGGCGGTCGTGGCCACCTCCGAGCGGCGCGGCTTCGCCCTGGCCCGGGCCGCGGCCCCCGCCCTGCGCCCCCTGATGCGCCACACCGCGGGACGCCTGTGGCGCGACGACCTGGCCTACGCGGAGAGACGCTGGGAACTGCGCAGCACGGGCCGCTTCCCGGGTTGACGGGCCGCTTCCCGGGTGGAGCGGGCGCCGGGGAAGCCGCCCGACCGACCGGTTCGAGCGGCGCTCCGGGCCGGTGCGGCACCGCCGGATGGGCCCTGGCCGAGCGGCCAGGGCCCATCCGGCTGCCCGGGCCCGTCCGCTTGACCGGGCCCGTCCGGCGGCCTGGCCGGTCGCGCGGCCCGTTCAGGAACGCCGGCCGGCGAGGGCGCCGAGGGCGCGCAGCGCCGGGGAGCGGCCCGCGCGCGGGACCGTCCACAGGACCTGGCCGCGCACGCCCCACCGGGCGAGCAACGCGTTGGACGCCAGGAAACCGGTGGTGGCGGCGCGTTCCATCAGGGCGACGGGCAGGTCGCAGCGCAGGCCGTCACCGGCCAGTGTCAGCCACGGATGCGGGGTGGCGACCGTGGGGCGGCGGTGGTGGGTGCCGGCGGTGAACATCGGGCAGTCCGCGCGCCACTCGTGCCGGACGTCGACGACCCGCGCCCGGCCCGTCTCCGGGTACACCCGCCGCAGTTGGGCGAGCAGTTCGTCCTGCGCCTTCTCCCGGTCGGCCCCCTCGGGGACGGCGTAGGCGTGCAGTTCCACCACCGAGCCCCCGGTGCGCGCGGCCCAGCGGGCGGCCTCGCCCTCGTAGCGCTCCAGCACGCTGATGTTGTCCAGGCCCTCGTAGCCGCTGGTGCCGAGGAAGCCGGGGCGGTCGGCCCGTACCGGCCGGTCGAGCCAGAACCGGGAGACGAGGAACGGCGGGGCGGTGCGCAGTGCGTCGATGTCCGCACGCCACGGGCCGGTGCCCAGGCCGGGTGAGGCCGCGGCGGTGCGCCGCAGCCCCTCGGTGTCCAGGGCGAGCACCACGGCGTCGTGCCGGCCGGTCCCCGCCTCCGTGCGGACCTCGGCCCCGCCCTCGCCGTGGAGGGGGTCGATGCCGTGGACGGCCGTGCCGGTGCGGATGTCGGTGCCCAGGCACCGGAGGTAGTCGCCGAGCGGCTCCCACAGCGCTTGCGGGAAGGGCTCGTCGGGCACGTCGAACAGCAGCCCCTCGGAGGAGCCGAGGAAGTAGATGTGGAACATCAGCATCAGCTCGGCGGCGGACAGTTCGCGCGGGTCGGCGAAGAAGCTGCGCGAGAAGACCTCGAAGGCCAGGTGGTGCGCGGCCTCGGGGAAGCGCACGCTGCGCAGGAACCCGGTCGCGCTGACCCGGTCGAACCGCTCGTACACCTCCGGTACGCGTACGTCCAGCAGCGGCAGCGCCGCGCGGGCGTTCATGGACGTCAGGTCGCGCCAGCCGAAGGTGGGGCTGAGGGCGACGAAGCCGAGGGCGCTGAGGGGCGGGGTGCGCGGGACGCGGGCGAAGCTGTCGGTGAGCCCGCCGCTGTGCCGCAGGGGGTAGTCGGGCAGCGGGGTGAGCCGGTCGAGGCCGGGATCGGTCCGGCGCAGCAGGCCGCGCAGGTTGTAGTACTGCCGGAAGAACGCGTGGAAGCCGCGGGTCATGGTCGCCTCGGAACCGTCCGCGAGCCGGGTGCGCCGGCCGGCGAGGCGGCCGCCGAGGGACTCCTCCCGTTCGTAGAGGGTGACGCGGGCGCCGCGTTCGGCCAGTCCGGTGGCCGCGGCGAGGCCGGCGATGCCGCCGCCCACCACGGCGACGGACGGCGCGTCCCCCGGCTCGAACCGGTCCCGGCCGGGGGCGGGCATCAGCACCTCGGCCCTGCGGTCCCGGCCGCGGCGGGCGGCGGTGGGTGCGGTCCGGGTGCTCACCGGCCGGCCTCCGGGGTGGGGGCGGATGCCGCGACCGTCCCGGTGGGGGTCTGCCGGGCCGTCTCGGCGGCGGCCGGGGCGGAGCCGTTGCGGGCGACGAAGGTGTGGGTGATGCCGGTCTGCCACCCGGCCAGGGGCAGGGCGCGGGCGTCCGCGAAGCCGGCGCGGGTCAGCCGGCCGGTGAACGCGGGGGCGGTGTCGAAGTCGAGGACGCTGTGCCACAGGTGCCGGTACAGGGCCCGATCGCCCGTGAGGGTGCCCGCCGGGATGACGATCCCCTGGCAGACGGCCGTCCACAGCGCCCGCTGGGCCGGTGAGCCGCCGAGGCTGTATTCGTGCACGGCCAGCCGCCCGCCCGGCTTCAGCAGGGTCCGCACCGAGTGCAGCACGGCGTCCGGGTCGGTGACGTTGCGGAACAGGTAGGCGGCGAAGACCGCGTCGAAGGGGCCTTCGCCGGCGGCCGGCAGTTCCTCGGCGCTCAGGTACAGGAACCGCACCCGGTCGGGCCACGGTTTGGCCAGGGCCTGCCGCAGCATGCCGGCGGAGGCGTCCACGGCGGTGATCCGCGCCCGGGGCGCGGCCCGCAGCAGGGCCCGGGTGGAGGTGCCGGTGCCGCACCCGAGGTCGAGCACGTGCAGCCCGGCCCCGTCGCCGGGCAGCCGCAACCGGCGCGCCGAGCGGAGCAGGTCGGTGCGGTAACCGGGGTTGAGGGCCGTGAGCCGGTCGTAGGTGCGGGACGCGTGGTCGAAGGCGCGCGCCAGGTCGCCGTCGCGCAGCAGGGTCATCGGTGGCTCTCTCCGGTTCCTGGGAGGGGGTGGGTTCGGCGGGGCAGGAAGGGCACTTCGAGCGCGGTGCGCAGCATCGGTCCCACGGGGGTGCGCAGTCCGATGCCCCACTCCTCCCGCACCGAGGTCGCGCCGTCGAGGAAGCGCAGCAGGCGGTGCGCGGGCGTACGGCGGAACAGGTCGGTGAAGAACGCGGGGCCGTCGACGCGTCCGGTGTCCAGGGCGCGCAGCAGCACCGCGTCCATGGCCAGCGCCCGCCGGCCGTGGGGCGGGGGCACGGTGCCGCGGCCGTCGCGCAGGGCGGCGGCGACGGCCCGGCTGTGCCGCCGGACGGCGGCGAAGGTGTAGCCGGTGGCGGGCCGGGTGGCGCCGCCCGCGGTTCCGATGCGGAACACGGACCGGCCGGTGCGGCGGGGGAAGCGCCCGTCGGTCATGGGGATGACGCCCTGTTCGGCGGACTCGACCCCGAACGCGCCCAGCCGCAGCACCTCCCGGGTGTAGCGGCCGAGCGCGGCCTCGTACGCCTCGGTGGTCAGCGGGGCCCGGGAGAACTCGGTGTACTCGACGAGTGCCCGGTCCGGGGCCAGCGGGAGGACGTAGCCGAAGGCGAGCCCGTGCCGGGGCTGCGGCACCCGGAAGTCCATCAGGTCGGCCACGGCGGGGTCGAACCGTTCGCGGTCCGTACGCACGAACCAGCCGCGGAAGTGCTGCAGCAACTGCGTCCGGGCGGCGGGCAGGGCGGGCAGCGGCCGTGAGTCGAACACGTACCGGGCGCGCAGCGTGAGGACTCGGCCGTCGGGTGTCGTGCAGCGGACCTCCGCGCCCCCGGGGACGTCACGCACGGTGTCCGCCGTGGCCCGCAGCAGACGCCCGCCGGGGGCGTGCTCCAGGCGGGCGTGCACCAGCCGCTCGAACGCCGAGGAGCGCACCATGCGGTAGGTCGCGGGGGCCGGGTCGACGGTGAGGGCGGTGCCGTCGCGGCCGTGCACCCGCAGCAGCGACCAGTCGGCGGTCACCGCGGCGCCCAGCTCGTCGTCGCCCTCGTCCCAGTAGCACCAGGTCCGTTCGGCCGGGCGCGCGGGACCGTCCGGTGGCTCCACGACGGTGACGGCGGCGGCACCGGTCTCGACCAGCCGGTGAGCCAGACTCAGCCCGGCGGCCCCGCCCCCGACGACCACGATCTCCGGCACACCGGCCGCTCCGGCGGTCACCGGGCGCCGGCCGGGTGGGAGGCGCGTCGTCCGGCCGGGACGGGCGCGGCGACGGCCGGGAACGGCTGGGGCGGGCGGTGTCGAGGACGGCGAGCGCCCCGTGCGCTCCTCCCCGGATGGCCGCACGGCGAGTCCTGCCGGTGCTCCCCGGGGCGAGAGGTGGTCCCGGACGGCCCGGGGGGAGGGGTGGTCCCGGACGGCCCGGGCGCCCGCCGCCACGGCTCGCGGCCGCCGTGACCGGGCACCACCGGGCGTCCTCCCCGCCCGGGGAGGAGCCGCGCGCGACGCGGCGTGAGCCCGGCACGCGAGGGACGCGGCGGGGGGCACACGCCCCGCCCGTCGGCGTCGGCGGCCGCGGGCCGCCCCCGCGCACCGGTCATCCGCACACCCGCTCCCACCACCCGGCCGTCGCCGTCATTCGATCCTCCGTCACTTCCCTGCCGGTACCGGTCCCGGATGCAGCCGGGCCCGGTCAGCGCGACACGACCGACTCCAGGAGCGCGACGGCTTCCGCCAGCCCGGCCGGCCGCGGCAGCCCGGTCACCGCCCGGCCCGCCCAGCCCGGCCCGATCGTCAGGACGACCGGCCTGCGCCGGGCACCGCGTACCCCCCATTCCATCGCGGCAACGTGCGCGGCGAGCGGACGGCTCGCGGTGGTGCGGGACTGGGCCCACAACGCGACCGCGGCCGGGCCGGTCCTGCGTACGGCGGTGACGAGGGACTCCACGGGCAGCGCGCCGCCGAACATCCGCACGGGCAGGCCGCGTTCGGCGAGCGCGGCGGCCAGTACCTCCAGCGGCAGCGTGTGGCTCTCGCCCGGGACGCACGCCAGCACCGTGGTGGCGCCCGGGCGGTCGGCCGCGGAGGGCGGGGTGCAGCGCCGCAGCGCGCCGGAGACGTGCCAGGACAGGAAGTGCTCCACCTCGACGTACTTCTCGCCCGAGCTCTCCCACTTGCGGCCGACCGCCTGGAGGGTCGGCATGATCACCTCGGTCCACGCGGTGACCAGTCCGTGCTCGTCGATCGCCGACCCGAGCAGTTCGTCCAGTGCGGCGGCGTCCAGACGCAGGGCGGCCCGGGCGATGCCCTTGCACTCCTGACGCACGTCGCCCAGCCGCATCCCGCTCCCGGCCCGGCTCCGCCCCCGGCCGGCCCTCGGCGCAGTCGCGGTGCCCTCCCTGCCGCCGGGGGCGGCGGCCGAAGCGGTCCCGGCACCCGACGCGTCGTCGGCGGCGGCGGAGAACAGCCCGGGATCCGGTCCGTCGCCGGAACCCGCGCCGATGCCGGCCCCGCGCGGACCGGAGGGGCCTGCCGCGTCGATTCCGGCCGCGCTCGGGCCGGCGACCCGTGCTGCGTCGATTCGAGCCGCACCCCGGCCGGAACCCGTGCCCGTATCGGTGCCGCCCGGGGCGGAGCCGTGCGGGGACGCCCCCGCGGCGTCCCCTTCCCCGAAGACCCGGGCGGCTCCCCGCGGCGTCTCACGCAGTACCGTCCGTGCCGCTTCCGCGGGCGGTATCCCCGTCGCCGTCAGGGCGCACATCCGTTCCAGCCGGGCCACGTCCACGACGGTCCACCGGCGGTGCCGGCCGCCCGTGTGCGCGTCGGGCCCGAGGCCGTAGCGCCGGTCCCAGGTACGGACCGTCGTCGGGGCCACGCCCAGCCGTCTGGCCACCTCGCCGGTGGTCAGCCCGGCGCCTTCCGGCAGCCCGGCGCCTTCCGGTCGCCGGGCCGTCGCGCGGTCGTCGCCGTTCCGTTCCTGTGCACCCATGCATCGATCGTACGACGCACAAACGACGCATGTTGAGCTGCGTCGTTTGTGCACCGAACACTGGCCGGGAACGCACCGCCCGCGGCCCCCCGGCTGCGGCGGGTGCGGTCCGACAACGGCCTTCCGTCCCCGCACGGAGCCCGGCAGGAGGAACCCGGCCATGATCACCGACACACGAGTCGCCGTCCCCGTCCCGCCCGTGGAGGAGACACGCCACGAGGAGGAACTGGCCCGGGGCCTGCTGGCCGCCGACGAGGAGGCGTTCGCCGCGATCTACCGGCGCTGGTGCTCCCTCGTCCACACCATGGCCACGCGGGTGCTCGGCGACACCCACGAGGCGGAGGACGTCACCCAGCAGGTCTTCCTCGGTGCCTGGCACGGCCGCGCGGGATTCCGCCCGGAACGCGGTCCGCTCGGCGCCTGGCTGGTCGGCATCACCCGCCGCAAGATCGTGGACGCGCTGGCCGCCAGGACGAGGCGTCTGACGCTCGTCGACTCGGCCGCCCGGGACGCGGACACCCCGGCGGGCCACGGCGAGTCGGCACCGGACCACGTGCTGGACCGCGTGCTGCTCATCGACGCCCTGGGCCGGTTGCCGCGCGACCAGCGGGAGGTGCTGTGCATGGCCTTCTACGAGGACCTGACCCAGACGCAGATCGCGGAGCGCACCGGCATGCCCCTGGGCACGGTCAAGAGCCACGCCCGCCGCGGCCTGCACCGGCTGCGCCGGGCGGTCGAGCAGAGCCCCGTCCACGACACCGGCGTGTGACGCGGCCGAAGAGGGCCCGCCGCGGCGCGCATCCGGAGCGGCCCCGGCACCCGAAACACGACCGAGACTCCGCACCGTACGGAGACTTGCCGAAGGGATGATTTCCGATGACCTCCCCCCTCCGCCTCGCCCTCGCCGCCACCACCGGTGCCTGCGCCCTCGCGCTCGGCGCCGCCGCGCCCGCCCTGGCCGCCGACGACTCCGGCAAGGCCATGGTGTCCGTCTTCCACGGCATCCCCGATCTGACGGTGGACGTGTACGCCAACGGCGACGAACTGCTCAGCGACTTCGAGCCCGGCACCGTGACGGACCCGCAGTCCCTCGACGCCGGCACCTACGACATCAAGATCTTCGAAGCGGGCGAGGGGCCGGACGGCACCCCCGCCCTGGAGAAGACGGTGGAGGTGCCCGAGGGCGGCAGCGCCACGGTCGCCGCCCACCTCTCCGCCGACGGCCGGCCCGAGCTGACGGCTTTCACCGACGACGTCTCGCGGGTCGACCCGGGCAAGTCCCGCCTCACGGTCCGCCACGTCGCGGCGGCACCGGCCGTCGACGTCCGGGCCGGCGGGCAGACCGTCTTCAGCGACCTGACCAACCCGAAGGAGGGCACCGCCGGGGTCGACGCGGGCACGATCAACGCCGACGTGGTGCTCGCCGGCACCGACACGGTGGCCATCGGCCCGGCCGACCTGAACCTCGCGGAGGGCACGAGCAACGTCGTCTACGCCTGGGGCAGCGCGGAGGACAAGGACCTGGCGCTGGCGACCCAGACGTTCAGCGGCATGGAGTCCGGCCCGCGCGGTGTTCCCGCCGGCGGGAGCGGGGCCGCCGCGGCCCCGAACTCCACCGACCTGTCGGCCGGCTGGGCCGTCGCGGGCGGGGCGGCCGTCCTGACGGGCGCGCTGGTGGTCCGCCGGATCGCCGGCCGGCGTGGCTGACCACGCGCGCCGGCTGACGGGACCGATCGTGGCGGCTGCCGCCGTGGCAGCCGTCCTCGGCTTTCCGCCGGAGCCGAGCGGTTCCCCGGCGGGTGCCACGGCGGGTCGGGACTTCGGGAAGACCACTCCGCCGGACCCGCACAACCCGGCGGAGGTGAACGGCGACACCCCCGTGAAGGGGAACGACCCGGCGAACCCGCACTCCCCGCCCTCGGCGGCACCGGCTCCCCCGCCCGAACGCGTCCTCGTACCCGGTCTCGGCCTCGACGCCCGGGTCGGCCCGGTGGGAGTGACGGACGAGGGCGACATGGCCGTCCCCGAGGACCCGTCCCAGGCCGGCTGGTACCGCTACGGCCCCGCGCCGGGCAGCGACCGGGGTTCGGCCGTGCTCGTCGGTCACGTCGACGACCACACCGGGGCGATCGGCGAGTTCGCCGCGCTCCGCGACGTGCGTCCCGGGGACCGCGTCGAGGTGCGCCGGGCGACGGCGGAGCCGGTGCGTCACCGCGTCGTCGCGCGCCGGACCGTCCCGAAGGACGAGCTGCCCGCCTCGGTGTTCCGCCGTTCCGGCGCTCCCGTCCTCACCCTCGTCACCTGCGCGCCGCCGTTCGACCCCGGGCGGGGCGGCTACCTGTCCAACCTCGTCGTCACGGCGGAGCCCGTCGGGTCCGGGAGGGCGCAGTGACCCACGTAGACCCCGCTCACCTGGTGGAACTGGCCCTGGGGCACGCCACCGCGGGTGAGGAGGACGCCGGTGCGCTGCGGCACATCCGGCAGTGCGGGCGCTGCCGGGACGAACTGCGGACGATGACCCGCGTGGTGACCGCCGCGCGCACGGCCCAGCTGGTCGACCTCCCGGCCGCGCCCCCGGAACGCGTCTGGCGGCGCATCACCCACGGCCTGTCCCCCGAGCCCCCGGCCCCTCGGGCCCCCGGCGCCCACACGAAGCGGGACAGACTCCTCCTCACGGCCCTCACCGCCACGGCCCTGGCCGCGGCCCTCACGGCCGCCCACCGCGCCGGCCGGCTGCGCAGGAGAACCGGGTAGGGCCGGGACCCCTACCTGCAGCCGAGCCCCGCATGCCGCCCGAGGGGCCGGGCTGCGCTTGTCAGCGGCGCCGCCGGCATCATGATCTCCCGGTCAGGACACCGCGAAAAGGGCCGGCTCGGGACGAGCCGGCCCCTTCTGCGCCGCCGGTCCGCCGGACCTGCGACCTGTGTCACGTCACCCGGTCACACGTTGAAGCGGAACTCCACCACGTCGCCGTCCTGCATGACGTAGTCCTTGCCCTCCATGCGGGCCTTGCCCTTGGCGCGGGCCTCCGCGACCGAGCCGGTCTCCACCAGGTCGTCGAAGGAGATGACCTCCGCCTTGATGAAGCCCTTCTGGAAGTCCGTGTGGATGACGCCGGCCGCCTCGGGGGCCGTGGCGCCCTTCTTGATGGTCCAGGCGCGGGACTCCTTGGGACCGGCCGTGAGGTAGGTCTGCAGGCCGAGCGTGCGGAAGCCGACGTGCGCCAGGGTCGCCAGGCCGGGCTCCTCCTGGCCGACGGACTGCAGCAGCTCCAGCGCCTCGTCCTCGTCGAGCTCGGCGAGGTCCGCCTCCAGCTTGGCGTTGAGGAAGATCGCCTCGGCGGGGGCGACCAGGGCCCGCTGCTCGTTCTTGAAGTCCTCGTCGGTCAGCTCGTCCTCGTCGACGTTGAAGACGTAGAGGAACGGCTTGGTCGTGAGCAGGTGCAGGTCGTGCAGGAGCTCGGCGCGCTCGGTGCCCTGGACGATGCCCCGGGAGAAGAGGGTGTCGCCCTTCTCCAGGATCTCCTTGGCCTCCTCGACGGCCTTGACCTTCGGCGCGACGTCCTTCTTGATCCGCGACTCCTTCTGCAGGCGCGGCAGGACCTTCTCGATGGTCTGCAGGTCCGCGAGGATCAGCTCGGTGTTGATCGTCTCGATGTCGTCCTTGGGCGAGACCTTGCCGTCGACGTGGACGACGTTCTCGTCCTTGAAGGCCCGGATGACCTGGCAGATCGCGTCGGACTCGCGGATGTTCGCGAGGAACTTGTTGCCCAGGCCCTCGCCCTCGCTGGCGCCGCGCACGATGCCCGCGATGTCGACGAAGTCGACGGTCGCCGGGAGCACCCGCTGCGAGTCGAAGATCTCCGCCAGCTTCGTCAGGCGGGGGTCGGGGACGCCGACCACGCCGACGTTGGGCTCGATCGTGGCGAACGGGTAGTTGGCCGCCAGCACGTCGTTCTTGGTCAGGGCGTTGAACAGGGTCGACTTGCCGACATTCGGCAGACCGACGATTCCGATCGTGAGCGACACGTTGCGACTTCCCGTGAGTGGAGAGGGCAGGGGGCCTGAGGAGCGGCCGATCCACCAGTCTACGACGTGCCCACCACGGCCCCGGCGACGTATCGAACGCGTGCCCAGGCCGGGGTCCACGGCGTGTCAGACAGCCTATTCGGCATATAGAACGACCTAAGTTGGTGCGGTGGAGCGATACAGGACGCGACCTGCCCAGTACGGAACGCGACGCGACCGGCCGCGGCCGCCCCTGCCGCCGCAGGTGAAGCGCGGTGCGGACGGCCGTGCCACGCGCCCGGCCCGGCCGCCGGGCCAGCAGCGGCGCCCGGCCCCGGTGCGAAGGCCGGCCCCCGCCCCCGCTCCGGCGGCGCGACGCCTGCCGAACCCCCGGCTGACCGGGCTGGGCAGCGGGCTGTTCTGCGCGGCGGTGATGTTCCTGCTGGGCGCGCTGTGCTCGGCGCTGTTCGGGGCGTCGCTGACGGTGTACGGGGTGCTGTTCCTGCCGGTGTGCGTACTGACCGCGCTGTGGGTGCGGCCCGGGGACCTGATGACGGCGCCCATCGTGGTGCCGATCGCGTTCGCCGTGGGACTGCTGCCGGTGGCCGACGGCGACGGCGGGGTCGGCGGCAGGCTGATGGGCCTGGTGACGGCGCTCGCCACGCAGGCCGGCTGGCTCTACGGCGGGACGCTGGTCGCCGGGGTCATGGTGATCGTCCGCCGGATCCGGCTGGTGCACCGGCGGCGCACGGCAGGGGCCCGTCAGCCTGCCTGACGGGCCCCTGCCCTCATGTACCGCCGTCGGGGTCTGCCTCGCCCGGTGCCCTCGGCGACCCTGCCTAGAGTTCCGCCACTCGCATCGCCGCGCCCACGATCCCCGCGTTGTTCTGCAGCTGCGCCGGGACGATCTCCGCCTTGACGCCCTCGATGTGGGGCAGGAACTTGTGGGCCTTGCGGCTGACGCCGCCGCCGATGATGAACAGCTCCGGCGAGAACAGCATCTCCACGTGCGCGAGGTACTTGCTCACCCGGTGCGCCGCCCAGTGCTCCCACGTCATGTCGTGGTCCTCGCGCACCTTGCTGGAGGCCCGCTTCTCCGCGTCGTGCCCGTCCAGCTCCAGATGCCCCAGCTCGGTGTTGGGCACCAGGGCGCCGTCGACGAAGAGCGCGCTGCCGATGCCCGTGCCGAACGTGAGCAGGATGACCGTGCCCGTACGGCCGCGGCCCGCGCCGAAGTGCATCTCGGCGACGCCCGCCGCGTCCGCGTCGTTCAGCACCGTCACCGGAAGCCCGCCCAGCCGCTCGCCGAGCAGCGCGCGGGCGTCGGTGTCGATCCAGCTGTGGTCGACGTTGGCCGCCGTACGGATGGTCGCCCCGTCGGTGACCACGCCCGGGAACGTGACGCCGACCGGCCCCGACCAGCCGAAGTGGTCGACGACCTGTTTGACGCCGTCGGCCACCGCTTCCGGGGTCGCCGGGTGGGGGGTGAGGACCTTGTGGCGCTCCTGCGCCAGGTCGCCCTTGTCGAGATCCACCGGGGCACCCTTGATCCCGGATCCGCCGATGTCCACACCGAAGATCTGCATGACACCCACGTTACGACGTACGGCTGACGGTCACGGGCCGGACGGGGATCACCGTCCGGCCCTCGACACGATCACTCCCCGGAACGTTCACCGGTCCCGGCGCCGCCCCGCTCGGCGACCAGCGCGGCCGCCTCCTCGCGCAGATCGCGGCGCAGCTCCTTGGGCAGGGAGAAGGTGATGGACTCCTCGGCCGCCTTGACGATCTCGACGTCCTCGAAACCGCGCTGCGCGAGCCACTCCAGGACCTGCTCGACCAGGACCTCCGGCACGGAGGCGCCCGAGGTGACGCCGACGGTGGAGACGCCCTGGAGCCAGGCCTCGTCGATCTCGTCGGCGAAGTCCACGAGGTGGGCGTCGCGGGCGCCGGCGATCTTGGCGACCTCGACCAGGCGCTTGGAGTTTGAGGAGTTGCGCGAGCCGACCACGATGACCAGGTCGGACTCGGCGCCCATCTGCTTCACGGCGAGCTGGCGGTTCTGCGTGGCGTAGCAGATGTCGTCGCTGGGCGGGGAGATGAGCTGCGGGAACTTCTCCTTGAGGGCGTCGACGGTCTCCATGGTCTCGTCGACGGACAGCGTGGTCTGGGAGAGCCAGACGACCTTGGACGGGTCGCGGACCTCGACCTTGGCGACGTCGCCCGGGCCGTCGACGAGCTGGATGTGGTCGGGAGCCTCGCCGGAGGTGCCGATGACCTCCTCGTGGCCCTCGTGGCCGATCAGCAGGATGTCGTAGTCCTCGCCGGCGAACCGGACGGCTTCCTTGTGGACCTTGGTGACCAGGGGGCAGGTGGCGTCGATGGTGGCGAGGCGGCCCTGCTTGGCCTCCTCGTGGACGACGGGGGCCACGCCGTGCGCCGAGAACATCACGATGTTGCCCGGGGGGACCTCCTCCGTGCGCTCGACGAAGATCGCGCCCTTCTTCTCCAGGGTCTGCACGACGTACTTGTTGTGGACGATCTCGTGCCGCACGTAGACCGGAGCGCCGTACTGCTCCAGCGCTTTCTCGACGGCGATCACGGCGCGGTCCACGCCCGCGCAGTAGCCACGGGGGGCGGCGAGCAGGACACGGCGGCCAGGCGAAGCAGACATGCGTCCCATCGTAAGGCCGCGTTCGGCGGGTCAGGGATCGCGGCCGTCCGCAGTCCCCGGGAAGACTGAACGAGCGCACGGGAAGGGCGGTGACTCGAACGGAGGGCGGGCCAGGATGGCGGAGACCGGCACGCAGGCGCCCGTCCCGGGCGGGGAGCACGCGCTGCGGCGCAGCCTGGGCTTCCGGGACCTGGTGGTCTACGGGCTGCTGTTCATCGCGCCGATGGCCCCGGTCGGCGTGTTCGGCACGCTGGACGCCACAAGGCCGTCGGTGCGGCGTTCGCGGCGCTGGCCGGGCAGGCCGCGGCGGGCCGGCTGCTGTTCGCGATGGGGCGCGACGGGCGGCTGCCGCGCGTGCTGTCGCGCACGGACGCCGGTGTGCCGCGCGTGGCGCTGCTGTGCGCGGCGGTGATCACGCTGGTGGCGGCGGTGTGGGCGGCACGCCGCGACGACGGCATGGACCAGCTGGTCTCCGTCGTCGACGTCGGCGCCCTGACGGCGTTCACGTTGCTGCACGCGAGCGTGGTGGGCTGGTTCGCGGTCAGGCGCCGGGGCGGCCCGGTGAGCTGGTGGCGCCATGTACTGGTCCCGGTGGCGGGCGCGGCGATCACCGTCGCGGTCATCGTGGAGGCGTCGGGCACCGCCCAGGCGGTCGGCGCGGTGTGGCTGGCGATCGGCCTGGTGGTGCTCGCGGTGCAGGGCGGCCGGCGGGCGGTGACGCCGCCACCGCCGTGACCGAGGGCCACCGGGCGAACGGCCCGCTACGCGCGGCACACCGCTCCACCGGTGTGCCAGAGGGGCCGACCACCGGCGAGCTCGGAGCGGCCGGACCACCGGCGAGCGCAGAACGGCCGAACGACCGGCGGGCGCGGAGCGGCCGGACCACCGGCGAGCGCGGAACGGCCGAACGACCGGCGGGCGCGGAGCGGCCGGACCACCGGTGTGCCCACAGCGGCCGGGCCACCGGCGAGCGCGGAGCGGCTGGGGCCACGGCTGAGCCCGGAATGACCGGCCACCGCCGAGCGCGGAGCGGCTGGGCCACCGCCGAGCACGAAGAGGCGGCCGCCGGGTGCAGAACGGCCGGACCACCGAAGCGCCTCAGACGGCCGACCGCCGCCGAGCGCAGAGCGGCCGGACCACCACCGAGCACGAAGAGGCGGCCGCCGGGTGCAGAACGGCCGGACCACCGAAGCGCCTAAGACGGCCGACCGCCGCCGGATGCCGAACGGCCGGACCCCCCGAGCGCCCAGAACGGCCGACCACCGCCGGGTGCAGAACGGCCGACCACCACCGAGCACGAAGCGGCCGGACCACCACCGAGCCCACAGCGGCCGGGACGCCGCCGGGCGCAGGGCGGCTGGGCGCTGTTGTCGGTGGGGCCCACTACGCTCGCCGCATGGCAGTGAACACGACTCCGGAATCCCCGCTGCCCGTCGGTGAGGTGTCGCGGCTCATCGGGGGGTGGATCGACCGGCTCGGCGCCGTGTGGGTCGAGGGGCAGATCACTCAGTTGTCGCGGCGGCCGGGTGCCGGCGTGGTGTTCCTGACCCTGCGCGACCCCTCGCACGACATCTCGGTCGGTGTGACCTGCTACCGGCAGGTGTTCGACTCGGTCGCGGACGTGGTGAGCGAGGGCGCCCGGGTGGTCGTCCTCGCCAAGCCCGAGTGGTACGCCCCGCGCGGGCAGCTGTCGCTGCGGGCGACCGAGATACGGCCCGTGGGTGTCGGTGAGCTGCTCGCGCGGCTGGAGCAGCTGAAGAAGTCCCTCGCGCGGGAGGGCCTGTTCGCGCGGGAGCGCAAGAAGCCGCTGCCGTTCCTGCCGCAGCTGATCGGGCTGGTCTGCGGCCGGGCCTCGGCCGCGGAGCGGGACGTGCTGGAGAACGCCCGGCACCGCTGGCCCGCCGTGCGCTTCGAGGTGCGCAACGTGGCCGTGCAGGGCGTGCACGCCGTGCCCCAGGTCGTGCAGGCCGTGAAGGAGCTCGACGCGCTCGACGACGTGGACGTGATCATCGTCGCCCGGGGTGGTGGCAGCGTGGAGGACCTGCTGCCGTTCTCCGACGAGCAGCTGGTGCGCACGGTCGCCCAGTGCCGTACGCCCGTGGTGTCGGCCATCGGGCACGAGCCGGACAACCCGCTGCTGGACCATGTGGCCGACCTGCGCGCCTCCACCCCGACCGACGCCGCCAAGAAGGTCGTGCCGGACGTGGGCGAGGAGTTCGAGCGGGTGCGGCAGCTGCGCGACCGGGCGCGGCGGTGCGTGCACGCGCTGCTCGACCGGGAGGAGCGCGGCCTGGCCCACGCCCTGGCCCGGCCGTCGATCCAGGACCCGCACCGCATGATCGACGAGCGCGCCGACCAGATCGAGGACCTGCTCGGCCGAACCCGCCGCTGCCTGCGCCACCAGCTCGACCGGGCGGAGTCGGAGCTGACGCACACACACGCGCGCGTGGTGGCCCTCTCCCCGGCCGCGACCCTCAAGCGCGGCTACGCCGTGCTCCAGCGGGAGGACGGGCACGCGGTGCGCGACCCCGGCGAGGTGGAGCCCGGCCAGACCCTGCGTGCCCGGGTCTCCGAGGGTGAGTTCTCCGTACGAGTGGACACATAGGGTGGGTGGATGACCAGCGAGGTGGAACAGGCGCCGGGCGTGAGCGAGGCGCTCGGGTACGAGCAGGCGCGGGACGAGCTGATCGAGGTCGTCCGCCGGCTGGAGGCGGGCGGCACGACGCTGGAGGAGTCCCTGGCGCTGTGGGAGCGCGGCGAGGAGCTGGCCAGGGTGTGCCGGCGCTGGCTGGCGGGGGCGCGGGCGCGGCTGGACGCGGCGCTGGCGGAGGAGGCCGCGGCCGGCGAGGACGGCGAGTAGCGGGAATCCGGGTTCTTCCCGACCGTGACCCACGGCACCCTCAATTTAGTTGAACGTTGAACTTCATCGACGTATTGTCGGAGACGTCAGCCGGTCCGGCCCCGCCGGGCCCGACGTACGTCCCGAGAAGGTTTTCCATGTCTCTGGTTCTTGACCCCGCCGCCCAGGACCTCCTGTTCCGCGAGGCCCGCACCGCCAACGCGTTCACCGACGAGCCGGTGACCGACGAGCAGGTGAAGGCGATCTACGACCTGGTCAAGTACGGCCCGACCGCCTTCAACCAGACCCCGCTGCGCATCACCCTGGTCCGCTCCCGCGAGGCCCGCGACCGCCTGGTGGCGCACATGTCCGAGGGCAACCGGGCCAAGACCGCGGCCGCTCCGCTGGTGGCGATCCTCGCCGCGGACAACGAGTTCCACGAGGAGCTCCCGCAGCTCTTCCCGGCCTTCCCGCAGGCCAAGGACGCCTTCTTCGCCGAGCGCCCCGTCCGCGAGGGCTCCGCCGCGATGAACGCCGCCCTCCAGGCCGCGTACTTCATCGTCGGCGTCCGCGCCGCCGGTCTCGCCGCCGGCCCGATGACGGGCTTCGACTTCGAGGGCGTGCGCAAGGAGTTCCTGGACGACGACCACACCCCGCTGATGGTCGTCAACATCGGCCGCCCGGGTCCGGACGCCTGGTACCCGCGCTCCCCGCGCCTGGAGTACGACGAGGTCGTCACCACGGTCTGACCGTGCACACGACGAAGGCCCCCGGTGCGTACCGGGGGCCTTCGTCGTGTGCACGCAGGGCACGCACGACCGCTCGCCCGTCCGTGCGCGACCGGCTCGCACGTCCGCGCGGCTACTCCGTCTCCAGCGCCTCGGCCATGCGCGTCAGCTGTCCGAAGCCCGCGGTGCCCGTCACGACCGTCGTCGAGCCCTCGGTGCCCTCCAGCACCAGCGCGTCGTACCGGCCGCCCTCGTAGCGGGTCCACGTCCTGCCGTCGATCGTCTGGGTCCTGCCGGTCTCGCGCGCCCCCTGGGTCGCCTCGTCCAGGAAGACGGGCCGTCGCTGGGTGGACTGCTCGACCGCCACGTACTCCCCCTCGGGGTCGTGGAACCCCAGGTGCCAGGCGTCGAACTCGTCGCCCCGGAACCGGACGGAGGTGGCCTTCCACGCGTCGGACAGGCCCTCCGGCGCGGCGACGGGGTAGGAGGCGGCGCGGCGCGCCGTGAGCAGCTCGACCCGGTAGTCGACGCGCTTCACGTCGGGTGCGCTCTCGTCGTGCGGGATGAAGAGGTAGACGAAGCCCGCCACGAGGACGATGACCCCGAGGGAGAGGATCATGTCCCGCGCCGTCTTCTGCTTGCCGTTCGTACCTGCCACGCCCCCTATCGTCGCAGGTGCCCACCGCGCTCATCCGTGGGGGCCCCTGCTCATTCTGTGCGCCCGGATATAGAGTCGGGCGAACAACACCCTCATCCGGCCGTCGTCGTACAGAAAGGTGCGCTCCGATGACCGAGCATCATCACTTGCCGTCCGAACTCGATGTGCCCTCCGAGGCCCCCGACCGCAACCTCGCCCTGGAACTGGTCCGGGTGACCGAGGCGGCGGCGATGGCCGCGGGCCGCTGGGTGGGGCGCGGTGACAAGAACGGCGCCGACGGTGCCGCAGTGCGTGCCATGCGGACACTCGTCTCCACCGTCTCGATGAACGGCGTCGTCGTCATCGGTGAGGGCGAGAAGGACGAGGCGCCCATGCTGTTCAACGGCGAGCGCGTCGGCGACGGCACCGGGCCCGAGTGCGACATCGCCGTCGACCCGATCGACGGCACGACGCTGACGGCCAAGGGCATGACGAACGCGATCGCGGTGCTGGCCGCCGCCGAGCGCGGGTCGATGTTCGACCCGTCGGCCGTGTTCTACATGGACAAGCTCGTCACCGGACCGGAGGCCGCCGACTTCGTCGACATCGACGCCCCGGTGTCGGTGAACATCCGCCGGGTCGCCAAGGCCAAGCGCTCCACGCCCGAGGACGTGACCGTCGTCATCCTGGACCGGCCGCGGCACGAGGGCATCATCAAGGAGATCCGGGATACCGGCGCGCGCATCAAGCTGATCTCCGACGGCGACGTGGCCGGCTCGATCCTGGCGCTGCGGGAGGGCACCGGCGTCGATCTGCTGCTCGGCATCGGCGGCACCCCCGAGGGCATCATCTCGGCCTGTGCGGTGAAGTGCCTGGGCGGCACCATCCAGGGCAAGCTGTGGCCCAAGGACGACGAGGAGCGGCAGCGGGCGATCGACGCGGGGCACGACCTCGACCGGGTGCTGACGACCGAGGATCTCGTCACCGGTGAGAACGTGTTCTTCGTGGCGACCGGCATCACGGACGGCGAGCTGCTGCGCGGCGTCCGCTACCGCGCCGAGACGGCGACGACCGATTCGATCGTGATGCGGTCGCGCTCGGGCACGGTCCGCAGGATCGATTCGGAGCACCGGCTGTCCAAGCTCCGGGCGTACAGCGCGATCGACTTCGACAAGGGCAAGTAGCGCCGTCCCGCAGCGAAAGGAGAGGGCGTCCCCGGTGCGGTGGGGACGCCCTCTTCCGTGCGGTGCGCGGTCAGCCCGCGGCGGCTATCCGGTTCGCCGCGCGGGCGGTCTTCTTCAGCTCCATGTCGCGGCGGCGGCGCCGGGCCAGGACCACGCGGCGCTCCGCGGCGGTCAGACCGCCCCAGACGCCGTAGGGCTCGGGCTGGAGCAGGGCGTGCTCGCGGCACTCGACCATGACGGGACAGCGGGCGCAGACCCGCTTGGCCGCCTCCTCCCGGGACAGCCGGGCGGCGGTGGGCTCCTTGGAGGGGGCGAAGAACAGGCCGGCCTCGTCCCGCCGGCACACCGCCTCGGTGTGCCACGGGGCGTCCTGGTCCCTGTCTCGCGCTGGCACCCGCGGGGCCGGAACGGCAGCTACCTGCAGAGACGAATGCGGCGGTTGCAGCACGGTCTACTCCTGACGACGGCTTCGCGAGCGAGAGACGATGCAGCAAGCCCTACCCGCTGTACGCGCGCCTATGCACTGAGTTCCCAAGGGCTGCACCCGCCCCGTCCGGCGGGGCCGCGCGGGCACCGCCGACCCGGGCCGGCCGGGCCTGCGCGCCCGGGCCGATTCGCGATCGTCAATGACCCAGGTGCCTGCGCAAACTCCTGTCGACCTTGCGCTGCACCCGGTCCAGGATGTCCGCGACGAGCTTGCCGCGGCGGGGCCGGGCCTCGACGCTGCCCAGGACGGCCCAGCCGTCGACGTAGACGATGGGGGCCTCCGGGTCGCCCGAGTCGAGGGTGGCCACCTCGAAGCTGCCGAGGACACCGCCGCCCATGCCGCGCAGCGACACATTCTCCGGGACCCTGATGTCGACGCTGCCGAACACCGCCCACGACTTGATGACGACCTGCTGGTGGTCGTAGAGCGCCTCGCTGAGGTCGATCTCGACGCTGCCGAAGATCGCGTACGCGTGGATGCGGCGGCCCGCCCGCCAGCGGCCCTTGCGGACGGCGCTGCTGAAGACCGCGACCACGTTGTCGTCCGGCTCCACCGGGATGGCGCCGGCGGTGGGGCGGTGGGGCGCCGCGGCGTGGACCGCCCCGGGACCGTGGCCGTGAGCCGCGGGCAGGTCCCGGACGAAGACCTCCAGCTCGCCCACCGTCTTGGCGCGCAGCACCCCCTCGACGCGCTCGGCGTGCTCGTCCGCGGTGAGGCGGCCCTCGGCCAGGGCGTCGTGCAGGATGTCGGCGATGCGGTCGCGCTCGGCGTCGGAGGCGCGCAACTCGGAGGCGGCGGGCACGCCCTGCGGCCGGGGGCCGGGCTGTTGGAGGTCCTGCTTCTGAAGGTCCACGGCAGCAGCGTACCGAAACACGATAGATCGCGACACCCCTCCGCGGCATCCCCTCGGCCTCGGCCGGATGTGACGAACTGAGCCTTACCTCACAAGCTCGCCGTCAGCGGCAGGTTCTACGCTGGTTGGCGCTCGCCAAAGGAGGCGGGCCGCCGTCCGTCGAGTGAGGAATGGGCTGAGATGCCTGAGTTCGCGTACACCGATCTGCTCCCCCAGGGAGAGGACACCACGCCCTACCGGCTGGTGACCTCCGAGGGCGTCTCCACGGTCGAGGGGCCGGACGGGCGCACCTTCCTGCAGGTGGAGCCGGAGGCGCTGCGCAAGCTCGCCGAGGAGGCGATCCACGACATCCAGCACTACCTGCGCCCGGCCCACCTCGCGCAGCTGCGCCGGATCATCGACGACCCCGAGGCGTCCGCCAACGACAAGTTCGTCGCGCTGGACCTGCTGAAGAACGCCAACATCGCCGCGGCGGGCGTGCTGCCCATGTGCCAGGACACCGGCACGGCGATCGTCATGGGCAAGCGCGGCCAGAACGTGCTGACGCGCGGCCGCGACGAGGAGGCCCTCAGCCGCGGCATCTACGACGCCTACCGGAACCTGAACCTGCGCTACTCGCAGATGGCTCCGCTCACCATGTGGGAGGAGAAGAACACCGGCTCCAACCTCCCCGCCCAGATCGAGCTGTACGCGACCGACGGCGGCGCCTACAAGTTCCTGTTCATGGCCAAGGGCGGCGGCTCGGCCAACAAGTCCTTCCTGTACCAGGAGACGAAGGCCGTCCTGAACGAGTCCTCCATGATGAAGTTCCTGGAGGAGAAGATCCGCTCGCTGGGCACGGCGGCCTGCCCGCCCTACCACCTGGCGATCGTGGTCGGCGGCACGAGCGCCGAGTACGCGCTGAAGACGGCGAAGTACGCCTCCGCGCACTACCTGGACGAGATCCCCGCCGAGGGCTCGGAGCTGGGGCACGGCTTCCGCGACAAGGAGCTGGAGCAGAAGGTCTTCGAGCTGACGCAGAGGATCGGCATCGGCGCGCAGTTCGGCGGCAAGTACTTCTGCCACGACGTGCGCGTGGTGCGCCTGCCCCGGCACGGCGCGTCCTGCCCGGTGGCCATCGCGGTGTCCTGCTCCGCCGACCGCCAGGCCGTCGCGAAGATCACCGCCGAGGGCGTGTTCCTGGAGCAGCTGGAGACGGACCCGGCGCGGTTCCTGCCGGAGACCACCGACGAGCAGCTCGACGACAGCGGCGACGTCGTGAAGATCGACCTCAACCAGCCGATGGAGACGATCCTCGCGGAGCTCACCAAGTACCCGGTGAAGACCCGCCTGTCCCTGACCGGTCCCCTGGTCGTGGCGCGCGACATCGCGCACGCCAAGATCAAGGAGCGGCTGGACGCGGGCGAGGGGATGCCGCAGTACCTCAAGGACCACCCGGTGTACTACGCCGGCCCCGCCAAGACGCCCGAGGGCTACGCGTCGGGCTCGTTCGGCCCGACGACGGCCGGCCGGATGGACTCCTACGTGGAGCAGTTCCAGGCGGCGGGCGGCTCCAAGGTGATGCTCGCCAAGGGCAACCGCAGCAAGCAGGTCACCGACGCGTGCCACGCCCACGGCGGCTTCTACCTCGGTTCCATCGGCGGCCCGGCCGCGCGCCTGGCCCAGGACTGCATCAAGAAGGTCGAGGTCGTCGAGTACGAGGAGCTCGGCATGGAGGCGGTCTGGAGGATCGAGGTCGAGGACTTCCCGGCGTTCATCGTCGTGGACGACAAGGGCAACGACTTCTTCCAGGACCCGGCCCCGGCCCCCACCTTCACCTCCATTCCGGTACGCGGTCCCGGACTCGCCTGACGAGGGCGGTGACGATTCGCCTCCACGGGGAACAGTGGTCGCGGCGCTGACGCTGTGACACGTGGAGGTGATCGTCGATGACCGACGAGCAGGACAGGACCGAGTACCGCACCGAGCACGACTCCATGGGCGAGGTGCGGGTGCCCGCCCACGCCAAGTGGCGGGCACAGACCCAGCGGGCCGTGGAGAACTTCCCGGTCTCCGGGCAGCGCATCGAGCGCGCGCACATCGAGGCGCTGGCCCGGATCAAGGGGGCCGCGGCCAAGGTCAACGCGGAGCTGGGGGTCCTGGACGAGGACGTCGCCGGGGCGATCCAGGAGGCGGCCCGGGAGGTCGCCGAGGGGAAATGGGACGAGCACTTCCCGGTCGACGTCTTCCAGACCGGGTCGGGCACCTCGTCCAACATGAACACCAACGAGGTCATCGCCACGCTGGCGAGCGAGCGGCTGGGCCGGGGCGTGCACCCGAACGACCACGTCAACGCCTCCCAGTCGTCCAACGACGTCTTCCCCTCCTCCATCCACATCGCGGCCACCGCCGCCGTGACGCGCGACCTGATCCCGGCCCTGGAGCACCTCGCCGCCGCCCTGGAGCGCAAGGCGGAGGAGTTCGCCGACGTCGTGAAGTCGGGCCGGACCCACCTGATGGACGCCACGCCCGTGACGCTGGGCCAGGAGTTCGGCGGGTACGCCGCCCAGGTGCGCTACGGCGTCGAGCGGCTGCACGCCTCCCTCCCCCGGCTCGCCGAACTGCCGCTGGGCGGCACGGCCGTCGGCACCGGCATCAACACCCCTCCCGGCTTCTCCGCCGCCGTGATCGAGGAGGTCGCCCGCAGCACCGGGCTGCCGCTGACCGAGGCCCGCGACCACTTCGAGGCGCAGGGCGCCCGGGACGGCATCGTCGAGACCAGCGGGCAGCTGCGGACCATCGCGGTCGGGCTGACGAAGATCGCCAACGACCTGCGCTGGATGTCCTCCGGGCCGCGCACCGGCCTCGCCGAGATCGCGCTGCCCGACCTCCAGCCCGGCTCGTCGATCATGCCCGGGAAGGTGAACCCGGTCATCCCCGAGGCCGTGCTGATGGTGTGCGCCCAGGTCGTCGGGAACGACGCCACCGTCGCCACCGCCGGCGCCGCCGGCAACTTCGAGCTCAACGTGATGCTGCCGGTCATCGCCAAGAACGTGCTGGAGTCCGTCCGGCTGCTCGCCAACGTCTCCCGGCTGCTGGCCGACCGCACCGTGGACGGCATCACCGCCGACCGCGAACGGGCCCGCGAGTACGCCGAGTCCTCCCCCTCCGTGGTCACCCCGCTCAACAAGTACATCGGGTACGAGGAGGCCGCGAAGGTCGCCAAGAAGGCCCTGGCCGAGCGGAAGACCATCCGTCAGGTCGTGCTGGACGGCGGGTACGTGGAGCGCGGGGACCTGACCGCGGAGCAGCTCGACGAGGCGCTGGACGTGCTGCGGATGACGCGGCCGTGACCCGGACGGCGGACGTGCGCCCGGCGCGTGAACCGGGACACGCGCCGCAGCGTCGTATGCCTACGGCACCTAATATCTGTGCATGGCGGACGGTGAGGCGATGAGACGCGTGGAAACGGGTGGTGCGGCGGGCTTCTGGGCGCCGGGGGACCGGATCCTGTGGCGGTACCGGGAGAACGCGGGCCCGCACGTCCACATCGCCCGCCCCGTCACCGTGGTGCGGGACGACGCCGACCTGCTCGCCGTGTGGCTGGCGCCCGGCACCGAGTGCGTGAAGCCGGTGCTGGCCGACGGCACCCCCGTCCACCTGGAGCCGCTGCGGACCCGCTACACCAAACCCCGCACCGTGCTGCGCGACCGCTGGTTCGGCACCGGCGTGCTGAAGCTGGCCCGCCCCGGCGAGCCCTGGTCGGTGTGGCTGTTCTGGGAACCGGGCTGGAAGTTCAAGAACTGGTACGTGAACCTGGAGGAGCCGCTGGCCCGTTGGGCGGGCGGCGTGGACTCCGAGGACCATTTTCTGGACATCTCCGTCCACCCGGACCGCAGTTGGCACTGGCGCGACGAGGACGAGTTCGCCCAGGCCCGGCGGGACGGGCTGATGGACGACCGGCAGGCCGAGCGGGTGCGGACGGCGGGGCGGGCGGCGGTGGAGGTGATCCGCGCCTGGGGGCCGCCGTTCTCGGAAGGCTGGCAGCACTGGCGCCCGGACCCGTCCTGGCCGGTACCGTCACTGCCGGACGACTGGGATCGTACGCCCGCGCACGTGTCCTCATGAGACCCTTGATGCGCCCCCGGGCGAGAAACGTAGGATCGTCCTCCGCAAGGGCGCGGGCGACAACTACCGGAACACGCGCTGAGCTTGACCGATCGTCACCGAGGGGCGGCAGGACGTGAGCGAGGGGTACGAGGGCACCACCGGCGGCACCTGGGCCGCGGGCCCCGCGAACCGCGGGCGGCTCGCCGCCGGCACACGAACAACCTCTGACCGCACGGGAATTCCGTTCCTGGGGCACGTATTCCGGGTATCGGAGTTTCGGCGGGACCACCTGCACCTGTGGCGTGCAGCCCCGGACGGACGGATTCGACACGCGTGACGGAGCAGCCGACCTCCTTCGAACGCCCCCAGCCGGGCGTCGACCCCGCGGACCCCCGCGGGGCGCTCGTGCACACCCCGGCACCGGCGCGCGCGCCCGGCGCGGGGACGTTACCGGTACAGGGCCGCCCCGGCGGCGACGCCACCGTCCCGGTCTCGACGGCGCAGCTCACGCCGGGCACGTCGGACCCGGACACCTCCACGCCGTTCGGCAAGGGCAAGGACACCGTGAGCGACCCCGCATCCGAGCACTCCCAGCCGGGTGCCGAGCAGACCGCCGAGCGCGACACCCCCCGGCCCCGGCCCGCCCCCGAGGGCATCCCGCTCCAGCCGGCCGACGAGCAGGACCGGCCGCTGCCCGACCCCGGGGCGCAGGAGCGCCGCAGCGGCCAGGCCCTGCCGCCCGGCCGCCCCACGCCGATGCGGCGGGACGGCGACCGGCTGCGGTTCGTCGGGGCCGCCACCCGGCGGATCGCCCGCGGCATCGACCTCGACGAGATCGTGATGGGACTGTGCCGGGCCACCGTGCCCACCTTCTCCGACGCGATCCTGGTCTACCTGCGCGACCCGCTCCCCGTCGGCGACGAGCGGCCCACCGGCCCGCTGGTGCTCCGGCTGCGCCGCACCGACCGGATACCGGCCGAGCGCGACACGGAGAACGGCTTCCTGCCCGCCGCCCAGCCCGAGCCGAGCGAGCTGGACTCGGTCGGCGCCGAGCTGTGCGAGGTGCGGCCCGGCAGCGCACTGGCCGAGGTGCTGCGCGGGGTGCGCCCGGTGTTCACCGATGCCCCCGCCGCCCGCGCGGCCCTGCCGGAACTGCTCGGCGAGGGCGGCGAGGTCGCCCTGCCCGACGGGCAGCGCGCGATCCTGGCGCCCCTGCGGGGCCGGCGCCGGGTGATCGGGGCCGCCCTGTTCCTGCGCCGCCCGGAGCGCATCCCCTTCGAGCCGGACGACCTGCTCGTGGCCGCCCAGCTGGCCACGCACAGCGCCCTGGGCATCGACAAGGCGGTGCTGTACGGGCGCGAGGCGTACATCGCGGACGAGCTGCAGCGCACCATGCTGCCCGAGACGCTGCCCCGCCCGACGGGGGTGCGGCTCGCCTCGCGCTATCTGCCCGCCGCGGAGACCGCCCGGGTCGGCGGCGACTGGTACGACGCGATCCCGCTGCCGGGCAGCCGCGTCGCCCTGGTCGTCGGTGACGTGATGGGCCACTCCATGACCTCGGCGGCGATCATGGGCCAGCTGCGCACGACGGCCCAGACCCTCGCCGGCCTCGACCTGCCGCCGCAGGAGGTCCTGCACCACCTCGACGAACAGGCCCAGCGCCTGGGCGTGGACCGCATGGCGACCTGCCTCTACGCCGTCTACGACCCGGTCGCGCACCGCATCACCATCGCCAACGCCGGCCATCCGCCGCCCGTCCTGCTCCACCTGGGCGGCCGCGCCGAGGTGCTGCGCGTGCCCGCCGGAGCCCCGATCGGCGTCGGCGGCGTCGACTTCGAGGCGGTGGAGCTGGACGCGCCCGCCGGCGCGACCCTGCTGCTGTACACCGACGGCCTGGTCGAGTCCCGCCTGCGCGACGTGTGGACCGGCATCGAGCAGCTGCGCGAGAAGCTCGCCGCGGTCGCGCAACTCACCGGGCCGGACCACCCGCCGCCCCTGGAGGCACTGTGCGACGAGGTGCTCGACATGCTCGGCCCGGGCGACCGGGACGACGACATCGCGCTGCTCGCCGCCCGTTTCGACGGGATCGCGCCCAGTGACGTGGCCTACTGGTTCCTGGAGCCGGAGGACGCCGCCCCCGGCCGGGCCCGGCGCCTGGCCCGGCGCGCGTTGCAGCGCTGGGGCCTGGAGGAGCTGAGCGACTCGGTGGAGCTGCTGGTCAGCGAGGTCGTGACGAACGCCGTGCGGTACGCGTCCCGTCCTGTCACCCTGCGGCTGCTGCGCACGGACGTGCTGCGCTGCGAGGTGGGGGACGACGTCCCGCAGTTGCCCCGGCTGCGCCAGGCCCGCGCGACGGACGAGGGCGGCCGCGGCCTGTACCTGGTGAACAGGATGGCCCGGCGCTGGGGCGCGACCCGGCTCAGCACCGGCAAGGTGGTCTGGTTCGAGCTGAACCGGGGCTGACCCGCCGCACGGACACGGCGAAGGGCGCCCGGCCTGTGCCGGGCGCCCTTCGCCGTCCTGCGCGTCGCCGTCCTACTCGTCGCCGTCCTACTCGTCGTCGTCCGGCCGGAGCGGCTCGAACGGGTCGCCGCCGTCGCCCGGCGGGGTCGTCGACGGGCTCGTGGGCGGGGTGGTCGTCGGCGCCGAGGTCGACGGGCTCGGGGGCGGCGAGGTGCTCGGCTCCTCGCTCGTCGGCGGCGGGGAGGACGACGGCTCCTCGGTCGTCGGCTCCTGCGTCGGCTCCTGGGTGGGCTCCTGCGTGGCCGACGGCGTCCACGTCGGCTCCACGGCCGCACCCTGCAGCGTCCGCAGGTCGAACTGGGTCGTCCGCCCCATCACGCCGAAGGTGTACGCGGCCCAGATCTGCGCCGGGAAACCGCCGCCGTTGACGCGGGGCTGTCCGCCGGCCTTGTACATCGGGACCTGCTTGTACGGGGGCTTGTCGTCCTCGCCGAACAGACCGACCGAGGTGACCAGGTTCGGCGTGTAGCCGGTGAACCAGGCCGACTTGTTGTTGTCGGAGGTTCCCGTCTTGCCCGCGACCTGCTGGCCGTCGCGCCGGGGGTTGTCCCGTACGGACCGCTGTGCGGTGCCGTCGTCGACGACCCCGGTGAGCACGGAGGTGACCGTGTCGGCGGCCTCGCGGCTGATGACCTGCTCGCCGACCGGGTCGGGCATCCTCACCGTCCGGCTCAGGTGCCGGGCCGACTTCAGCACGGACGGGGTGACCTTCCTGCCGTGGTTGTCGAGGGTGGCGTAGACCCCGGCCATCTGCAGGGGGCTGGCGCCCATGCTGCCCAGGGTCTGGGCGGGCACGGCCTCCATGTTCTCGGTGTCCATGCCGAGTTCGCCCGCGACCTTGACCACCTCGGGCATGCCGACGTCGACACCCATCTGCGCGAAGACGGAGTTGACGGACTTGTTCATGGCCGTCTGGACGGTGATCGGGCCGTAGTCCACGTCGTCCTCGTTCTCCGGCGCGAAGCCGACCTTGCTGCCGCCGGCGACCACCGGGCGCTTGCTGGTGCCGTCGTAGACGGTGCCGGCGGTGATCGGCTTGCCGTCCTGCGTCGTCGCGCCCTTCTCCAGGGCCGCGGCCAGGATGACCGGCTTGAAGGTGGAGGCGGGCTGGTAGTCGGCGCGGGTGGCGTTGTTCACGTAGTGCTTGAAGTAGTCCTTGCCGCCGTACATCGCGACCACGGCGCCCGTCTTGGGGTTCACCGACACGGCACCGGCCTGGACGTCCGCGTCGACCTTGCGCTTGGCCGGGTCGAGCTTGCTGTTCAGCTGCTGCTGGACGGACTCCTCCAGGGCGGCCTGCTTCTTCTTGTCGATGTTCAGCGTGAGGGTCCAGCCGCCGGCGTTGACCAGCGCCTCGGCCTCCTTGGCGCTGTCGGCGGCGCCCTCGGCGACGAGCTGCTTCTCCAGGGCCGCGTTGGCCGCGTTGACCAGGTAGCCCTTCTGGCCCTCCATGCCCGGGGCGGGCTTGGGGTCCTTCGGCACGGGGAACGTCATGCCCTCGCGCTCGGAGCGGTCGAGCCAGCCCTCCTCGACCATGTTGTCCAGGACGTAGTTCCAGCGGGCCTTCACCAGCTTCCTGCCGGCCGGGGAGGCGACCGCCCAGTCGTACTGGCTCGGGGCCTGGAGCAGCGCGGCGAGGTAGGCGCCCTGCGCGACCGAGAGCTTCTCGGCGTCGGTGCGGTAGTAGGCCTGGGCGGCGGCCTGGATCCCGTAGGCGCCCCGGCCGTAGTAGCTGGTGTTGATGTAGCCGGCGAGGATGTAGTCCTTGGACTTCTCCCGGTCCAGCTTCAGGGAGATGACCAGCTCCTTGAGCTTGCGGGAGACGGTCTGTTCCTGCGTCAGGTAGTAGTTCTTGACGTACTGCTGGGTGATCGTCGAGCCGCCCTGCGCGCCCCGCCCGGCCACCGTGTTGAACAGGCCGCGCGCGGTGCCCTTGAAGTCGACGCCGGCGTCCTTGTAGAAGGTCTTGTTCTCGGCCGCCACGAAGGTCAGCCGCACGCCCCTGGGGACCCGGGACAGATCGACGTTCTCCCGGTTGACCTTGCCGTCGCGGGCCATGATCGTGCCGTCGCTGTACTTGTAGATGTTGCTCTGGCGCTTGGCGTCGGCGTTCCCCTCGGGGATGTCGATCACCATGTACAGCACGATGAAGGCCCCCATGCCGAGCAGGCACAGGCCGAGGAAGGTCCCGAGGATCTTCTTCCAGGTGAAGAGCGCGCGTATGCCGCTCTTGCCGGCCGCGCCCGACGAACGGCGGCGCCTGGGCGCCGCCCGG
This sequence comes from Streptomyces sp. AHA2, assembly GCF_036857595.1. Classification (NCBI taxonomy): domain Bacteria; kingdom Bacillati; phylum Actinomycetota; class Actinomycetes; order Kitasatosporales; family Streptomycetaceae; genus Streptomyces; species Streptomyces sp. AHA2. The sequence continues at coordinate 79,153 of NZ_JAUQWJ010000004.1, forward strand.
CGCCCACCGCGCTGTCGGGCGCGTCTTTCTTCCGCTCGTCCCATGGGTCCGATCCGCTCCGCTTCGTTCATGTGTGCACGTATGTCACACAGGTTCGCCGCTCAGGTCAGCTCAGAAAGCTAACACCGGGAGATATGAGAAAGGGCTGCCGATCCGGCCCCAACCGGACGTGACAATCAGCACCCATCCCACCGGAACCGACGTACGAGACCTGTACGGGGTTGCCACGAGCAGTTAAAGTGATATCACTTAGCTAGACAGAAGCTATGCAGCCGCGGCGTGCGGGAGGCGGCTTCTCGACGAACGGGGGTTCACCCATGTCCACCCATGACACCCAGGTCACGGCCGATGTGCCCGAGATGCCCGCACCCCGCGTGCGGGAGTTCGCCGCGCACAGCATCGGCGGCGGGCTCGCCCTGCTGCTGGGACTGCTCGGGCTGCTGGCCGGCGCCGGGCTGATCGCGGTCGCCACCGCCGTGGGCTCGTCCGGCGCGCAGGCCGCGCTGATCGTCGCGGGCATCCTGGTGGCGCTCGCCGCCTTCCTCGCGATGTGCGGGCTGAACATGGTCGCGCCGGGCGAGGCGCGGGTCGTGCAGCTCTTCGGCCGCTACCGGGGCACGATCCGCCAGGACGGGTTGCGCTGGGTGAACCCCTTCACCTCGCGCACCAAGATCTCGACGCGGGTGCGCAACCACGAGACCGCGGTGCTGAAGGTCAACGACGCCTACGGCAACCCGATCGAGCTCGCCGCGGTCGTGGTGTGGCGCGTCGAGGACACCGCCCAGGCCACGTTCGAGGTCGACGACTACGTCGAGTTCGTCTCCACCCAGACCGAGGCGGCCGTGCGGCACATCGCCATCGAGTACCCCTACGACGCCCACGAGGAGGACGGCCTCTCACTGCGCGGCAACGCCGAGGAGATCACCGAGAAGCTCGCCGTCGAACTGCACGCACGCGTGGAGGCGGCCGGCGTGCAGATCATCGAGTCCCGCTTCACGCACCTCGCGTACGCGCCCGAGATCGCCTCGGCGATGCTCCAGCGCCAGCAGGCCGGAGCGGTGGTCGCGGCCCGGCGGCAGATCGTGGACGGGGCCGTGGGGATGGTCGAGGCCGCCATCGCCCGCATCACCGAGCGGGACATCGTGGAGCTGGACTCCGAGCGCAAGGCGGCCATGGTGTCCAACCTCATGGTCGTGCTGTGCGGCGACCGCGCCGCACAGCCGGTCCTCAACACCGGGTCCCTCTACCAGTGACCGTCCCCGACGAGGGCCCGGGTTCGCGGCGCCGGCCGCAGCAGCAGCGCAAGCAGGTGCTGCTGCGGCTGGACCCGGCGGTGTACGAGGCGCTGGCGCGGTGGGCCGGGGACGAGCTGCGGTCGGCCAACGCGCAGATCGAGTTCCTGCTGCGCAGGGCGCTTGCCGAGGCGGGACGGCTGCCCCGCGAGACGGGGCCGCTGCCCCGGCGCGGCCGGCCGCCCGGAAGCTCGGGCGGACCTGCGGGCGATCCGCCGGCCGGGCCGCCGGGGACCTGAGCCGCTCCGGGGGTCGTCGTCCGCACGCACGCCGGCCGCCGGCTGTTGCGGAACCGTGACAACGACCCCCGACCTGCGCTCCCGCACCCCCCGCGAGGGACTGCGCACTCGGCGTATACATCGTGCGTATACACACCGTGTACAGTCCTTTCCATGTCCATCGGTCACACCCTCCTGGGGCTCCTGGAGTCCGGCCCGCGCCACGGTTACGACCTGAAGCGGGCCTTCGACGAGAAGTTCGGTCACGACCGGCCGCTGCACTACGGCCAGGTCTACTCGACGATGTCCCGCCTGCTGAAGAACGGGCTCGTCCAGGTCGACGGCATCGAGGCCGGCGGCGGCCCCGAGCGCAAGCGCTACGCCATCACCGAGGCCGGCATCACGGACGTCGAGCGCTGGCTCGCCACCCCCGAGAAGCCCGAGCCGTACCTCCAGTCGACCCTCTACACCAAGGTCGTCCTCGCGCTGCTCACCCGGCGCGACGCCGCCGACATCCTGGACACCCAGCGCTCGGAGCACCTGCGCAGCATGCGGATCCTCACCGACCGCAAGCGCAAGGGCGACCTGGCCGACCAGCTCATCTGCGACCACGCGCTGTTCCACCTGGAGGCGGACCTGCGCTGGCTGGAGCTGACCGCGGCGCGCCTGGACAAGCTCCGTGAGGCGGTGGCCCGATGACCGCTCCCGCCGGCTCGCTCCTCACCGCGCAGGACCTGCGCAAGGCCTACGGCCCGACGACGGCGCTGGACGGCGCCGAGTTCTCCATCCACCCGGGCGAGGTCGTGGCCGTCATGGGCCCCTCCGGTTCGGGCAAGTCGACGCTGCTGCACTGCCTCGCCGGGATCGTCACGCCCGACTCGGGCTCGATCCTCTACAACGGGCGCGAGGTGACCTCCATGAGCGACGCCGAGCGCAGTGCTCTGCGCCGCTCGGAGTTCGGCTTCGTCTTCCAGTTCGGGCAGCTGGTGCCGGAACTGACCTGCGTGGAGAACGTCGCCCTGCCCCTGCGGCTGAACGGTGCGTCCCGCAAGGAGGCCGAGCGCGCCGCGCTGGCCTGGATGGAGCGGCTGGAGGTGGACGACCTGCGCAAGAAGCGGCCGGGCGAGGTCTCCGGCGGCCAGGGGCAGCGGGTCGCCGTCGCCCGCGCCCTGGTCACCGATCCGCGGGTCGTCTTCGCCGACGAGCCGACCGGCGCGCTGGACAGCTTCAACGGGGAGCGCGTGATGGAACTGCTCACCGACGCGGCCCGGTCCGCCAACGCGGCCGTGGTACTGGTCACGCACGAGGCCCGGGTGGCCGCGTACTCCGACCGTGAGATCGTCGTGCGCGACGGCAGGTCACGGGACATGGAGCGGGTCGGATGAGCCTCGGGCAGTGGGGCCGCGACCTGGCGATGGGGACGCGGTTCGCCTTCGCCGGCGGGCGCGAGGGCTGGGTCCGGGCGGTGCTCACGGCCGTCGGTGTCGGGCTCGGGGTGGCACTGCTGCTGCTGACCACCGCCCTCCCCGGCGCGCTCGCGGAGCGGGAGCGGCGCGAGGAGGCCCGCAGCGACCACACCTACAGCCAGCCGGAGATACCGAAGGCCGACGACACCCTGATCGTCGTCGACGCGAACACCACCTTCCGGGACCAGGACGTGCGCGGGCGGCTGCTGGAGGCGGAGGGGCGGAAGGCCCCGCTGCCCCCCGGCGTCGCACGGTTCCCGGCTCCGGGCGAGATGGTCGTCTCCCCGGCGCTGAAGGAGCTGCTCGCCTCCGACGGTGGCGAGCTGCTGCGCGAACGGCTGCGCTACCGCGTCGCCGGCACCATCGGCGAGCAGGGGCTCATCGGCTCCCGGGAACTGGCCTACTACGCGGGCGGCGAGGGGCTCGCGCAGCGCATCGAGGGCTCCGCGAACGGGGCCCGGATCGACAGCTTCGGCGACGACGGCCCGGCGCAGTCGGACCCGTGGGACCCGGTACTGCTCCTGCTGGTCCTGGTCGTCTTCGTGGTGCTGCTGATGCCCGTCGCGGTGTTCATCGCCGCGGCCGTGCGGTTCGGCGGCGAGCGGCGTGACCGCAGGCTGGCGGCGCTGCGGCTGGTGGGCTCCGACAGCCGGGCGACCCGGCGCATCGCCGCGGGTGAGGCGCTCGCCGGTTCCCTGCTGGGCCTGGTCCTGGGCACCGGCTTCTTCCTGGCCGGACGCCGGCTGGCCTCCTCCTTCGAGGTGTTCGGCGTCAGCGTCTTCCCGAGTTACCTGAACCCGTCCCCGCTGCTGGCCGTGCTGGTGGCGCTGGCGGTTCCCGCCGCCGCGGTGCTGGTGACCGTCCTCGCCCTGCGCGGGGTCGTCATCGAGCCGCTGGGCGTGGTGCGCGCGGCCCGGCCCGCCCGGCGCCGGCTGTGGTGGCGGTTGCTGCTGCCGCTGGGCGGACTCGGGCTGCTCGCCCCGATGATGGGGCAGGGCGACGACGGCGGGCAGTTCAACCAGTACCTGGTCGTCGGCGGTGTGATGCTGCTGCTGGTCGGCGTCACGGCCCTGCTGCCGTGGGTGGTGGAGACGGTCGTCTCCCGGCTCGGAGCGGGCGGCGTCGCCTGGCAACTGGCCGTCCGAAGGCTGCAGTTGAGCAGCGGTGCGGCGGCCCGCATGGTCAACGGCATCGCGGTGGCGGTGGCGGGGGCGATCGCGCTGCAGATGCTGTTCGCCGGGGTGGAGGGCACCTACACCAAGGCGTCGCAGTACGACGTCACCCGGGCCCAGATGAGCGTGGACGTCCCGGACGGCGCCGACACCGGGGCCACGGTCCGGCAGTACCGCGACACCGAGGGCGTGCGCAAGGTCACCGCGCTGTCCGAGGTGCACCTCGCCGACCGGCGCACCGGGGACGCCTCCTACGTCCAGGTCACCGTCGCCGACTGCGCCTCGCTGCGCGAGGTGGCCACCCTGTCCTCCTGCCGCGACGGCGACGTCTTCGCGCTCCGGGGCGCGGAGGACGCCGGGGAGAGCGAGAAGCTCACCCGTCCCGGCACGACCCTGTGGAACGACCCCACCGACACCACCCGCTCCGGTGACCCGTTCTCCTGGACCGTGCCGCGGGACATCCGGCCGGCCGAGTCCCGCGAGGATCCCACGGGCTTCGAACGCGGCGGCGTCCTGCTCACTCCCGGCGCCCTGCCCGGGAAGCTCAAGGCGTACGCCTCCTCCCGGCTCTTCCTGAGCCTGGACCCGGCGGTGCCCGACGCCCACGACCACGTGCGCAACACGGCGGCACGACTGGATCCGACGTCGGACCCGATGACCTGGCACAGCGTCGAGCGCAACGAGCGCTACGCCACGATCCGCACCGGCCTGTCCGTCGGCGCCGCCGCGGTGCTGGCGCTGATCGGGGCGAGTCTGCTGGTCTCTCAGCTGGAGCAGCTGCGCGAGCGCCGCAAGCTGCTGTCGGCGCTGGTCGCCTTCGGCACCCGGCGCCGCACCCTCGGCCTGTCGGTGCTGTGGCAGTCGGCCGTCCCGATCGGGCTGGGCCTGCTGCTCGCCGCGACGGTGGGCATCGCCCTGGGGGCCGTCCTGCTGCGGATGACGGCCACGTCGGTCAGCGTGGACTGGGCGAGCGTGCTGTCGATGACCGGCATCGGGGCGGGCGTGGTGCTGGTGGTGACGCTGCTGAGCCTGCCGCCGCTGCTGAAGATGACGCGACCGGAGGGCTTGCGCACCGAGTAGCCGCCCGGACGCGCCGTCAGGCGCCCTGCTCCAGGACCCGTACGGGCAGCGGCCGCAGCGCCTGCCGCAGGGCGGCCGCCAGCTCCTCGTACTCGGCGCCGCGCGCGGCCCCCGTCCGCATCGCCAGGGCGACCCGGCGGGTGGGGGCCGGGTCGGCGAAGTACCCGGTCAGGAGCTGGCTGCTGCGCGATATCTCCACCTTCAGGGCGGTGCGCGGCAGCAGCGTCACCCCGAGGCCGCCGGCCACCAGCTGCACCAGCGTGGACAGTCCGGCGGCCGTCGTGGTGACGGGGGCGTCCTCGCGGCCGGCCTCCCGGCAGATGTCCAGGGCCTGGTCGCGCAGGCAGTGTCCCTCGTCGAGCAGCAGCAGGTTCAGCTCGCGCAGCGCCTCGCGCGGAATGCCCTCGCGTCCGCCGAGCCGGTGGTCGAGGGGGGTGACGAGTACGAAGTCCTCGTCGAACAAGGGCAGTTCGGTCACGCCCGGCACGCCCAGGGGCACGGCGAGCAGCAGCAGGTCCAGCCGCCCGCCGGCGAGGCCGTCCAGCAGGTTGGCGGTCTGCTCCTCGTGCACCTGCAGGTCGAGGTCCGGGTAGCGCTCGTGGACCAGGCGCAGCACGGTGGGCAGCAGATAGGGCGCCACCGTCGGGATGACCCCGAGCCGCAGCACCCCGGTGAAGGGGGCGCGGACCGCCTCGGCCTCCTCCATGAGCGCCTCCACCTCCCCCAGCACGGCCTTGGCCCGTACGGCGATCCGCTCGCCCTCGGGCGAGAGCAGCACCTTGCGCGTCGTACGCTCGAGGAGCGTCACTCCGAGTGTCTCCTCCAGGGCCGACACGGCACCGGAGAGAGCGGGCTGGCTCATCCCTATCGCGGCGGCGGCGTCCCGGAAGTGCAGGTGCTCGGCGACGGCCGCGAAGGCCCGTAGCTGGGCCAGGCTCGGCTGCCTGCGCTTACTACCCACAGTCACTGATAACTACCTCCGATCAACCCGACCGAGTGTAGCTATTTCCCTAATCAATCGACGCTGTGCCAACATCAACACCGTCCAACCCATGGGAAACGCCCGCAATCCGGGAGTTTCTTCGCTGCAAGGAGAGCGCGTGCTCACTGTCGGTGACAAGTTCCCCGAGTTCGACCTGACCGCCTGCGTCTCGCTGGAGAAGGGCAAGGAGTTCCAGCAGATCAACCACAAGACCTACGAGGGTCAGTGGAAGGTCATCTTCGCGTGGCCCAAGGACTTCACCTTCGTGTGCCCGACCGAGATCGCCGCCTTCGGCAAGCTGAACGACGAGTTCGCCGACCGCGACGCCCAGGTCCTCGGCTTCTCCGGCGACTCCGAGTTCGTCCACCACGCCTGGCGCAAGGACCACGACGACCTGCGCGACCTGCCCTTCCCGATGATGGCCGACTCCAAGCACGAGCTGATGCGCGAGCTGGGCATCGAGGGCGAGGACGGCTTCGCCAAGCGCGCGGTGTTCATCGTGGACCAGAACAACGAGATCCAGTTCTCCATGGTGACCGCGGGCTCCGTCGGCCGTAACCCCAAGGAGGTCCTGCGGGTCCTGGACGCCCTGCAGACGGACGAGCTGTGCCCCTGCAACTGGTCCAAGGGCGACGAGACCCTGGACCCGGTCGCGCTGCTCGCCGGAGAGTGATCTGACATGTCCCTCGACGCACTGAAGTCCGCCATACCGGACTACGCCAAGGACCTGAAGCTCAACCTGGGCTCGGTCATCGGCAACTCCGACCTCCCGGCCCAGCAGCTGTGGGGCACGGTCCTGTCGACGGCGATCGCCTCGCGCTCCCCGATCGTGCTGCGCGAGCTGGAGCCGGAGGCCAAGGCCAACCTGTCGCCGGAGGCGTACACGGCCGCCAAGGCCGCGGCCGCGGTGATGGCGATGAACAACGTCTTCTACCGCACGCGCCACCTGCTGTCGGACCACGAGTACGGCAGCCTGCGCGCGGGCCTGCGGATGAACGTCATCGGCAACCCGGGTGTCGACAAGGTCGACTTCGAGCTGTGGTCCTTCGCCGTCTCGGCCATCAACGGCTGCGGCATGTGCCTGGACTCGCACGAGCAGGTGCTGCGCAAGGCCGGCCTGGACCGCGAGGTCATCCAGGAGGCGTTCAAGATCGCTTCCGTGATCCAGGCGGTCGGCGTCACGCTGGACGCCGAAGCGGTCCTGTCCGAGTAACCCCCGGCGGCCGCACAGCGGCAGGGCCCCGTCCACCGACCGGTGGGCGGGGCCCTGTCGTCGCCACTACTGCGCGGGCGTCTCGCCGGCGGGCGGCGGCGGCTCCGCGCTCACCGCGGTGGCCCCACGCGGCGGGACCGCCTGTCGCAGCGCCGACTCCCGCGAGAAGGACCGCAGATACCCCGCGACCGTGTTCGTCACGGCCACCAGCGGCACCGCCACCACCGCGCCGCCGATCCCGGCCACCATGCCACCGCAGGCGACCGCCAGCACCACGGCGAGCGGATGCACCCGCACGGCCCGTCCCAGGATGAACGGCTGGAGGATGTGCCCCTCGATCTGCTGGACCGCCAGCACCACCACCAGCGTCATGACGGCCGTGAACACACCCTGCGTGACCAGCGCGACGACCACCGCCAGTGCCCCGGACACCACCGCGCCCACCAGCGGGATGAACGCGAACAGGAAGATGAACACGGCCAGTGGCACGGCCATCGGCACGTCGAGGAAGTAGATGCCGAGTCCGATGAAGATGGCGTCGATCAGGGCGACGATGACCGTGCCCCGCACGTACGCCGTCAGCGTCCGCCAGGCCGCCGGGCCCGCCCCGGCCACGCCCGGGCGCGCCGCCGCCGGCACCAGCTTCAGCGTCCACTGCCAGATCCGCTTGCCGTCGTAGAGCAGGAACAGGGTGCAGAAGACGGCCAGCAGGATCCCGGTCAGCGCCTCGACGACGACCGTGACGCCCTCCAGCCCGGCCGAGGTGATCTGGTCGGTGTTGGCGCCGACCGCCTCGCGCAGGTTCGCGGCGATCTCGTTGATCTGCTTGTCGGTGACGTGGAAGGGGCTGTTCAGCAGCCAGTTCCGCAACTCGTCGATGCCGTCCTGGATCTGGCTGGACAGGTCGTCGATGTTCTCCATCACCTGCCAGGTCACGAACCAGCCGATGAGGCCCATCACGACGAAGCCGAGGATCGCGGTGAGGGCGGTGGCCGGACCGCGCGGCACCCCGTGCCGGCGCAGCCGGGCCACGGTCGGCTGGAGCATGGCCGTGATGAGCAGGGCGATGACGAACGACAGCACCACGAGCTGGACGGCGCTGATGACCCGCATCAGCACCCAGAGGGTGCCGGCGAGGACGAGCAGCCGCCAGCCGGCCTCCGCGGCGACGCGCACGCCCCAGGGCACGGCGAGCGCCGGGTCGGGCCGGGGTGCGACGTCGGGGGCGTAGTCCGGGGGCGGCGGGACGTGTTCGTAGGCCCGGGAGCGGGACTCGGCGTCCTCGCGCTCCCGTTCGGCCTCGGCGCGGCGCTCGTTGTACCGCTCGCTGATCTCGGTCAGCCCGGCACCGACCCGGCCGAGCCACCCTGGCACTCGCGACATGATCCGTCCTCTTCCCCCGTCTGTCCGCACCACTCCCCGGGGAGTCGTCCGCGTCCGACCGTACATGGCGCGAGCCCCGCACCGGACGACGGTGCGGGGCTCGCGCGCAGGATCGGTTCGGCCCGGGGGCCGGCCGGCTCAGTACCAGTGGTTGGCCTGCCAGAACGACCAGGCGTCACAGGGACTGCCGTAGCGCTCGTTCATGTAGTTCAGGCCCCACTTGATCTGGGTGGCCGGGTTGGTCCGCCAGTCGGCACCGGCGGACGCCATCTTGGTACCGGGCAGCGCCTGGAACATGCCGTAGGCGCCGGAGGAGGGGTTGACCGCCTTGTAGTTCCAGTCGGACTCGTGGTCCACGATGTTGCTGAAGCACTGGAACTGGCCCGCCGGCACCATCTGCCGCGCCATCGCCTGGATCTGGGCGATGGTGTAGGAGCTGGCGACGGGGAAGTCTGAGATGTCCTTGGAGCGGCTCGCGGCCTTCTTGGTCTCCTCCGCGCGCTCCTTGGCGGCCTTCTCGGCCTCGGCTGCCTTCTCGGCGGCCTTCTTCTTGGCGATGGCCGTCTCGGCGGCGGCCTTGCGGGCGGCCTCCTCGGCGTCCTTCTTGGCGCTCGCGTCCGCGGCGATGGCCTGCACGTCGGCCTGCTGCGTCAGGGACGCGGTCTGCACCTGGGCCTGCTGGCCCGCGGGGATGTCCGCGAGCAGCGTGGTGCCGCTTGCCGTCGCTTCGGCGTCGCTGTTCTGCGCGGTGCTGCCCGAGGCAACGCCGACGACGCTTCCGACAGCGGTGACCGCGGTGGCCGAGGCCACTGCGAATCCCCGGACCGAGATCCGGCTCACACGGTTTCCTTCCAGCGTCGCCCGCTTCGGTGACCCTCGCGGACGCAATCGTGCCCCTGACACTGGCCTCCCCAACTGCGGGTCACGGAAGGCGCGGGCCCGGTGGGCAACTCCCGCGAGGGGAGTGCCGCGTGGTGCTCGGGCGGCATACGACATCGCTATGGAGTTGACGTGGTGCCGTACCTCCCCCGCTACCGAAGTGCGGGGGTACCCCCAGGGGTACAGGTGTGTCGTATGCGGGGCCTGACAGGAGTGAGACTCTGCCGTAACCCGACGGGGCAAGGCAATTCTGCGTTGCGTGTGAAAGCTCACATCTCGTTTGGCGCGGGCAATACCCAGGAACGGCCACACGCCGAGGCGCCGCCCGGCTAGGCTCTTCGCCTTTCCGGACGGCGCCGACTACTGCGCGATCGCCCCTGTCCGGGGCGTTCGGGTCAGACTTGACCGTCTTCGAGCATTTCGGTCACAAGGGCGGCGATCTGTGACCTCTCGGACCGGGTGAGGGTCACGTGCGCGAAGAGCGGATGACCCTTCAGTTTCTCCACGACGGCGACGACACCGTCGTAGCGGCCGACCCTCAGGTTGTCCCGCTGGGCCACGTCGTGGGTGAGGACCACCCGTGAATTGGCCCCGATCCGGGACAGCACGGTGAGAAGAACGTTCCTCTCCAGCGACTGGGCCTCGTCCACGATGACGAAGGCGTCGTGCAGGGAACGGCCGCGGATGTGGGTGAGCGGCAGCACCTCCAGCATGCCGCGCGCGGTGACCTCCTCGATGACCTCGCGGCTGGTGACGGCCGACAGCGTGTCGAACACCGCCTGCGCCCAGGGGCTCATCTTCTCGGCCTCGGAGCCGGGCAGGTAGCCGAGCTCCTGCCCGCCCACCGCGTACAGCGGACGGAAGACCATCACCTTCTGGTGCTGGCGCCGCTCCAGCACGGCCTCCAGGCCCGCGCACAGCGCGAGCGCCGACTTGCCGGTGCCGGCCCGGCCGCCCATGGACACGATCCCCACGTCCGGATCGAGCAGCAGGTCCAGCGCGATCCGCTGCTCGGCGCTGCGGCCCTTGATGCCGAACACCTCGCGGTCGCCGCGCACGACCCGGACATCGCCGCCCGGGGTGACCCGGCCCAGTGCCTTGCCACGTTCGGACTGGATCACCAGGCCCGTGTGCACGGGCAGTTCGGCGGCCTCCGGGACGTGGACACGCCCCTCCTCGAAGAGGACGTCCACCTGCTCGCCGGACAGGGTCAGTTCGGACATGCCGGTCCAGCCGGAGGCGTCCGTGATGGCGAGTTCCGCGCGGTACTCCTCGGCGAGGAGGCCGACGGAGGAGGCCTTGATCCTGAGCGGGAGGTCCTTGGACACGACGGTGACGTCGAACCCCTCGGCCTGCAGATTGCGGGCGACCGCGAGGATGCGGGAGTCGTTGTCCCCCAGCCGGTAGCCGCTGGGCAGCACGCTGGGGTCCGAGTGGTTGAGCTCGACACGGACGGTCCCGCCGAGATCCCCGATCGGGATGGGGGCGTCGAGGCGACCGTGCCGGACGCGGAACTCGTCGAGCAGGCGCAGGGCCTGCCGGGCGAAGTAGCCGAGTTCGGGGTGGTGCCGCTTGGCCTCCAGCTCCGTCACCACGACGACGGGGAGCACGACCTCGTGCTCGTCGAAGCGGCTCAGGGCGTTCGGGTCGGCCAGCAGGACGCTGGTGTCGAGAACATAGGTGCGCCGGTCGGGCTTGTGGCGCTTTGTGCTGGTCACCACGGAAGGACGTACCCCCTCGGATGAGGTCGGGGAGCGACGGTATGGAGCTGGACCGGTCGTCGGCCGCCCTGCGCGGGCCGAGAACCGGCCCTCCGCCTCTTCGTCCGTGCTGTGACCGCACGATCGGGCTGGTGCAAAGGGCCTCCCGGGCGGACGGCCCCGTGCCGCCCGCTGAGATCCGACACCCGTGGTTCGGGCGTCGACCTGACTGGGTTATGCCCTCGAACGAGCGTCGCCATGCCACGGCATATGACGGCGCACCGGTGAACTCCGCGTGACGTCCGTCCGCCGCGGGGTACCCGGACCTGCTCGGACCTGCTCCTCAGCCGCCGTAGCGCCGGTGCCGGGCCGCGTAGTCGCGCATGGCGCGCAGGAAGTCGACCTTGCGGAAGGCAGGCCAGAACACGTCACAGAAGTAGTACTCGGAGTGCGCCGTCTGCCAGAGCATGAATCCGGACAGCCGCTGCTCGCCGCTGGTGCGGATGACGAGGTCGGGGTCGGGCTGGTCGCCGGTGTAGAGGTGACGCCCGATCATGTCGATGTCGACGGCCTCGGCGAGCTGCTCGATCGAGGTGCCCTTGTCCTGGGCGTCGAGCAGCATCGAGCGCACGGCGTCGGCGATCTCCTGCCGGCCGCCGTAGCCGATGGCGACGTTGACCACTATCCCCTGCACGTGGTCGGTGGCCTCCTCGGCCTCCTTGAGGACCGTCTGCATGCCGGAGGGCAGCAGGTCGGGCGTGCCCACGTGATGCACGCGCCAGCGGCCGTCGGCGGCCAGGGTGCGCACGACGTCCTCGATGATGCCGAGGAGCGGGACGAGTTCCTCCTGCGGCCGGTCGAAGTTGTCCGTGGACAGCAGCCAGAGGGTGACGACCTCGACGTCGGTCTCGGAGCACCAGCCGAGGAACTCCTCGATCTTCCCGGCTCCGGCCCGGTGGCCGTCGACGGTGCTGGAACCGGCGGCCTTCGCCCAGCGCCGGTTGCCGTCCATGATGACGCCGATGTGCTTGGGCACCTGAGCGTGGTCCAGGTGGCCTTCCACCCGGCGCGCGTACAGCCTGACCAGCAGGCCGCGCAGCTTGTCGCGCAGGTTCACGTGATCGTCAGCCCCTCCGTGCGGATCGGACGGGCCGCTGCGTGCGGCCCGGTCGAGGCCGCGGGCGGTCCCCGCCCATGCGGCAATCCCCGGGGGCGAAGCCTACCCCCGGCACGGCTCCCGGCGGCCAACGGGTGCGGAAGGAACGATTCCGGCCGCTGCTTCGAGCCGCTCCCCGGAGGCAAGAAAAACGGGCCGGTCCGTGGGGGGGAGACGGACCGGCCCGAGGGGGGGGGTTCCACCATAACCCTTTGTAAGTGATGCTGCGTGCATCGGCGTGCCACAACTACTCTCCGGAGCCGCCCGGCGACCCGCCGGTGTTCACGGAGGGTCAGGTTCCGGGTCCACCCCTGGCCGGAAAGCGGCCTGCACGCAGGGGGAATGCGGCGCGCATGGGCGGGATCCGGTGGATCGGCGTCATCCCGGGTCGCTCTCGGACAACCCGCCCGGGTGTCCCCCCGACGGGTGAACCGGCCGTCGGCACCGGCTTGACCCGGATCAGCGCGCCCAGGACGGCACCGACGGGCCGCGGAGGGGGTGCGGGCACCGCGCAGCCCCCTCCACTGCGCGGTACCGTCCCGCGCAGCTTTGCTCACGCGAATCACCTTGGTCCGAACTTACGGGACGGGTGACACGGAGGCGAGCCGCGAGCGATAACGATGTGAAAACCCCCGTCGGACGATGCGCACGTGGAGTGTGGGAGAAGTGACTCCGTCCCGCGGCCGGCGGACAGCCGACCGTGGTCGTCCTGGGACGGATCCCGTCCTCATTGCCGGTGGCGTCGCCCATGACGACGAACGGGACCACCACGGGGGACGCGGTGTGCGCGCGGCGGGCCGAGCGGCGGTTCCTGGCCAATTCCGCGGGGACGGACGTCCCGGCCGCCTTGGTGGGCCACCGCTATGCGGAGAGCCCGGGGCACGGGTACGCCGAGCTGTCGGTGGCCCCGGACGGCGGCCGGGGTGGCGCGCCGGAGGTACGGGCCGCGCTGGGTGGTGGCCTCGGCCCCGCGCCTGATCACGCGCCGGACGCGGGATCTGCCGGCGTGCGGGCGACGAAGAGGTGCCGGGTGCTGTGGGCGACGAAGGGCCCGTCGGTTCGGATCCGCTCGTGCAGGGCCCGCAGCCGCGGTTCGTACGCCTCGACGGTGAAGCCGGGGACCATCCACACCACCTTGCGCAGGAAGTGCACGACCGCCCCGATGTCGTGGAACTCCATCCGCAGCCGCTCCGCCCGCAGCTCGGCCACCTCGAGCCCGGCGGCCTCGGCGGCGGCGCGCTCGTGGTCGGGCCGGCGGCCGTCGCGCACCTCCTGCGGCTGAGGGCCCAGGAAGTGCTCGACGAGTTCGAAGACGCTGCCCGGTCCCACGTGCTGGGCGAAGTACGTGCCCCCGGGGCTCAGCACCCGGGCGATCTCGTGCCACTGGGGGCGCACGGGGTGCCGGCTCAGCACGAGGTCGAAGGCGCCGTCGGCGAAGGGCAGCGGATCGTCCTCGGCGGCGGCGACGACGGCGACGCCGCGGGGGCGCAACAGGGCGGTGGCCTTGGCCACGTTGGGCGGCCAGCCCTCGGTGGCGACGGTGAGCGGCGGCCGCCGCCCGGCCCGGGAGAGGGCGAAGTCCAGCACCTCACCGCCACCGGTCTGCACGTCGAGCGCGGCCTGCGCGCGCTCCAGCCGTCCGGCCGCCGACACGGCGTAGCCCCAGGAGGGCCGCGCCTCCGTCGCCCGCCCGTCGAACCAGGAGAAGTCCCATCCCTCGGTCGGGGCGGCGACGGCCTCGTCGACGAGCTCTTCGAAGGTGGGGGGTGTCCGAGGGGGCGGGGGTGTCGGGGATGCCATGGGCAGATGGTGGCAGGGGGCGGGGAACGGTGTCCTGTTGTTTTCCGGCTGCCCGCGCCCCCTGGACGCCCCGCCCCTCGGCCCTTCAGGCCTCTTCGAGGACGAGCACGACGTGTTCGTCCGCGCCGTACCGGACCGTGCCCGTGCGGCGGAAGCCGTGCTTCTCCAGCAGGCGCACGGAGCCGGTGTTCCCGCTGTGCGGGTCGGCGTACAGCGGGCGGCTGGTCTCGAGCTCCAGGAAGAGGGCGAGTGCGCGGGTGCCGGCGCCGCGTCCCCAGTACGCCCGTCCCAGCCAGTACCCGAGGAAGCGGCGGTCCCCCTCCCACCAGGCGACGATGCTGCCCGCGACCTCACCGCCCACGGTCACCGTCTGCACGCGGTTCGTGTCGTCGCCGAGGACCCTGGTCCTCCAGTGCCGCAGGAACGCCTCACGCGGCCGGGGCGTGAACCGCGACCGGCGCGCCGCTTCCTCGTCGTGCTCGTACGCCAGGAAGAACTCCAGGTCGGCGTCCACCACGTCGCGCAGGCGGACGTCGTCGTCCACGAAGTCGTCGCTCATGCCGGGAGTGTGGCAGCAGCCACCGACAACGGCCGGTGACGTGGGCCGTGCCCGGCCCTCACGGCACGAGGGGGCGCACCTCCTGCGCGGTGAACCGGACGAACCCCTCCGGATCGGGCTCGTCCCCCGTCGGCTGCAGGACGACGGTGTCGGCGCCGGCCTCGGCCAGCCGCTCGACGGCCGCCGCCACCGCCTCGGCGTCTCCCGCGACACCCAGGCCGGGCACGGACCCGACACCCTCGGCGGCCAGCTCGGCGCGCAGCCGGTCGTCCGCGCCGGGCCCGGTGGCGGTGAGGAGGTTCACGACCACCCG
The DNA here is from genome assembly GCF_036857595.1 of Streptomyces sp. AHA2. NCBI lineage: Bacteria > Bacillati > Actinomycetota > Actinomycetes > Kitasatosporales > Streptomycetaceae > Streptomyces > Streptomyces sp. AHA2. Next base: position 94,366 of record NZ_JAUQWJ010000004.1, read on the forward strand.
GTGCGGTCCGGCCGCGCGCCCCGCCGCCGCCCGTCCCTCCTCGACGAGCCGCCGTGCCTCCCGTACGCCGTCGGCGTTCGTGTTGGCCGTGAGGATGGTGCCGTCGGCGGCCTCGCCGGTGAGCCGCAGCGACCGCGGTCCGGTGGCGCCGGCCAGCACGCCGCCGCCCGCCCGGCGCTCCGGCGGCCAGTCCAGCACGACGTCGTGGAGCCTGACGTACCGCCCCTCGGTCGTCAGCCGCTCCCCGTCCAGCAGAGCGCGCAGGGCGGTCAGGTACTCCCGCAGCAGGGTCACCGGCGATTGGACCCGGGCGCCCACCTGCCCCATCCAGTCCTGCACGCCGTGCCCGACACCGGCGATCGCCCGCCCCGGGAACATCCGGTGCAGGGAGGCGATCTCCATGGCGGTGAGGGCCACGTTCCGCAGCGGCACGGGCAGCAGGCCGACCCCCACCCGTAGGCGCTCGGTCCAGGCGAGGGCTGCGGCGGCGGTGGAGATCCCGCCCTCCCTGAAGCAGTCCTCCCACAGCCAGAGTTCCTCGAGCCCGGTGCTCTCCGCGACGTCGCAGACGGACCGCAGCCGCTCGGGGGCCAGTTGGGGACGGAAGACGGCACCAAGTGTGGTCATGGAGGCCTTCCTACCCGGCCCGGCGACCGCTCGACAAGACGCGCCGGCCCGCCGCCGCCTGGGCCCGTGGGCCCATGTGCGACCGGGCGGCGGGGGATACGTTCGGGCCGGCAGGACTCCGGGGAGAGGCGCCGGAGCGGAACGGACGGTCGGAGGGGCGGCACGGATGGGGCGGCGCTGGCGGGACGGACGCGGGGAACTGATCGTGCACGGGAGCGGGGACCGGGGCGAAGGCGCCGGCGGGGCGTCGGCCGTGCGGATCCCCCTGGAGATCGCGACGTCCTACCGGGCGCGCACCAGGGGTCTGCTGGGGCGGGACTCGGTCACGGGGGCGCTGCTGCTGTCCCCCGCCAACAGCGTGCACACCTTCCGGATGCGGATCCCGATCGACGTCGCCTATCTCGACCGGAACCTGCGGGTGGTCGCCGTACGCACCATGCGGCCGGGGCGGCTGGGGATGCCCCGCCTGAGAGCACGGCACGTGGTGGAGGCGGCTGCCGGGGTGATGGACGAGTGGGGGCTGCGGGAGGGGGCCCGGGTGGAGGTGGTGGCCACCGGGGGTTAGCTCCCGTGGGCCTGCTGCCGCCCTCCGCTCATCGCCATGGCGTCCGGCGGGGCGGGCGGTACCACCACCAGCCCGCCCGCTCACCCCGTTCCCCGCCCACCGCCGAGGCGGCTTCCGCTGCCGTACCGGCGGCGAACGACCGGTCCAGCACCGCCACCGCCTCCCGGAGAGCGTCGGCGTACGGCTCGCCCAGCTCGCCGATGTGCCGCTCCAGCGCGTCCCGGGCCCGAAGGTCCCGGTGGAACAAGTCCTCTCGGTACTTCCCGGAGGGCGCCCAATCGGAGTGCAGCCGGCGGACCAGTCGTTCCCACACGCGCAGGTCGTAGCGGACATGGGCTTCGACGCCGTCGGCCTCGCCCTCCGGGAGGGTGGCGAGGAAGGCGTCGCAGACGGGGGTGTCGATCCGCTCCCGGTCGAGGATCTCCGGGAGGACCTCCACCCTCGCCCCGGGCAGGTCCGGGATCTCCTCCTCCGCGGCCTCCACCCGGTAGGCCGTGTCGTCAGGGCCCACGTCGACCGGTTCCAGTCGGCACCTGACCGCGCGACCGTCCGGTACGGCCACCCAGTAGGCGCTCGGCAGGTCGACGTCCGAGGGGTGCAGGACGGAACCGCCCGTCCGCGCGGCGAGGCCGCGCGCCAGTTCGCCCTCCGTGAGGCCGGCCGCGGTGCCGTCCCGCACCGTGACGTCCAGTTCGAGGGCGAGGTCGCCGGGCGGCAGCGGGCGCCAGGTGCAGAGCACGGGGACGTCCCAGTCACGCGCTTCCTGGTCGCCGTCGGCGTCGGCGGCGTCGACCGCCGCGGGCGGGACCCCGAGCAGCTCCGCGAGGGCCCGGCGCAGGTCGTCCGAGGTCAGCGGCGCCACGGTGAAGAGGTTCGCGATCACCGGTACGTCCCGTCGTAGACGGCCTTCGCCTTCGCGACCTTGTCGGGGTTGTCGACGAACTTGGGGTCGCGCTGCAGTTGCCGCGACGTGCCGGCGTCGCCCTTGTTGCGTGCGATCTCCTTGAGCGCCGCGTACTCGATGCGGTCCATCTGCACGAGGCCCGGGCCGGACTTCGGGAAGACCGTACCGTTGCCCTCGACCTCGTATGCCCGGCCGTTGATCTCGTAGGTGTTGCCATCGGCCGACAGCGTGGCGCGGCCGTTCGCGATTCCCTCGATGTCGGCACGGACGAGGTCCTCGTTGCCCCTGAGGATCACCGTGTTGCGCTCCTTCACCTGTCCGCCGGACGCTCCGCCGACAGTGTGGCGCTTGTTCGGGAACTTGAGGACCTTGCCGCGCGCCGGGCCGGGGATGTCGTCCCCGGCCTGCCAGTCGTTGACCGGCCGGGTGGCCCGTTCGGCCTCGTCGGCAGCCTTGTCCGCCTCGTCCGCCTGCCGGCGGGCCTCCCGTGCCTGCCGCTCGGCCTCCTCGTCGCAGCCGTCCTCCGCGAGGACGACGTACGGGGCGGCTGCCCGGGAAGCGGCCAGGACGGTGGTGCCGGTGCCGGGGCCACCGCCGAACGGAGCCCTGCGGGGCGGGGCTGCGATGGGGCAGCCCGACTCGCGGGCCTTGCGCTCGGCCTCGTCCGCCGCCTCGTCGGCTTCCTCGGCCGCCCTGCGTGCGCCCGCCGCGTCACCGGCCTTGGCGGCCTTGCGGGCGTCCCCGGCCGCGCCGACGGCCTTGTCGGTGAGCCTGCCCAGGTCGCCCAGCTTCCCGAGTTCGCCCAGCTTGCCGGCTTTGCCGACGATCTTGGCCTCGCCGTAGCCGGGGATGAAGAGGGAACCGACGTTCCAGATGACCGTGGTGACGGCGCGGGTCTCGTTGCCCTGGTTCCACTGGTCGCGGACGTCCTCCCCGACGAACATGTCGTCGAGGATCTTCCCGCCCGAGTTCACGGTCGCGCCGCCCCAGTCGGTGAGCGCGTCGAGGTGGTCGCCCTCGGCCCACTTGTCACCGGCGTCCTCGCTGTCCTGCGACCACTGGTCGGCGATGACACCGCCGTAGTCCTTCAGGCCCTTGAGGGAGTCGAGCGGGTTGGCGACGGTGTCCGAGACGCCCTTGATCTCACCACCGATGCCGTCGACGAACAGGCCCTCGCCGACTTGCTTCACCTGGTCGCCGGCACAGCCGAAGAACGCCCCGACGCCGGAGAGGCAACCGTCGTCGTCCTTCTCGTCGCCGGGTCGTGCGGGGGTCGTCTCGCCGTGGTCCTCCGCGCCCGAGTCGCCGTCCTGTCCTTTGTCCTGGCTTTCGTCCTGGCTTTCGTCCTGGCTCTTGTCACCGCCCTCGCCCCGGCCTTCGCCACCGCCGGTGCCGGTGCCGGGGTTGCCGCCGCCTTCGGGGTCGTGTCCTCCGTCGGCTTCGGGGGCCGTTGCGCCGCGCTCGTCGTCCGTCCTGCCGTGGGCGGTCGTGGGGTCCGTGCCGTCGCCGGGTGCCGGGTCTGCCGGGCAGGCGGTGCCGGTGACCTTGCAGACGGCCGACTGCAGGCCGCGGTATGTCTGCGGACCCAGCCCGCTCACGAGGAGGGCCGTGATGATCGCCGCGACGACCGCGACGAGACCGGCGTACTCCACCGCCGTCTGGCCCTCGTCGCGGCGCCGGCGAATCATCCGGGGCAGGGAGAAGGAGCGGCGTTCGGCGCGGTGGCTGTCCGGAAGCCGGTACCAGGCGCGGCTGTCCGGGCGGGTGAGGAAGTAGAGGATCAGGGCGGGCAGGAAGAGCTGGGTGAAGCCCCGGGGTGAACCCGCGGTGATGCTCGTCGCCGCGCCGACGAGCAGCCAGACCTGTACGGCGATGAGGGCGAGGCGGGTTGCGCCCCCGCCCTGCCAGGTGCGGCGGGCCAGCCACCAGCCGAGGGTGCCGGGGGCCGCCGCGTAGGCGGTGAGGGCCAGGAGGTGCCCGTCGACGGCGTCGTACGAGTCCGCGGTGAGCAGCAGGCCCAGGCCGCCGAGCAGGGTGATCGCGAAGAGGGTGTGGAGGAGGACCAGGGCGGCCGCGAGTGCGGGCGGCATGGGCCGCCGGCCACCGCCGGGCCCGGGCGGTTGCGCGGGTGCGCCCGGTACCGAGTCCGTCGGTCCGCCGGTCCAGGCCATCGCCGCCGCCCCCTCCCTGGTCTACGACATGCCCGAGGCTAGGGAGGGAGGGGCTGGGCGGGATGGGCCCGTGGCCCCAGATCGGGACCCAGGGCGACGGGTTGGGGATGCGGTGCGGTGCGGCTCGCACGGCCGAGGGCGAAGCCGCCCTCGAACTGCTCGCCGCACCTGCCCCGTCCGTCGCCCTCTCAGCTCTCCGAGCGGGGGAACGAGACCTCGACCCTGCGGTTCTTCTTGCGGCCGGACTCCGTGGAGTTGTCGGCGATCGGGTACTGCTCGCCGTAGCCGCGGACCTCGTAGGTGACGCCGGCGCTGGTCAGTTCCTGGTCCAGGACGTTCTGCACGGCGTCGGCGCGTTTGCGGGACAGGACGTCGCCGTGGGCGGAGGAACCGAGGTTGTCGGTGAAGCCGAAGACCCGGATCTTCGTCGCGTTCTGGGCCTTGATCTCCTCGGCGATCGTGGAGATCCGGGCCTTGGCCTGGGCGCTGAGTCGGGCGCTGTCCTTGCCGAAGAGGACTTCGGCCTGCAGGGCGAACTTGACGTCGGAGTTGGTGTCCTCACGGCGTTCGTCGCCGCTCTGGTCCTCCACGACCTGTTTGATGTCGAGGACTTTGGGCTCGGCGAGGGTGGAACCCTCGGGCAGCTTGAGGTCGGGGTCGGCGGGGTCGACCTCCACGGGAGCGGAAGCCGAGGCTTCCGTGCCGGGCGGTACGCCGGGTGTCTGGTCTGCATGGGCCGAGACGGCGCCGTAGACGTTCGTGACGACCATGAGGGTGGCGGCGGTGAGGACCAGGGCGAGACGTGGCGTCGCCGGCCGGCTGCGCGTGGGAATCATGGCAAGCCTCACCCGGAGATCTTGATGGAGCCGCTGGAGAACGTGGGGATCTGCAGGGTGACGTCCGTGGTGCTCGCCGGGGGAGCGGGAAACTGCACGAACACGGGGATTGTCTGACCGGATTCGATCGTCGTCAGTCCTGAGGTCGTCAGAGGTCGCCCCTCAGTGTCCCGTAGTACGTAGTAGCGCTTTTTACCCCTCGCATCCACGAGTGTCGCGCCACCGAGCGACGTGCCGTGCTTGAGGATTTCCGTCTCGTCACCACGAAGCTCAGCGGGGATGACCAGTGAGCCGGAACCGTCATTCTTGAACTGACCGTTCAGCGTGAGGAATCCACCTGTGTCCCGTTCAGCAGACGTGATCTGAAGAAGCAAGCCGTCCCTGCCCCTGAGTTCCGCAAGTGGTGCTTGTGCGTCCCCCTCTTGAGCACTTGGCGCTGAGCCGCGGTTCTCGGAAGCCGACGCGGATGCCTTCGGCTTCTTGTCGTCTCCACCTCCCCCGCCGCAGCCGACCGCACCCACGGCCAGCCCCACTGCCACGGTCAGTGCGACCGTCCTCGTGCGGGCTTTCGCAGTGAACCGCATGCTCATCTTTCCGCTTCCTTCGTCACTCGTCGTTCGCTTCTCAGTCGGCCAGGTGGACGTCGAAAAGGTCGTTCGGCTCCGGAAGGTCGGTGAGATCATCCGGTTTCAGGTCCCAGAAGTTGCCGTCTCGGCAAGTGAGGCGTGGGAGGACGTCGTCCTGAGCGTCCTCCGCAGGGAGCTTGAACTGGCAGAGAGGCTCGATGACGGCCTTTGCACTGGCCCGCGACCTCTTCTGGGCCGTGGCAGGGACGATCGATTCCCCCATGGTCTTCCGGGTCTGCACATCGACCTGGTATCCCAAGGGCCATCCGGTCTGGACGCAACCGTCGACGTCGGCTTCGTTGTGAGCGGCAAGTTGAGTCGCTCGGAAGCATGGGTCGTTGACCAGTTGCACATCGCCACGGAAGATGTCGTCCCACTTCACCGGGTCGAGAACGGCCCTGACCCACTCCTCGGCGAGCTGGTCCCGCGCATTCTGAGCAGCCGCAAGTGCAGCCGCATCAGCCGCAGTTTGGGCTCCCCCTCGGTTGACCGTGGCTTGACCGACTGCGAAGTAGGCGAGCGCAAGGAAGAGCAGGCCCCCCACCACCGTGATGTAGATGGGGAAGGCCTGCCCGGCATCGCCGTGCGTGCGGAGTCGGGTCAATTCCCGACCCTGTTGATCAGGTTCGTGATCTTGTTGAGGATCGTCGAGCCGATGCTGGTCCCCGTGATCGCCAGCACGATGGCCACCACCACCGCGATGATGCCCAGGTACTCGACCGCCGTCTGACCCTTGTCGGCGGCGCGGCGCTGCAGCGCCTCCGCCGTCGTGTTCTTCCAGCCGTTCACGCGGACCTTGGTCGCGACGGCGGTCTTCAGCATCAGGTCGCTCATGGTGTTCCCCTCCGGATTCGGCTGTGCCGCTTTCGGCACGAGGAAGGTACGGCCGAACCGGTCCTCCGCCGCAGGGCCCCTGGGCCCAATTCCGGGCCCAATCGCTCGGGCCCGTCCCGGTCTTTCCCCACGCCGTCACCGAAGGTCACCCCCGTCCCCGCTGTGAACCCGGTGCCGTGCCGATCCACTTCGCGGCGGCCTCGGAACGGCTCGTGCTGTGGAGCTTGGCGAAGATCCGGTTGATGTGGTTCTTCACGGTCTTCTCGCTGATGAAGCAGGTGGCGGCGATCTGCTGGTTGTTCATCCCGGACGCGATGAGGTCCATGATCTCCGCCTCCCTCGCACTCAGCTGGAACCGCGACCTGTCGACAGCGGCCGGATGGCCACTCGACCACCCAGACGACGACTGTCCCACATGCGGTTGCATTCGCGAAAGGTTTTCTGATGAAACGGCCGGACCGGCGACGCCATCGAGCCCGAATTGCGCCGCCGTCCGCCCGCGTTGAGAGTCGTCATGCGGCGACGCGCCGGGCGAAACTCCGTATGCGGTCGCACTCCCCGTCTGCCCCAGACCCTCGGGGAGCGGCCCTGATGGCGGCTGCTGGGTCCGGCGGAACTGGGTCAGGAGGGCGCCTGCCGCCGTGGGGGTGAAGTGGGCCCTGCCCTCCTTGATGTCCCGGACGGCCTGCACCAGTTGGTCGGCGGTGAACTCCCCGTGCACCAGGTAGCCACCCGCACCCCGCCGCAGGGCCTCCTGGACGATCTCCGACTCCCTGCTGTACGTCAGCATCACGACCGGGGCGATGCCCACCAGGTACGGGAGGGCCGAGATGCCGTCGACGCCGGGCATGCGGACGTCGAGGAGGACCACGTCCGGGCGGTGCTGCCGGGCCGCCTCGTAGGCCTGGCTGCCGTCGGCCGCCTCGGCCACCACCTCGATGTCCTCGCGGCCGGAGAGCAGCGCGGTGAGGCCCGCGCGGACGACGGGGTTGTCGTCCGCGACGACGACCCGGAGGCGGCGGATCGGCGGTACCGGCTGCGGGAGACCGGCGAAGGGGTTCGGCGGCGGTGGCGGCGGCTGGAGTGCGCCGGGGCGGTGGTGGGGCGGCTGGTCCGGCATCGGTGCCTCCTCTCGGGTCGTGGGGGTCATGCGGCGGGGGTGGTCAAGGCGGCCAGGGGGAGTTCCAGACGGACCTCCGTGCCCCGGGGGTGGGAGCCGCGGCCGACGCGGATGCGGGCGCCGACCGACGCCGCGCGCTCGACCATGCCGACGAGGCCGAAGTGACCGGCTCGGCGCAGTTGTTCGAGGGTGGTGCCCGGCGGAAGGCCCCGGCCGTCGTCGTGGACGCTGATGCGGAGCAGGCCACCGTGGACGCCTGCGCGGACGTCCACACGGGTGGGTTCGGCGTGGCGGTGGGCGTTCTCCATGGCCTCCGAGGCGATGGTGAGAAGTTGCCGCGCGACGGCGGGCGGGACCGGCGGGACGGCGTGGTCACCGGTGGGCCGGTACACGGCGGGCAGGCCGGTGCGGGCACTGAAGTCACGCGTGCGCGCCGCCAGTTCCACCAGGACGTCGGTCGCCTGGGACGGGTCGGACTCGCGGCGCAGGTCGGCCAGCAGCTCACGGGACTCCGCCGCGGCCCGGCGGGCCGAACGGGCCACGAGCGCGGCCTGCTGCCGGACCAGTGCCACGTCCATGCGGTCGGCACCGGCCGAGCCGGTCAGGCCGTCGGCGGCGAGCGCCACGCCGTGCAGGGTCTTGGCGACCGAGTCGTGCATCTCGCGGGCGAGACGGGCTCGTTCGGCGCTGACCGCCTCCGTGACGGCCAGGCGCGCCTGGACCGTCGTCAGGGCCTGGGTGGCGGCGCCGAAGCGGAGCATGAGGTTGCGGAGGCTGGAGCCGACGGCCCCCGCGATCACGCACAGGCCCGGCAGGAGGGCCGACTCGGCGATGCCGGGCGCGGGGTCCTCCTGTGCCGCGTGGATGAGGAGCAGCAGGAGCGCCTGGAGCGAGGCGAAGACGGCCGCGCCCCGCCAGCCGTAGACGAGGCCGGCCAGCAGCGGGGTGCAGACGCTGACGTAGGCCAGGGTGCTGGTGGGGCCGGCCGCGATGAGGAGCAGGGCGCCGAAGAGGGTGTCCGCCGCGAGGAGCGTGGGGTGCCGCAGGAGGAGCGGGCCGAAGCGCTCCCAGTCCCGGAAGAGGACGTAGGAGGTCATGAAAGTGACGACCACGGCCGCGCCGACGAGGCGGGTGGGGAGGCCGTCGTGGGCGTTGACGAGGGCCGTGGGGGTGGCCAGGGCGATCATGGCCAGACGGAAGCCGAACACCTGGCGGCACATGGCCTGGAGGGCGTTGACCTGGATGTCGATGGCCGGGCCGGTGGCGGCGGCCGCGGCCTCGTTCGGAGAGGCCTCTCCGGGCGCCGGACCCGGATGGCCGCCACCGGCCGAGGACAGGGATGACGCGGGTGCGGGGGGCGGCTCGGCCGCAGGGGCCGGCGCCGGCGCGGCGTTCGCCGCTTGCGCGGAAGTCGGCCCTGCTGCGGCGTTCACCCCTGGCGCGGAAGTCGCCGTTACCGCGGAAACCCCCGCTTCGGCGGAAGCCCGCCCTGCTGCAACACCCACCCCCGGTGCGAAAGCCCCCGCTTCCGCGGAAACCCCCGCCGCGGCCGAAGCCCGCCCTGCTGTGGCATCCGCCCCTGGTGCGGAAGTCGCCGCCCGGGTGGCAGCCCCTGCTCGGGCGGAAGTCACCGCTTCCGCGGAAACCCCCGCGTCGGCGGAAGCCCGCCCTGCTGCAACACCCACCCCCGGTGCGAAAGTCCCCGCTTCCGCGGAAACCCCCGCCGCGGCCGAAGCCCGCCCTGCTGCAACACCCACCCCCGGTGCGAAAGCCCGCCCTGCTGCGGCATTCGCCCCTGGTGCTGAAGTCGCCGCCCGGGTGGCAGCCCCTGCTCGGGCGGAAGCCCCCGCTTCCGCGGGAACCCCCGCTTCGGCGGAAGTCGGCCCCGGTGGCGCGGCGGTGGCCCCGCGGCCCGCGGCGCCGCCGGCACCACCCCCGCCCGCGATCCGCAGCGTCGGCTCGCCGCCCAGGGGGCCGGCCGACTCCCACCCCGGCGGCAGGGCCGGGGTCACCGAGGTCACCGGGACGTCGGGGGCGCCGGTGCGGACGTAGGCCGGGAGGACCGTGCCGGCCGGTGGCGTGGTGATCTCGGGGGTGCGGTCCGCGCGGCGGCGTCGTCGGCCCAGCAGGCCGTGGCGTTCCCCTGTCATCGACATGCTGTCGCCTCCTCCCCTACTTCCCCGTCACCGAGCCGAAGTCCGTGCCCGAGCCGAGGATCAGGCCCGCGCCCAGCAGCAGCATCGTGGCCGGGACCATGAAGGTCGTGATCATCATCGTGGCCTTGGGTACGGCCCGGGCCGCCTTGCGGCGGGCGTTCTGGGCGTCCGTGCGGCGCATGTCCTTGGCGAGCGCCACCAGCGTGTCGACGATCGGCGCGCCCAGTTCCTCGCCCTGCTGCAGCGCCGTCACGAACATGGCGACCTGCTCGGAGTCGTTGCGGCGGCGCAGTTCCGCGAAGGCCTGGCGGCGGCTCATGCCGAGGTCCATCTGACGCAGGGTGATGCGCAGTTCGTCGGCCCAGGGCCCCTCGTACTTGGCGGCGACCCGGTCCAGTGCCTGGCGGAAGCCGAGACCCGCGCTCACCACGACCGCGAGGACGTCGAGGAAGTCCGGCAGGGTCCGTTCGATGACGTCCTTGCGGATGCGGATGGCCGACCAGATGCCCACCTCGGTCCAGAACGCCCCGAAGGCCAGCAGCAGCAGGGCGACCAGCAACTGGCCGCGCATGAGGAACACCAGGAAGCCGATACCGCCGAGGGCGCCGTACACCGCGCGGCGGGCCGCGTAGCGGTCGATCGTCAGGCCGCCCGGGTTGCCCGCGAGGTCGATCTTGCGCCGGTACCTGGCGACCTGCTTGGGGCCCATCAGGCGGAGCACGGCGGGTGCGTAGCGCATGCCCATGCGGTCGACGAGGGAGTCGACGGCCCCGGTGCGGGTGGAGCCGACCTCCAGGGCCAGGGCCAGGTCGCCGGGCAGTTTCGCCTCGGCCCGGTACATGCGGATCCCGGCGAAGACGCCCCAGACGCCGAGGCCCATCAGCAGGGCGAGAAGCAGTCCCATGGTTGCCTCCTGGCTCAGACGTCGATGCGGGACAGGCGGCGGATGAGGACGAAGCCGACGGCGTACAGGGAGAAGGCGATGATGACCGCCGCCTGGCCGAACGGGGAGCCGGTCATGCGGTCCAGGGCGCCGTCCTTCACCCCGTTCATCAGGAAGAGCGAGCCGACGCCGAGGACGGGGACCGCGTACGACGTCATGTTGACCTGGGAGAGCTGGGTGCGGACCTCGCGCCGGGTCTCCTTGCGCTCCTCCAGCGTCTCGGTGAGGTTGCGCAGGGCGCTGACCACCTGGCCGCCCGCCCGGTTCGACAGCACCAGGGTGGTGACCAGGACGACCAGTTCGCGGGACGGGAGGCGGTCGGCCAGTTCGTCGAGGGCGTCGTCCAGGGACGCGCCGACCGCGAGCTGCGCGGCGACCTTGCCGAGTTCCTCGCCCGCCGGGGCCTCCATCTCCTCCGCCGCCATGCCGATCGCGGTGCGCAGGGCGAGGCCCGCCTGGGTGGCGTTGGCGAGGATCCGGGCCATCTCCGGGAGCTGGTTGATGAACTTCTCGATGCGTTTCTGGCGCTGCCAGTTGAGGAACTGGACCGCCACACCGATGCCCAGGAGCCCCGCCAGCGGGCCGAAGAAGGGGGCCAGGGCCGCCTGGCCGATCAGCCACAGGCCGGCGACCGTGGCGAGCATGTAGACGAAGAACTCGCCCGGTGTGACGTCCAGGCCGGTCGCCGCCAGGCGCAGTTCGAGCTTCTTGCCGATCCTGGTGCGCCGCAGCCGGCGGTCGATCCCGCGGAAGTTGCGGCGCCGGCCCGTCACGGGACTCCGGCCGGTGGCGGACAGGCGGTCGACCAGCGCCTGCCGCTGGGCCCTGCCGGTGGCGTACGAGTGCAGGCCGACGACCGCGAGGACGCACGTCAACAGGGTGACGCCGGTGGTGAGCGTGATGAGCGTGTGCAGTTCCATCGGTCGGTCCTACCTGGCTTCTCGGGTGGCGAGTTCGTCCGCCGAGCGGGCGATGCCGAAGGCCTGCGGGACGGGCTGGCTCGCCATGTAGAGGCGGTCCGCTGTGCGGCGCGGGAGGGCGAAGTACTCGAAGGCGCCGTAGACGCGGCCGTCGGCCGTCATCGGCTGCGCGTGGAAGCGGGCGACCGTGACCAGGCGGTACGGGTCGCTGCCGTGGCTGTCCATCAGCGCGATCTCGGTGATGCGGCGGGCCCCGTCGGCGAACCGGGTGAGCTGCACGATGACGTCGACGGCGCTGTTGATCTGGTCGTGCAGCGCCACGAAGGGGATCTCCACGTCCGACATGGACGCCAGGGTCTGCAGCCGCATCAGCGCGTCCTCGGCGCTGTTGGCGTGGACGGTGGCGAGGGAGCCGTCGTGGCCGGTGGACATCGCCTGGAGCATGTCCAGGGACTCGCCGCCGCGGACCTCACCGACGACGATCCGGTCGGGGCGCATGCGCAGGGAGTTGCGCACGAGGTCGCGGATGGTGACCTGGCCCTTGCCCTCCACGTTCGGGGGCCGCGACTCCAGGCGGATCACATGGGGCTGCTGGAGCTGCAGTTCGGCGGAGTCCTCGATGGTGATGATGCGCTCGCCCTCGGGGATGAGTCCGGACAGGGCGTTCAGCAGCGTCGTCTTGCCGGTGCCCGTGGCGCCCGAGACGATGATGTTGAACTTCGCCTGCACCAGCCCCGCGAGCAGGTACAGCATGTGCTCGTCCAGCGAGCCGAGGCCGATCAGCTCCTGGAGGGTGAAGGAGCGCGGGAAGCGGCGGATGGTGAGGGTGGCGCCGGTCAGGGACAGCGGCGGGATGATGACGTTGACGCGTTCCCCGGAGGGCAGCCGGGCGTCGACCATCGGGTTGGACTCGTCCACGCGGCGGTTGACGGTGGACACGATCCGCTCGATGGTCTGCATGAGCTGGTCGTTGGAGGCGAAGCGCAGCGGCAGTTGCTCGACCCGGCCGCCGCGCTCCACGAAGATCGCGTCCGGGCCGTTGACCATGATCTCGGTGATGGAGGCGTCCTCCAGCAGCGGCTCCAGGATGCCGAGACCCAGGGCCTCGTCGACCACCCTGCGGATCAGCTGCGAGCGCTCCACCGTCGACAGGACCGGGCCCTCGCGGCTGATGATGTGCCCGAGCACCCGCTCCAGCCGGGCCCTGCGCTCGGCGGCGGCCAGGGAACTCATCTCCGCGAGGTCGATCTCCTCCAGGAGCTTGGCCCGGTAGGAGGCGACCATGTGGCCGTCCTCGCCCCGGTTGCCGTTCTCCTCGGGGGTGTTGATGCGTGCTCGCAGGCTCATGAGTGCGGTGCTCCTGGTTCGTCGTTCAGTGGTCGAGCGGCATCGTGGCGCGCTTGACGGCCGGATCGAGCCTCCAGCCCGGCACGAGGGACGGGATCTCCACGGTGGCGGTGACGGTGACCTCCTTCGCCCCGTAGGACGGCGGGCACCCGGTGACCGTCAGCCAGCCGCTCACCGCCGCCCGGCAGTCCGCCTCCGCCGGTCCGCCCAGCGACGCGCTGCGCGCCCCCGCCCGGGCCGCCGTGCCGGCCTGCTGGGCCGTGTACGCGATCAGGCCGAGCTGCACGGCAGCCAGGGCGACGATCAGCAGGATCGGCAGGAAGCCGATGTACTCGATGGCGACTTGGCCGCGGTCGCGGCGCTCGGGGTCACGGGGCACCTGTCTCCTCCTCCACCGCTCCGGCGTGTCCGCGGATGCGGATCGGGACCGACAGCGCGCCCGGGAAGAGGACCGGGACGTCCAGGGCCACGTCGGCCGTGACGTAGCCGGAGCCGGAGCAGTCGACCTCCGCTCCGGCGCGCCACGCCTGCGACAGGTGCCTGAGCCCGGCCTCCTGGCAGGCGGCGCTGCGCGCCCCGCCCGGTGCCGCCGCCGTGCCCTCGCGCACCGCCTCGTCCGCGGCGTTGCCCGCGAGGACGAAGGTGTAGCCCACGAGGACGGCCTGCCACAGCGCGATCAGCGTCACGATGATCGTCGGTGTCATGCCCAGGAACTCGATGGTCACCTGGCCCTCGTCTCGTCTCCGTAAGGCCATGCTCATCCCTCCCTCCGCCGCTTGAAGCTCACCGCGCCCCGGTCGCCGCCCCGCAGTCCCCGGCCCGTCTTCTGCGCGCCGTCCGGGACCTTGACCAGGCCCAGTTCCCCGGCCAGGCCCCACAGGGCCTGCTTGACCGAGCTCTTGCTCTCCAGTTCGTGGATGCGGCCCGCGTCCACGACGCTCTGCAGTTCCTTGAAGTTCGCGGGGACCGCCGTGGCGGCGACGGTCGTGCCGGTGATCTTCTGGATCAGCTGCGGCTGGATCTCCGTGTGCCGGGAGTGCCGGTTGACCACGACGGTCGTCTCCTCGGCCTTGCGGATCTGCAGCCGGTCCCACATCCGCACCGCCCGCTTGGCCCCCCGTACGCAGACCACGTCCGGCGTGGTGACGAGCAGGGCCCGGTCGGCCATCTCCACGGCGGCCGCGCCCGCGCCGCCGAGCTGGGCGCCGCAGTCGATGACGACGACCTCGTAGCGGGAGCGCAGGGCGCTGACGATCTGGCGGGCGGCGCGGTCGGTGACGTCCTCGCCGCGTTCGCCCTCGGCCGGGGCGAGCAGCAGGACCAGGCCGGTGTCGTGGCGGAAGACGGCGTCGGCCAGGACGCGCGGGGAGATGTCGTTGATGGCGGCGAGGTCGACGACCGAGCGGCGGAACTGGACGTCGAGGTAGGAGGCGACGTCGCCGGTCTGGAGGTCCATGTCGACCAGGGCGGTGCTGCGGCCGGAGGCCTGGGCGGCCAGGGCCAGCTGGATGGCGGTGAGGGTGGTCCCGACGCCGCCCTTGGCGCCGCTGACGGTGACGACGGTGCCGCCCACGCCGGTGAACACGTCCCCGCCGGCGCCGAGGTGGCGGCGCACTCCGGTGGACCACTGGGCGACGGCCTGGACGCGGCTGGCGAGTTCCTCGTAGCTGAGGGGCAGGGCGACCAGGCCGCGGGCGCCGTAGTCCATGGCGGCCTGGAAGAGGCCGGGGCTCGCGTCGGAGGTGACGAGGATGACGCCGACGGCCGGGAAGCGCAGGGCCACCTCGCGGATCAGCTCGAGTGCGGGGACCGGGCCGATGCGCTCGTGGACGACGACGACCTCGGGCAGCTCGTCGACGGACTCGGCGGCCAGCCGGGCCAGGGTGTCGATGAGCTGGGTGGAGTCGACCACCGGGGCGACCGGTTCGGCGTCCGGGAGCTGGCTGAGCAGCGTCGTGAGGGACCGGACGGCGTCCGCGTCGCCGACTGCCGGGAGGATCCTCGTGGGCATGCGCGGTCACTTGTCCTTCGCGAGTTCGTACGTCCGGTCCTGCTCGGGGACGGTGGTGTCGCTGCCGGGAGCGACGAGGGCGAGGCGCACGCGCTTGGCGAACGACTCGGCGTAGGTGATGCGCTGGGCGTCCCGGGCGGACAGCGCGAAGGTGATCGGGACGGCGTCGGTGGGCTGCTGGGTGCGGTTGCCCTCGTCGGGCCTCAGCGCGGTCAGCTCGCCGACGTCGAGGACCTTGGCGTTGGTGACGATGATCTTCGACTGGTCGGGGTCGCCCTCGCGCTGTCCCTCGAAGGTGGCGTAGACGTTGACCGAGGCGCCGGGCGTGATCTTGCCGGCGACGCCGGTCGCCGCGTCGATCATGATGGCGACCTCCTGCTGACCGGGCTGGAGGGCCGGCTGGCGGACGATCATGTCGGACTGGAGCAGGGAGCCCTCGCGCAGCGTCGTGACGGCGATCTTGCCCTGTATCTCGCGCAGGTCGGTGACCGCGTTGTCCGAGAGCCACCGCTCGGGCATCGTGACCTTCTCGAACTGGCCCGTGCTGAGGGTGGTGTAGGGCGGCACGTCGGACTTGAGCCGGTAGGCGGTGACCTCGGGTCCGACCTTGGACTCGACGTCGCTGATGACGGACAGCACGCCGGTGAAGGCGCCCAGGGCGCAGACGACCGACAGGAGCAGGAGAATCACGCCGCGGCGCTGACGGGAGTTCATGAACCGTACAACCTCGTTGGGGATATCGGTCGAGCGGGATCGGAGCAGTGCTGACGAGCGGTGCCAGGGCTCACCCGACGGCCGTTCGGCTCTCGAGCTGCTTCGGGGGTGGGCTGTCGTACACGGGCGGGGTGGCCGAGCAGAAGACGCAGCGGTCGCCGATGACGTCGATGCCGCACCAGTGACAGCGGCTTTGCCGTACCGAGGTGACGAGCTGGTAGAGGACGGACAGGTCGGGCAGGTAGCTGCAGAACTCGATCAGCTTGCCGGTGCCCCACCAGCCGGATGACTCCGCCGGGAGCGGGACCTCGCGCAGTCCCTGCACCTTCCAGGAGGGCGCGAGGGTGGCGTTGACCCAGTCGGACTGGAGCTGGCCCTTGGCGACCAGCATCCAGGTGCCGAACTCGGGTCCGGGCAGGGCGGCTTCGGGGGTGATGCGCACCAGGTGCGGTTCGGGGTGGGCGAGGACGCCGAACTGGCTGCCGGGCATCCACGACTTGGCGTGGGACTTCAGGCCGACGGGGACCCGGTCGAGCCGGGCGACGGAGTTGAGCAGCGCCCCGGCGTGGACGTAGTGCACGAGCAGCCGTCCGGCCGAGGCGAGGACGCCGGGGCTGAGGTCGCAGGACGCGAGCTGACGCAACTGACGTGCCAGGACGGCCAGCCCGAGGGGCGGCAGGTCCGGCTGGAAGAGCGCCACCCGGTCGGTCTCCATGAGGGCGCGCAGGGTGTGCAGCCGGCGCCGCACGGCGGTGGGCGCGGCCGGTGAGCAGACCACGATCACGTGCCCGTGGTGCTCGACGAGGGCCTGGAGGTCGGCCAAGGCCTGTTCCAGGGGGCGTTCGGCGACGTCCCGGAGCACGGCGGCGGGCAGGGTGCGGTCGTCCTGCGGCGGCAGCGCCATGTCGGCGCTGGTCACGGCAATGGCAGTTGGCACGCGCAGCTCCCCGTCTTCCCCATGCCCGTCGGTACGCCGGGTGTCACTCCGGCGCGCCGTGTCGACTTCACTGCGTGACTACCTCAGCACTGTAACCACGGCTCTGTGACCGGAGAACAGCGTTTGTGTAGCTGAGGAGCAACTGTCGTTGCACAAGACGCGTCATAACGGGGCAGGTTGAGCATCTTGCCGATCGACGGCGGTGCCCGGGGCCGCGTCCGGGCGGTGGGTCCAGGGGGCCCCGAGTTGACGGTGGGCCTTCGTTTGGGCCCTGAGGCCCACGCCCCGGGCGGGGGTGCGTACCTACGCTCGCGGTCCACACAGAGGTGGTTCGCCGCGAGGAGGGGTGCCGTATGGCCGGCGGGGGTGGCATACGGGCGCACGGACGCAGAGCGGTCTTCGACGACCGCGGGGCGACCGGCACCGAGTACCTGGGGATGGTCGTCGTGAGCGCGGCCATCGTGCTGGCGGTGTCGGCCACCGGGGTCGGGCAACTGGTCTACGACAGGATCGCCGCGCAGGTCTGCCGGGTCGCCGGGGGCGGTGACTGCGGCGCGGGCGGCACCGGCCCGGGCAAGCCGCTGACCGACGCCGACTTCGAGCCGGCGCTGTGCCAGGTCTCCTCGGTCACCGACAAGGCGGGCTCCAAGGCGAAGATCCTGTTCTGGGAGATCGGCAAGGAGTACGGCTTCCAGGAGCAGCGCCTGAAGGCGAAGACGGACGTGAACGGGGACGGCAAGGTCGACGACGGCGACCAACTGGTCTACCTCACCTTCACGGACGCCGCCTCGGTCGCCGCCAAGAAGGACTTCAAGCCGGGCATGAAGGTGGGCCGGTTCGGCGCCGACAAGGTGGAGCTGGGGCTCGGCGTCAAGGTGACCAACGGCGACACCTGGGTGTTCCAGAGCCCGGAGGAGGCCGAGCGGTTCCGCGACGACGTGGAGAAGCTGCAGATGTACGAGATGCGCCGGACCATGCCGGGCGGCGCGGAGGCGAGCGTCGGCGACAGCATCCTCTACCTCTTCGGCACCGGTCCCCTCAAGGACGAGGAGGACACCCGCAACCGGATCGAGGAGCACCTCGGCGACAACCGGAAGATCACCTACGGCAAGGTCGGCCTGGAGGCCTCGGCCTCGGCGGGCCTGAAGATCTCCGCGGGCGACGAGAAGAAGCTGAGCGCCGCCCTCGGCGGGTCCTTCAAGTACGCCCCGGAGGTGACCTGGACGGACAACGCCTACAAGAACACCAAGTCCTACACCTACTCCTCGTCCATCGAGTACGGCTCCAAGGTGAGCTGGGAGGCGGGCCCGCTCAGCGGCGAGCACACCGCCGACACGACGCAGACGGGCACCATCACGGTCACCTACGACAAGAAGACCGGCAAGCTGGTCCGCGTCGACATGACCCGCACGGTGGAGGAGGGCGGCCAGAAGGACGGCGCCAAGGCGGGCGGGGACGACGGCAAGCAGGGCGGCGACAAGCGCGGCGGGAACGCCGGGGCGAAGGGGACCGACTCGCAGACCGGCATCGAGATCGTCACCAGCACCCTCACCTTCGACCCCGGGCCGGCCGGCGACCGGGACCGGGCGGTCGCCGAGCAGTGGCTGGACAGCGGCAACGAGCAGATCGCCACGCCGTTCCGGTACATGTTCTCCGGCCACGCGCCCACCGCACGCCCGGGCGCGGACGACCCGTTCGGGCAGCTGATGTTCGACCGGGGCGTGTCGAGCCGGATGACGTACACGGGCGACGTGAACGCCGCCGAGTACGGTTTCGAGTTGAACTTGGGGCTCAGTCTGGGCATGACGATCAGCACGGAGAAGAAGGCGGAGACCCTGACCGGCGCCGAGTTCCTCGGGGCGCCCGAGGGGGACGGCCGCTCCTACCTCCCCTACAGCTACTGCGCGAACTGACGACAGGGAGCACCAGCCGATGACAACCCGCCGGGCCTGCCTGGCCGCCGCCCTGCTGACGACCGCCCTGACCCTGACCGGGTGCGGGGAGCCGGACCCGGGCGCGGGCTCCGTGCCCGAGGGCTGGGGCACGCTGAGGACCAAGGGCGTCGACGTGTCCTACCCCGCGGGCTGGCGCGAGCAGAGCGCCGCCGAACGGGGACGGCACAACGCGGCGGCCGCGGTGCGCACTCAGGGGAGCAGGAAGGTCGCGGTCGTCACCGTGCAACGGGGCTTCACCGAGGCGGGTTCGGCCGAGCAGGCCGCGATCGCGGCCGAGGCGGGCATCCAGCTGGGCGCGGAGGTCCGGGGCCAGGAGGACGTCGACCTGGCCGGGACGGACGACGCCAAGCGGATCGACTTCTCCTTCGCGGCCACGGGCGAGGACGGCGGGCCCGCCGAGGGGACGCCGGTGGACGGGGTGATCCTCACCGGTCTGGACTCGTCCGGCACGACGTTCGCCGTGCGGATCGACGCGAGCCGGGGCAGCCTGCCCGACGGCGATCTGGACCGGATCGTCGACTCGGTGGAGGTGCACTGACCGTGGAGGTGCCGGGCGCCGGATACGTGGTTCTCGCGTTGCTCGTCGCGCTGTTCGGGGCACTGGCGATCCGGTACGCGCGGCGGCTGGTGACGGTGGTCCGGGTGCTGCGGCGCGGTGTCCGGGCGGAGGGCAGGTGCGTCCGGGTGGAGGGCGAGCCCTACGGCCGCTCCGACGCCCGGCGGCACGTCTTCGCCTTCCGTACGGCCGACGGCGGCCGTGTCGAGTTCGAGGACCTGGCGTCCTGGTCGACGGTGGAGGGCACCCCGGTCACCGTCACCTACGACCCGCGTGATCCCGCGGGCACGGCGACGGTGGCGGGCCGGGGCAGCTGGTCCCCGGTGCTCCAGGCGCTGGCCCTGGCCGCGGGCTGCACCCTGGGCGCGCTGGGCTTCGCGGTCCTGCTGTACGCCGAGATCTCCGGAGGGAACCGATGACGCTCGTCCGCTGCTGGGCCGTCGGCATCGTCGTGCTGGTGGTTTCCGAGTACCTGCAGATGACCCTGCTGCACGACCCGCTGGTCGGCCCCGAGGGGGTCGGCTCGTTCGGCGCGGCGGTCGCGCTGGTGCACCTGCCGAACCTGGTGTGCGTGGTGCTGGCGACCTGGGCGGCGGCGCGGGCGCACCCGCAGCCGTGGCGGGAGGTGCCCGCCCGTCACCTGGCGGCGGCCTGCGCGGCTCCCGTGGCGGCCCAGGTGCTGTTGCTGGGCCTGCGGCCGGACGTGCTCGACCTGTCCGGACCGGCGTTCTGGATGTCGACCGGCGTGCTGCTGGCGGGGTGCGCGGTGGGACTGCTCCTCGACAGGTTGGTCTGGACCTCTTGACAGCGGATGTGGTCTGGACCATTTTCTTGTCATGTCCCCACACAGATCACTGCGGCTGTGGGCGGGTGCCGTCACGGCTGCCCTGGCCCTCACTGTCACGACCGTCGGCCAGGCCTCGGCCGCCGACGTCAACAACGCCAGGAACGCCGGCTTCGAGGCGGGCCTGAGCAACTGGACCTGCTCGGCGGGCAGCGGCACGACGGTCTCCTCCCCGGTGCGCTCCGGGTCGGCCGCGCTGCAGGCCACTCCCTCGGGGCAGGACAACGCCCGGTGCAGTCAGACGGTGGCGGTGAAGCCCAACTCCACCTACACCCTGGGCGCCTGGGTCCGCGGCGGGTACGCCTACCTCGGCGTCTCGGGCACGGGCACGACGGACGTGTCCACCTGGACCCCGGACTCCACCGCCTGGAAGCAGCTGTCGACGACCTTCAAGACCGGCGGGTCGACGACGTCGGTGACCGTCTACACCCACGGCTGGTACGGGCAGGCCGCGTACTACGCGGACGACGTGTCGGTCTTCGGCCCCGACGGGGGCGGCGGCACCGACCCGGGCCCCACCGTCCCGGCGGCACCGGCCGGCCTCACGGTCTCCGGCACGACGACCTCCTCGGTCTCCCTCGCCTGGAACACGGTCTCCGGCGCGACCGGCTACACCGTCTACCGCGACGGCACGAAGGTCACCGCGGTCTCCGGCACCTCGGCGACCGTGACCGGCCTCGCCGCCTCCACGGCGTACTCCTTCCAGGTCACGGCGACCAACGCGGCCGGTGAGTCACCGAAGTCGGCGGCGGTCACGGCCACCACCACCAAGCCCGACGGGCCGGGCCCCGCCCTGCCCAAGCACGTGGTGACCGGCTACTGGCAGAACTTCAACAACGGCGCGGCCGTCCAGAGGATCTCCGACGTCCCCGGCCACTACGACATCATCGCCGTCTCCTTCGCGGACGCCACCTCCACGCCCGGCGCGGTCACCTTCAACCTGGACACGGCCGGCCTGAACGGCTACACCGTCGACCAGTTCAAGGCGGACGTCCGGGCGAAGCAGGCGGCCGGCAAGAAGGTCATCATCTCCGTGGGCGGCGAACGCGGCACCGTCAGCGTCAACGACGCGGCCTCGGCGACCAACTTCGCCAACAGCGTCTGGGCCGTGATGCAGGAGTACGGCTTCGACGGCGTCGACATCGACCTGGAGAACGGCCTCAACGCGACGTACATGACGCAGGCGCTGCGGTCGCTGTCGGCGAAGGCCGGGCCCTCGCTGATCCTGACCATGGCGCCGCAGACGATCGACATGCAGTCGACGTCCAACGCGTACTTCCGCACCGCGCTGAACGTCAAGGACATCCTCACGGTCGTCAACATGCAGTACTACAACAGCGGTTCGATGCTCGGCTGCGACGGCAAGGTCTACAGCCAGGGCTCGGTCGACTTCCTCACGGCCCTGGCCTGCATCCAGCTGGAGAACGGCCTCGCACCCTCCCAGGTGGGCCTCGGCCTACCGGCCTCCACCCGCGGCGCGGGCAGCGGTTACGTGGCGCCGAGCGTGGTCAACAACGCCCTGGACTGCCTGACCAAGGCCGTCAACTGCGGCTCCTTCAAGCCGCCGCGGACGTACCCCGACCTGCGGGGTGCGATGACCTGGTCGACCAACTGGGACGCCACGGCGGGCAACGCCTGGTCGAACGCGGTCGGACCGCACGTGCACGCACTGCCGTAGCACCCGCTCGACCGCACCGGCGGGGTGGAGGGGACCGGCCCTCTCCACCCCGCCGTCCCGTCCGGGTCCGCTGCCGTGCCCGCCGGCTAGAAGAAGTCACCCCAGGGCTGGTCCCAGATCTGCTTCAGGCACAGCACCAGGAACAGCAGCCCGGCCACCGCCAGCATCACGTTGCTGAGCGGGCCGTTGCGCCACTCCCGCGGGGTGCGGGAGGTGTTGAGGAGCCAGATGAGGGTCCCGGCGAGGAACGGCATGAAGGCCGCGCCCAGCACGCCGTAGAGGATGACCAGGCGGAACGGCTGGCCCTCGAACAGCAGGACCATGGGCGGGAAGGTCAGCCACAGCAGGTAGCCGCGGAAGGGCCAGGAGCGTTCGCGCTCGCCCGAGGCGACCTCCTCGCCCTTGGCCCGGCCCCGGCCCGTCAGCCGGGCCACGAAGTCGGCGAACATCAGGCTCACGCCGTGCCAGACGCCGATCAGCGAGGTGAAGGACGTGGCGAAGAAGCCGATGAGGAAGAACTTGGCGGTGGCCGCGCCGTACTCCTCCTCCAGGATGTCGCCCAGCTGGACCAGGCCCTTGTCGCCGCTCGCGATCGCCACGTTCGCCGAGTGCAGCAGCTCGGCCCCGACGAAGAGCATCGCGATGACGAAGACGCCGGTGGTGAGGTAGGCGACCCGGTTGTCCAGCCGCATGACCTTCATCCAGCCGGTGTCCGTCCAGCCCTTGGCGTTGACCCAGTAGCCGTACGCGGCGAGGGTGATCGTGCCGCCGACCCCGCCGATCAGGCCGAGGGTGTTGAGGATCGAGTCCTTCTCGTCCGGCAGGACGGGCAGCAGGCCGGCGAAGGCGTCCGCGAGGTTCGGCGTGACCCGGATCGCCAGGTACACCGTCACCACGAACATGACGCCGACCAGGACCGTCATCACCTTCTCGAAGACCGCGTACTTGTTGAACCAGACGAAGACCAGCCCGACCAGGCCGCACGCGATGCCCCACCACTTCAGGTCCATCACGCCCGGGAAGAGAGCCTGCAGCGGGAGCGCGCTGGACGACATCGCCGCCGCCCCGTACACGAAGCCCCACACGACGACGTAGACCGCGAAGAACCAGGTCGTCCAGCGGCCGAGGCTCGCCCATCCGTCGAACAGGGTGCGGCCCGTGGACAGGTGCCAGCGGCCCGCCGCCTCGGCCAGGGAGATCTTCACCAGGCAGCCGATGATCGCGGCCCACAGCAGGGTGTAGCCGAAGTTGCTGCCGGCGATGAGGGTGGCGACGAGGTCACCGGCGCCGACACCGGTCGCCGCGACGACGATGCCCGGGCCGATGTACTTCCAGCTTGCTTTGCGGGGCTGTGGGGGGTGGGTGGCCTGGTTCTGCGTGGTGTCCGCCATGCAGATCAAGAAACCGCAAAGGAGACCGGCCGACAAGAGGGCGGTGACCGTCCGGCCCAAGGGGGGCGGGGAACCGCGCGGGAACCCGTTCGCCCCGCGGCCCGAAGCCGGACCACGGCGGAACGGCGTACCGCCGTGGTCCGGCGCGGCGGAGCGTCACGGCTGTCGCCGACCGCAGCCGTCCGATCCGCACGTGCCGAGTTCGAACCACACGGTCTTGCCCGGCCCGTCCCGGTGGCAGCCCCAGCGCTGGGCCAGCGCGTCCACCAGGAACATCCCGCGGCCGTTCTCCCCGGTGCCCGCCTCCACCACCCGGGGCACCCGCCGCTCGGTGTCGGCGACCTCGCAGCGCAGGACGCCGTGCGCGGCGGAGAGCGTGAGCCGGAAGGAACTGCCGGCGTGCACGAGCGCGTTGGTGGCCAGTTCCCCGACGAGCAGCTCGGCCACGTCCACGACCTCGCCGCGCTCGTCGAGCCCCCAGCCCTCCAGCGCCTTGCGGACCTCCGCGCGCGCCTCGCGGACGGTGACGGGCCCGGGGGCGTACTCGACGCTCAGGTGGCCCGCTCCCAGGGGCGGCTGGGGGAACGGGCCGTGGTGGGCGTCGGGGTCCGGGACGGAGCACCCGGAGAGTTGCAGCATGACTCCAGGGTGATCCCCGGGGACGGCCGGGCGCAGGGGGAGGACTACCCGTTCCCGTACCTGCTTGCGCAGGTGGAGGGCTACGCGTACTGCAGACGGACGGTCGCGCCGCCGCTGTCGTCGCGGATGTCGACGTACGCGCACACCTGGCGCGCGTACCACAGGCCCGGTGGGGGTTCGGTGCCGTCGGCCGGGGGCGGGACGAAACCCGCGAGCGGGTCGTCGACGCGGCGGGCGGAGCGCAGTTCGCAGACGCACGCGGGCGCCTCGCCCCACAGCAGGGCGGCGCCGTCGAGGGGCGCCAGGGCCGCGGCGGTCTCGGCCACGGCCGCGGCGAACAGTTCCGCGTCGGCGGCCTGCATGCCCCGCCCCTCCGCCCAGCTCCGCACGGCTGCGGCGTCCGGCGCGGCCAGGGCCCGGGCACCTGCGGGGGGCGACGGCAGAGGGGCGGCGTCGAGTTCGGCCACGAGGTGCTCCGGCTCCTGGTACACCTCCGTGCCGGGGTGGGCGCGCAGGGCCGCGGCGACGACGGCGGGTTCGGCGGTGCGGGTGTCGTAGGCGCACAGGGCGGTCGTGGCCATGGGCGCGAACAGGAGGTTGGCGAGGGCCTCGTAGCGGATCCACTCGGTGGCCTCACGGGCCGACCGTCCGGCCCGGCCGCCCCACACGGGTTCCATGAGCAGGTGGATGCCGCCGCCCGGGCCGGCATGCGCGGTGAGGTAGCCGGCGGCCTGGGCGACGGCGTTGGCGGCGGAGCCGGTGTACCAGTCGGTGTGCGGGACGCAGACGACGTCCTTGGTGTCGCCGCCGAGGGCGTCGCGCAGCAGGTCCAGGTTGCGCGGGTCGGCGATGGCCACGGGCGGGGGCTCGCCGGGGGCGGCGAGCCCCTCGCCGAGGAAGGGCAGGGCGGCGGCGAGGAAGGCGTCGTCGGAGCCGAAGACGGTGATGCGGTGGTCGAACGGGGCGGGTCGTCCGTCGGTCATGCGATCCCCTCGGGGTGGGTGCGGTTGCGGGTGGGGCGCCGGGTCAGCGCCGGGCCGTCACCCAGGCGGCGATCTGGCTGCGGTTGCTGAACCCGAGCTTGCTGAGGATGCGTTCCACGTGGCCCTCGGCGGTGCGGCGGGCGATCACCAGCCGGTCGGCGATCTGCTGGTTGGCGAGCCCTTCGGCGACGAGCCGGGCGACCTCGTTCTCGCGGCGGGTGAGCCGGACCGCGCAACCGTCCTGCGACGGCTGTTCCCCGTCGGGCCCGCCGGGGTGCGGGCGGCCGGGTTCCTGAAGCGCGTGGCCGGTGAGGTCCGGCAGGGAGAGGCTTCCGCCGCGCCGGTGGGCCCGGTCGAACGCCTCCTGTCCCAGGGCCCTCGACGCCAGCTCCTCGCTGCGCCCGCGGGCGGCGTTGAGGGTGCGCGAGCCCCAGCGGCCGGCGTGGATGCCGGCCCAGACGCGGTCGGCGCCGCCGAGCAGTACGGCCGTGTGCTCGTGCGCGCCGCGTTCGGCGGCGACGGACGCCAGCAGGTCGAGGGTGAGGGCCATGCCGATGACGTCGTGGACGGCGACTTTCAGCCGCAGCGCGTCCCGGGCGTGCCGCTCGGCCAGGGCCCAGTCGCCGCGCACGGTGTGCGCCAGGGCGAGCATGCGCGCCACGTACGAGCGCACCCACTGCTCGCCGTGGCGCTCGCACAGCCGCAGGGTCCGCTCGCAGACCTCCACCGCCCGGTCGGCCTCGCCGAGGAAGCCCAGCGCGCAGGCGAGTTCGACCTGGTCGAGTCCTGCGAGGCTGAGGTGCTGGCCGGGCACGGGACCGCGGGCGACGGTGGCCTCGAAGTGGCTCAGCGCCCCGGGCAGGTCGTCGCCGAACAGCCGGATGACGCCGATGACGTACTCGGCGTGCGCGGCCTCGGCGGCGTCGCCCAGGGCGCGGGCCAGGGCGAGGGCGTCGGCGGCGTGGCGCCGGCCCCGGGGCAGGTCCTGGGTGGCGGCGGCGAGCAGACCGGCGACCCACAGGCCGCGGGCCCGCTCCCGGGTCGGCTCGGGGCAGGCCGCCAGGGCGCGGTCGAGCCAGTGCAGGCCCTCGCGGGAGGCGCCGCAGGCGTGCCAGTAGAACCAGAGCGTGCCCGCGAGGCGCAGTCCGGTGCGGGCCTCGCCGGGCGTGGACAGGCTGAAGTCCAGCGCCGCCCGCAGGGCGTCCCGGTCGGCGCGCAGCCGGGCGACGGCCTCCGGCTGGCCCGGCCCGAACCACCCGTGCTCGTAGGCCTCGACCCGCCGCAGGACGTGGTCGCGCTGCCGGCGCCGGGCGGCCTCCTCCTCCCCCGCGACGCGTCGCAGCCGCTCCAGCCCGTACTCCCGCAGGGTGTCCAGCATCCGGTACCGCACCCCGCCGGCTCCCGTCTCCCGCTGCACCACGGACTTGTCCACGAGCCCGGCCAGGGCGTCGAGGACGTCGTCCGGGCGCGAGAAGGGCCGACGGGTCCCGCCTTCGCCGCGCGACGCCGGGACCGCGCCCGCGGGGCGGGGCGCCGGCGGGGCCGCGGGAACGGGCACCGCGCCGGGGGAGGGCAGGGCGGCGCCTACAGGCACGGGCACGGGCGCTGCCCGCGTCTCCGGGGTGTCCGCGCAGACCGCTTCGGCGGTTTCCAGGTCGAAGCAGCCCGGCAGGACCGACAGGCGGGCCCACGCCAGCTGTTCGGGGCCGGTGCACAGGTCGTGGCTCCAGGCGACCGCGGCCCGCAGGGTCTGGTGGCGGGGCGGGGCCGCGGGGCTGCCGGTGGTCAGGACGCGGTAACGGTCGTCGAGGCGGGCCAGGAGCTGCTCGGCGTCGAGCACGCGCATGCGGACCGCGGCGAGTTCGATGGCGAGGGGCAGGCCGTCCAGGCGGCGGCACAGCCGGGCCACGGCGGCCCGGTTGTCGGGGGTGAGGCGGAAGCCGGGGACGACGGCGGCGGCCCGGTCGGCGAAGAGCGCGAGGGCCGGGCATCCGTCGGCCGCCGACAGGTCACCGTCCGGGTCGGGCACCGGCAGCGGACGCACCTCCAGCAGGTGCTCCTCGGTGAGCCCGAGCCGGTGCCGGCTGGTGGCGAGGATCCGGACCCCCTCGGCGCCGAGCAGCAGCGCCGCCGCCAGCCGGGCGCAGGCGGCCGTCAGGTGCTCGCAGTTGTCCAGGACGAGGAGCAGCCGCCGCTCGCGCACCTGCTCGACCAGCGCGTCCGGCTGCGGCCTGCTGGAGTGGTCGTGCAGCCCCAGCGCGTCGGCGACGGCGAGCGGGACGAGGTCCGGGTCGTGCAGCCCGGACAGGTGCACGATACGCACGCCGTCCGGGAAGGCACGCTGGACCCGGGCAGCCAGGCGCGCGGCCAGCCGTGTCTTGCCGACGCCGCCCGGTCCGGTCAGCGTCACCAGCCGTGCGCGGGCCAGCAGTTCGCGGCCCTCGGTCAGTTCGCCACGCCGGTCGACGAAGCTGGTCGTCTCGGCCGGCAGGGAGTGCTCCCGTCGTGGCGCTGATCCGCCCATGATCAGCCAGTCCTTCGGGGGTGTGGTCCCGGGGTCCGGTCGCCCCGGCTCCCCTTGCGCGAGCCCCCACCCTCTCCCGGCCCCGGGCCGATAGGCTCGCGCGGATCACACCCCCGGGTGCACTTGCGCCGCTCCTCCCCGGCTGCCGCGTCGCACGCGTACACTGCGCGGCCGCTTTCAGTCTTGACCTGGTCATGCCATTGGCAGAACGATGTGCGCCACCCGCACCACGCACGTCGCACGGAACAACCCCACCTCCCACAAGGAGATTTCATGCGACTTCGCACGTCAGGCCCGGGCGCCGGCAGACGCACCGCCGCCCTCGCCGCCCTCCTCGCCCTCGCCCTCGCGGCTCCCCTGTACGGGACGACCTCCGACGCCACCGCCGACAGCGCTCCGAAGGCCGCACCGGCTGCGGACGACATCCGGCAGTACGAGGTCCACCTGCACGCGACGGCCGAGGACCGCACGGCACTCCAGCGCACCGGCGTGAGCGTCGACGAGGCCGACAGCCACGGTGTCGTGGTCTCCGGCCGCGCCGACCAGATCAAGAAACTCCGCGCCCAGGGCTACGAGGTCACCCCGCTCGGCGCGGTGCCCGACCGGTCCGCGGGCAAGGACGACGTCCGGCTGTTCGACTTCCCGTCGGGCGACTCGAAGTACCACAACTACGCGGAGATGACGAGCGCGATCAACTCGATCGTCGCCGCGAACCCCTCCATCGCGAGCCAGCGCGTCATCGGCACCTCGTACCAGGGCCGCAACATCGTCGCCGTCAAGATCAGCGACAACGTGGCCGCGGACGAGTCCGAGCCGGAGGTCCTGTTCACCCACCACCAGCACGCCCGTGAGCACCTGACCGTCGAGATGGCGCTCTACCTGCTGCGCGAGCTGACCTCCGACTACGGATCCGACTCCCGCGTCACCAACATGGTGAACAACCGCGAGATCTGGATCGTCCCCGACATCAACCCGGACGGCGGCGAGTACGACATCGCGACCGGCTCGTACCGCTCCTGGCGCAAGAACCGCCAGCCCAACTCCGGCTCCTCGTACGTCGGCACGGACCTGAACCGCAACTGGAACTACCGCTGGGGCTGCTGCGGCGGCTCCTCGGGCTCGACGTCCTCGGAGACCTACCGGGGCCGGGCGGCCGAGTCCGCTCCCGAGGTGAAGGTCGTGGCCGACTTCGTGCGCAGCCGGGTCGTCGGCGGCAAGCAGCAGATCAGGGCCGGGGTCGACTTCCACACCTACAGCGAGCTGGTGCTGTGGCCGTTCGGCTACACGTACTCGGACACCACGACCGGGATGACCGCGGACGACAACGCGGCGTTCAAGGCGGTGGGTCAGAAGATGGCCGCGAGCAACGGGTACACCGCGGAGCAGTCGAGCGACCTCTACATCACGGACGGGTCGATCGACGACTACCTCTGGGGCGTGCACAAGATCTTCGGCTACACCTTCGAGATGTACCCCCGGTCCGGCGGGGGTGGGTTCTACCCGCCCGACGAGGTGATCGAGCGGGAGACCTCACGCAACCGGGACGCGGTACTGCAGTTGCTGGAGAACGCGGACTGCATGTACCGGTCCATCGGCAAGGAAGCGCAGTACTGCGGTTAGGCGCGCGCTTCCTCGCCGCCCTCCGGCTCGCCGGCTTCGCCGACCTCGAAGTAGGCGTCGAGGACCGCGTCCAGCTGCTCGTCCCACTCGGCGAACCGGCTCCTGGCCGGCGCCTCGATCTCGATCGGGTACCAGCGGCGGTCAGGGGTGTGGACGGTGACGGTGTACCGCTTGCCGAAGCGGGCCGTCTCCGTCTCCACCGCGCCGATCTCGTCCCAGCGGAACTCGCACTCCTGGTCGTCCAGGCAGAGCCGGACGCCTCGGTGATCGGCTGTTATCCGCGCACGGCGGTCGGACGCCTCGAACACGGGACCGTCGGACCCGGTGTCCTCCTCCGGCCCGGAGGAGGACACCGGGTCCGTCTCCTCCGGCTCGGGGGCGGCCTCCTCGGCCTCGGCGGCCCCGGGTTCCTCGGCCGGCTCGCCGTCCTTCGTCCGTGGGGACGCGGGTGACGTGAGCCCGGGGATGAAGGCCGGGTCGAACCCGGCGCCTTCCAGGGGCTGGCTGCTCGAACCTATGCGCTGCTCCACAGCGCAGCAGTATGGTCGACAAACCTGTGCGGCACACAGCCGGGCCCGACTTCGTTATCAGACTCCTACACGAACAGGCTCAGCACGGCGGCGACCACGAACCCGGCCACCGACAGCACGCTCTCCAGCACCGTCCACGACTTGAGCGTGTCGCGCTCGCTGATGCCGAAGTACTTGGCCACCATCCAGAATCCGCCGTCGTTGACGTGCGAGGCGAAGATGGAGCCCGCGGAGATGGCCATGATGACCAGGGCGACGAACGCCTGGGAGTGGTCGCCCTCGGACAGCAGGGGCGCGACGATGCCGGCCGTCGTCACGATCGCCACCGTCGCCGAGCCCTGGGCGACACGCAGCACCACGGAGATCAGGTAGGACAGCACGATCACCGGCAGGCCCACGTCGTGGAAGGTGTCCGACAGGGCCTGGGCGACGCCGCTGGCCTTGAGCACGGCGCCGAAGATGCCGCCCGCGCCGACCACCAGCAGGATGTTGCCGACCGGCTTGAGGGACGCGGTCGACACCGTCTCCAGGGACTTGCGGGACCAGCCGCGGCGGATGCCGAGCAGGTAGTAGGCGAGGAAGAGGGCGATGGTCAGCGCCACGAAGGGGTTGCCGAAGAACTCGACGACCGAGCGGAGCGTGGAGGGGTCCAGGGCGATCGAGGAGAAGGTGGCGGCGAGGATGAGCACCAGGGGCGTGCCGATGATGCCGAGGACCGTGCCGAGGGAGACCGGCTCCTCGCGCGGCTCCACGCCGGCGGCGCGCTGCTCGTCCACGACGGCCTGCTTGGCCTCCTGGGCGGCCTCGACCATGTCCTGCGGCACGGCGACGAACACGCGGCGGCCGATCCACGCGGCGTAGCCCCACGCGGCCACCACGGCGGGCAGACCGCAGACGATGCCCATGAGGATGACCCAGCCGAGGTCGACGTGCAGGAGGCCGGCGGCGGCGACCGGGCCGGGGTGCGGGGGCAGGAACGCGTGGGTGACGGACAGGCCCGCGAGCAGCGGCAGGCAGTACAGCAGGATCGACTTGCCCGAACGCTTGGCGGCGGCGTAGACGATGGGCGCCAGGACGAAGATGCCGACGTCGAAGAAGACCGGGATGCCGAAGATCAGACCGGTCAGGCCCATGGCGAGGGGGGCGCGCTTCTCGCCGAACAGACCGAGCAGACGGCCCGCCAGCACCTCGGCGCCGCCGCTGACTTCGAGGATCGCGCCGAGCATGGTGCCCAGGCCGATGATGATGGCGACGTGGCCGAGGATGCCGCCCATGCCGGACTCGATGGTGGAGACGGCGTCCGACCTCTGGACGGTGCCGAAGAGTTCGGTGACGGACAGGCCGGCCGCGAGGCCGACGGCTATGGAGACCGCCAGCAGGGCGACGAACGGCTGGAGTCTCATCCGGATGATGAGGAAGAGCAGCAGCGCGATGCCGAGCGCGGCGGTGAGCAGGAGCCCGGCGGTGCCGTCGACGAGGAGGAGCAGTCCTCCGGTGTGCGGTGGGGCTTCGGCGGGGGCGGACGCGGCGAGCGGAAGGGACATACGGGGGTCCTCTGCGTAAAGGCATGCAGCTTCTGGGTAGGGGGGAGCGCGGCGCGTCGAAGGCGCCGCGCCTCGAAGAAGGCGGGGTGGGGTGGGTCAGCCGAGGACGGCCAGCGCGTCGATCTCGATGAGGAGGCCCGCGGGCAGACCGACGTAGACGGTCGTGCGCGCGGCGGGCGGCTGGGTCAGCCCCTGCTCCTCGAAGTACGCGTTGTAGATCTCGTTCATCTCGGCGAAGTGGGCGACGTCCGTCAGGTAGACGCGGATCATCATCACGTCGTCCCAGGAGGCGCCGCCCTCCTCCAGGATGGCCTTGACGTTGGCCAGGGTCTGCAGGGTCTGCTCGCGCAGGGTCGGCCCGGCGGGCGTGGGCGCCTTGCCCTCCTCGGCGGGCAGGAAGCCGACCTGGCCGGCGACCTGGAGGATGTTGCCCTTCCTCACACCGTGGGAGAACCTGGCCGGCGGGGTGGTGTGGGTCTTCGGGGTGAGTGCGGTCTTGTCGGTCATGCGGTGGTGCCCTTCACTGGTGTTCTGCCGGAGTACTCCCCGCTGATGGCGTCGGCCGTGCGGCGCACCAGCGGCAGGAGGGTGAGGAGTTCGTCGGCGGTGACGACGACGTTCGGCGCGGACACCGACATCGCGGCGACGACCCGGCCGTCGGCGCCGCGGATGGGCGCCGCGACGCAGTTGATGGACTCCTCGTGGCCGCCTAGGTCGGTGGCCCAGCCCTGTTCGCGCACCTTCTCCAGCTCGCGCAGGAACGCGCTCGCGTCGGGGGTCGAACGGGACGTGTAGGTGGGGTAGTCGAGCTTCTCGGCGACCGCGCGCCGCTCGTGCTCGGGCAGGTCGGCCAGCAGCAGCTTGGCGACCGCGGCGACGGTGATGGCGACGGGCTTGCCGATCCGCGAGTACATGCGCACCGGGTAGCGGCTGTCGACCTTGTCGATGTAGAGGACCTCGTTCTCCTCGTACACGGCGAGGTGCACGGTGTGCCCGCAGGTCTCGTTGAGGCGGACCAGGTGGGGATGGGCGATCTCGCGGACGTCGAGGTTCTCCATCGCCTCCTGGGCGAGGGCGAAGAGCCGGGCACCCAGGCGGTAGCGCTGGTCGGACTGGCGGTAGACCAGGCCGTGCTCGTGCAGGGTGCGCAGCAGGCGCAGGGCCGTGGACTTGTGCACGCCGAGGCGGTCGGCGACCTGCCCCAGGTCGGCGGGGCCCTCGGCGAGCAGCGGCAGGATGCTGAGCGCGCGGTCGACGGTCTGGCTCATGACGTACGTACCTCCTCGTCGGCCCGCTGTGTCCCCTCGGTCCAGCCCGGGCCGAGTCGCAGTCTCCCCCATGCGTCGTCGTCCAGGGCGGCGAGGCGGTCGGCGTGGTCCCGGGCGGGCGGGGTGGCGAGGTCGCCGGGCACGGTGAGCGCGGCGGCGGCCGTCAGGTGCCCGTGGCGCAGCCGGTCCCGTACGGGCAGGGCGCGCAACGTGGCGGAGAGGAACCCGGCGGCGAAGGCGTCCCCGGCGCCGACGGCGGCGACGACGTCGACGCGGGGGGCGGGGACCAGCGTGGCGGTGCCGTCCGCGTCGCCGGCCCCGGTGGTGTCCCGGCCGAGGGCGACGGCGCCGTCCGCGCCCAGCTTGACGACGACCAGGCCGGGCTCGGGCAGCGCGGCCCGGACGGCGGCCGGGCCGTGCAGGCCCCACGCGTCCTGGGCCTCGTCGGCTCCGACGAAGACGACGTCGGCGCGGCGGGCCAGGTCGAGCAGGACGCGCGCCCCGGCCGGGTCGGCCCACAGGCCCGGCCGGTGGTTGACGTCGAAGGAGACGAGCGGGCGCCGCGCTCCCGGCTCGGTCAGTTCCCACAGCAGGTCGAGGCACGTGCCGGACAGCGCCGCGGTGATGCCCGACAGGTGCAGGACGCGGCCCGCGCGGGCCGCCGCCAGGTCGACCGTGGCGGCCGACATGGCCGAGGCGGCCGAACCGGCCCGGTAGTAGGCGACCTCGTGGGCGTCGCCCGCGCGGTCGCCCGCCGTGCGGAAGTAGACGCCGGTCGGGCGTCCGGGGTCGCGCCGCACCGAGGCGACGTCGACTCCGTAGCGGCCGATCTCCGCGAGGAGGTGGTCGCCGAAGCCGTCGGCGCCCACGGCGCTGACCCACCGCGTGGAGTGGCCCGCTGCGGCCAGCACGCAGGCCACGTTGGACTCCGCGCCGCCGATGCCGCGGTCGAAGGACGGCACGTCGGCGAGGCGGCCGGGCCGGGAGGGCAGGAACGCGACCATGGACTCGCCGAGCGCGACGACGTCCACGACGTCGGGGGCGTTGCAGGGTCCGGTGGGGGTCACGATGCTCGTAGCTCCTCGGCTGTTCGGTGGGCGGCTCGTTCATTGACCGGCGGTGGCCGAGATGTTAGACAGCGTTGAGCGTTATACGCAATGAAGGTTGCAGTACATGCAACACCGCTGATCAGGAGGGTTCATGCCAGCCGACACCGCAGCCGAGTCCCTCGCCCGGCTGGCCGCCGAGCGCGTCGACCACCGCTTCAAGGGGCTTCCGCCGGACGCCGGCGGACTGACCGTCGGGGAGCTGGCCGCCCAGCGCCGCAACCTCTTCACGGACGGGTTCACCACCCCCGTGCTCGCGCTGTCCGCCGAGCGGCTGGAGCACAACCTGAAGCTCATGGAGTCCTACGCGGCCCGGCACGGCCTGGCCTTCGCACCGCACGGCAAGACCTCCATGGCACCGCAGCTGTTCCAGCGCCAGATCGAGCACGGGGCGTGGGGCATCACCCTGGCCGTGCCCCACCAGGTGCGGGTGGCCCGGGCCTTCGGGATCCGGCGCGTGTTCCTGGCCAACGAGCTGGTCGACGTGGCGGCCCTGCGCTGGATCGCGGCCGAGCTGGACGCCGACCCGGAGTTCCGGTTCGTCTGCTACGTCGACTCGGTGCGCGGGGTGGAGGTGATGGACGCCGCGCTGCGGGAAGCGGGCGCCACGCGTTCCCTGGACGTCGTCGTGGAGCTCGCGGCCGGCGAGGGCGCCCGGACCGGTGTCCGTACGGAGGCGGAGTGCGCGGCGGTCGCGGACGCGGTGGCGGCCACGCGGACCCTGCGCCTGGCCGGCGTCGCGGGCTACGAGGGCGAGGTGCCGAAGGCCGACACCGAGCGGGTGACGGCGTGGCTGCGGCGGCTGGTGGCGCTCGCCGCCGACTTCGACGAGGCCGGGCGGTTCACCGGCCTGGACGAGATCGTGGTCAGCGCGGGCGGCAGCGCCTGGTTCGACGCGGTCGCCGGCGTCTTCGCGGACCTCCCGGAACTGTCGCTGCCGGTGCTGAAGTTGCTCCGCTCGGGCGCCTACGTCTCGCACGACGACGGCCACTACCGCAAGCTCACCCCGTTCAACCGGGTCCCCGAGGAGGGCGCCCTGGAGCCGGCGTTCCGCCTGTGGGCCCAGGTGGTGTCGCGGCCCTCCGCCGAGCAGGCCTTCGTCAACGCGGGCAAGCGGGACGCCGCCTACGACCTAGACCTGCCCTTCGCCCAGGTGGTCCGCCGCGGCGGCACCGAGCGGCCGGCCGCCGGCGTCACGGTGACCGCCCTGTCGGACCAGCACGCCTGGCTGAGCACCGCGCCGGAGGCGGACCTGGAGGTCGGCGACTGGGTGGGGCTCGGCCTGTCCCATCCGTGCACCTCGTTCGACAAGTGGCAGCTGATCCCCGTCGCCGAGGCGGACGGCACGGTCGTCGACTACGTGCGCACGTTCTTCTAGGAGGTCCAGGCCATGGAAGAGCTCGTCATCCGGGACGCCGACGTCGTCGACGGCTCCGGCGCGGACGCCTACCGCGCCGATGTCGTGGTGGACGGCGGCCGGATCGTGGAGATCGTGAAGGAGGCCGCGGCGGCGGGCTGCCAGCGGCCGGAGGCCCGCCGCGAGCTGGACGCCGAAGGGCTCGTCCTCTCCCCCGGCTTCGTCGACATGCACGCCCACAGCGACCTGGCGCTGCTGCGCGACCCCGACCACAGCGCCAAGGCCGCGCAGGGCGTCACGCTGGAGGTCATCGGCCAGGACGGCCTGTCGTACGCGCCGGTCGACGACCGCACGCTCGGCGAGGTGCGCCGCGCGATCGCCGGGTGGAACGGCCCCGGGGACGACGTCGACTTCGACTGGCGCACGGTCGGCGAGTACCTCGACCGGCTGGACCGCGGGATCGCCGTGAACGCGGCCTACCTGATCCCGCAGGGCACGGTCAGGGCACTCGCCGTCGGCTGGGAGGACCGCCCGGCCACCCCGCGGGAGCTGGACCGGATGCGGCAGGTGGTCGCCGAGGGCATGGAGCAGGGCGCCGTCGGCATGTCCTCGGGCCTGACCTACACCCCGGGCATGTACGCGCGGGACGCCGAACTGACCGAGCTGTGCCGGGTGGTGGCGTCGTACGGCGGCTACTACTGCCCGCACCACCGCTCCTACGGCGCCGGCGCGCTGGAGGCCTACCGGGAGATGGTCGCGCTGACCCGGGAGGCGGGCTGCCCGCTGCACCTGGCCCACGCCACCATGAACTTCGGCGTGAACAAGGGCCGGGCGCCCGAGCTGCTGGCCCTGCTGGACCAGGCCCTGGCGGACGGGGCGGACATCAGCCTCGACACCTACCCCTACACGCCCGGCTGCACCACCCTCGCGGCCGTCCTGCCGAGCTGGGCGAGCGAGGGCGGCCCGGAGGAGACCCTCAGGCGGCTGGCGGACGACGGCACCGCCGAGCGCATCCGCCACCACCTGGAGGTCATCGGCTCCGACGGCTGCCACGGCGTGCCCGTCGAGTGGGACACCATCGAGATCTCCGGCGTGGCCGATCCGGCCCTGGCCGACTTCGTCGGCCGGACCGTCCAGGAGTCCGCGGCGCTGCGGGGCGAGGATCCCTGGGTGACCGCGCGTCACCTGCTGCTGTCCGACCGGCTGGCGCCGACGATCCTGCAGCACGTGGGCCACGAGGAGAACGTCCGGGAGATCATGCGTCACCGGGTGCACACCGGCGGCTCGGACGGCATCCTCCAGGGCGCCAAGCCCCACCCGCGCGCCTACGGCACGTTCCCGCACTATCTCGGCCACTACGTCCGGGAGTTGGGGGTGCTGTCGCTGGAGGAGTGCGTCGCGCACCTCACCTCCCGCCCGGCGGCGCGGCTGCGCCTGCCCGACCGGGGCCTGGTCCGCGAGGGGTACGTGGCCGACCTGGTGCTGTTCGACCCGGCGACGGTGGCGGCGGGCTCCACGTTCGCCGAGCCGCGCACGCTGCCGACGGGCATCCCCCACGTCCTGGTGGGCGGCCGGTTCGTGATCGAGGACGGCCGGCGCACGGACGTGCTGGCGGGCCGGGCGATCCGCGGGACCCCTCCCGCGTGACCGCCCGGCCGGCACCCTGCCCTGGGCTCAGGGCTTGGGCAGGGTGCAGCCGCTCGCGCTCAGGTCGAGCTTGCTGTCGATGCCGATGCAGGCGGGGATGCCGTAGGTCTGCTGGGCGTAGTTGATGCCCTGGCGGACCGTCACGTCGCCGTCGGCGTCGACCTCGCACGGGTTGTTCACCGTGCAGCGCTCACCGTCCTCGTTGCCGGTGTTGTTGACGGCGACGACCCTGTTGGTGGCCTGGTCGACGACGGGCGAGCCGGAGGTGCCGCCGATGGTGGTGCAGGCGGAGGTGTAGCGGACCGAGTCCTTCCAGGTCCAGCCGCCCTCCTTGAGGGTCGGCACGAATCCGTCGATGCTGCAGCTGTAGATCCGCTTCCAGTACCCGGAGGGGATGCTGATGGCGGTGCCGGCGACCGGGTGGGCGTCGTTCAGCGTCAGCGCGTCGATGCCGTACGAGCTCTTGATGCGCCCGTAGGTGGTGGTGAGCTGGTACAGCGCGACGTCCGTGTCGGTCATCGTGCCGTAGGCGAGTTTGGCGGCGCGCAGGGTGGCGACGCGCGAGCCGGAGGCGTTGAGCAGGCTGAACGTGCGGCTGGAGGACCTGTCGACGAGCACCTGCCCGGGGGCGGGGAAACCCGACTCCAGACAGTGGCCGTTGGTCATCACCAGCGCCGGGTCGTCGCTCTCGGAGTCCGGCATGCGCACGACGGAGCCGGAGCAGTTGCTGAGCGCGACGGTGCCCGCGAAGGTCACGGCGCCGGCCGACGGCCGGGCCGGCCCGGACAGCGTCTGCCCGACGGACGCGACCACGTCCGACACGACGGACGCGGCCGGGCCCGTGTCCGCGGCCTTGCCGGCGCCCGTGGGGG
The DNA here is from genome assembly GCF_036857595.1 of Streptomyces sp. AHA2. NCBI lineage: Bacteria > Bacillati > Actinomycetota > Actinomycetes > Kitasatosporales > Streptomycetaceae > Streptomyces > Streptomyces sp. AHA2. The sequence goes on from NZ_JAUQWJ010000004.1 coordinate 131,591, forward strand.
CGACGCCGGCGGCGGTCGCGGGAGCCGCGCCGGCCCCGGCTATCGCCAGGGCGAGGAACGCGGCGGCGAGAGGTTTTCTCATGGGGGGTCCCCTCTTGCGACGGAGGCGGCCGGAGAACCTCCGGCCGCCCACACTGTTGTCATGTGCATTCTCATCGTCGCGAGGGGTGCGCACAAGGACCCGATCCACGACCGGAATCGAATGTTCCGCCGCAGCCCTTCCCGACCGACCCGTCGGGTCGGCTACTTCGGCCCCTCGGTCCCGCCCGGGCCGCGCCCCGGTTTCCCGCCCGGCCTGCCGGGGGCCGAGGAGGTGACCGTGGGCGCGGGCTCCGCCGGGGCGCTGGTCGCGAGGTCGCCGTTCGGCGGCACCGCGTCATCCGCGACGGACGCGGAGGGGGTCGGACTCGCGGCGCGGGACGGACCGACGGGCCCGGAGGCCGACGGCCCGCCGGACGCCGCCGGCGCATCGGCGAGCGGGTCGGCGAGCGGGACCCGGACGGTCGCCGCCGGGCCGGTGCCGGCGGGCGACGCCGCCGGGAAGTCCTCCGCCGTCGGAGCCGTGCGCCCACGCCGGCCGTCCGGCGACCCGCCGGAGGACGAACCGCTCAGGGTGAACCCGGCGACCAGGGCGATCGCCGGACGGCTCACGGCCCGCCGCCGTGGCGTGCGCCGGGCCCCGCGCCCCCCGCCCGGACGGCTCGGGGGCGGTGCGGCCGGCGACTCCCGGGTGCGCTCCGTACCGTCGAGCCCCTCGCCGGCGTGCGTGCCGCCGGCGGCACGCCTCCCGGACGAGTCGGGATCCCCGGTGCCGTATGCGTCCCGCCGTCCGTGCGCGGCGGCCGGATCCGCTTACGCCTCGTACGCAGGGCGCGCGGCTCCCTGCGGCAGATACACGGGCGGCGGCTCCAGCGGACCGCCGCCCTTCGCTCCGTCGGCGTACTCGAACCGCTCGGGCACGGCGGCGCATTCGGGGACTGAAGGTGCTGGTGGGACAGCGTGCGGCGATATCCCACCAAAGCGCCCCGTCTCACGTGGCGGAAAACACGACCCGTCAGGCATGACCGGGCCGTAAGCTCCCTGCATGCAGGTGATCCAGTCGACCAAGCTCGCCAACGTCTGTTACGAGATCCGGGGCCCGGTGCTCGAGGAGGCGATGCGGCTGGAAGCGGCCGGTCACAAGATCCTCAAGCTGAACACCGGCAATCCGGCCGCGTTCGGCTTCGAGTGCCCGCCGGAGATCCTGGAGGACATCCTCCGCAACGTCTCCTCGGCGCACGGCTACGGGGACGCCAAGGGCCTGCTGGCGGCGCGCCGGGCCGTCGTCATGCACAACCAGACCCTCGGCATCGAGACCGACGTCGAGCACGTCTTCATCGGCAACGGCGTCTCCGAGCTGATCGTGATGGCGATGCAGGGCCTGCTGGACGACGGCGACGAGGTGCTCGTCCCGGCCCCCGACTACCCGTTGTGGACGGCTGCCGTCTCCCTCTCGGGTGGCACGGCGGTCCACTACCGCTGCGACGAGCAGGCCGACTGGATGCCCGACCTGGCCGACGTCGAGCGCAAGGTCACCGACCGCACCAAGGCGATCGTCATCATCAACCCGAACAACCCGACGGGCGCGGTCTACGACGAGGCGATGATCAAGGGCCTGACCGACATCGCCCGCCGCCACAACCTGCTGGTCTGCTCCGACGAGATCTACGACAAGATCCTCTACGACGACGCCGTGCACACCCCGACCGCCAAGGTCGCCCCCGACCTGCTGACGCTCACCTTCAACGGCATGTCGAAGGCGTACCGGGTGGCCGGCTACCGGGTCGGGTGGATGTCGATCTCGGGACCGCGCGCGCACGCCGACTCCTACATCGAGGGCCTGACGATCCTGGCGAACATGCGGCTGTGCGCCAACATGCCGGGCCAGCACGGCGTGGTCGCCGCGCTCAGCGGACGCCAGACGATCAACGACCTGGTCCTGCCGGGCGGGCGGCTGCGCGAGCAGCGGGACGTGGCGTACGAGCTGCTGACCCAGATCCCGGGCGTGAGCTGCGTGAAGCCGAAGGGGGCGTTGTACCTCTTCCCGCGTCTGGACCCGGAGGTCTTCAAGATCAAGGACGACCGCCGCATGGTGCTGGACCTGCTCCGGCGCGAGAAGATCATGGTCGTGCAGGGCACGGGCTTCAACTGGCCCGAGCCGGACCACTTCCGGGTGGTGACCCTGCCGACGGCGGGGGACCTGCGTGACGCGATGGGCCGGATCGGCCACTTCCTGGACGGCTACAGCCAGCCCTGACCCCGGGCCCGTGATTCCCGGCCCCTGACCGCCGCCGCTTCCGCCGACTGCCTGCTCACCGTATGTGCGCAGGCAGTCCGGTTTTGTGAATGACTCAACTTTAGACGAAATCTAAGCTAGGATGGTTTCCTGTTGAACTCAGGAGGCCCTCCCATGTACGAACCGATCCGCACCAAGTCGGTCCACAGCACGGCTGACGGCCCCAACCCGGACTTTCCCCACCGTTCCCGTGAGGAGGAGCTGGACATCCAGCTCGCCGGGCACCTCGCCGCGCTGCTCGCCGTCACGGACGAGCTGCGCGCGAGGGAGGCGTCGGCCGACCTGGACGCCGCGGCGGAACGGCTCGCCGAGCAGGTGGGCCGCCTGCGCGGCGGCCGGGCCCCGGTGCGCGCCCCGCTGGGCGCGACCGGCCGCGAGCGCGGCGCCGCCGCCCTGCACCGCAGGGCGCACGCCCTTGCGGGCCGCGCGCTGGTCGTCGCCGCGTCCCGCGCCGACACGGCGGCCGCGATCCTGGCCGCCGAGCGCATGGACGCCCACACGGCGGCCCTGGGACCCCGCGAACTCGCGTCCCGCTGAGCCCCTTTCGGGGCTCCCCAAGACGGCCCCGGTCCGCGCGCACCCGCAGCGACGCGCGGACCGGGCGCCACGAACCCCTCCGTGAGGGCCGTCGGGTATCCGTACCCGACGGCCCTCACGCCCGTGGTGAAGCGCGCCGCGATCACCCGGCCGCCCCGGGCGTCGGCCGCCCGGATCCGCCTGCGGCCGTCGGCCCACCGGGGCCGCGTACGGCCGGGACCACGCGCGGCGGGGGACGACGAAACCGGCCGGCTCAGCCGGAGTGCCGCGCGCCGAGGGCGGTGACGACGTGACGGAGGATCACGCGGCCGTCCCCCTCCGCCGTCGCCTCCGCCCGCATCAGGACGCCCGTCTCCGGATCGACGGTGAAAGCGCACGCCAGGCTCTCGTCCGGTGCCCAGGCACTGCACGGGAAGGTGCGCAGCGGACGCACCCCGGCCCGGACGGAGGTCGCCGATACTGCCGTTATGTGCGCCAGATGGGACACGATCCTGGCCGGGGTGAGCAGTTCGGCCAGCCGGGCCGCCGACGGGCTGGTCGCGTCCGGCGCGTAGTCCCCGGTCACCGTCAGCTCCCGCCCGCCGGACGAGACCGTCCAGGACCGGGCCGACGGCTCGCCCGTGAAGGCCAGGTCCTCGTGCGGGTCGGCCTCGACGGCGACGGCGGCCCTCAGCCGGACGGGCTCGACCAGAGTCCTGGCCATCCGCGCCACCACCCGCCCCGCCGCAGCCGACGACCGCACGTCGCGGACGTGCAGGTCAACGAGCCGAGCCGAGACCAAGGGACCGCGGTCGTCGTGCAGCGCGGCGGACCGCAGAAAACCGGTGCCCGGGTCGAGCCGCACGACGAGGCCCCGGGCACCGGGCGGCAACCAGGCGTCGGCCGGGTGGGCGAACGATGGGTGCGGAACCAGGGAGAGTGCGACGTACCCCTCACCACGCTCGGCCCGCGTCACCGCCCCGATTCCCCGGATCAGCCGGGCAGGGTCGAACAGCACGGCCCACGGTTCGTCGGAGTCCTCCCCCCGGAGCCGGGCGGGTGAGACCCCGTCCAGCCGGAAGGTCCGCGTTCCCCCGGACCGCGGCGAGGCATGTCCGCCCATCGTCTCGAAGCCGAACCGTCCCCCGAGATCCGGCTCGAACTCCCGCTTCGCGAAGGCGATGTGAACCACCGCGTCCACTCGCGCGTCCTCGGCGGCCGTCGCGGCGATCCGGGACAACGCCCAGCAGGTCAGCGGGCCGTGCTCCGTGGGCGGGTCGCCCAGCCAGTGGGTGGTTGCCATGATGCCCAGGTCTCCTCGGCGCCAGACGATCGGGTCCCACTGCACGGACAGTACCGGGGCCGTGTGGGAGGCAGCCGTGCTGTTCGGCCCAGGCCTGGGGAAGGCGCCGGCTCAGGCCGAGGGTGCCGACTTGAGGGACGTGACGAAGGACGTCCAGGCCGGGGCCGTGATGGTGAGGACCGGGCCGTGGGGGACCTTGGAGTCCCGGACGGGGACGACGGAGGTGTGGGCATCGCACACTTCGAGGCAGTTGCCGCCGTCGCCGTTGCTGTGTGTGCTCTTGCGCCAGTGGGCCGTGTCGGGGAACGCTTCGGCAACCTCCAGGCAGTCGCCGCCACTTCCGTTGCTGTACGTGCTCTTGCGCCAGACGGCTGTGCTCAAGTCAATCCCGTTGCTTGCCATTTCCGCCATCCTCAGCCGCTTGCTCGATCAGGGCGAGGGACGCCTCCGGGGGCAGTGCGGCGGCCCTGAGCCGATCGTATGCCTTGCGGTACTGCTTCACGAGAGCCGGATCGTCGATGGTGTCCCCGCTGTACTGAGCCTCCGTGTAGGCCAGGGGCGGGGCGTCCGGGAAGGTCATGACCATGGCCGAGCCCAGCATCAGCGGATGCGCCCCGCAGTTCCACGGAAGGATTTGGGGAACGATCCGCCGGCGTCGCGCGAGTTCCGCGACGCGCTCCCACTGTTCGGCGCTTCGCTCCGGCGGCAAGATCGGCTGTCGCAGCAACGACTCGGGCAGGATCACCCAATACTCCGGCGTCTCGTGGCCGTCCTCGAACAGCCGCGCCCGCGCCAGCCTGGCGGTCACCTTCTCCTCTACTTCCTCGTCCGGAGCGAGTGGGTGCGTTGCCCGCACCACCGCCCGCGCATACGCCTCCGTCTGCAACAACCCCGGCACCAGCGTCGGGCACCACTCCTCGATGGACTCGGCGTGCTGCTCCGCCTCCAGCACCCGCTCGAAGTAGCTCGCATGCCCCCGCCGCTTCGCCCGTCGCACGTCCTCGCACCGCCGCCGGAAGAAGCCGTCCGTGCCCAGCACCCGGTCCACGTGCTCGGCGAGTTCCGCCGGCATCCGGCGCGTGCCCCGCTCGATCTCGCTGAGGTGGCTCGGGCCGTAGAAGCTGCCCTCGACGAGTTGCTGGAGGGTCAGGCCCGCCTCCTCCCGCTTCCAGCGCAACTCACTGCCGTAGAAGGTCGGGACGCCCGTCGAACCGTCGATGTCCTTGCGCTGACCCATCGTTCACCGTCCTTGGTGTGCCGTTACCGCGCGCTACCAGCCCCTTCACCACGCAGCCGCAGTTCGGGAGCGGGAGGCGGAAGGACTGTCACGGTACGGCGGTTGGCGTCACAGTGTGAGGAGTTCGTCACTCAGCGCACTGGAAGGTGTGAACCCCCATGCACAGCCCTGCCGAAGCGGAAGCCGACGCCTGCGTCGAGGACCTGCGTGTCGCGCTCGCCGCGCACGGCATCACCCTGCCGTCCCTCGGAGTCGATCTTCCGTCCTTCGCCTCCCGCTGCCCCACCCGGCCGCTGATCGTGCTCGGCCACTGCAATCTCCTCACCGCCAAGGCCCTGGCCGCCGCCCTGCGCAAGGGTGCGGCGTGATGCGGCCGGTGGTGACGCTCGAACTGCTCGCGACCCCCGCCGAGGTGTCCGCCGTGCGGCGGGCCCTGCGCGCGTACGGGATCGACGTGCAGCTCTGCGTGAGCGAGCTGGTCACGAACGTCATCCGGCACGTCGGGGAGGGCGTCCCCGTGACGGTACGGGTGTGGGAGGAGGAGGGCGGACACGTCCGGGTCGGGGTCACCGATCCCGATCCCCGGGCCCTGCCCGTCCTGGTCGCGGCGGCCAGGGCCGAGGCGGAATCCGGGCGCGGGCTGGCGCTGCTCGACGCGCTGGCCGTGCGGTGGGGTGTGGAGCAGGAGGCCGGTCGCAAGACGGTGTGGTGCGAGCTGCTCGTCCGCGTTCCGGGAACGCCCGAGCGCTCCGGTCGACGCAAGGCGTCGGCCGGAGCGCTCGGTCCTTCATCGGCACGTTCGTGAGCCCGCGGGGCGGGCCGCGCCGAAGCGGGCGGGAGTGGGCCTGTCGCCGCCGGGTTCCGTCGGGGCGGACGGAGGGCGGCCACGGGCCAGGTGCCCCGCACGCCGTTGTGCGGGCCCCGCCGGTCGGTCCCGCGGCCGGCCGTGACGATGTTGCTGGTCAGGGCACTGTCGGTTCCAGCCGGCCGCGGAGTTCAGGAGTGGGTTCAGCCCAGGCGCTTCACCAGCGCGCGGTACTCGTCCCACAGCTCCTTCGGCGTGTGCTCGCCGAAGGTGTTGAGGTGCTCGGGGACCAGCGCGGCCTCCTCGCGCCAGACCTCCTTGTCGACCGTGAGCAGGAACTCCAGGTCGGACTCGGCCAGTTCCAGGCCGTCGGTGTCGAGGGCCTCCTTGGTCGGCAGGACGCCGATGGGGGTCTCGACGCCGTCGGCCTTGCCGTCCAGGCGCTCCACGATCCACTTCAGGACGCGGCTGTTCTCACCGAAGCCGGGCCAGACGAACTTGCCCTCGTCGTCCTTGCGGAACCAGTTGACGTAGTAGATCTTCGGCAGCTTGGACTGGTCCTTGTCCTTGGCGACGTCGATCCAGTGGGCCATGTAGTCGCCCATGTTGTAGCCGCAGAAGGGCAGCATGGCGAAGGGGTCGCGGCGCAGCTCGCCGACCTTGCCCTCGGCGGCGGCGGTCTTCTCGGAGGCCACGTTGGCGCCGAGGAAGACGCCGTGGTTCCAGTCGAAGGACTCCGTCACCAGGGGCACGGCGGTGGCGCGGCGGCCGCCGAAGAGGATCGCCGAGATCGGCACGCCCTTGGGGTCCTCCCACTCGGGCGCGATGATCGGGCACTGCGAGGCCGGGACGGTGAAGCGGGCGTTGGGGTGGGCGGCCGGGGTACCGGACTCGGGGGTCCAGTCGTTGCCCTTCCAGTCCGTGAGGTGGGCCGGGGGCTCCTCGGTCATGCCCTCCCACCAGACGTCGCCGTCGTCCGTCAGCGCCACGTTGGTGAAGACGGCGTTGCCCCACAGGGTCTTCATCGCGTTGGCGTTGGTGTGCTCGCCGGTGCCGGGCGCGACGCCGAAGAAGCCGGCCTCGGGGTTGATGGCGTAGAGGCGGCCGTCCTCGCCGAAGCGCATCCAGGCGATGTCGTCGCCGATGGTCTCGACCGTCCAGCCGGGGATGGTCGGCTCCAGCATGGCGAGGTTGGTCTTGCCGCAGGCGCTCGGGAAGGCGGCGGCGACGTACTTGGCCTCACCGCGCGGCGGGGTCAGCTTGAGGACGAGCATGTGCTCGGCCAGCCAGCCCTCGTCACGGGCCATGACGGAGGCGATGCGCAGGGCGTAGCACTTCTTGCCGAGCAGGGCGTTGCCGCCGTAGCCCGAGCCGTAGGACCAGATCTCGCGGTCCTCGGGGAAGTGCGAGATGTACTTGGTCCGGTTGCACGGCCACGGCACGTCCTCCTGGCCGGGCTCCAGCGGGGCGCCCAGGGTGTGCACGGCCTTGACGAAGAAGCCGTCGGAGCCGAGCTCGTCGAGGACGGCCTGGCCCATGCGCGTCATCGTGCGCATGGAGACGGCGACGTAGGCCGAGTCGGTGATCTCGACGCCGAGCGCGGACAGCGGCGAGCCGAGCGGACCCATGCAGAAGGGCACGACGTACATGGTGCGGCCGCGCATCGAGCCGCGGAACAGGCCGCCCTCGCCCTCGGAGCCCTGGAAGATCTCCCGCATCTCGGCGGGGGCCTTCCAGTGGTTGGTGGGGCCCGCGTCCTCTTCCTTCTCGGAGCAGATGAAGGTCCGGTCCTCGACGCGGGCGACGTCGGTCGGGTCGGAGGCGGCGTAGTAGGAGTGGGGGCGCTTGATCGGGTCGAGTTTCCGGAAGGTGCCCTTCTGGACGAGCTCCTCGCACAGTCGCTCGTACTCGGCCTCGGATCCGTCACACCAGACCACGTTGTCCGGCTGCGTCAGTTCGGCGATCTCGTTGACCCACGAGATCAGTCCCTGATGGGTGGTGGGGACGGTGGGAGCCGCGATGTCGCGCGCCACGATTGCTCCTAGATGAGGGATTTGTGTCGTTGTGGAGGCCCCGTGGGGGCTGCGACCCGGATGCTTGTCGATGACTTGGCGCTCATCCGGTGCCGACCGCACTCATTTGATCATCCGACGTGAGCGCCCATCTGTCCAGAGGAGCGCACAGGTGAGCAACGTGAGGATCGCCACGGTTTCTCGCGCACGCTTTGCGTGCACGTTGCGTTCACCTGACCGTCCGTTTGCGTGACCACCGCACCGGGCGGGGTGAGACGGACCACTGGTGACCGGCGAAAAGACCCGGCTGATGGGCCACTTACGGTTCCGTAGCTACCATTTCTCCATGACTGCGTTCGCCCCCGACGCGCCCACGGACACGCCGGACGACGGCAGCGGTCCGCAGGCGCTCCACTTGCCGCACCCGGTGAAGCCCAAGCTCCGCGGCTGGCTCCACCTGGGCATGTTCCCGGCCGCCCTCGTCGCGGGCCTCGTCCTGACCGCGCTCGCCGACTCGACCAGGGGACGCATCGCCTGCGGGATCTACGCACTGACGGCGTGCCTGCTGTTCGGCGTCAGCGCGCTGTACCACCGGGGCGACTGGAGCCCCCGCATGGACGGCGTCCTGCGCCGGCTGGACCACGCCAACATCTTCCTGATCATCGCGGGCACCTACACGCCGCTGGCCATGCTGCTTCTGCCCGGTGCCCAGGGTGAGTGGCTGCTGTGGGGCATCTGGGCGGCGGCGGTGGCCGGCATCCTCTTCCGCGTCTTCTGGGTCGGGGCCCCGCGCTGGCTCTACACGCCGTGCTACATCGCCATGGGCTGGGCGGCCGTCTTCTACCTGCCCGACTTCATGCGCACCGGCGGCGTCGCCGTCCTCGTGCTGATCGTCATCGGCGGTGTGCTCTACAGCGCGGGCGGTGTCGTCTACGGCATCAAGCGGCCCAACCCGTCCCCGCGCTGGTTCGGCTTCCACGAGGTGTTCCACTCCTTCACCCTCGCGGCCTTCATCGCGCACTACGTGGGCATCTCCCTGGTCGCCTACCAGCACGGATGACCGTCCCGGCGGGGGGACGCGCCGCGGGCCGGTGCCCGAGAGCGAGGTACGTGACGGCCGTACGCACCACCCCCGCCGACCGCCCCCGGCCGGGGCCGCGGGAGCGGAGGAGCCGAGCGCGCCGAGGTGTCCCCGTCGAGGGTCTCCCGCGCTTCCCCGCCGAGGAGGACATCGTCGTCGCCGACGAGTGGGACGCGGTGACGGCGGAGCCGCGGGCCCGTCCGCGGGACGAGCCGTGAGCGGACGCCCTGCGGCACGGGGTGCGCACGGCCCTCGACCTCGGCCTCGCCGGGGAGCCCGAGGTGACCCGGTTGCCGGATGACGGAGAGCATGGCCGGCACCGGGCACCTGCTGCGCCGAGACCGGTCAACCGGGACGACGTCCGCCGGCTCGTCGACCGCGCCCCGGACGTCGTGGAGCGCGGCCTGCCGACCGGAAAACCCTCGGGCCGCCGCCCGCCCCCGTGACATCCTGACCGGGTGAACGGTCCCGAGATCCACGTCGAGTTCGCCCCCGAACTGCACGTCTTCGTCCCCCGTGCCCGCAAGGACGGCATCGTGCGGGCCGCCACCGACGGCGTCTCCAGCCTCGGCCACGTCGTCGAGTCGCTGGGCGTGCCGCTGACCGAGGTGGGCGTCCTGCTGGCCGGGGGCCGCGAGGTGCCGGTCTCGCACGTGCCGGTCGCCGGGGAGTCGGTCGCGGTACGGGCCGTCACCCGTCCGCAGAACGTGCCGGGGGCTCCCCTGCGCTTCCTCCTCGACGTCCACCTCGGCACGCTGGCCCGCCGGCTGCGGCTGCTCGGCGTGGACACGGCCTACGAGTCGACCGACATCGGCGACCCGGCACTGGCCGCCCGGTCCGCCGCCGAGCAGCGGGTGATGCTGAGCCGCGACCGGGGGCTGCTGCGCCGGCGCGAGCTGTGGGCGGGGGCGTTCGTGTACAGCACCCGGCCCGAGGAGCAGCTCGACGACGTCCTGGACCGGTTCCGTCCCGGGCTGCACCCCTGGACGCGCTGCACCGCCTGCAACGGTCTGCTGCGCAAGGCGACCAAGGAGGAGGTCGCCGATCAGCTCGAACACGGCACGCAGGCGACGTACGACGTGTTCGCGCGGTGCGGTGCGTGCGGGCGGGCCTACTGGAAGGGCGCGCATCACGAGCAGTTGGAGGCCATCGTCGAGCGGGCGACGGCGCGCTTCGGTCCGAGCGCCGTCGAGGGTTGAGCGCCACGGGGGACCGCGCGACCGTCGTGGCCGGTCGCGCGGTCCCCCGCGCCCCTGACGGGACGCACCCCCCTCAGCGCTCGCCCAGGTCCTGCTTGCCGCAGGCGACGCCGTCCCCGTCCCTGTCCAGGCCCAGGGGGTCGTCCTTGCCGTTGATCTTCAGACGGCCGTAGTCGTTCTTCTCGAGCCACGCGCAGCGGGCCGCCGTCGTCTTCCCCACCTCCGCCGGGAAGTCGGTCGGCACGCAGACGTTGATCGAGCCGTAGTGGCGGTCGCAGCCGGAGATCGTGGGGCTGACCTTCTGCGCGGTGCGCTTCCTGCCCGGGCCCGTCACCTCGCCCCCGGGCGCGGCCGCGAAGTCGTGGACGTGGGCCGAGGCGTCCGTCGCCTTCAGGGCCTGCGGGCCCTGCAGGTGCACCCACTTCGCCACGGACGGCACGCCGTTGGCGTCGACCGCGAAGAGCATGTACCAGCCGGGCGGCGCCAGGTCGGGGTTGCTCGTCACGTTCAGGTCGACGTTGTCGCCGTCGACGGACAGCGGCAGGTCCACGAACCGCTGGTTCGGGTCGGAGGAGTGCGTGACGGCGGCCGGGCGGATCAGCTCGGCCTTGGCGATGGGCCGGTCGACGGTGATGCGCTGGGTGTCGCCGTAGGTCCACTCGGTGTCGATGACCGACGTGATCTGCGGGCGCGGGCCCTTGAACAGGTAGGGCGGGCTGTAGACCGACACGTCGTGGTTCCAGGAGCCGTTGCCCGGGTTGTCGCCGGTGGTCATCACGCGGCCGTCGGGCAGCAGGAACGCCGAGGAATGGTAGCCGCGCGCCTCGGGGTCGACGGCCACCGGGTCGAAGGTCTCCGTCGCCGGGTCGAAGATCGACGTCTCGTAGACCGGGTCGGCGCGGTTGTGCAGGGCGCCGCCCGTCTCCAGCACCTTGCCGTCGGGCAGGAGCACGGCGGAGACGTACATCTTGCCCTGGTCGCCGGTCTGCGGGACGGGCCCGTCGCCCAGGTCGACCGTGCCCTGCGGGATCGGCGGCCCGGCCACGTACGACGGGTTCGGCTGCTTGAGGTCGATGATGTCGGTCAGGCGGTTGGCCTCGGGGTTGGAGTCGATGTTGCCCCCGCCGAGGGTGAGGACCCTCTGGTCCTGCGCCGGGGGCAGCAGCACGCTGGCCGACTGGTCGCGCTCGTCCTTCTTCCGCAGGCCCGGGACCTGCGTGATCGTGTTGGCGCCGTAGTCGTAGATCGCCGAGCCGGTGCCGGGGATGTTGTTGCCGAAGACGTGGCTGCCGGAGTAGAAGAGGCGGCCGTCCTGCATGAGGATCATCGACGGGTACAGGCCCCAGTACGACCAGGTCTGGTTGACCTTCCACAGCGGCTGCCACCGCTGCTCGGCCTCGGAGAACAGCTCGGCGGCGACCGAGCCGGTGGAGTCCTCGCGCAGGCCGCCGAAGGAGATGACGTCGCCGTTGCCGAGGATCGTGGCCGACGGGTACCAGTGGCCGTCGTTCATGTCGTTGGTCCTGCTGTAGGTCTCGGTCTCCGGGTCGAAGACGTACGAGTCCTTGTAGCCCTGGTAGCCGATCCGGCCGTCCGCCGTCGGGTAGCCCTTGTTGCCGGACATGACCAGCACGCGGCCGTCCTGGAGCTGGACGTGCCCGGCGCAGAACATGTCCTTCGGCGTGGGGACGATCTTGTAGGAGCCGTTCGCCGGGTCGTAGACGGCCGAGGTGAAGGTGCCCGCCTCGAACATCGACTCGTCGTTGCCGGAGCCGGCGATCAGCAGCACCTTGCCGTTGTGCAGGACCACGGAGTGCATGGAGCGGACCGGGTTCCGCGTGGGCAGCACGTCCCACCTGCCGTTGGCGCACTGCTCGGCGGTGCCCGTGCAGTCCGGCGGCGGGACGGGTTCGGCGACCTGGTCCATCGTGTGGTCGTCCGTGGTGGCGGAGCCGGTGCCGTAGACCGAGACGCCCCAGGAGATGCGGTCGGTCCCGGCCGGGACCTCGGGGGTGCGGACCGTCGCCTCGGTCCAGTCGCCCGCCAGGTCCAGCGTCTTCAGGTCGGTCCAGTACTGCCAGCCGGCCGTGGTGTCGTGCCGGAACAGCGTGATCGCGGCGTCGGGCGTCGTCGTCTTGTACCAGAGACCGAGGTCGTACTGCTCGCCCGGCGTCACCACCGGCGCGCACGCGGCGGACTCGGTGATCAGGGCCTTGCGGTCGCCGTCGACGCGGCGGGTCAGCTCGACCTTCATGGCCTTGGAGCCGGTGTGCGCGTCGGCGGTGGTGGTGAAGGCGAAGTCGTTGTCGCCCCAGCCGGACTTCTCCCAGCAGTACGGCATGTCACCGCTCCCGGCGGTCTCGAAGCCGGGGTTCTTGATCAGGTTGGCGGCGGAGGCGGTCTGGGGTGCGGTCAGCAGCAGGCCCGAGGTGAGGCCCGCCACGGACAGCAGTGCGGTCGTTCTGCGACGGAGGTTCACGCGGCTCTCCTTGCGGTGCGGCCGTCGCGCGCGGGCTTCTCACGCCCCCGGCGCGGCAGGTAGACCAGCGCTTCGGTCGCCGCGAAGCGCAGGACGAACGTCGTCACCAGCGCGAGCGCGGTGGCGGACAGCACGCCCAGGTGCAGCCGGTGCACGAACAGGGCGATCAGCGGGATGCGCAAGCCCAGGTCGGCGTTGGCGAGCAGCGCGAACCGCCCGGCCCGGTCCCACCAGCGCCGGTGCCGGCGCCGCTCGCGGAACAGCAGGTGCTCGATGAGCAGGAAGTTCCAGGCGACACCGAGCTGGTTGGCGAGGATCTCCGCCGGTACGTAGTGCATACCGAGCGAGGTCAGCGCCCACAGGCCGAGCAGGTTCGGCAGGAACCCGGTCAGTCCGATCAGGCCGAAGCCCACCATCCGCGCGGCCGGTGAGGCGGCGCGCAGCCCGGCCAGGTGGCGGAGGAAACGCAGGCCCTCCTGTGCGGTCGACTTCGACTCCCCCGCGAACCGGTCCTGGAAGACGAACGGCACCTCGGTGACCGTGCGGGGGCGGCTGCGCACGGCGAGTTCGAGGAGGATCTTGTAGCCGAGCGGCTGGAGGACCTCGGCGGTGACCGCGCTGCGGCGGATCGCGAAGAAGCCGCTCATCGGATCGCTGATGCCGTGCAGCCGCCGCGGGAACAGCGCCTTGGTCAGCCAGGTCGCCCCGCGCGAGACGGCGATGCGGTAGCCGCCCGCGAGCCCGGCGCGGCTGCCGCCCTTGCTGTACCGGGAGGCCACCACCAGTCCCGCGTTGGCCCGTTCGCCGGTGGCGACCAGGTCGGGCACGAGGGACGGCGGATGCTGGCAGTCGCCGTCCATGACGACGATCCAGTCGGACGTGGCCGCCTTCAGCCCTTCGACGACCGCGCCCCCGAGCCCGCCGGCCGGTTCCTCGCGGTGCAGCACCGTCACCGGGAACGGGCAGTCCTGCGCCGCCTCCTCGATGACCGCGGGCGTGTCGTCGGTGGAGTCGTCGACGAACACCACCTCGCAGGGCAGCCGGGCCGGCACCGACTCGGTGATCAGGCGCAGCAACCGCCGTACGTTCGCCGACTCGTTGAACGTCGGGACGACGATGGTGACGGCGCCCGGTTCGGGGACCTCGGCCGTCTCGACGACCTCACGGGGGGCGGTGTACTCCTGGCTCATCGCGCGCCTCCGGCGGACGTGTGGATGCGGCGGATCTCGATGCGGTCCTCGCCGGTGCCGAAGGTGGCGACCGGGTCCGAGTGCTCCATGGCGGCCCTGACGTTGGGCAGGTCGGCCGCGTCCCGCCGCACGGTGGGTGAGGCGACCACGTAGTCCAGGTCCTTCCAGCCGCGCGGCATCGTCTTCGTCACCGCCGGGTCGAGGTCGGCCTTGTAGAACCAGATGACGCCGAGCCCGGGCCGGTAGCCCTGGTGCACCAGGTCCAGCCAGAGGGCGTCGTCGACCAGCACGCGCGTGCGCCGCGGGTTCTCGACCTCGGTGGCCAGCCACTTCGAGGCGGCCTCGTAGGGGGCGTTGGCGTCGGTGGTGACGGCCGTGTGCGCGCCGTCGTACCAGCGGGGCACGACGTAGGCGCCGGCGGCCAGGGCGAGGACGGTGGCGAGCGCGTAGCGGCCCACGCTGACGTGGCGTTTCTCCGCCTCGGAGCGACGTCGCCTGAGGACCGCGTGGGCGACGGAGGCGGTTCCACCGGCCAGGACCAGGGCGAGGAAGGGCAGGGCCTGGATGACGTACATCGCGGGCAGGTAGCCGTTGGGGCGCAGGGCGAGCGCGGCGAGGATCGCGACGGCCAGGGCCGGTCCGGCCAGGGCGCGGGCGGTGACCGACCAGCGCCAGGTGACCAGGAGCAGCAGGGCGCCGGCGAGGCCGCCGAGGGGCAGGATCCTGTCGTAGTACAGCCACGACCGGAGCACGCCCCAGGAGCCCGAGCCCCGGTCGAGGATGAAGCCGGAACCGGGCCGGGTCATCTGGTACCTGACGCCGTCCCAGAGGGAGACGTGCCCGGCGCCCGGCAGCAACTCGCCCTTGAGCAGGGCGAACAGCGGGTAGGAGAAGCCGATCAGCGCGCAGGCCGTCACGGCGCCGGTGAGGGCGAACTTCCGGGTGTCGCGGTGGCTGTGCCGCCACATGGTGAGGAACAGGGCCGGCAGGACGACGAGCATCGTCTCCTTGGTCAGCACGGCCGTGGCCGCCGCGATGCCCGCGCCGAAGTGGTGCCACAGGTGGCGGCTCGGGGAGGCGGCCAGGGTGAACGCCAGCAGCGTCCACATCACCGCCAGGTTGTCGAGGAAGATCTCGCGCTGGAGCACCACCGACAGCGGTGACAGGCCGAACAGCGCCATCCCCAGCCCGGCCGCCCAGCGGGGCAGGGCCAGCCGGCGGCCCAGCACGTAGACCAGGACCGCGCTGATGCCGCTGATCACCAGCATCGCGGCCCGCATGGTGCCCACCGTCATCGACTCGGGGCTGATCAGGGCGGGGATCCAGGTCAGCACGGCGAGCTGGATCCAGCCCAGCGGCGGGTGGTCGTACCAGTAGGTGTAGTGGGCCAGGCCGTTGCCCTGCTGCACCGACCAGGCCTGGGCGAGGTAGGTCCCCTCGTCGTCGCTGAGGGCCGGGTAGTCGGCGATGTTCCAGCCCTGCACGACGAGGATCGCCAGGAGCAGCACGCCGCACAGGAGCAGGTCGGGCCGTGAGGAGCGCAGCCGGCGCGGCGGCTCGGGACGACGGTGGGTACCGGTGCCGGGCACGGGCCGGCGCTGCGCGGGGACCCTCGCAGTGGCCGCCGCGGGAAGGGTGGAGGTCACGCCGGAACGTCCTCTCGGGTCGCGTCCTGCCGGGTCACGGCCGTCTCGTCGAGGTGCGCCCCGACATGGCTGGTCAGCTCCCAGTCGTTGCGGCCGCGCTGCTCGCGCCAGACCGCGCGCAGGGCCGCACCGGCGAGCAGGACCTGGTAGAAGGGCCCGCCCAGGACCAGCTTCAGGTAGTGCACGAACCGCACGCGCAGCCCGTACTGCCTGCCGAAGTCGTGCAGTCCGACGATCTCGAAGACGAAGGTCACCAGGGCGGTGACGGCCGGCAGGAAGGTGATGAAGGCGATGCCGACGGGCACGTCGAGGAAGAGCGCGATCGCCACGTTGAGCGGGATGATCAGGCCCGTGAAGGCCTGCATGAACGGCGTCATCAGGGTGTAGCGGGCCAGGAGGCGCTGTCCGAGGGTGGGCAGCTGCTTCCAGTCCTTCTTCCGGTACACCTGGAGGAAGCCCTGGTTCCAGCGGGTGCGCTGCTTCAGCAGCGACATCAGCGAACCCGGGGTCTCCTCGCGGGTCACCATGTCGGAGTCGTAGGCGACGACGACCTTTTTGCCGACGCTGGACAGGCGCACCCCCAGGTCGCAGTCCTCGGCGAGGCAGTCCGGGTCCCAGCCGTCCGCCTGCCGCAGGACGTGGGTGCGGACGAACACCGTGTTGCCGCCGAGCGGAATGAAACCTTTCTGCGCGTGCAGGTGGAGCCGCGAGCGGAACCAGAAGAAGTACTCCAGGCAGTTGCGCAGGCTGTACCAGCTGGAGTGGAAGTTGATGAGCTGGACCCCGCCCTGCACGACGTCGGCGCCGGTGGTGCGGAAGGCGTGGTCGACGTGCGCGAGGAGCTCGGGATGGACCTGGTCCTCCGCGTCGAACACGCCGACGACGTCGCCGCGGCAGTGCGGCAGCGCCGTGTTCATGGCCTTCGGCTTGTTCTTCTTCTCGTGGGTGTCGACGACGACCCGGACCCGCGGGTCGCGCGCGGCGGCCCGCTCGGCCACGGCGGTGGTCTCTGGGTCGTCGTGCCCGACGATCACGATGATCTCGAAGTCGGTGTGGCTCGACTCCAGCAGCCGCTGGATCGTGTGGTCGAGCACCGCCTGTTCGTGCCGTGCGGGCAGCAGCAGCGAGAACGAGACGTGCTCGTCCCCGTCCGGGCTGCTGAACCGCGTGGAGGCGAGCACCTCCGGCGTGCGCCAGGCGTGCATCTGCCACCACAGGGTGAACGCGGCCATCCAGAACAGTGCCAGTGAAACGGCAGCGATGAAGACAGACGTCAGCAAGCAGATCCCCCCAGATCCCTGAGCCCCCGTCGTGACGGCGTGCCGATGCGGCCCTCTCCCGTCACGTCACCGTGCAGAGATTAGGGGGGAACTGTGAAGCCCGGGGGCTGTTCCGATAAAGAGCGTGTTTCCGTTGATTCCCGACTTCAGTCGCTCAGCACCGCACGCAACCGTTCAACGTCCGTCGTCGGTGCGTCACATGTGAAGTTACGGCAGACGTAGGCGGACGGTTCACCACCCACCAGCGGACGGTCGCCGAGCAGCGGGAACTCGTCACTGTCCGGGACGCCCACGGCGACGACCGCCCCCGGCGCCGTTCCCAGGAGTGCCGTGCGATGCAGGGCCCTCGTGCCCGCGTCGTCCAGCGACGGCCCCACGATCGCCACCTCGCGCGGACCGTCCAGCACGGCTTCCGCGACGGCCAGCCCCCAGCCGGTGAACCGGGGCACCCGCGGACCCAGCGCCTTCACCACCCCCAGGGCCTTCTCCGCGGCCGTGCGGTGCGGCGCGGAACCGGTGTGCGCCGCGTAGCTCAGCAGCGCGCCCGCCGCCGCACTCCAGCCGGACGGCGTGGCGTTGTCGGTCGGGTCCTGCGGCCGGCGGATCAGCCGCTCGGCGTCGGCGGCGGTGTCGAACAGCGCACCCGACTCCGGGTCGGCGAAACGGGCCAAAACGTGGTCGAGCAGGAACCCGGCGAACTCCAGCCACACCCCCTCCCCGGTGACCGACGCCAGCGCCAGGAACCCCTCCGCCACGTCGGCGTAGTCCTCCAGGACACCGGCGTTGGCGCCCGCGTGACCGTCCTTGCTGGTGCGCGTGAGACGCGCCTGCTCGTCCAAATGCAGCCGCACCAGGAGATCGGCGGCGGCCACGGCGGCCTCGATCAGGTCCGGCCGGTCGAAGTAGGCGCCCGTCTCGGCCAGCGCGGCGATCGCGAGCCCGTTCCACGCGGCGACGACCTTGTCGTCCCGGCCGGGCGCGGGACGCTCCGCCCGCGCCGCGAGCAACCGCTGACGGATCGAGGCGATCCGCTCCGCGTCGAACAGCCCGTCCTGCACGGGCAGTTGCAGCACGGACTGCCCGTGCTCGAAGGTGCCCTCCTCGGTCACGCCGAAGTACCGGACGGCGACCTCGGCGTCCTGCTCGCCCAGCACCTCGCGCAACTGCCCCGGCGTCCACACGTAGTACGCGCCCTCGACGTGCCTGCCGGTGCCGTCGTCGCTGTCGGCGTCCAGCGCGGAGGCGAACCCGCCCTCGTTCGTGCGCAGTTCGCGCACCATGAAGTCGGCCGTCTCCAACGCGACCCGCCGGGCCAGCTCCGAGCCGGTGGCGCGCCAGAGGTGCGCGTACACGCGGCACAGCAGGGCGTTGTCGTACAGCATCTTCTCGAAGTGCGGCACGACCCAGTCACGGTCGACCGAGTAGCGGGCGAAACCGCCGCCGAGCTGGTCGTAGATGCCGCCCCGGGCCATCCGCTCGCAGGTGTCGGCCGCCATCTGCAGGGCGCCCTCGGCTCCGGTGCGGGCGTGGTGGCGCAGCAGGAACTCCAGCACCATCGACGGCGGGAACTTCGGCGCCCCGCCGAACCCGCCGCGCTGCGGGTCGTACTCCCGGGTCAGCCCGAGCAGCGCCTGCGCCAGCTCCTGCTCCCCCGGCGTCCGCACGTCCCCGTACGAGATCTCCCGCCCCGCCAGGTCCCGCACGATCTTCCCGGCCACCTCGGTGACCTCGTCCCGCCGCTCCTGCCACGCCTGGCTCACGCCCTGCAGCACCTGCCGGAACGAGGGCATGCCCTGCCGGGGCTCGGGCGGGAAGTACGTACCGAAGTAGAACGGCTCGGCCCCGGGCGTCAGGAACACGGTCATGGGCCACCCACCGTGCCCGGTCGCGGCCTGCACGGCCTCCATGTAGACGGCATCGACATCGGGGCGCTCTTCGCGGTCGACCTTCACGCTGACGTAGTGGTCGTTGAGGTACTCGGCGGTCTGCCGGTCCTCGAACGATTCGTGCGCCATCACATGGCACCAGTGACAGCTGCTGTACCCGACGCTGAGCAGCACGGGCACGTCCCGCCTGCGCGCCTCTTCGAACGCCTCCTCCGACCAGGGCCACCAGTCGACGGGGTTGTCGGCGTGCTGCAGAAGGTAGGGGGACGTCTCGTGCGCCAGTCGGTTCGGCATGGTGTCCATCCTGCCGCAGTACCCCGCGTGTCACCCGGCAGGCGTCCCGGGGCGCGGTCGATGTGCGGGACCCGGGATCACCGTGCCCTCTCCCCAGGGTGTGCGGGGCACAGCACACTTGACGTGAACACCGTTGCCACCGGAGGGGGACGTGACATGCGGGACGGTCATCGGGGGGAGGCCGAGCGGTTGTTGGTCCGGGCCGTGGAGGAGGAGGTGCGGCGCTCCGGCGGGCGCACCGACGGCGGCGTGCTGCTGGCCCGGGCGCGCGCGGCGCTCGACGAGATGGCGCGCAGCGCCTCCGAGGAGTACGAGGCGTACACGCGCGCCCTGGACGAGGCCGCGGCCGGTCAGCTGACCTTCGGGCAGCGCTACGCCCGGGAGGGGGCGGGGACACCGCTGCTGGTGGCGGGGGCGGCTGCGGTGGCGGCGGTCGTCGCGGACCTGGCCCTGGGCACGGGCACGGGGACGGCCCTGGGCGCGGGCGCGACGGTGGCGGTGGTGGGCGCGGCGGCGACCGTCGCGAAGGTGGCCGGCTCGCACGTGCCGGCCGCGCACCGCCGGGCCGGCGCGGTGCACCAGCCCGGTGGGGTGGAGCAGTTGCGGCTGCAGTGGCTGACGGCGCTGGAGGTGCGGGGCATCCGGCCGTACCTGGACCAGCAGCGGATGCTCGCCGCGTCCACCGGCCCGAAGAAGGCGGGGCCGCGGCTGCGGGGCGCGGACAAGAGCGCGGCGGCCCGCGGGCGCAACGTGCTGGCGCAGTCGTTCGCGCAGTTGCCGCGGGCGGTGGAACCGTTCGCGGGGCGGCGGCGTGAGCTGGCGCGGATCCGGCAGTGGGTGCAGGCGGCGCGGGCGAGCACGGAGACCCGGGCGACCGTGGTGATCCTGCACGGCGCGCCCGGCAGCGGCCGGACGGCCCTCGCGGTGGCCGCCGCGCACGAGCTGAAGGACTACTTCCGCGGCGCCTGCGTCGTCGACCTGCGCGCGGAGGGCCCGAGCGGGTCGCCGCTGTCCACGCGTGACGCGCTGCTGCACCTGCTGAACCGGCTGGGAGCGCCGCGCGAGCAGTTGCTGTTCCGTGAGCGTTCCTCCCCCGACCAGCAGGTCAGGCGGCTGGCCGAGCTGTACCACCAGCATCTGACGGGCGTGCCGGTGACGATCGTCCTGGACGACGCCTCGGACGCCGGGCAGATCCGCGCGCTGGTCCCGGAGCGGTCCGACAGCCTGGTGCTGGTGACCGCGCGGGAGCCGCTGGAACCGGCGGACCTGCCGGCGCGGGTGCACCGGCTGGCGGTGGAGCCGCTGGACGCCGCCGGCGCGGAGGAGCTGCTGGGCGCGGCGGCGGAGGACCGGTCCGAGCCGTACGACGCGGAGTCGGCGGACCGGGTGCGGGAGCTGTGCGGGGGGCTGCCGCTGGCGCTGCGGATCGCGGGCTCGGGGCTCGGTCCGCGTTCCCCGCGGGCGCTGGCCGCGGACCTGGCGGCGTACGGGCCGGTGGAGCCGGTGGAGCGGGCCCTGTGGCTGCGCTACACCGACCAGGCGGAGACGGTGCGCCGGCTGCTGCGCCGGCTGGCCCTGGCGGGCCGGGCCTCACTGGGGGCCGCGGCGGCGGCCGCGCTGCTGGCCACGGACGAGGCGGAGGCGACGCGTCAGCTGCGGGCCCTGTCCCGCGCGGGCCTGATCGACCCGGTGCGCGGGGACCGCTACCGGCTGCACGACCTGGTCCGTTCCTTCGCCCGGGCCCGCCTGATGGACGAGGAGGACCCGGCCGAGCGCGCGGCGGCGCAGGAGCGGCTGATCGTGAACTACGCGGAGCTGGCCGACTCGGTGCTGCGCATGGTCGACGGCAACATGTCGACGCGCACCAACCGTTTCAGCCCGTACGGTTTCACCTCCCTCGACGAGGCGCTGCGCTGGCTGGACGACGAGTCGAGCTTCATCACGGCGGCGTTGCGGCACAGCGAGGGCGTGGACCGGGGGGCGGTGCTGAACCTGCTGGGCGCGCTGTGCGACTACTGCCTGCTGCGCGGCGATCTCTACCGGCTGGGCGAGATCAGCGAGCTGGCGCAGGCGGTGGACGAGGGTCTGCTGGTCCGCTCGGTGCAGTGGCGCACGGGCATCGCGGCCCGGCAGCTGGGCGAGCTGGACAAGGCCCGTACGACGCTCGCCTCGGTGGTCGACCTGTACCGGGAGGCCCATCACGACGCGGGGGCGGCCCGGGCGCTGTGCTCCCTGGGCATCACGCTGCACCACCAGGGGAATCTGACGGAGGCGTCGCAGAAGCTGCGCGAGGCGCTGGCCCTGCAGTCCTCGCCCGAGCTGGCGACGGACCGGGCGTGGACGATGCACGCGCTCGCGGCGGTGGAGCGGGACCGGGCGCGGCTGGGTGAGGCGCTGGAGCTGCTCACGGAGTCGCTGGTGCTGCACCGCCGGGGCGAGTCGGTGCACGGCCAGGCGTGGGCGCACTTCCAGTTGGGTCAGCTGGGTCTGCGCATGGGGGACGTCGCCCGGGCGGAGGCGGAGCTGCGGGCGGCGCTGGAGCTGTACCGGCGCACCCGTGACGCGCGCGGTGAGGCGTGGGCGCTGACGCAGCTGGCCCGGGTGCTGCTGGTCTCGGGTGAGGCGTCGCAGGCGGTGGAGGAACTGCGGGGCGCGGCGGCACGGCACCGGGACAACGAGGACGCGCGCGGTGAGGCGTGGACCCTGTACTACCTGGGTCAGGCGCTGGAGGAGACGGGCGATCTGGACCGGGCGGTGCGGGAGCTGGAGCGTTCGCGGACGATGTTCTCCCGGATGCGGGACGTGTACGGCCTGGCCTGCGCCCGCCACCACTCGGCGCGCGTCACCCGCGACCAGCGGGCCGCGCAGACGGGTTCGCTGCGCAACTCCGGCTTCGCCCGGCAGCTGCTGGTCGACGCCCGCGCGGACTTCCAGCGCATCGGTGTGGCCCACGGGGAGGCGTGGACGTGTCTGGAGCTGGCGGTGGTGGACGCGGGCAACGGCCGCACGCGGCAGGCGCTGGCCCTGTGCGACGAGGCGGCAGCGCTGTTCGCGTCGTACGGTGACCGGCGGGGTGAGGACTGGGCGCGCTTCCTGCGCTGCACGCTGCTGCCGTACGCGGCGCCGGGCGGTGTGGAGGTCGGTACGGCGGTGGCCCAGGAGGAGTTGTCCCGGTTGTCCCGCGCGGACCACCCGCTGCGGGACGAGAAGCTCGACGACTGCGCCGGCGCGTGGGCCCTGCTGCTGGAACGCGGAGTGAGCCTGGAGGCGGGCTGGCAGGCCTGGACCCTCGGCATGACGCCCAGCAGGCACGCGCGCGAGGTGATGGGGGTGCCGGTGCGGTCCCGGGCGTGAGACGGGGCGCGCGAGTGCGCCCTTGCCCCCGGGTGGCGCAGGAGGCCCGGCGGTCACGGGCAGCGCAGGCGCGTCCTCGAACCCCGGCGGCGCGGAAGACCCGGCGAACACGGGCGGCACCGCGCACCCTCGAACCGGGCCCGCCCGGTCGGCCGGCCGGAGGCGGAGCCGGGCGCGAGCCGCGACCGCACCGCTTCCGTCCGAGGCACGCCGCGGGACGGGAGCGGCCGGTTGCGGGATGCACGTCGCGCCCGCCGGCGGTGGTGGGGCCGCCGGCGGGCGGGTGTCCGGCCGGGGGCTGCCCGGCCGGAGGGGTCAGACCTGCTTCTTGCCCTGGCCCGAGGACCCCGCGTCGGCGGTGCCGGCGGACTCGGCCCGGGACGGCTCCGGGTCGGAGGGCTCCCTGGGGTCCGGGACCTGGGTGAACTCGACCCTGTTCATGTGCCGGCTCATGGACTTCATCAGGGCCCACACGGCCAGGGCCATCGCCGCGAAGACGATGAAGCCGAGGACGCCGGGGGTGACCTTGTCCTCGTCGACCTCCTTGGCGATGGTGACGAGGTGCGTCATTGCCAGGCTTGCGCTTGCGCTCATGTCAGGCATTGTCGCGGATGCCCGCGAAGAGGTCGTCCTCGGGGAGGGAGGTATCGACGAGGGACTTCGCCAGCTCGTACTCCTCCGTCGGCCAGACCTCCTTCTGGATCTCCATCGGGACCTTGAACCAGCCGCCGTCGGGGTCGATCTGCGTGGCGTGCGCGATGAGGGCCTTGTCGCGGATCTCGAAGAACTCGGCGCACGGGATGTGGGTGGTCAGCGTGCGCTGCTTCATGCCGAACTCCTCCCAGCGCTTGAGCCAGTCCCCGTAGGGCGACTCCAGACCGCGGTCGAGCATCGCCTGGTGCAGGGCCTCGGTGCGGGGGCGGTTGAAGCCCTGGTTGTAGTAGAGCTTCTGCGGCTGGTAGGCCGGGCCGTACTCGGCCTCCGGGTACTTCTCGGTGTCCGCGGCGCTCTCGAAGGCCACCATGGAGATCTTGTGGGTCATGATGTGGTCGGGGTGCGGGTAGCCGCCGTTCTCGTCGTAGGTGGTGATCACCTGCGGACGGAAGGCGCGGATCTTGCGCACCAGCTCGCCGGCCGCGTGGTCGACGTCCTCCAGGGCGAAGCAGCCCTCCGGCAGCGGCGGCAGCGGGTCGCCCTCGGGCAGGCCCGAGTCGACGAAGCCGAGCCACTCCTGCTTGACGCCGAGGATCTCGCGGGCCTCGTCCATCTCCTTCTTGCGTACCTCGTGGATGTGCTCCTCGATGTACGCGTCGCCCTGGAGCTTGGGGTTGAGGATGGAGCCGCGCTCCCCGCCCGTGCAGGTCACGACCAGCACGTCCACCCCCTCGGACACGTACTTCGCCATGGTCGCCGCGCCCTTGCTCGACTCGTCGTCGGGGTGGGCGTGGACGGCCATCAGTCGCAACTGGTCAGTCAAGACTCAATCCTCAGTAAGTCGGCGCCCTGTGTGCGTCGGCGCGATCGGCGGCTTCTATAGTGACCGAATCGGGGGGCGAATAATTCCGGGACCGGGTCCCGGGGCCCCTTTCGGGACACGCGTCCCGGCCCTGTCTGGAGGACGATCATGACCACGGCGAGCACGCGGCCGCCCGAGGGCCGCTACGGCCGTACCTCGGACGAGCGCGCCGACCGCACGCTCAAGGTCGTCGGCGCCGTCCTCGGGGTGGCGCTGCTGGGCCTCATCGGCTGGTTCGGCTACCACTACGTGGCCAAGAACGAGATCAGCGCCGAGGTCATCAGCTTCGAGCAGGGCAGGGAATCCGTCCGGGTGCACCTGGAGGTCCGCAAGGACGCGGGCACGGACGGCTACTGCACGGTCCGCTCGCAGGCCGAGAACGGGGCCGAGGTGGGCCGGGCCGACTTCCGCTTCGCGGGGGACGCGACCCGCATCGACAAGGTCGTCACGCTCCGTACGACCTCGCCGGGGACGACGGCCGAGCTGCTGGGCTGCCACACCGACTGACGGCGACGGGTGTCGCCCGCGATCCGCCGGTGCTGACCTGCGCCGACGTGATTCTGGTCGCTTATGTCCTCCCCCTCGGGCCCCCGAATTGTTAGGCTCGTGGTTTCGCCCTTCCGTGAAGGAACATGCTTCTGGGTAGGGCGATGCTTTGTATTCCCAGTACCTACGAGGAGCACCTGTGACCCAGACCAGCGAGAACGTCACCTGGCTGACCCAGGAGGCGTACAACAAGCTCAAGGCTGAGCTTGAGTACCTTACTGGTCCCGCGCGTGCGGAGATCTCCGCGAAGATCGCCGCGGCGCGCGAGGAGGGCGACCTGCGCGAGAACGGCGGGTACCACGCGGCCAAGGAGGAGCAGGGCAAGCAGGAGCTCCGTGTGCGCCAGCTCACCCAGCTCCTCGAGAGTGCGAAGGTCGGTGAGGCGCCCGCCGCCGACGGCGCGGTCGCCCCCGGCATGGTCGTCACGATCGCGTTCGACGGTGACGAGGACGACACGCTGACGTTCCTGCTCGCCTCGCGCGAGTACGCCAGCTCCGACATCGAGACCTACTCGCCGCAGTCCCCGCTGGGCACCGGCGTGATCGGCCACAAGGTCGGCGAGGACGCGGAGTACGAGCTGCCGAACGGCAAGAAGGCCTCGGTGAAGATCCTCAAGGCCGAGCCGTACGAGGGCTGACCCTCCCCCTCCGGATCATCGACCTGCCTCCGGCGCCGACGGCGCCGGGGGCTTCGTCATGCGGTCGCGGAGCGGTACTTGCGCACCGCCAGGGTGCGGAACACCACGATGATGACGACCGAGTAGATCAGCGAGGCCCACACGGGGTGCTGCATGGGCCAGGCGTCCGAGGCGGACTGTCCCGGATTGGCGAACAGCACACGGCAGGCCTGCACCGTGGCGCTGAACGGGTTCCACTCGGCGATGTGGCGCAGCCACGGGGTCATGTTGCTGGTGTCGACGAACGCGTTGGAGATGAAGGTGACCGGGAAGAGCCAGATCAGGCCGCTGGAGGTGGCCGCCTCCGGTGTGCGCACGGACATGCCGATCAGCGCGCCGATCCAGGTGAACGCGTAGCCGAGCAGGAGCAGCAGGCCGAAGGCCGCGAGGACCTCGGCGGCGTTGGTGTCGCCGTCGGATCCGACGCGCCAGCCGACCAGGAGGGCGACCGCGGCGAGGACGACGAGGGTGAGGGCCGTCTGCACCGAGTCGGCCAGGGTGCGTCCGGTGAGGACCGCGCCGCGTGCCATGGGCAGGGAGCGGAAGCGGTCGATGAGGCCCTTGTGCATGTCGTCGGCGATGCCGGCGCCGGAGCTGGCGGTGGCGAAGGTGACGGTCTGCGCGAAGATGCCGGCCATCAGGAAGTTCTTGTAGTCGATGGCGCTGGTGCTGTTGCCGATCTGCATGGAGCCGCCGAAGACGTAGGTGAACAGCACCACGAACATGATCGGCTGGATCAGGCCGTAGATGATCATCTCGGGGATGCGGCTCATGCGGATCAGGTTCCGCTTGGCGACCACCATCGAGTCCCGGATCGACTGGCTGACCGGGTTCGCGGCCGGCGTGACCCGCATGGTGTCGGTGACGGCGCTCACTTCGCGGCCTCCTTGTCGCTGTCTTCGTCCTTGGCCTCGGCGACGTGTCCGGTCAGGGACAGGAAGACGTCGTCGAGGGTGGGCCTGCGCAGTCCGATGTCGTCGATCTCGATGCCGCGGGTGTCCAGCTCGCGGATGACCTCGGCCAGGAGCTTGGCGCCGCCGGTGACGGGCGTGGTGAGCTTGCGCATGTGCTCCTCGACCGTGGTGTCGCCCTTGCCGAAACCGGCGAGCACCTCGGCGGCGGTGCGGATGTGCTCGCGCTCGTGCACCACGAGCTCGACCCGCTCCCCGCCGGTGCGGGCCTTGAGCTGGTCGGAGGTGCCCTGGGCGATGACCCTGCCCTGGTCGACGACCGCGATGTCGTGCGCCAGGTGGTCGGCCTCCTCCAGGTACTGCGTGGTCAGCAGCAGTGTCGTGCCCCCGGACACCAGGTGTTTGATGACCTCCCACAGCTGCTGGCGGTTGCGCGGGTCCAGGCCGGTCGTCGGCTCGTCCATGAACATGACGGGCGGTGAGACGACCAGGGCGGCGGCGAGGTCGAGGCGGCGGCGCATGCCGCCCGAGTAGGTCTTGGTGGGGCGGTCGGCGGCGTCGGTGAGGTGGAACTGCTCCAGCAGCTCGGCCGCGCGCTGCTTCGCCGCCTTGGCCTTCATCTGGTAGAGCCGGCCGACCATCTGGAGGTTCTCCCGGCCGGTCAGGTACTCGTCGACCGCCGCGAACTGGCCGGACAGGCCGATGGAGCGGCGGACGGCGTCGGGTTGCTTCAGCACGTCGATTCCGGCGACGACCGCGCGTCCGCTGTCGGGCCGCAGCAGGGTGGTCAGGCAGCGGACGGTGGTCGTCTTGCCCGCGCCGTTCGGCCCGAGCAGGCCGAGGACGGTGCCTTCGGGCACATCGAGGTCGACACCGTCCAAGGCCCTTACGTCACCGAAGGTCTTGACCAGACCCTCGGCATGGATGGCGCCTGGCATATGAGTCTCCACGTCTTCGGGGAATCCCGGACGGACGTCCGGTGAGGTTGCTCACGGACACACCATAACGCGATGTATCGCGTCTCACAACGAGTTTTCGCGCGTCGCACTGCGTGATCACGGGCGAGTCCCCGGCCTGCCGGAGCGCCCCGCCGGCGGGGACGCCCGGCCGGGCGCGGGCAGCTCCCCGAGCCGCCGGACGGTCCGACCGGCCGGAGGGCCCGGCCGGTCCGGGGGCCTCAGACCATGACCGTGTAGCCCGCCTCGCGCAGCGACCGGCCCACCTCGGCGCAGTGCGCCGGCCCCTTCGTCTCCAGGTGCAGCTCCACCTCCGCCTCCGTGAGCCCGAGCCGCGGGTCCGTCCGCACGTGGCTCACATCCAGGACGTTAGCGTCGACCGCCGACAACACGCCCAGCAATTGCGCGAGGGCGCCCGGCCGGTCCGTCAGCCGCAGCCGGACCGCCAGGTAACGGCCCTGCGCGGCCATGCCGTGCCGCAGCACCCGCTCCATCAGCACCGGGTCCACGTTGCCGCCCGACAGCACCGCGACGACCGGGCCCGCGAAGGAGCCGGGGTCGCTGAGCAGGGCCGCGACCGGGCTCGCCCCGGCCGGCTCCACCACCAGCTTCGCCCGCTCCAGGCACAGCAGCAGCGCGGCCGACAGCTCGTCCTCGCTGACCGTGCGCACCTCGTCCACCAGCTCGCCGATGATGCCGAACGGCACGTCACCGGGCCGTCCGACCTTGATGCCGTCGGCCATCGTGGCCGGGTTCTCCACCGACACCGGCCGTCCCGCCGCCAGCGACGGCGGATAGGCGGCCGCGCCCGCCGCCTGCACGCCCACGATCCGCACGTCCGGGCGCAGGGCCTTCGCCGCCACCGCGATCCCCGCGGCCAGCCCGCCGCCGCCGATCCCGACGACGATCGTCGCGGCCTCGGGGCACTGTTCGAGGATCTCCAGCCCCACCGTGCCCTGCCCCGCGATGACGTCCGGGTGGTCGAAGGGGTGGATGAACACCGCGCCCGTCCGCGCCGCGTACTCCTGCGCCGCGGCCAGGGTCTCGTCGACCACCTGCCCGTGCAGCCGCACCTCGGCGCCGTACTCCCGGGTCGCGCTGACCTTCGGCAGCGGGGCGCCCTGCGGCATGAACACCGTCGAGTGCACGCCGAGCAGCGACGACGCGAGCGCCACTCCCTGCGCGTGGTTGCCGGCGCTCGCCGCGACCACACCGGCGGCGCGCTCCTCGGGCAGCAGACCGGCGATCCTGACGTAGGCGCCGCGCAGCTTGAACGAGCCCGTCCGCTGGAGGTTCTCGCACTTCAGGTGCACCGGCGCGCCCACCATCCGGGACAGGTGCCTGCTGCCCTCCAGCGCGGTCGCCCGTGCCACGCCCGCGAGCATCTTCTGGGCGCCGCGCACGTCGTCGAGGGTGACCGAGCGCAAGGAGTCAGCCGTGCTGTAGCTCATGACTCCCAGCATCGCAGTTCACGGGCGGGAACGACCGTTGTGACCAACCTCCGAGACCCGCTTTGCGCAGCGCCGGTACGACCCGCCCCCCGGCCGCGTACCCTGTCCCCCAATCTGCCAGCCCTCCACGAAGTGAGCCCCCGGCCATGCCCACAACACCTGGAATGTCGATGGACATGACGACCGTCGGTGACAGCGGTCTCCTCGACACGCTGCAGCACGAGGTGGCGCTGTTCGCCCGCCGTGCCGAACAGACCCGGCTCGGCGGGGTCGGGCAGGTGCGCAACTCCATGGACCGCGCCGCGTACCTGCTGCTCAACCGTCTGGACAAAGAAGGCCCCATGGGCGTCAAGGCGCTCGCCGCGAGCATGGGGATCGACTCCTCGACGGTCACCCGCCAGGTGGCTCCGCTCGTCGACACCGGCCTGGTCAAGCGCACCTCGCACCCCGAGGACGGGCGCGCGGTGGTGCTGCAGCTCTCCCCGCGCGGGCAGGCCCGCCTGGAGGAAGTACGCTCCTCGCGGCGCCAGTTGATGGCCGAGCTGACCCAGGACTGGCAGCCGGAGGAACGCGAGGCGTTCTGCTCCCTCCTGACCCGCTTCAACAGCGCGCTGTCCTCCCGGATGTCGGCACAGGGGGTGCCGGGCCCGGAGGCACAGACGGAGTCCTGAGCACCGTACGAACGGACCGCACACGCGCGGGGCACTCGGAGGCGGACGCCGACACCGTCGTCCGGGCGGCGCACGTGACGGTCGTTCCGGTGCTGCGCGGCTCTTGACCGCGAAGGCGTCGCCGGTCTGATATGAGACCGGGTCCCCGTCCGATGCGGCCGGGGACCGCATCGGACGGGGAGGCCGTCGGGCGGGAGGCGCGGTTGCGAGAGCGGCACGCTGTCCAGGCAGCCCGCCGGGCCCGCGAGTTCGAGGCGTTCGTCGCGGGCGCGGCCGGGCGGCTGCTGCACGCCGCCACCCTGCTCACCGCCGAGGACCCGGACGACAACCCCCGCGCGCGGCGCCTGCTGACACTGGCGCTGGCGCACACGTACGCGTGCTGGGACCGGCTGCGCGGCGACGACCCCTACGACCGCACCCGTCAGCACCTGGCCACCCGCTTCGCCCGCGGCGCGTGGCACCACCGCGCCGTTCCGGGGCGGCGGGCACAGGCCGCCGGGCCGCTGGCGTCCCTCGGCCCGCAGGAGCGGCTGGTCCTGGTGCTCCGGCTCCACGAGGGCGTCGCCGAGGAACAGGTGGCGGCCCTGCTCGGCCTGTCACCGGAGCGTGTGCGGGCGATCTGCCACCGCGCGAAGTCGGCCCTGCTGCACGGGGCGCGGAACCCCGCTACGGCCGTCACGGCGGCGAAGGCACCATCGAAGCCACCGGCTCACCGGGCGGTGCCGTCGTGACCGGCACGGCCGGTGCGGCGCGCCCGCGGAGCCGGGCATGAGCGGCGGCGACCGGGAGGCCGCCCTGCGGCGGCTGCTGGAGCAGGGGCAGCGGACCGTGCCGCCCGGGATCCACGCGGAGGCGGTGCGCCGGGGCGGCCGGATGCTGCGGCGCAGGGCGCTGGCCCGCCGCCTGCTGTGGCTGCTGCTGGTCGCGGCCGCGGCGGCGTTCGCCGCGTGGGCGCTGACCGTCCAGCCGTGGGTGGAGCCGCCCTCGGAGACGACCCCACCCCTGACGGGCTGGTGACCCGGCCGGGACGGCCCTAGCCCAGCGCCTGCTGCAGGTCCTCCAGCAGGTCGTCGGCGTTCTCGATGCCGACGGACAGGCGCACCAGGTCGCCGGGGACCTCCAGCAGCGAGCCGGCCACGGACGCGTGCGTCATCCGGCCCGGGTGCTCGATCAGCGACTCGACGCCGCCCAGAGACTCGCCCAGCGTGAACACCTTGGCGCGGTTGCACACCTCGACGGCCGCCTCCTCGCCGCCCTCGACGCGGAAGGAGATCATGCCGCCGAAGGACTTCATCTGCTTGGCGGCGACCTCGTGGCCGGGGTGCTCCGGCAGGCCCGGGTACAGCACGCTCGTCACGCGCGCGTGCCGCGAGAGCATGTCGGCGACCTTGGCGGCGTTCTCGCTGTGCCGGTCCATGCGCACGGCGAGCGTCTTGGTGCCGCGCAGCACCAGCCAGGAGTCGAACGGGCCGGCGACCGCGCCCATGGCGTTCTGGTGGAAGGCCAGCTCCTCGCCGAGCCCGGCGTCGGCGGTGATCAGCGCGCCGCCGACGACGTCGGAGTGGCCGCCCATGTACTTGGTCAGGGAGTGCACCACGACGTCCGCGCCCAGCGCCAGCGGCTGCTGGAGGTAGGGCGTGGCGAAGGTGTTGTCGACGACGAGACGGGCGCCCCCGTCCCGGGCCACCTGGGCGACCGCGGCGATGTCGGTGATGCCGAGGAGCGGGTTGGAGGGGGTCTCCACCCACACGACCTTGGTCTTCGGGGTGAGGGCGGCGCGCACGGCGGCCGGGTCGCTCGTGTCGGCCACCGACCACTCGACGCCCCAGCGGGCGACGACCTTCGCGAACAGCCGGAACGTGCCGCCGTAGGCGTCGTTGGGGATGACCACGTGGTCGCCGGGGGCGAGCAGCGTGCGCAGCAGGCAGTCCTCGGCCGCCAGCCCGGACGCGAACGCGAGACCGCGGCGGCCGCCCTCCAGGGCGGCGAGGTTCTCCTCCAGCGCGGTCCTGGTCGGATTGGCGCTGCGGCTGTACTCGTAGCCGCCGCGCAGGCCGCCGACGCCGTCCTGCTTGTAGGTGGAGACCTGGTAGATCGGCGGGACGACCGCGCCCGTCAGGGGGTCGGCGGTGTTGCCCGCGTGGATCGCGAGCGTCTCGAAGTGCTGACTGATGTGCCTGTCGCTCATGGGCCCGAGGGTAGTGCGCCGGGACGCGGAGTGCCGGGGGACGGGGCGGCGCGGGCGCCGCAGTGGCGTTTCCGAGGGATTTCCCCCGGGCCCGCGCGACCGCGGGCGGGGTTTTCCACAGGTTCGGGGAGCAGGTTGGCCAATTGTCGGCGCGGTCTGGTTCGCTTGTTGCATGGAGATTCTCTGGGTCCTGATCGCGCTGGTCATGCTGGGCTTCGTGCTGCTTCCCTTCCTGCGGCGCAGGCGCGGTGCGGTCGGGCTCGTCTCGCCCGACCACCCGGACGCGGCGGACCCGGCGAACTACGGCTTCGTCCGCGAGGAGGAGCTCGACATCCGCATGCCCGGCCCCGACCAGGACCTGCTCGACGTCCTGGACCTGGTGCAGCGCACGCAGGACCACCGCGCGGCCCAGCAGCTCCTGGCGGGCACGGAGGCCGAGGGCGAGCGGCGCTGGCAGCGCGTGCAGGCCTTCGCCGGCGCGGCCTCGCTGGAGCTCGCCCGGCGGCCGGGCGGAGTGAGCGACTCTCCGGGCGGCCAGTGGCTGCGGGTGTGGCGGGCGGAGGCGCCCAAGGACGCGGGCGGCGCCGCGGTGCACGCGGAGTTCCTGGTCCAGCAGGCCTGGCGGACGGCGACGCCCGGGACGGACGAGTTCCGGATCATCATGGAGGAGGCCAGGGCGGCGTGCGGCGAGGCCGCGCTGCTGGCACCCGGCGATCCGGTCCCGTACATCGTCGAGCTGTCGGTGGCCCGTGGGCTGGGCTACTCGCAGAAGGACTTCGAGCAGGTGTGGCTGAAGATCCTGGACCGCGCCCCGGTCCACATGGGGGCGCACCTGGCCGCGCTGCACTACTGGTGCGAGAAGTGGCACGGCTCCCGGCAGGAGGCGTACGCGTTCGCGGAGGCCGCGGCGGCCCGCGCCCCGCAGGGTTCCCTGCTGGCGGCCATGCCGCTGTTCGCGGTCTTCGAGCACCTTCCCGAGGTGACCCTGGTCAGCAGCTTCTGGCAGAGCGAGGTCGTCACCAAGGCGATGCACGGCGCGCTGCACGCGGTCCACTCCGCCCGCCCGGACGACCCGATGCTGGCGCACGTGCGGCACATGCTGGTGTTCTTCCTGGTCCGCAGCGAGCGCTGGTCGGAGGCGATGAGCCAGCTGGTCCACGTCGACGGCCATGTGGGCGCCCTGCCGTGGACGCTGTCCGCCGACCCGGCGGCGGAGTTCGCGGTGTACCGGGCGCTCGCGGTGGCGGGCTACGAGGCGAACGGCGGCAGCCCGGCGAGCCTGCCGCACTGAGCCCGGGCCGGTCGCAGCCGGGCCGGGGCGAGCCTGCCGCACCGAGCCGGCCCGCCGGCTGCCCGGCCCCCGGAATGCCGTGCGGCCGGGGCCGGTTGAAGGGGGCGTCCACCCGAGGGGAGCCCGCATGTTCCTGTACCGCCGTTCGCCGCAGCTGCCGACGCCCGAGCAGGCGCTGAAGGGCCGCCCGAAGCCGGTGTTCACGGTCCCCGGCCGCCACACCGTCCTCGGGAACCCGCTGCTCGGCCCCTACCCGGGGGATCTGGAGACCGCCGACTTCGCGCTGGGCTGCTTCTGGGGTGCCGAGCGCGTGTTCTGGCGGCTGCCCGCCGGGGTCTGGACGACCCTCGTCGGCTACCAGGGCGGCTTCACCGAGAACCCCACCTACGAGGAGGTCTGCTCGGGCCTGACCGGCCACACGGAGGTCGTCCGCGTGGTGTACGACCCCCGGCAGATCTCCTACGAGCGCCTGCTCAAGACGTTCTGGGAGTCGCACGACCCGACGCAGGGCTTCCGCCAGGGCAACGACGTGGGCACGCAGTACCGTTCGGCCGTGTACACCCACTCCCCCGAGCAGGACGCCGCGGCCCGGTTCTCCCGCGAGGCCTACCAGAAGGCCCTCACGGCCTCCGGCCACGGCGCGATCACCACCGAGATCCTTTCGGCGGCCGACCGCCCCTTCCACCCGGCCGAGCCCTACCACCAGCAGTACCTGGACAAGAACCCGGCGGGGTACTGCGGCATCGGCGGGACGGGGGTCTCCTGCCCGGTCGGTGTGGCACGGGCCGGGGGCTGAGAGCGGGTCCCGCGCCGAAGGGGCCGCGCGGGAGCCCCGTGACGCGGACCGGCGGGCGGGGAGCCGGAGGTGACACGGGGGTCCGGCCGGCCGGGGGGACCCAATAGGGTGCCTGCGTGACTGCGCCCTTGAGTTCCGACAAGTCCCGTGCCGCGCTGCGGATAAGCGCGCGGGTGTCCGCCCAGTTCCTGCTGGTGTTCGCCGCGTCGGCGGTCGCACTGTGGTTGCTCGGCCGGATGTGGTCCGTGGTGTGGCCGCTCGTGGTGGGGCTGCTGCTGACCACGCTCACCTGGCCCGCCGCCCGGTACCTGCGTCGGCGCGGATGGCCGCCCGCGCTCGCCGCGTCCGTGGTGACGGTGCTGTTCCTGCTGCTCGCCGCGGGGGTCGTGGCGCTGATCGCGGTGCCGGTGGCCTCGCAGTCCGGGGAGCTGACCGACGGGGTCGTGGAGGGCATCCAGCGGCTGCGGGAGTGGGCGGCCGGACCGCCGCTGAACATCGGGGACGCGCAGATCAACAAGGCGTTCGACAGCGCCGTCGCCCGGGCCCAGGAGGGCGTGGGCAGCATGGTCGGCGCGGTCGTCACGGGCGTGAGCACCGTGGTCAACGGCGTCGTCACCGCCGTCCTCGCGCTGTTCCTGATGTTCTTCTTCCTCAAGGACGGACCGCGGTTCCTGCCCTGGCTCGGCCGTCAGCTGCCCGGGCGGCTCGCCACCGACGTGCCGACCGTCTTCGACCGCGGCTGGGCGACCCTCGGCGCGTTCGTGCGCTCCCAGGCGGCCGTCGGCCTGATCGACGCCGTGCTGATCGGTCTGGGCCTGTGGATCCTGGACGTGCCGCTGGTGCTTCCCCTGGCCGTGCTGACCTTCGTCTCGGCGTTCGTGCCGATCATCGGCGCGCTGTTCGCCGGGTTCGTCGCGGTCCTCATCGCGCTCGTGTCCAACGGCCTCATGGACGCGCTGATCGTGCTGGCCGTCATCATCGTGGTGCAGCAGTTGGAGGGCAACGTCTTCCAGCCCATGATCCAGAGCCGGGGCCTCGGCCTGCACGCGGCCGTGGTGCTGCTGGCGGTGACCCTGGGCGGCAGCCTCGCCGGCATCGTCGGCAGTCTGCTCGCCGTGCCCGTCGCCGCGCTGATCGCGGTGGTGTGGAACTACCTCCGCGAGCAGCTCGCCGACCCGCCGGCCGGACCGGACGCGGACGGCACCGCCCCGGCCGACCCCGCCACCCCCTGACGGCCCCGTCACCCCCTGACGGGGCCGGCCGGTCACGGCCCGACGGCCACCCGCCGCGGACCAGTGGTCGCCGTCTGCCCTGCCCTGCCCTGCCGTGCCCTGTGACGAGGCTGCGCGGGGATACCGTCGGCCCATGAACGGTGACCGTCCGGGATGGCTGTGGTGTCTGCTCGCCGGCGCGGTGTTCGCCGTGTGCATGGCCGGCACCACGCTGCCCACCCCGCTCTACCCCCTCTACCAGGCGGAACTGGGCTTCTCCGAGCTGACCGTCACCGTCGTCTACGCGGTGTACGCCTTCGCCGTCATCGGTGTGCTGCTGCTGGCCGGCAACGCCTCCGACGCCGTGGGCCGACGGCTGGTGCTGCTGGGCGGCCTGGGATTCTCCGCGGCGAGCGCCCTCTGCTTCCTGTGCGCGACGGGGCTGGGCTGGTTGTACGCGGGCCGGCTGCTGTCGGGGCTGTCCGCGGGCCTGTTCACGGGGGCGGCCACGGCGTACGTGATGGAGCTGGCGCCCCGCGGCGGCGCCTCCCGGGCCACCTTCGTGGCGACGGCCGCCAACATGGGCGGACTCGGCTGCGGTCCGCTGCTGGCCGGGCTGCTCGCCCGGTACGCCCGCTGGCCGCTGTACCTGCCGTTCGCCGTGCACCTCGCCCTGGTCGTGCTGTCGGCCGCCGTCCTGCTGCGCCTGCCGGAGACCGTACGGGAGCTGCGGCCGCTGCGGACCGTCCGGCCGCAGCGGCCGGCCCTGCCCGCCCGGGTGCGGGCGGTGTTCGGCCCCGCGGCGACCGCGTCGTTCGTGGGGTTCGCGCTGTTCGGCGTGTTCACGGCCGTCGGCCCGGCCTTCCTCGCCGAGTCCCTGGACCTGCACGACCACGCCGTGAGCGGGCTGGTCGTCGCCCTGGCGTTCTTCTCCTCGACCGCCGGGCAGCTGGCGGTCGGCCGCATCGGTGTCGGCCGGTCGCTGCCGCTGGGCTGCGCCGCGCTGCTGGCGGGTCTGCTGCTGCTCGCGGGCGCCCTGCACTGGAGCCTGCTGGCGCTGGTGGTGCTGAGCGCGCTCGTCGGCGGTGCCGGACAGGGGCTGGCGTTCCGCGGGGCGCTGTCCTCGGTGGCCGCGGCGTCACCGGCCGACCGGAGGGCGGCGGTGATCTCGACGCTGTTCGTCGTGGCCTACGCGGGGATCTCCGTGCCGGTCATCGGCGTCGGGCTGCTGACGGAACCGCTCGGCCTGGAGGGCGCCGGGCTGGTGTTCCTCGCGTGCATGGGCGTGCTGGTCACCACGGCCGCCGTCTACCTGCTGCGCCGGCCGGTACGGTCCGGGGTGTGACGGCGGGGACGGCCGGCATCCCGGGAACCCCGGCGGAGGCCGTCGTTCCCCCCTTACGCTCCCTCGCATGGTTCTCGGACGAGCGTTACGACGAGCGTTACGACGAGCGTTGAAGGTGATCACGATCGTCGTCCTGGCCCTCGCCGGGGCGGTCCAGGGCACGGCGTACGCCGGGCAGGGCGGGAGCGGGCGGCAGCTGCTGTTCCACAACCACGCCTACGGCGTCCTCGACCGGGAGACCGCCGACGCCATCGAGCACTCCGCCTACCTTCGGGACTTCGCGAACTTCCAGGTCCGCACGACGACGGGTGTCGACGGGCAGACCTGGACCGGCCGCTACCTGATGGGCCGCGAGACCTACGTCGAGCTGTTCGGGGTCGGCGACGTCCCCGGCAAGGACGGCACCCTCGGCGCCGCCGGTCTGGGTGTCTCCGCCGAGCGGAAGGGCGGTCTGGAGCAGGTGATCGCCCGGCTGCGCGAGGAGGGCGTCCCCGACCCGGTCCGGTTCCGGCAGACGCGCGACTTCGGCGACGGCGTGCCCGTGCCCTGGTTCGACGCCGTGTTCACCACCGGTGAGTACGACCTGTTCGGGGCGTGGGGCATGGAGTACCTGCCCGAGTACTTCGCCGACCCGCGCAGCAACACCGAGCCCGCGGCGTACCCCGGCGACGTGGGACGCGAGCGCTACCTGCCCGACGCCTACCGCGAGCACCTGATGCGGGACGTGACGGGCATCCGCCTCGCCGTGACCGCGCGCGACCTCGCGAACACCGTTCCCCTGCTGGAGGCCGGGGGGTTCCGGGTCCGCTCCGTGGAGGGCGGGGGCGTCGTCGCCGAGGGCGGCGGGACGGCACTGAGGTTCGACGTGGCGCCGCTCGACCGGGTCGGGCTCAAGCGGATCGACCTGTCCCTGAACAGGGCGGTGCCCCACCGGCACGTGGAGCGGATCGGGCACTCCGGCCTCGTCGTCGGCCCGGGCCCCCGTGCCGTGTGGACCTTCGGGGAGCAGGGTCAGCGGCGCCCGGCGCCACGGCAGTAGCGGCCGATCAGCCGCCGCTGCCGTACGGCCTGGTGATGATCTCCAGGCGGTGGCCGTCGGGGTCGTCGAAGTACGTGCCGCGACCGCCGTCGTGGTGGTTGATCTCGCCCGGGCGGCTGTGGAACGGATCCGCCCAGTACGTCAGCCCGGCCTGCCGGATGCGGCCGAAGATCTCGTCGAACTCGTCCTCCGAGACGAGGAAGGCGTAGTGCTGCGGCGTGATGGCCCCGGGGCTGTCCATGAAGTCGAGGGTGACGCCGTTGGGGATCTCGACCGGGAGGAACGGACCGTAGGGCGGGCCGACCTCGAGCCCGAGGATGCCGGCGAGGAACCGGGCCGATGCGCGTTTGTCGTGCGCGGCGACGATGGTGTGGTTCAGCTGCACGGTCATGGCGGGCCTCCCCTGACGGAGCGGTGAACCCGTGGTGCACTCCCCCCTGTGTACCCGGGCACGCGCTCTCGCGCACCAGGAACGCCAGAGGGCCCCGGCTCGTGCCCGGGGCCCTCGTCGCGGGGGGGGCACGCCGCCGGGGTCCCAGGGCGCGGCCGGGGTCCCCGCGGTCGTACGGCGACCGGCCCGTCCGTCTCAGATGGTGGCCGCGTCGATCACGAAGCGGTACCGCACGTCACTGGCCAGCACCCGCTCGTAGGCCTCGTTGATCTGGTCGCCGCGGATCAGCTCGATCTCGGCGCCCAGGCCGTGCTCGGCGCAGAAGTCGAGCATCTCCTGGGTCTCCGCGATGCCGCCGATCATGGAGCCGGCGAGGGACTTGCCGCCGCCGATCACCGAGAACAGGTTCAGGGAGATGGGCTCCTCGGGGGCGCCGACGTTGGCCAGCGTGCCCTCGGTCTTCAGCAGCGACAGGTAGGCGCCGAAGTCCAGCGGGGCCGAGACGGTGGAGACGATCAGGTCGAAGGTGCCGGCCAGCTCCTCGAAGGTCTTCGGGTCGCTGGTGGCGTGGTAGTGGTCCGCACCCAGCTTCAGGCCGTCCTCGCGCTTGCGCAGCGACTGCGACAGGACGGTCACCTCGGCGCCGAGCGCGTGCGCGATCTTCACGCCCATGTGGCCGAGGCCGCCGAGGCCCACGATCGCGACCTTCCTGCCGGGGCCGGCGCCGAAGCGCTTGAGCGGCGAGTAAAGGGTGATGCCGGCGCACAGCAGCGGCGCGGCGACGTCCAGGGACAGGCCGTCGGGGATGCGGAGGACGAAGTTCTCGTCGACGACGACCTTCTGCGAGTAGCCGCCGTAGGTGGGCTCGCCGTCCTTGCCGATGCCGTTGTAGGTCGGGATGTTGCCCTTGACGCAGTACTGCTCGCGGCCGGCCCTGCAGTTCTCGCACTCGCGGCAGGAGTCGACCATGCAGCCGACGCCCACGCGGTCGCCGACGGCGAACTTCGTCACGCCGGGGCCCACCTCGGAGACGACACCGGCGATCTCGTGGCCGGGGACCATCGGGAAGATGGCCTCGCCCCAGCCCTCGTTGGCCTGGTGGATGTCGGAGTGGCAGATGCCGGCGAACTTGATGTCGATCAGGACGTCGTGCTCGCCGACCTGGCGGCGTTCGATCGTGGTGCGCTCCAGCGGTGCCTTGGGGGCGGGAGCGGCGTACGCAGCGACGGTGGTCATGCCGGGGTTCTCCTAGGGACGGGGTGTGCCCGGCTGCCTTCTGGATCTTCTGCCCGGGCACGGCCACCAGCCTGCGCGATCCGTGAGCCGCTACCCAGACCACGCTTTTGCGTACGCACACCGTGCGTACCACTG
Source organism: Streptomyces sp. AHA2 (assembly GCF_036857595.1). Taxonomy (NCBI): domain Bacteria; kingdom Bacillati; phylum Actinomycetota; class Actinomycetes; order Kitasatosporales; family Streptomycetaceae; genus Streptomyces; species Streptomyces sp. AHA2. The sequence goes on from NZ_JAUQWJ010000004.1 coordinate 170,567, forward strand.
GCGGGGTCAGGCTCGTGTGCGTACGACCAGGAATACTGGACGGCATGGACGTACAGCCCGAAACCACCCCGAGCAGCGGCGGCGGCCTGGACCCGCGGGCCGAGCTCAGCGAGTTCCTGCGCACGCGGCGGGCGCGGCTGAAGCCCGAGGACGTGGGGCTGCCGGACTTCGGGCGGCGCCGGGTGCCCGGGCTGCGCCGGGAGGAGCTGGCGCAGCTGGCCGGGGTGTCCGTGGCCTACTACACGCGGCTGGAGCAGGGCAACGGGCACAACGTGTCGGCGGAGGTGCTGGACGCCATCGCGCGGGCCCTGCGGCTGAGCGCCGCCGAGCACGCGCACCTGACGCACCTGGCGAAGCCGAAGCAGCACAAGAAGAAGCCGGCGGCACGCAGCCAGCAGGTGCGGCCGGCGCTGCGGCACCTGCTGGACGCGATCGACGGCGTGCCGGCGTACGTGGTCGGGCGCCGTTCGCACGTGCTGGCCTGGAACCGGATGGCCGCGGCTCTCTTCGGGGACTGGGCGCAGCTGCCGGCGCACGAGCGGAACTGGGCGCGGATGGTGTTCCTGCGGCCCGAGTACCGCGAGCTGTTCGCGGAGTGGGAGCAGAAGGCGGCCGACATCGTCGGCTACCTGCGCATGGACGCGGGCTGCCACCCGGACGACCCGCAGCTGTCGGCGCTGGTCGGGGAGTTGTCGGTGAAGAGCGAGGAGTTCCGCCGCCTCTGGGCCGCCCACGACGTCAAGGAGAAGAGCCACGGCGTCAAGCACATGCGCCACCCCCTGGTGGGCGACCTGACGCTCTCCTTCGAGACGTTCCGCCTGGTCGACGACGCCGAACAGTCCCTGGTCACGTACCACGCCGAGCCCGGCACCAGCTCGGCGGAGGCCCTGCGGCTGCTGGCGAGCTGGGGGGCGGACGCGACGCGGGCGGGGGCCGGGAGCCCGGCCCCGTAGACGCGGAACGGCCCGCCGGGGGCGAAGCTCCCGGCGGGCCGCTCACCAGCGGGCCCTGCGGCCTACTTGCCGTAGTAGGCGTTGTAGATCGAGATCGTCGACTTGTTGCCCTTCTTGTCGGCGATCTTGGCGTGGAAGGAGACGGCCTTCCCCTTCGCCGGGTTCTTGAAGGAGACCTTGCCCTTCTTGACGGCGAGCTTCTTCCAGGTCTTGCCGTAGTCGTAGGACACGTACACCGACAGCGACTTGAGGTTGCTGCCCTTGGCGGCGCCCTCGACGGTGACCGGGACGGTCACCTGCTTGCCGGCCGGGGCCTTGCTGTCCAGCCCGGTGGCCGCGCCGAAGCGGGCCGTGGAGGCGGGCAGCTGCACGAGCCGGTCACCGGACGGCTTCTTGGAACGGAAGGTCCAGCTGGCGTCGATGCGGGTGGAAGCCGCCGCGACCTTGACGCTGCGCTTGACCGACGTGGTCAGCTTGTACTCGGCGTCACCGGCCGGGACCCGGAACTCCTCGCCGTACAGCGGGTCGGTGTTGGAGCCGATCTTGGTGCCGTTGCGGTAGAGGTTCGTCGAGGCCGACGTGAACTCGGACGAGCCCGCGTGGCCGGAGCCGTCGGCGAACAGCGGCAGCGAGCCGTAGAGGGCGTTGCCGTTGCGGAAGATGCCGAACTGGTCGTTCAGGCGCGGACCGAAGACCGCCGTGTTGATGGTCTTGGTGTACTTCTGGCCGGCCTTGTACGTCTGCGGGTAGACCGAGTAGCCGGCGTCGGGGATCGGATTGCCGTCCGCGTCCTTGCCCCCGTACTGCGTGAAGTCGAACGCCCACTGGACCTTGTCCGAGGTCGACAGGTACATGGTGCGCGCGCTCGGCAGCTTCTGCTCCACCGGGACACCGAAGGTCACGGTGTCGGGCAGCTCGCCCATCGTCCACAGGTCACCGGTCTTGCCGGACGCCGCCGCACCCATGTTGTGCTTCACCGTGGCGAGTTCGCTCGCCTTGAAGTGCCGGACCTTGGCACCCTGGATCTTCTTCACCTTGGCGGAGGTGACGACGTCGTACTCGGCGCTGTCGCCCTTGGTCCACTGCCCGCTCCAGCTCTGGCTCAGCCCGGAGACCTCCGGGCCCAGGTGGGCCATGCGCAGGTCGGCGAACTCGCCGACGCTCAGGCCGAGCCCCGTGCCGGCTGTGTCGTAGGAGTAGTCGACCATCGCGGACAGCGGCTTGGCCTGCGCGTCCGGGACCGTGATGTCGGCCGACTGGGTCTTACGGGCGTCGATGGTCACCGTGGTGTTCTTGGTGACGGCCAGCTTGGGCTGGACCAGCCAGTCGACGCCGCCCGCCCAGCCGTCGACGTCCTCGGCGATCAGGCTGTTGAGCAGGTACGACCCCTTGGGCAGGCGCAGGGTGACCTCACCCGAGGGCGTTCCCGGCGCCGTGTAGGAACGCTCCTTGCCCAGGCCCGTGTAGCCCGCGGCCTCGGTGGTGTAGCCGGCCGTCGGCTTGCCGTCCCTGCCGATGTGCTTCAGCGTGACGTCGTACGACTCGACCTCGCGCTGCACCGCCGCCGCCGTGCGGACCGTCTGGCCGCCGCCCGTCGCCGTCACGTACGAGGAGTAGGCGCCGTCGAGGGTGCCGCCCAGCCTGGTGTCGACGGTGAAGGGGACGGAGGCCTTGCCGCCGGCCGGGACGGTCACCGAGGTGGCGCCGAGCTTGAAGAAGCCGGCCGGGGCGGCCTGACCCTTCGGGTTGGTGGCGGTCGACGCCAGCTTCAGCGTGACGTCCTTCGTACCGAGGTTGCGGTACGTCAGCTCCTTGGTGACCGGCTTGTCGTCGGTGTGCGGCCACTGCTGGATGCCGAAGCTCACCGACACCGGCTCGGCGATGACCGTCTGCTTGACGGCCTTGTCGACCTGGATGCGGCCCGAACCCTGCTGGAACGGCGTGTATTTGCCGCCCTTGGTGGAGCCGGTGAGGGCGCCCTTGAGCTCGGTGTACTTCCACTCGGGGTGCTGCTGCTTCAGGATCGCCGCCGCGCCCGCGACGTGCGGGGTCGCCATCGACGTACCGGAGATGGTCATGTAGCCGGCCGGCTTCTCGCCGACGTCCTGGGCTATCAGGTTGCCCGGGACGGAGGCCGCGGTGATGTCCACGCCGGGCGCGGTCACGTCGGGCTTGAGGGCGCCGTCCGTGCCGGGGCCGCGGCTGGAGAAGTCCGCCAGCACGTCCTTGTCGTCGACGGCGCCGACGGTCAGGGCCGCGGCGGCGCTGCCCGGGGAGCCGACGGTCTGCTCGCCGAAGTCGCCCTCGTTGCCGGCGGCGATGGCGAACAGGACGCCCTTCTCCTCGGAGAGCTTGTTCACCACCGCTTCCATCGGGTCGATCTCAGGCGTGTCCAGGCCGCCCAGGCTCATGTTGATGACGTCGGCGCCCTGCGCGGCGGCCCACTCCATGCCGGCGACGATCTCGGAGTCGCTGCCGTATCCGGCGTCGTCGAGGACCTTGCCGTTGAGGATCTTCGCGCCGGGCGCGACGCCCTTGTACGTGCCGCCGGACTTCGCGCCGGTGCCGGCCGCGATGGAGGCGACGTGCGTGCCGTGGCCGACCTTGTCGGTGGTGTCGGGCGCGGCGGAGAAGTTCTTGGCGGCGACGACCTGGCCCTTGAGGTCGGCGTGCGTGCCGTCGACACCGGTGTCCAGGACGGCGATCTTGACGCCCTTGCCGTCGTAGCCGGCCGACCACGCCGCGGGGGCGCCGATCTGCCGGACGGACTTGTCGAGGCTGGCCTTGCGGACGCCGTCCAGCCAGACGTGCGCGATGCCGGCGGCGGTCTTGTCGCCGTTGGTGACGGCGTCCCAGAGCTCGGGGGTCTCCCCCTGCGGCGTCTGGACCGCGTCGGCGTTGAGGGTCTTCAGGGTGTGGCTCAGCGTGCCCGCGTCACGCACGTCGGCCTTGGTGGCCGCGGCGCTGCCCCGGTAGCCGACGATGACCTTCAGGCCCTTCTTCTGGGCCTTGCGGGTCGCGGACTTGTTGAGCTCGGTGACGTCGAAGAGACGCTGGTCGAGCTTGCCCGAGGCGACGAGACGGGCCGCGTCGGCCGGGATCACCAGGGTGTGGCCGTCGATCTTGCGGACCTGGACGGGTATGTCCTCACGGCCCTTGGCCCGCTCCAGGCCGACCACGCGGCCCTTGGCGTCCAGGGAGACCCGGTCACCGGTGATGAGCGTGATGTGGTGCTTGGCGGTGAGCGAGGCACGCTTGGCGGCGGCCGTCCGCTCGCCGTCGGCCGACGCCGGGCTGGTCATGCCCGCCGCGAGGGCCACGGCTGCCGCTGTGGCGACCGTGGCCGCGCACGCCCTTTTCACTTGTCTGCGCAAGTTTCCCCCTTGCAGAAGAACCGGGCGAATTCCCCGTTCACCCGGCCGGGGGTGGTCTCGCACGCATACACGTACACCCCCCGGACGACGCAGTATGCCGAGGGGTGATCAGCTGCTCAATAGGTGAGAGGGGAGTGAGAGATCCGTCGGCCGGCTGTTACACGATCGCCGGAACTCCGTTACAGAATAAGGGAGTTGGGTCCGCTCGCCCCACTTGACGGGTGGTGCGGCCGGGGACGGCGGCCGTACGGCGGCGAGCAGCGGAAGGCCGCCGCCCGGCCCTCCTCGGGCGGGCGGCGGCCTGCGTGCTCGGGTGGATCCGGCGGGCCGTCAGACAGCCGAGCCGGCCTTCCAGTCGGCCCAGTCCATGTTCCAGCCGTTGAGGCCGTTGTCCGGCGCGATGGTCTTGTCGCCGGTGTTCTCGACGACGACCACGTCACCGAGGATCGAGTTGTCGAAGAACCAGGCACCAGGCGTGTTGGGGTCGTTCGCGCCCTTGGTGTCCTGGAGACCGACGCAGCCGTGGCTGGTGTTGGCGCTGCCGAAGATGGACTTCGCGCCCCAGTAGTTGCCGTGGATGAAGGTGCCGGAGCTGGAGAGGCGGATGGCGTGCGGCACGTCCTTGATGTCGTACTCGCCCTTGCCGTCGTCGTCCGTGAAGCCCACGGTCGCGCCGTTCATGCGCGTCTCCTTGAACTTCTCGGACATCACCATGATGCCCTCGTAGGTCTTGTTCTCCGGCGAACCGGCCGAGATCGGGATGGTCCGCACGACCTTGCCGTCCTGCGTGACCTTCATCTGCTTGGTCTTCGCGTCGACGTACGAGACCTGGTTGCGGCCGATCTTGAAGGTGACGGTCTTCTGCTGGACGCCGAAGACGCCCTTGGCTCCCTCGACGCCGTCGAGCGCGAGCTTCAGCGTGACCGTGGAGCCTTCCTTCCAGTAGTCCTCGGGGCGGCAGTCCATGCGATTGGCGTTGAACCAGTGGCAGGCCACCTCCTGGCCGCTGGTGGTGCTGACCGTGATGCCCTTCTGGACCGCGGCCTTGTTGGTGATCGCCTTGTCGAAGTTGATCGACACCGGCATGCCGACGCCGACGGTGGTGCCGTCGTCCGGGGTGAAGTTGCCGATGAAGCTGTTGGCCGGGGATACCGTGGTGAACGAGGCGTTCTCGTGGGCGACGCGCCCGGCGGCGTCCTTCGCCTCCGCCGCCAGCCTGTAGGTCGTCGACCGCTCCAGCTGCGCGCTGGGCTTCCAGCTCTTCTTGTCGGCGGATATCTGGCCGCTGACCTCGGTGCCGTCGGCCGTGGTCATCTTGACCGCCGTGAGCGTGCCCTTGCTCACGGTGACGGCCGCCGAGTTGTTGATCGACGCGTTGTTCGAGCCGTCCTTGGGTGTGATCTTGATCTGGGCCTCGGAGGTCTTCTTGGCCGCGGCCTCGTCGACCTTCGACTGGGAGCTGTCGCCGCCGTCCCCGCCGGAGGCGCCGTCGTCGCCGCCGGAACAGGCCGAGAGCACCAGCACTCCGCCGAGCAGTGCGGACGCGACCGTCAGGCCCTTGCGCCGCTTACTGACCGTCATCACACGCTTCTCCATCGTTGCCGATTTCCCCAAAACCCCGAGTCCCCCGCCACCGACCAAGTGCCCACGCGGCGCCGCGTGAGTCCCGGCCGGGAGTCCCCGTCGATAACTTTCAACGCTACGACCGGTTCGCCCGGTTCCCCAGTGGCACAGGTGTGGGGATCGACACGTCCGCGGCGGACGGTGCCGGACGAGGTGGGTGCGGCCGTGCGCCGTCCGAGAAGCGAGGACCCCGGGCGACCGCCGCCGCCCGGGGTCGGTTACTCCCGCGCGGTCAGCCGTCGTTGCCGTCCTCCTCATCATCCTCGTCGAGGTCCCAGTCCGGCGCATCGGGGTCGTGGTCGACCCGCTCGGCACTCCAGGAGGCCTGCTGCAGCTCCACCCCCGGCACCTGGCTGACCAGGTCGAACGGGTCGACCAGGTAGGCGAGCGCCTCCGCGGTGTCTTCCGTCACAGCGCCCTCGGCATGGGCCCGCTCGGCCGCCGGCATGCCGTCGTCCTCCCCGATCAGGCGCAGCGCGGCCTTGGTGACCGCGTCGGCGTCGTCGACTTCGAGGACGAGGTCCACCCGAAGCCGTACAAAACGTGATGTCTCAGCAGTGCTCATGGCGCGAGCGTACGTCGAGGCCCACCCGTGACTTTCCCGTGACCCGCGACTTTCACTAACATCGCCCCACACGGCCAATTCGCCGACGCCACAAGGGGATCGATATTCCGTGTCATCCGCTCGCCGTCCGTTGCTGACCGCCACTGCCGCGGCGTCCCTGCTGGGCGCCATGTGGTTCGTCCCGTCCGCCAACGCGACGTCGGAGTCCCCGGTCAGAGAGGCGGTCCCGGCCAGTCCGTCGCCGCAGGTCACGGAGCAGGCTCGGATCGCCGCCACGACCGCCGACACCTCCGCGACGGGGACCCGGCTCGCCGACACCGGCAGCTTCGACAGCACGCCGTACGTCATCGGCGGCACCTTCTGCCTGGCGCTGGGCGCCGGGTTCGTCGTGTACTCGGTCCGCCGGGAACGGCTCGGTATCTGACCGCGTTCGGGTCTGCGGCCGCACGTGCGCCGGCCGCCTGCCGCACGTGCAGGGGGCCCTGCCGTACGGCAGGGCCCCCTTGCTCGTCCGTTGCCGCCTACCGGAGCGGCCCGGTGACCGTCTCCACCGCGGCCAGCAGCCGCCCGTCGCGCACGAAGGCGTCGGCCGCCGCGAGGTCGGGCGCCAGGAACCGGTCCGGCCCCGGGCCCTGAACTCCCGCCTCCCGTACGGCGTCGAGGACGGCCCGTGTCGCGGGCGCCGGGGTGAGTCCCTCGCGCAGTTCGACGGCGCGGGTCGCCGCGTACAGCTCGATGGCCAGCACGCGGGTGAGGTTGTCCACGGACGTGCGCAGCTTGCGCGCCGCCGACCAGCCCATCGAGACGTGGTCCTCCTGCATGGCGGAGGACGGGATGGAGTCGGCCGAGGCCGGCACGGCGAGCCGCTTCAGCTCGCTCACCAGCGCCGCCTGCGTGTACTGAGCGATCATCAGGCCCGAGTCCACACCGGCGTCGTCGGCGAGGAACGGCGGCAGCCCGTGGCTGCGGTTCTTGTCGAGCAGCCGGTCGGTGCGCCGCTCGGCGATGGAGCCGAGGTCGGCGGCGGCGACGGCGAGGAAGTCCAGCACGTAGGCGACGGGCGCCCCGTGGAAGTTGCCGTTGGACTCCACCCGCCCGTCGGGCAGGACCACCGGATTGTCCACCGCCGAGGCCAGTTCGCGGTCGGCGACCAGCCGGGCGTGGGCCATGGTGTCGCGCCCGGCCCCGGCGACCTGCGGGGCGCAGCGCACCGAGTAGGCGTCCTGGACCCGCGGGGCGTCGTCCTGGTGATGGCCGGTCAGGCCCGAGCCCTTCAGCACGGCCAGCATGTTGGCGGCGCTGGCGGCCTGGCCCGGGTGCGGCCGGATGGCGTGCAGTTCGGGGGCGAGGACCTTGTCCGTGCCGAGCAGTGCCTCCAGCGACAGGGCCGCCGTGACGTCGGCGGACCGGTAGAGGGTCTCCAGGTCGGCCAGGGCCATGATCAGCATGCCGAGCATGCCGTCGGTGCCGTTGAGGAGGGCGAGGCCCTCCTTCTCGCGCAGTTCGACGGGCCGGATGCCGTGCGCGGCGAGCAGGTCGGCGGCCGGGCGCACGACGCCGTCGGGGCCCTCGGCGTCGCCCTCTCCCATGAGCGCGAGCGCGCAGTGGGACAGCGGCGCGAGGTCGCCGGAGCAGCCGAGGGAGCCGTACTCGTGCACGACCGGGGTGATCCCGGCGTTGAGCAGGTCGGCCATGGTCTGCGCGACCTCGGGCCGTACGCCGGTGCGCCCGGAGCAGACGGTCTTCAGGCGCAGGAACATCAGGGCGCGGACGACTTCCCGCTCGACCCGCGGGCCCATGCCGGCGGCGTGCGAGCGGACGATGTTGCGCTGGAGCTGAGCGCGCAGCTCGGGGCTGATGTGCCGGGTCGCCAGGGCGCCGAAGCCGGTGCTCACGCCGTACACGGGGTCCGGCTTGGCCGCCAGGGCGTCCACGATCTCGCGGGCCGCGGCGAGGGCGGCCACGGCCTCCTCGGAGAGCTCGACGCGGGCCCCGGCACGCGCCACGGCGAGCACGTCGGACGCCGTCGTCCCGGACGTCCCCACCACCACAGTGTGCATATCCATATTCAGGAGCGTACGCAGTGAATTCGTTGATGTCACCACTGGGGACCGGGTTCACCCCTTACCGGTACGTCACAGAGGCGGTCCCCACCGGCCGGCCGGCTCACGGCGTGTGCCGGCCGCGGAAACTGCGGCGCTCCCCGTCGGCCGCCTCCCTGGACGGCTCGTCCGCGAGCCGCAGGACGGGGTCGTCGGGGCCGGCCCGGCCGGCGACGACGGGCTTCGCGGCCCGTTCCGCCTTGGCCTTGTACTGAGCCGCGTCGGCGAGCCGGAAGAGCCGCCGGGCCGAGCGCACCGGCCCGATCGGGTCCTCGGTGGAGGCGACCCCGCAGGCCACGCCGTCGCCCAGCTCCAACTCGGCCGCGCGGCGGCACAGTTCCCCGGCCGCCTTCACCACCTGGTCGGCGGGCGGCCCCACCGCGAGCAGGCAGAACTCGTCCCCGCCGAGCCGGGCCGCGAGCGCACCCGGCAGCATCGCCCCGCACAGCGACAGCACCGAGCCGAACCGCTCCAGCAGCCGGTCGCCGGCCGCGTGCCCGTGGGTGTCGTTGACCCGCTTGAGCCCGTTCAGATCGCAGACGACCAGACTGACCACGGCGCCCTCCCGCCGGTGCCGCTCGATCGCCCGCTCCAGGCGCACGTCGACGGCCCGGCGGTTGGCGAGCCCGGTGAGGGAGTCGGTGAAGGCGAGCCGCCGGGCCTCCTCCAGCCGCTCGGTCTGGGCGATGCCGGCGGCCACGACGGAGGCCAGGACGGTGGCGAAGTCGGCGTCGGCCCGCCCGAAGACGGGCTCGCCCACCGGCCGCGCCACGTACAGCTCTCCCCAGGCCCTGCCGTGCAGCACGATGGGCGCGACCACGCAACAGCCGCGGCCGCGGCGGCGCAGGGCGGCGACGCGCTGGTGGCAGTACCCGGGCTGCCCGCCCGCGGGCCCTTCGGCGGTCTCCACCCAGGCGTCCGGCTCCCCGCCGCCGGCCCACTGCTCGTGCAGGAACTCGGTGATCTCCGCGAACTGGTGCACGGGGTAGGACTCGTCCTCGGGGAACTCCTCCTCCCCCTCGGCGAGCTCCCCGACGTTCACCAGGACCTTCAGCCGCCCCAGCTCCCGCTCCCACACCGACAGCGCGGCGAAACTCCCGCCCAGCGCCCGGCACGCCCCGGTGGCCGCGGCACGCCACGCCTCACGCGATCCGTGCGCGGCCGCCATCCCCTGAGCCAACGCGACGACGGCCACCAGCCGTCTGTCCTCACCCATCACTCCAGGCTAGGGAGTTTTCAGCCAAACCGACCTGTTCATGGCGCGAACGGGGAGGGACCAGCGCCGGTTTGAGGGGAAGCGAAGCAGACGCACGGGCGACGCCGACGCCCGAGAGGGAACAGGCGGGTGGGCGGGCCCGCGGAGAGGCCTACGACAGCACGGCAGGCGGCCCGACAACACCATCCCGGCCGGCCCCCGCCTCGTGACACCGTCGGGCACCGCCGGACCCCCGCCCCGCGGAGGCCGCCGGGATCCGGTCTCGTGGGCGGCGCCGGGACCGGCCCGACGGTGTTCGCGGCAGGCCCGGGCAGGCGGGTCTCGTCCGCCCCCGGCCCCACGGGCGGGTGACGGCATCACGACAGGTTCGGCAGGCTCCAGCCGCGGGCTGCGCCGTCCGGAGCCGCCGCGCGGGTTCAGTCGTTCACTCTCCCGGCCACTGCGGCTTGCGGCGCTCGTTGAAGGCCGCGACACCCTCCGCGCGGTCGCCCGAGAAGGCCGTGGCCCGCCATGCCGCGTCCTCGACCTCCAGCCCGGCCCGCAGGTCCAGCCCCTGGCCCAGCCGCAGCGCCCGCTTCGCCGCCCGCAGCCCCACCGGGGAGTTCCCGGCGATGCGCGCGGCCAGCGCCAGCGCCTCGTCGCGGTCCCGGCCGGCCTCGACGACCTGGTCGACCAGGCCCAACTCGCCCGCCTCCGCGGCCTCCACCCGGCGTGCGGAGAAGATCAGCTCGGCCGCCCGGGCCGCCCCGACCCGGCGCGGCAGCAGCTGCGTACCGCCACCGCCGGGAATCACCCCGACGGACACCTCCGGCAGCCCCACCACGGCCGTACGGTCCGCCACGATCACGTCGCACGCGAGGGCCAGCTCGAACCCGCCGCCGAGCGCGAACCCGTGCACCGCCGCCACCGTCGGCACCGGCAGCTCCAGCACCCCCGTGTACGCCCCGCGGGTCACCGGCCGCTGGCGCAGCAGGTCGGCGTCGCTGAACGAGTTCCGCTCCTTCAGGTCGGCCCCGACGCAGAACGCCCGCTCGTGCGTGGAGGTCAGGACGACCACCCGCACCTCCCGGTCCTGCCCCAGCGCCGTACACGCACCGGCGATGGACCGCGCCATCTCGGTCGACACCGCGTTCATGGCCTTGGGCCGGTCGAGGACGAGCTCCGCGACGTGCCCCTGCTCGTGCCGCCGCACCAGCACGAACTCCCCGAACCGTTCCTCACTCATGACACCCTCCGGTTAACGCGGGTTAACAAGACACCGCTCAGATCATCGCAGCCGTGCCCCATCGGCGGAAGGGCCGACCCGTCCGGTTCCCGTCCTGGCCCGTCCACCCGTTCGAGTGAAGTCCTCCCCACTCCGACCCGGTCGCCCGGGCCAGCGCATAACGTGCGTCAGCCATGGCGCACCGGGGGCGCGCGCATCGGGGAGGGACCGACCGCATGACGACGAAGAGACCGGCGACACCGCAGCCGCGACGGAACAGGGCCACCACGACGGCACAGCGCCGTCAGCACCCGGCCACCCCGCCCGGGCCGGCCACCCCGACCGCACCCGTCCAGACGGAAACCGACTCGCCCTCGCCGGCGGCCGGCGCCGGACACGGGCCGGGACAGGAGCACGAACCCGGTTCCGGCAGCGGGCCAGGAGCCGCACACGGACCCGGACAGGAGCACGAACCCGGTTCCGGCCGCGGGCCAGGAGCCGAATCCGGTCGCGGACCAGGGCACACTTGCGCACGCGGACTCGCTTCAGCCGGACCGGCAGCGACAGCGACAGCGGCAGCGGCAAAGACAGCGGCAGCGGCGAAGACGCGCCCCGCCCCGACCGGCCGCGGATCGACCCGGGCCGCCGCCGGACCCGCCCCGGCCCCGACCACGCCCACGAGGACCGGCACCGGACGCACCCCGGCCCGGACCAGGCCCGCCCGGGCCGAGACCGGAAGCGCCCCGGCCCCGGCCACTCCCGTCCCGGCCGGAAGCGGGCGGCTCATAGCCCGGGTGCGTGGGCGGCACCGTAAGCCCCGGCCCCGCAAGGTGCTGCTCGCCGCCGGCGGGCTGGCCCTGGCAGCGGGCGCGTTGAGTCTGCTGCGCCTGTCCGGACCGGCCCCGGACGGACCGGGAGGCACCCACGAGGCCGGCCCCCTCCCGGGCCCCGTCACCACCGGCACGGACGGGACCGGCAACGCCGCCGCGACCAGGCCCGCCGCGCCCGAGGCGGGCCCCTCGTCGCCCACCGCCCTGGGCGGTCTCACCCCGTCGCCGTTGACGAAGGGGGCATCGCCCGCCGAAGCCGCCGCAACGGCCGCCGACGGCCCGCGGGGCACGACGGGCGCGCCCGAGCCGGCCACCACCGCCCCCGGGTCCGGGTCCGCCCCCACGCCCGTCCCCGACGAGCCGAACGCACGGGACACACCCCGCGCCCCGGCCCCGACAGCCTCGGCCGGCGCCCCGGACCCCGCTCCGGCCCCGCCCGCACCACCGAGCCGGACCACGCCCGCACCACCGCCCCCTCGGGGAGAACCGGAGAAGCCGCGCGATCCCGGACTGTGCGTGCCGATCATCGGCCTGTGCGTCGACACCCCGCTCGGCGCACTCCGCTGAGGTGCGGGGCGGCTACGGCGTCTCGTCCCGGCGCGTGAGCAGCCACGGCTCCACGACGCCGAGGCCACGCACCGGCCGCTGCCACATCGGCTGGAGGGCGAACCGGTACGACGGGGGCTCCTCGCCCTCCTTCTCCGCCGTCGCGGCCTCCTCGGCCGCCTCCGCCTCGGAGGAGGGCGCGTCCTGCGTGCGGATCAGTTCCTCCGCGAAGGCGGTGTCGACCAGGACCGCGTCCTTGGGCGCTATCGACGTGAGCCGGGAGGCGAGATTGACGGTCGTACCGAACACATCGCCCATTCGGGTGGTGACCGTGCCGAACGCCATGCCGACACGCAGCTCCGGCATGGTCTCGTCGTGCGCCATCGTCTCGATCAGCCGCAGGGCGATCTCGGCGGCCGTGCCCGCGTCGTCGGCCGCGTAGAGCACCTCGTCGCCCAGTGTCTTGATCAGCCGGCCGCCGTTGGCGGCCACCAGGTCGGCGGCCGTGGTCTCGAAGGCCTCCACCAGCTCGCCGAGCTCCTCCTCCTCCATCCGCCGGGTCAGCCGGGTGAAGCCGACCAGGTCGGCGAAGCCGACGGCCAGCCGCCGGTCGACCATCTCCTCGTCGTCGGCGGCCTGCACGACCCGTCCGGCCGAGGCCGCGAGCTGCCGGCGCCAGACGTAGACCAGGAACTCCTCCAGCTCGGGCAGGAGCAGCTCGACGATCGGGTACGTGACCTCGGTGCGGGTCATGCCCGGTTCCGGCGGCTCGGTCAGGCCCTCGAGGAAGGAGTCGATCTGCCATTCGGCGAGCCGGGCGGTGGTCTGCCCCGTGGAACGGGCCACCTGCACGGCCATCGCCTCGCTCAGCAGGCCCGCCTCGACCAGGCCGGCCAGGCGGCGCAGCGCGAGGACGTCCGCCTCGGTCAGGGCCTTGGCCTGCCCGATGTCGGCGAAGCCCATCGCCCGCCAGAAGCGGGAGGCCAGTTCCATGGAGACGCCGGCGCTGCGGGCCGCCTGGAACGGGGTGTAGCGGCGCTCGGCGCCCAGGATGAGCCCTTCGAGGCGCAGGGCGAGCGGATCCTCGCCGGAGTCGGCGCCCTGCGCGTCCGTGCCGGAGCCCGAGTCGTCGACGGTCACGCGTGCTGCCCTTCCGATCTGTCACGGTCAGGTGTCGACCGGCCTCAACTCTACGGCAGGTGTGCGCCAGCTCACTCCGTGAGGTCTGGCCGGTGGGTGAGGTGCTCGGCGCCGTCCGGCCGCTCGGCCTTTCCCCACGGCCCCCAGGGGGCTCCGCCCCCGGACCCAGGTCGTCGGCCCGAACGGCCCCGGCCTCAAGCGCCGGAGGGGCCGGCCGCACCCGGCCGGCGGTTCAGCCGGGTTGCGGCCCGTCCGGCCTCCGCCTCAAGCCGGCCTCAGGTGCACGATGTCACCGGCCCCGACGGGCTCCTGCACCCCCTGCGCCGTCGCCAGCACCAGCCGGCCGTCACCGTCCACGGCGACGGCCTCCCCCACGACCGACCGGTCCCCGGGCAGCTCCGCGCGCACGTCCCGCCCGAGCGTCGCGCAGCCCGCCGCGTACGCCTCCTGCAGCCTGCTCGCGCCGGGGTCGCCGCCTGCGGCGCGCCACCTGCCGTACCACTCCTCCAGGGAACGCAGGACGCCCCGCAGCAGCGTGTCCCGGTCGGTGCTCACGGCCCCGGCGAGCGCCAGCGACCCGGCCGTCGGCACGGGCAGCTCGTTCTCCTTCAGCGTGACGTTGATGCCCACGCCGATGACGACTCCGCCGTCTCCGGCCCGCTCGGCCAGGATGCCGCCGGCCTTGCGTTCCTCGCCGCCCACCGTGACCAGCACGTCGTTGGGCCACTTCAGGGCCGTGTCGACACCGGCGGCCCGGGACAGGCCGGTGGCCACCGCGACGCCCGTGAGCAGGGGCAGCCACCCCCACCGGGCCACGGGCACTTCGCGCGGGGTGAGCAGCACGGAGAAGAACAGGCCCGAGCGCGGCGGTGCCGACCACTGCCGGTCCAGGCGCCCGCGTCCGGCCGTCTGCTCCTCGGCGATCAGCACCGCGCCCTCCACGGCCTCACCGCCGGCCGCCCGGGCGACCAGGTCGGTGTTGGTCGAGCCGGTGCGCTGGACGACGTCGACCCCCGTCCACAGCGCTCCCTCCCGCACCAGCCCCCGGCGCAGGGCGGTGACGTTGAGGGGCGGCCGGTCCAGATCGGACCAGCGGCTCCCGTTCGGCTCTGATGCATCTCGCGGCGTCATGCAAGCCACCCTAGGTGTGGTAAACGCCGCACTGCCGATGCGGAGGCACCCCACTACTCTACGGATGAGTAACCGTCCCCCCTTTTGAGCAGGCAGGGAGCCGCATCCCGATGTCCGAGCCGGAAGAGCAGCAGCCCGACATCCACACGACCGCGGGCAAGCTCGCGGACCTGAAGCGCCGCATCGAGGAAGCGACACACGCCGGCTCCGCCCGCGCGGTCGAGAAGCAGCACGCCAAGGGCAAGCTGACGGCCCGTGAGCGGATCGAACTCCTGCTGGACGAGGGCTCGTTCGTCGAGCTCGACGAGTTCGCCCGGCACCGCTCGACCAACTTCGGCCTCGAACAGAACCGCCCGTACGGCGACGGGGTCGTCACCGGTTACGGCACCGTCGACGGTCGCCCGGTCGCCGTGTTCTCGCAGGACTTCACCGTCTTCGGCGGTGCGCTGGGCGAGGTCTACGGGCAGAAGATCGTCAAGGTCATGGACTTCGCGCTGAAGACCGGCTGCCCGGTCATCGGCATCAACGACTCCGGCGGCGCCCGCATCCAGGAGGGCGTGGCCTCCCTCGGCGCCTACGGCGAGATCTTCCGCCGCAACACCCACGCCTCCGGCGTGATCCCGCAGATCAGCCTGGTCGTCGGGCCGTGCGCGGGCGGCGCGGTCTACTCCCCGGCCATCACCGACTTCACGGTGATGGTCGACCAGACCTCGCACATGTTCATCACCGGCCCCGACGTCATCAAGACCGTCACCGGCGAGGACGTCGGCTTCGAGGAGCTGGGCGGCGCCCGGACCCACAACGCGACCTCCGG
Source organism: Streptomyces sp. AHA2 (assembly GCF_036857595.1). NCBI lineage: Bacteria > Bacillati > Actinomycetota > Actinomycetes > Kitasatosporales > Streptomycetaceae > Streptomyces > Streptomyces sp. AHA2. The sequence goes on from NZ_JAUQWJ010000004.1 coordinate 186,065, forward strand.
CGTGGCCCACCACATGGCGGGCGACGAGAAGGACGCGATCGAGTACGTCAAGCAGCTGCTGTCCTACCTGCCGTCGAACAACCTGTCCGAGCCGCCGTCCTTCCCGGAGGAGGCCGACCTCGAGGTCACCGACGAGGACCGCGAGCTGGACGTGATCGTCCCGGACAGCGCGAACCAGCCGTACGACATGCACGCGGTGATCGAGCACGTCCTGGACGACGCCGAGTTCTTCGAGACGCAGCCGCTGTACGCGCCGAACATCGTCACCGGCTTCGGGCGGGTCGAGGGCCGTCCGGTCGGCATCGTCGCCAACCAGCCGATGCAGTTCGCCGGGTGCCTGGACATCAAGGCGAGCGAGAAGGCGGCCCGTTTCGTGCGGACCTGCGACGCCTTCAACGTCCCGGTGCTCACCTTCGTCGACGTCCCCGGCTTCCTGCCGGGCGTGGACCAGGAGCACGACGGCATCATCCGCCGCGGCGCGAAGCTGATCTACGCCTACGCCGAGGCGACCGTCCCGCTGATCACGGTCATCACCCGCAAGGCCTTCGGCGGCGCCTACGACGTCATGGGCTCCAAGCACCTGGGAGCCGACCTCAACCTGGCCTGGCCGACGGCCCAGATCGCCGTCATGGGCGCCCAGGGCGCGGTCAACATCCTGCACCGCCGCACCCTCGCGGAGGCCGAGGCGAACGGGGAGGACCTCGAAGCCGTCCGTGCCCGGCTGATCGAGGAGTACGAGGACACCCTCCTCAACCCCTACGTCGCGGCCGAGCGCGGGTACGTCGACGCCGTCGTCCTGCCGTCCGAGACGCGCCGGCACGTCGTCCGGGGCCTGCGTCAACTGCGCACGAAGCGGGAATCCCTGCCTCCGAAGAAGCACGGCAACATCCCCCTCTAGGCCTGCTGGGAGCCGCCATGAACATCAAGGTCCTGCGAGGCAACCCGACCCCGGAGGAGCTGGCCGCCGCCCTGGCGGTGGTCAGGGCGCGCGCCGCGGCGGCCGCTGCGGTGCCGTCCGGCGCGCCCACACCGCGCGACTCCTGGTCCGACCCGTCCCGCATCGCGGCCCGCCGCCTGCCCCAGCCGGGGCCGGCGGCGTGGGGCCGCACCTACTGGCCCGGGTGACACGTCCCCTCGGCCGTACGAGGGACGCGCGGTAGCGGAACGCGGGGCGCCGATCTGAGTACGCCTACTCAGGCGCCCCGCCCCGCCGGGCCGCACGCTTGAGGCATGCTGTGGTCCGACCCCGAGAACGAACCGCCCGAAGAACTGCGTGACATGCAGGGCATGCTGCGGCGGCTGAGCGTTCTCCTGGCGGTGGCCATGGTGCTGGTGATGATCGGGATCGGCGTGAGGTGAGCCGGCCCGCCCGGGTGACTAATCTGACGGCATGACCGCTCAGCGCAGCAGGCGACTCGTCCTCGCCTCCCAGTCCCCCGCCCGGCTCGGCCTGCTCCGCCAGGCCGGTCTCGCCCCCGAGGTGATCGTCAGCGGCGTCGACGAGGACGCCGTCACCGCTCCCACCCCCGCCGAGCTGGCACTCGCCCTCGCCGAGGCGAAGGCCTCCGTCGTGGCGGCCCGGCCGGAGGCCAAGGGCGCGCTGGTGATCGGCTGCGACTCCGTGCTCGACCTGGACGGCAAGGCGCTGGGCAAGCCCGCGGACGCCGAGGAGGCCACCGCCCGCTGGAAGGCGATGCGCGGCCGGGCCGGCACCCTGCAGACGGGCCACTGCGTCTACGACACGGTCAGCGGCCGGTACGTCTCCGCCACCGCGTCGACGGTCGTCCATTTCGGTGAACCCACCGACGAGGAGGTCGCCGCCTACGTGGCTTCCGGCGAACCCCTCCACGTCGCCGGGGCCTTCACGCTGGACGGCCGTTCGGCCCCGTTCATCGACGGCATCGCCGGCGACCACGGCAACGTCATCGGCATCAGCCTGCCCCTGGTCCGGCGGCTGCTGAAGGAACTGGGCGTGGGCATCACGGAGTTGTGGGCGCCGGCGGAGGGGTGACCGGGGGCCCGCCGTCGCCCCGGCCGGCCTCGGGCGCGGCGCCGGCGGGCCCGGCCGGACGGTCGTCCGTCATCAGCAGCAGCACGATCAGGGCGAGCACCAGCACCATGAAGAGGAACGCGGGCGGGCCCACCAGGCCCCAGGTGAACGCCCCGAGCAGCCCGTGCACGACCGCCGCGCTGATCAGCAGCACCCGTCCGGGACCGGCCGGGCGCCGGTCGCGCAGCGCCACGAGCAGGGCGACAAGGCCGCACAGCGCGAAGTAGAGCCCGAAGACGATCCCGCCGACCTTCGACGACACCGCCATCAGGTGCGGGTCCAGGCCGGCCAGCGACATGTCCTGCCGGTCGACGACGACCCCCAGGAACCAGTTCAGCGCGGCGACGCCGAACGCCTCGGCGAACAGCACGACCGCCACGATCCACGCCACCGGCCTGCGCACCACCGCGCCCCCCTCCTCCGTTCGGGACACCGCGAAGGCTACTCACGGGTAAACGGGGGAACAAGGGTCCGTCGGCCGGCAAAGAATCATTGGGCCATTCGTAGGGACTCCACAAAGAAACTGAGTGGCCCGCAGCACGTGATGACAGAGACCTTGACCACAGGAGACGGCTAGGGTTTCCCGGAGGAGTACTGCGTTCTGCGGTGCGACAAGGGATTTCGCAGGTCGAGCGAGCCTCGAATCACGCTCCGTGTGGGCAAGCTCACCATTGGGGACGGGTCGAAGTGCCGTGTCGGCAGTCCCTAAACTCGGCTTGTTTCAAGGAGGGAGCCTCAATCGTGCGCAAGGTGCTCATCGCCAACCGTGGCGAAATCGCTGTCCGCGTGGCCCGGGCCTGCCGGGACGCCGGGATCGCGAGCGTGGCCGTCTACGCCGACCCGGACCGGGACGCTCTGCATGTCCGCGCCGCGGATGAGGCGTTCGCCCTGGGCGGTGACACCCCGGGCACCAGTTACCTCGACATCGAGAAGGTGCTGAAGGCCGCCCGGGAGTCGGGCGCGGACGCGATCCACCCCGGGTACGGATTCCTCTCCGAGAACGCCGAATTCGCCCAGGCGGTGCTGGACGCGGGCCTGATCTGGATCGGCCCGCCGCCGCAGGCGATCCGCGACCTCGGTGACAAGGTGGCCGCCCGGCACATCGCCCAGCGCGCCGGCGCGCCGCTGGTGGCCGGCACGCCCGACCCGGTCTCCGGCGCGGAGGAGGTCGTCGCCTTCGCCGAGGAGCACGGCCTGCCCATCGCCATCAAGGCGGCGTTCGGCGGCGGCGGCCGCGGCCTGAAGGTCGCCCGCACCCTCGAAGAGGTCCCCGAGCTGTACGACTCCGCCGTCCGTGAGGCCGTGGCGGCCTTCGGCCGGGGCGAGTGCTTCGTCGAGCGCTACCTCGACAAGCCCCGCCACGTGGAGACCCAGTGCCTGGCCGACCAGCACGGCAACGTGGTGGTCGTGTCCACCCGTGACTGCTCGCTGCAGCGCCGCCACCAGAAGCTGGTCGAGGAGGCGCCCGCGCCCTTCCTGTCCGACGCGCAGATGGAGGAGCTGTACTCCGCCTCCAAGGCGATCCTGAAGGAGGCCGGCTACGTCGGCGCCGGCACGGTGGAGTTCCTCGTCGGCCTCGACGGCACGATCTCCTTCCTGGAGGTCAACACCCGCCTCCAGGTGGAGCACCCGGTCACCGAGGAGGTCGCCGGCATCGACCTGGTGCGCGAGATGTTCCGCATCGCCGACGGCGAGGAGCTCGGCTACGGCGACCCGGAGCTGCGCGGTCACTCCTTCGAGTTCCGCATCAACGGCGAGGACCCGGGCCGCAACTTCCTTCCCGCGCCCGGCACCGTCACCGCCTTCGCGCCGCCGTCCGGCCCGGGTGTCCGGCTGGACGCGGGCGTGGAGTCCGGCTCGGTCATCGGCCCGGCGTGGGACTCCCTGCTGGCCAAGCTGATCGTCACCGGCCGTACGCGCAAGGAGGCCCTGCAGCGGGCCGCGCGTGCGCTGGAGGAGTTCCAGGTCGAGGGCATGGCCACGGCCATCCCGTTCCACCGCGCGGTGGTGAGGGACCCGGCGTTCGCGCCCGAGCTGACCGGCTCCTCCGAGCCGTTCACGGTCCACACGCGGTGGATCGAGACGGAGTTCGTCAACGAGATCAAGCCGTTCGCGGCGCCCGCGGACGCGGAGGCGGACGAGGAGGCGGGCCGCGAGACGGTCGTCGTCGAGGTCGGCGGCAAGCGCCTGGAGGTCTCCCTGCCGTCGTCGCTGGGCATGTCCCTGGCCCGTACGGGCCTCGCGGCGGGCGCCAAGCCGAAGCGCCGCGCGGCGAAGAAGGCCGGCCCCGTCGCCTCCGGTGACACGCTGACCTCGCCGATGCAGGGCACGATCGTCAAGGTCGCGGTCGAGGAGGGCCAGGAGGTCAAGGAGGGCGACCTGGTCGTCGTCCTGGAGGCCATGAAGATGGAGCAGCCCCTCAACGCCCACCGCTCCGGCACGATCAAGGGCCTGTCGGCGGAGATCGGCGCGTCGGTGACGTCGGGCGCGGCGATCTGCGAGATCAAGGACTGACGCCCGAAGGACCACCGCCTGCGGCGCGCCCCCCGACCCGGGGGGCGCGCCGCAGACGTTCGTGCCGCCTCGACCGATGGGCTCGCCCCCGGCCGCCCCACCGGGCCACGGCCGACAACCGGCCCCACCCGGTCGGCCAATCACAGGCACCAGCCCGCCGCAGACACCCCCGACCACCTCGAACCGGCCGAACCACCCCCGCCCCCACCAGGCCACGACCGACAGCCGACCCCGCCGAGACCCCCACCCGGCCGACCAATCACAGACCTCAACCCGCCGCAGACACCCCCGACCACCTCGAACCCGCCGAACCACCCCCGCACCCACCAGGCCACGACCGACAGCCGACCCCGCCGAGACCCCCACCCGGCCGACCAATCACAGACCTCAGCCCGCCGCAGGCACCTCCGAGCACCTCGAACCGGCCGAACCATCCCCGACCCCACCGGGCCACGACCTCGGACCGCAGCCGGACGCGACGCGACTCGCCGGCGGGCTCCTTGCAGGCACTGCCCGGCGACACCCGCGACCGGGCCGCCGGACCCGGCCCGGACGCCGGGGCGCTGGGTTGCGCCGCAGCTCCACCAGCCGCAGCACGCCGGACCACAGCCCGGACGCGCGCGGCGAACGCCTCATGGAAGCCGTCCCGTTCGGCCCGCTCCGCGCCCGCCGCCGGCCATTGCGCGAACTCCGCGAGCACCGAGAGCTCCGCAGGAGCGCGACCGGCTCACCCTTCGCGTGCCGGGGTCAGGCCGCGTCCTCCGGGTCGTCCTCCGCCCGGCCGTGCAGCGCCACCGGGCCGCGTCCCTCGCCGTCGTCGGCGCCGACGACGGCCGGCAGCCTCACGGGGCCTCGCCCAGGACCAGACACCCGCTCGGCGGCCGGCCCGGACGACGAGGTCCGGGAGCCGCCGACGGCGCCGCTGCGAAGCCTGCTCCGCACGGCGCACGCCGAGTACGCCGAGCGTGCGATCCGCCGGGTCGGCCCCGGGCGTCAGCGGCGCCGCAGGTCCGCCACCCGCGCCCGCTCGGCCGCCGGCCCTTGCTCCCCGAGCACCGAGTGGGACCGCAACCCGCCGTTCCCGCCGCCCGGAACCTGGCGGCGGGGTCCCGGCAGCGGCACGTCCCGGCGCTGCTGGCGCGCCGGGACGGCATCACCCCCGGAGCCCGCCGCTCCCGTGGCACCCCCCTGCCCGCCGGCCACGGCGATCTGCACGCCCTGGTCGGCAAGGGCCTGGAGCTCCGTCCCGGCGCGGTCGTCGTGCGCGGGCGGCTCGTCCGTCACGAGGCGGGTGATGAGGTCCGTCGGCACGGTCTGGAACATGGTGTCCGTGCCGAGCTTGGTGTGGTCCGCGAGGACCACGACCTCCGCCGCGGCCTGCACCAGCGCCCGGTCGACGGACGCGGACAGCATGTTGGACGTGGACAGCCCCCGCTCGGCGGTGAGCCCGCTCCCGGACAGGAACGCCCGCGAGACCCGCAGCCCGTGCAGGGACTGCTCGGCCCCGCTGCCGACGAGGGCGTAGTTCGAACCGCGGAGCGTACCGCCGGTCATCACGACCTCGACCCGGTTGGCGTGGGCGAGTGCCTGCGCCACCAGCAGCGAGTTCGTGACGACGGTCAGGCCGGGCACCCGGGCGAGCCGGCGGGCCAGCTCCTGGGTCGTCGTACCCGCCCCGACCACGATCGCCTCGCCCTCTTCCACGAAGTTCGCGGCGAGGTCGGCGATGGCGGTCTTCTCGGCGGTCGCGAGATGAGACTTCTGCGGAAAGCCGGACTCCCGCGTGAAACCGCCCGGCAGTACCGCACCGCCGTGCCGGCGGTCGAGGAGTCCTTCTGCCTCCAGCGCGCGCACGTCCCGCCGTACGGTCACTTCGGAGGTCTGGACGACGCGGGCGAGCTCACGGAGCGACACGGCCCCGTTCGCTCGCACCATTTCGAGGATCAATTGGCGACGTTCTGCAGCGAACACGAAACTGACAGTAACGCCAGCGACCGTCTGCTTTCAGCAGTTTGCGCTGAATAGCAGAAGATGTTCGCAGCACGCCCCGCGAAGTGGTATAGAGCCTAGTCCCGCCGCCTATGCCGTCCGCACGGTCGGGCACTCCCGGTGACCGGAGAGGGGCCGGAACCGGCCTCTCAGTCCTCGGCCGACCCCTTGCGCGTGTGCAACTGCCGTGCCACCTCCGCGATCGAGCCCGACAGGGAGGGGTAGACGGTGAACGCCTTCGCGATCTGTTCGACCGTCAGATTGTTGTCGACCGCGATCGAGATGGGGTGGATCAGTTCCGAGGCGCGCGGGGCCACCACCACGCCGCCGACCACGATGCCGGTGCCCGGACGGCAGAAGATCTTGACGAAGCCGTCGCGGATGCCCTGCATCTTGGCGCGCGGGTTGCGCAGCAGCGGCAGCTTCACGACCCGGGCGTCGATCTTCCCGGCGTCGACGTCGGCCTGGGTGTAGCCGACGGTGGCGATCTCCGGGTCGGTGAAGACGTTCGAGGAGACGGTCTTCAGGTTCAGCGGCGCCACCGCGTCGCCCAGGAAGTGGTACATGGCGATGCGCCCCTGCATGGCGGCCACGGACGCCAGGGCGAACACCCCGGTCACGTCACCGGCCGCGTACACGCCCGGAGCGGTGGTGCGCGAGACCTTGTCGGTCCAGATGTGACCGGACTCGCGCAGCCGGACGCCGGCCTCCTCCAGTCCCATGCCCGCGCTGTTGGGCACGGCGCCGACGGCCATGAGGCAGTGCGAGCCGGTGATGACGCGCCCGTCGGCGAGGGTCACCTCGACCCGGTCGCCGACCCGTTTGGCGGACTGCGCCCGGGAGCGCCCCATGACGTTCATGCCGCGCCGCCGGAAGACGTCCTCCAGCACGGCGGCGGCGTCCGGGTCCTCGCCGGGCAGCACGCGGTCGCGCGACGACACGAGCGTCACCCGGGAGCCCAGCGCCTGGTAGGCACCGGCGAACTCGGCGCCGGTCACACCCGACCCGACCACGATCAGTTCCTCGGGCAGCTCGTCGAGGTCGTAGACCTGGGTCCAGTTCAGGATCCGCTCGCCGTCGGGCTGCGCGTCGGGCAGCTCGCGGGGTTGCCCGCCGGTGGCGATGAGCACCGCGTCGGCCGTGAGGGTCTCCTCGGTGCCGTCGGCGGCGCGGACGACGACCTTGCGCGACCCGTCGAGCGCCTGCATGCCCTCCAGTCGCCCGCGCCCGCGCATGACACGCGCCCCGGCGCGCGTCACGGAGGCCGTGATGTCGTGCGACTGGGCGAGCGCGAGGCGCTTCACACGCCGGTTGACCTTGCCCAGGTCCACGCCCACCACCCGGGCGGCCTGCTCGATGTGCGGGGTGTCGTCGGCGACGATGATCCCCAGCTCCTCGTACGAGGAGTCGAAGGTGGTCATCACCTCGGCCGTGGCGATGAGTGTCTTCGACGGGACGCAGTCGGTCAGCACCGACGCCCCGCCCAGACCGTCGCAGTCGACGACGGTCACCTCCGCGCCGAGTTGAGCGGCCACCAGCGCCGCTTCGTATCCGCCGGGTCCGCCACCGATGATCACGATCCGAGTCACGTACTCCATTGTCCCGCACCGGACAACGTGACACCGCCCGGGGGCCCGCCGACGGGGCTGTCGTTACCCGAGTGACGCCGGACCACCTGCCGTACCCTTCCCCCATGTCGCTCTACGCCGCGTACGCCGGCAACCTCGACGCGCGGCTGATGTCCCGCCGCGCCCCGCACTCGCCGCTGCGCGCCACCGGCTGGCTGAACGGATGGCGGCTGACGTTCGGCGGCGAGCACATGGGCTGGGAGGGCGCGCTGCCGACCATCGTGGAGGACCCCCTCTGCCAGGTCTTCGTCGCGCTCTACGACATCGCCCCCATGGACGAGGAGTCGCTGGACCGCTGGGAGGGCGTGGGGCTCGACATCTACCGCCGCACCCGCGTACGGGTGCACACCCTGGACGGTGAGGAGTCCGCGTGGGCCTTCACCCTGAACGCGTACGAGGGCGGCCTGCCCTCCGCCCGCTACCTGGGCGAGATCGCCGACGCGGCGGAGTCGGCCGGCGCCCCGCACGACTACGTGATGGAGCTGCGCAAGCGCCCCTGCTGACGGCCGGCCCGGGCTGTGCTCGTCGGAAACGACAAGACAACGATCGCCACCCCGTGAGCTTTGACATCTACGCGCGTAGGCAATCAGCGGCTACCCTCGTCCGCGTGAACGCATCTCTTCTTCCGGACGACATCCAGGGCGACCCGCACGCGGCCGCCGACGCCGCCGCGGCCCGCCTGCGCGAACTGACGGGCGCCGAGACCCACGACGTCGCCCTCGTGATGGGCTCCGGGTGGGCCCCGGCCGTGGACGCGCTGGGCGCCCCCGAGGCCGAGTTCCAGGTCACCGAGCTGCCGGGCTTCCCGCCGCCGGCGGTGGAGGGCCACGGAGGCAAGATCCGCTCGTACCGCATCGGCGACAAGCGGGCGCTGGTCTTCCTGGGCCGTACGCACTACTACGAGGGCCGCGGCGTGGCGGCGGTCGCGCACGGCGTGCGCACCGCGGTCGCCGCGGGCGTCAAGACGGTCGTGCTGACCAACGGCTGCGGCGGTCTGCGCGAGGGCATGCGCCCCGGCCAGCCGGTCCTGATCAGCGACCACATCAACCTCACGGCCACCTCCCCCATCGTCGGCGCCAACTTCGTGGACCTGACCGACCTGTACTCCCCGCGCCTGCGCGCGCTGTGCAAGGAGGTCGACCCCACGCTGGAGGAGGGCGTCTACGCCCAGTTCCCCGGCCCGCACTACGAGACCCCCGCGGAGATCCGTATGGCCCGGGTCATCGGCGCGGACCTGGTGGGCATGTCGACGGTCCTCGAGGCGATCGCGGCGCGTGAGGCCGGCGCGGAGGTCCTCGGCATCTCCCTGGTGACGAACCTCGCCGCCGGAATGACGGGCGAGCCGCTGAACCACGAGGAGGTCCTCCAGGCGGGCCGCGACAGCGCCACCCGCATGGGCTCCCTGCTCGCTCAGGTCCTGGACCGCCTCTGAGGGACGGTTCCGCAGGTCGTACGGCGGCTGCGGGCCCGTAGTGGCCGGTCGCGCAGTTCTCCGCGCCCCCGGGGCGTCGCAGTCGCCCGCGCGGGCAACGGCCGCGGCCGCCCTTGGCGAGAAGGGGACGTGCCCGGGGGGGCGTCCGCCCGCAGCGGTCGGCGCGTCGGCGAGCGGCCAGTCGGTACGCAGTCCATCGCGCCGTTCCGCGGACGGACACCCTCCGACCCGGCCCCGACCCACCCCCGACGGCAGGCGAGGGCGCGCACGCCCCCCCACCACCCGCGCCGGCCGCCGCACACCCACACCCACCACCGGAGAGGCTGACACCACACCGTGCACGAGGAACTCATCGCCCAGGCCCAGGCGTGGCTCACCGAGGACCCCGACCCGGACACCCGCGCCGAGCTCGCGGGCCTCCTGGACGCCCGGGACCACTCCGAGCTCGCCGCCCGTTTCGCCGGCACGCTCCAGTTCGGCACCGCCGGCCTCCGCGGCGAACTCGGCGCCGGCCCCATGCGCATGAACCGCACGGTCGTCATCCGCGCCGCCGCGGGCCTAGCCGCCCACCTCCGGAAGCAGGGCCACGGCGACGGCCTGGTCGTCATCGGCTACGACGCCCGGCACAAGTCGGCCGACTTCGCCCGCGACACCGCCGCCGTCATGACCGGCGCCGGCCTGCGCGCGGCCCTGCTGCCGCGCCCGCTGCCCACACCGGTGCTCGCGTTCGCGATAAGGCACCTCGGCGCGGTGGCCGGTGTCGAGGTCACCGCCAGCCACAACCCGCCCCGCGACAACGGCTACAAGGTCTACCTCGGCGACGGCTCGCAGATCGTCCCGCCCGCCGACGCGCAGATCGCCGCCGAGATCGACGCGATCGGCAGTCTGAACGACGTCCCCCGGCCCGACAGCGGCTGGGACATCCTCGACGACGGCGTCCTCCACGCCTACCTCGCCCGCACGGACGCGGTCCTGGCCGAGGGCTCCCCGCGCACCGCCCGCACCGTCTACACCGCGATGCACGGCGTCGGCAAGGACGTCGTCCTGGCCGCGTTCGCGCGCGCCGGCTTCCCCGAGCCGGTTCTCGTCGCGGAGCAGGCCGAGCCCGACCCGGACTTCCCGACCGTCGCGTTCCCCAACCCGGAGGAGCCCGGCGCGATGGACCTGGCGTTCGCCAAGGCCCGCGAGGTGGACCCGGACCTGGTCGTCGCCAACGACCCCGACGCGGACCGCTGCGCCGTCGCGGTGCGGGACGGCGACGGCTGGCGCATGCTCCGCGGCGACGAGGTCGGCGCGCTGCTCGCCGCCCACCTGGTCCGCCGCGGCGCGACCGGCACCTTCGCCGAGTCGATCGTCTCGTCCTCCCTCCTCGGCCGCATCGCCGAGAAGGCGGGCCTGCGGCACGTGGAGACCCTCACCGGGTTCAAGTGGATCGCCAGGGCGGAGGGCCTGCGCTTCGGCTACGAGGAGGCGCTCGGCTACTGCGTCGACCCCGAGGGCGTGCGCGACAAGGACGGCATCACGGCCGCACTGCTGATCACGGAGCTGGCGTCCCAGCTGAAGGAGGAGGGCCGCACCCTCCCGGACCTGCTGGACGACCTCGCGGTGGAGCACGGCCTCCACGCGACGGACCAGCTGTCCGTCCGCGTCGAGGACCTGTCGGTCATCGCGGCGGCCATGACCCGCCTGCGCGAGCATCCCCCGACGCGGCTCGCCGGCCTGCCGATCACCCGCACGGACGACCTCACCCGGGGCACGGAATCCCTCCCGCCCACGGACGGTCTGCGCTACACCCTCGACGGGGCGCGGGTGATCGTGCGCCCGAGCGGCACGGAGCCGAAGCTGAAGTGCTACCTGGAGGTCGTGGTCCCGGTCGCCTCCCGCGCGGACCTCCCGCGGGCCCGGACGAAGGCGACGGAGGTCCTGGAGTCCATCAAGCGCGACCTGTCGACGGCCGCGGGCATCTGACACGGACGGGCGCCCGGCACGACCGGGCGCCCGACGGTCCGTCGGCTCCCCGCGGGGCCCCGTCGCCCGGGCACCCGGCGATCCACCGGAGCGACTCCCACGACGCCGGCCGGCGGGCGTCCGGCCCACCGGTCACCGGGCGCCCGGCCCTCGCACCCCGTCGGGTCCTCGGGCACCGAGGGCTCCGGCGTCCACCGCGGCAGGGCAGCGGCACAAGTCCCGACGGCCCTCACGCCCCCTTCTTCGCGGCCTCCCGTCGCTGCCGCTTGCCCAGCGGCGCCTGGGAGAGGTCCTCGGCCGAGGAGCGGAGGTTCTTGTAGCCGTACCCACGCTCCTCCAGCCACGCCCGCGCGGCGTTCTCGGCCCGCTCCGTGGCCTCCAGGATGTCCTCCTCGGCCTCCCCGGAGTCCAGGAACCGGAACGTGAAGGCGGGGCGTGCGGCCACGTCGTAGGCCAGGTGCCCCTCGGGCGTGAAGGCCGCGTGCAGCATGTCGTGCTCGGCGGCGCGCTCCAGCAGCGCGGCCCGCTGATCGTCGCTCAGTCCGTCGAAGACACCGCGCACGGTGACGCGGAAGGTACGAGTGCTCATCCCCCGAACCTAGGCTCGCCGCCCCGCCCGCTCCACTGCTTTTACGGGCCAGGCCGGCCCCCACCACCCCGGGTCCGGACGGCCACCGGCCCGCAGGGGCCGGGCGGCGGGCACGATCACCGGTCGCGCCCCCGGCCGATGCACGAGAAGGCCGACGGGCGAAGCCGCCGATGAGCGAAGCCCCGAGCCGCGCGACGACGGAAGGGCGAAGCCGCCCAACCGCAGGGTGCCCACGGACGAAGCGCCGAGCCGCAAGGTGCCCACAGGCGGGCGAAGCCGCCCAACCGCAAGGCGCCCACGGGTGAAGCCGCCGATGAGCGAAGCCCCGAGCCGCGCGACGACGGAAGGGCGAAGCCGCCCAACCGCAGGGTGCCCACGGACGAAGCGCCGAGCCGCAAGGTGCCCACAGGCGGGCGAAGCCGCCCAACCGTGTCGCGGCCGACCGCGACGCAGGCACCGGCGCCGGCGCCGGCGCCTGCAAGGAGCCCCCGCCCCGTCGGCCGGAACGTCAGCCCGCTGCCAGGAGGATCAGGACCAGCACCGCCCCGGCGGCAGCCGGGCCCACGATCTCGTAGGCCCACCGCACGGTGACCTCGCCCTGCGCCGACGCCGCCTCGTGCCGGTCCTCGTGCAGGGCGCGCAGGTCGTCCATGATCCGGTCGGTCTCGGCCCGCACCGGCCCGTCGGACATGGACCCGCCGCCGCGCCCGGTCGCGAAACCGAGCGCGCCGCCGCCGTCCTGGCCCGGCTGCCGCCGGGCCAGCGCCGCCGCCCGCATCTCGCGCCGTCTGGCCCGCTTGCGGGCACGCAGCGAGACGGGCACGGCCCACAGCTGGTACTTCGTGCCGGACTGCGTGACGGCTTCGTTCGAGTAGGCGGACTTCAAGGAGGCGATCTGCCCCCAGGGCAGCACGATGACGCGGAACGGGTTGCGGATCCGCAGCCGGTCCTCCCCCACGTACACCGCGGGCCGGAGCGTGAAGGCGACGACCAGCGGCACGACGAGGAGCAGCACGGCGAGCGCCAGCCAGGGCGTGCGGCCCCGCCCGTTGACCACCGCGTCGATGCCGATCCACGCGGCGATGCCGAGCAGCATCACGCCACCGGCAATGGCCGGGACCGACCGGTGGACCCGGTCCCCGGGCCGGGACTCCGGGGGCTGCGACGCGGGCGACTGGGAATCGGGGCTCGTCATGCCTCGATTCTGCCGGACCCTTCCCGCACCGGGCCCCCGGGCCCACCCCGCCCGGTCCGGCACCGGCGTCCGCCCGCCCGGCGCCGGTACCGGGCCCGCACCAGTCCCCTCCCCCCGTCCGGAACAGCCGGGGGCTGTACAGCCGCTACGCGCGTAGATATGCTCGTCTGGTGACCATGCCCAGTTCTGCACTCACCGCAGCTCACCCCCTCAAGGACGTCGCCTCGTCCGACAGCGCGCTGCGCCGCTTCCTCCACGGGCTCCCGGGCGTCGACGCGGTCGGTCTCGAGGGGCGTGCGGCCTCCCTCGGCACCCGCTCGATCAAGACGACCGCCAAGGCGTACGCGATCGACCTCGCCATCTCGATGGTCGACCTGACGACGCTGGAAGGCGCGGACACCCCGGGCAAGGTCCGGGCGCTCGGCGCGAAGGCGGTCCGGCCCGACCCGACCGACCGTACGACGCCCACGACGGCCGCGGTCTGCGTCTACCCCGACATGGTGGGCGTGGCCAAGGAGGCCGTCGCCGGTTCCGGCGTGAAGGTCGCCTCGGTGGCCACGGCGTTCCCGGCCGGCCGCGCCTCGCTCGACGTGAAGCTGACCGACGTCCGCGAGGCCGTCGCCGCCGGCGCCGACGAGATCGACATGGTCATCGACCGCGGGGCGTTCCTCGCGGGGCGATACTTGAAGGTGTACGACGAGATCACCGCCGTGAAGGAGGCCTGCGGCAGCTCGGCGCGCCTGAAGGTCATCTTCGAGACGGGCGAGCTCTCGACGTACGACAACATCCGCCGCGCGAGCTGGCTCGGCATGCTGGCCGGCGCGGACTTCATCAAGACCTCCACCGGAAAGGTCGCGGTCAACGCGACCCCGGCGAACACGCTGCTGATGCTGGAGGCGGTGCGCGACTTCCGCGCCCAGACCGGCATCCAGGTCGGCGTGAAGCCGGCCGGCGGCATCCGCACGTCCAAGGACGCCATCAAGTTCCTCGTGCTGGTCAACGAGACGGCGGGCGAGGACTGGCTGGACAACCACTGGTTCCGCTTCGGCGCCTCCTCACTGCTCAACGACCTGCTGATGCAGCGCCAGAAGCTGGCCACCGGCCGCTACTCCGGTCCCGACTACGTGACGGTGGACTGATCACCATGGCATCGGTATTCGCATACGCCCCCGCCCCCGAGTCCCGCTCGATCGTCGACATCGCGCCCTCCTACGGCCTGTTCATCGACGGCGAGTTCGTCGAGGCGGCCGACGGCAAGGTCTTCAAGACCGTCTCGCCGTCCTCCGAGGAGGTGCTCTCCGAGGTCGCGCGAGCCGGGTCCGAGGACGTCGACCGCGCGGTGAAGGCCGCGCGCCGGGCCTTCGGGACGTGGTCGGCGCTGCCGGGTTCGGAGCGCGCCAAGTACCTGTTCCGCATCGCGCGGATCATCCAGGAGCGCAGCCGGGAGCTGGCCGTCCTGGAGACGCTGGACAACGGCAAGCCGATCAAGGAGACCCGCGACGCGGACCTGCCCCTGGTCGCGGCGCACTTCTTCTACTACGCGGGCTGGGCCGACAAGCTCGGCCACGCCGGCTTCGGCGCGAACCCGCGGCCGCTCGGTGTCGCCGGCCAGGTCATCCCCTGGAACTTCCCGCTGCTGATGCTGGCGTGGAAGATCGCCCCGGCGCTGGCGACGGGCAACACGGTGGTGCTGAAGCCCGCCGAGACGACCCCGCTGTCCGCCCTGTTCTTCGCGGACATCTGCCGCCAGGCGGGCCTGCCCAGGGGCGTCGTCAACATCCTCCCGGGCTACGGCGACGCGGGCGCGGCGCTGGTCGCCCACCCGGACGTGGACAAGGTGGCCTTCACCGGCTCCACGGCCGTCGGCAAGGAGATCGCGCGGACGGTCGCCGGCACCCGCAAGAAGCTCACCCTCGAACTCGGCGGCAAGGGCGCGAACATCGTCTTCGACGACGCACCCGTCGACCAGGCCGTCGAGGGCATCGTCAACGGCATCTTCTTCAACCAGGGCCAGGTCTGCTGCGCCGGCAGCCGCCTGCTGGTCCAGGAGTCGATCCACGACGAGCTGCTCGACTCCCTCAAGCGCCGCCTGTCCACGCTGCGTCTCGGCGACCCGCTGGACAAGAACACGGACATCGGCGCGATCAACTCCGAGGAGCAGCTCACCCGCATCACCTCGCTCGTCGAGCGGGGCGAGGCGGAGGGCGCCGAGCGCTGGTCCCCGGCCTGCGAACTGCCCGAGAGCGGCTACTGGTTCGCCCCGACGCTGTTCACGAACGTCACCCAGGCGCACACGGTCGCCCGGGACGAGATCTTCGGTCCGGTGCTGTCGGTGCTGACGTTCCGCACGCCGGACGAGGCGGTCGCCAAGGCCAACAACACGCCGTACGGCCTGTCCGCCGGCATCTGGACGGAGAAGGGCTCGCGCATCCTGGCGGTCGCGAACAGGCTCCGGGCGGGCGTCGTGTGGTCCAACACGTTCAACAAGTTCGACCCGACCTCGCCGTTCGGCGGATACAAGGAGTCGGGCTTCGGCCGCGAGGGCGGCCGCCACGGCCTGGAGGCGTACCTCGCCCCGTCGAGCCCGGAGGGCGAGCGTTGAAGATGAATGCAGTTGACCGTCTCAGTGTGTTCAAGACCTACAAGCTGTACGTCGGCGGGAAGTTCCCGCGTTCCGAGAGCGGCCGGGTGTACGAGGTGACCGACGCAAAGGGCAACTGGCTGGCCAACGCGCCCCTCTCCTCCCGCAAGGACGCCCGGGACGCCGTCGTCGCGGCCCGCAAGGCGTTCGGCGGCTGGTCCGGGGCGACGGCGTACAACCGGGGCCAGGTGCTCTACCGCGTCGCCGAGATGCTGGAGGGCCGCCGGGACCAGTTCGTGCGCGAGGTGGCCGACGCGGAGGGCCTGGGGAAGTCCAAGGCCGCCGCGCTGGTGGACGCGACGATCGACCGCTGGGTCTGGTACGCGGGCTGGACCGACAAGATCGCCCAGGTGGTCGGCGGCGGCAACCCGGTCGCGGGCCCGTTCTTCAACCTCTCCTCCCCCGAGCCGACGGGCGTGGTCGCCGTGCTGGCGCCGCAGGAGTCGTCCTTCCTGGGCCTGGTGTCGGTGCTCGCCCCGGTGATCGCCACGGGCAACACGGCGGTCGTCGTGGCCAGCGAGAAGGCTCCGCTGCCCGCCCTGTCGCTGGCCGAGGTGCTGGCCACCTCGGACGTCCCGGGTGGCGTGGTCAACGTCCTGTCGGGCCGCACGGCCGAGATCGCCACCCCGCTCGCCGCGCACCAGGACGTCAACGCGATCGACCTCGCGGGCGCCGACCAGGTGCTGGCGAAGGAGCTGGAGATCGCCGCCGCGGACAACCTGAAGCGCGTGCTCCGTCCACAGCCTGTGGACGACTGGGCGGCGACGCCCGGCACGGACCGCCTGACGGCCTTCCTGGAGACCAAGACGGTCTGGCACCCCACGGGTTCGCTGGGCGCGTCGGGGTCCTCCTACTAGACGGGCCCCCTTCCACCGGGCACCTCACAGCCGAAGCCCCGGCCCTCCTCCGTCCGGGAGGGCCGGGGCTTCTCCCGTGCCCGCGCCTACCGCGCTGACGGGTGCTGCGACAGCAGCCCCGCCGCCTGCCCGGCCACCGGGATGCCCGCGATCGACCGGGCCTGCGCGACCGGCCCCGTCAGCGCCTGGGACGTCAGCGGCTTGAAGTCGCCGAGCTGGGTGCCGACGCCGTTGTCGAGCGGGTCGACCCCCGTGCCGGCGAGCGGGTTGGGCTTGAGGCCGGCGACCGGTCCGGTGACGTAGCCGACGGTGCCCGTCGCGGCCTGGAAACCCGACTGAGGATCGATCTTGCCCAGCGAGGTGGGGCGGGTGTTGACCACCCCCAGGATCGAGGTCGGGTCCGCCGCGGCCGACGCCGTGCCCGCAACCAGCGCCACGCCCGCGGTCGCGAGGACGGCCAGGGCCCGCTGGGCGGTCGGCTGCTTGGGAGAGTCGTGTCGGGCCATGACTGCCACCTTCTGATGCACTGGGTAATCGTGTCGGGACCGAGGGTAGTTGAGGTGTGACGCGTGCATCAAAGACGACCCGCAGGTCGTACGGCCACCGGTGGATGCCTCACACTGGTGTCCCGTGAGTTCCCCTCTGCCCATACAGACCCGGGTCGTGCTGTTGTGCGGCCCCTCCGGCTCCGGCAAGTCCCTCCTCGCGGCCCGCTCCGGCCTCCCGGTGCTGCGGCTCGACGACTTCTACAAGGAGGGCGACGACCCGACACTGCCGCTGGTGGCGGGGAGCTCCGACATCGACTGGGACCACCCGGGCTCCTGGGACGCGGAGGCGGCCGTGGCCGCCATCGTCGAACTGTGCGGCACGGGCCGTACGGACGTCCCCGTCTACGACCTCGCGCTGAGCGCCCGGACCGGTGCCGAGACGGTCGAGATCGGCCGGACGCCGCTGTTCATCGCCGAGGGCATCTTCGCCGCGGAGATCGTCACCCGCTGCCGCGAACTGGGCGTCCTCGCCGACGCGCTGTGCCTGAGCCGCGGGGCGGTGCGGACGTTCCGCCGCCGCTTCCTGCGCGATCTGCGCGAGGGACGCAAGTCGGTGCCGTTCCTGCTGCGCCGCGGCTGGCGGCTGATGCGGCAGGAGCGCTCGATCGTCGCCCGCCAGACCGCGCTCGGCGCGCACGCCTGCGACCGTGACGAGGCGATGGGCCGCCTGGCGGACGCAGCGGCGGGCCGCTGCGCGGGCCTGGGCACCGCGGCCTGAAGCCGAGCGGCGCGTCCACCCCGGCAGCGCGCCGAAGGCGAACGCCGAGGAGCGGACACGAGAAGCGGGGCTGGACGGACCCCCCGGCCCTCCAGCCCCGCTTCGGTACTCCCCCGTGTCCCCCACTCTCCCGAAGCGGACGCCCCCCGGCGTCCGTTCGGTTCCCCCGTGGGCCCCACCCCTCGTGGTGCTCCCCCCCGTACCTTCAGGCGACGAGCTCGCCGAAGGCGTCCTCCTCGTCACGGCCGAAGCTGAGGACCTCGTCCTCGCGCAGCCGGCGGAGCGACCGCCAGATGCTGGACTTCACCGTGCCGACACTGATGTCGAGGATCTCCGCGATCTCCGGGTCCGTGCGGCCCTCGTAGTAGCGCAGGACCAGCATCGTGCGCTGGAGCTCGGGCAGCCGGGCCAGCGCCTGCCACAGGACCGCGCGCAGCTCGGTGCCGCGCATCGCGTCCGTGTCGCCGGGCGTCTCCGGCAGTTCCTCGGTCGGGTACTCGTTGAGCTTGCGGCGCCGCCAGGCGCTGATGTGCAGGTTGGTCATGGTGCGGCGGAGGTATCCGCCGACCGCGGCCTTGTCGCTGATCCGGTCCCACGCCCGGTAGGTCGAGAACAGCGCGCTCTGCAGCAGGTCCTCGGCCTCGAAGCGGTCGCCGGTCAGGTGGTAGGCGGTTGCGTACAGGGAGGCGCGGCGCTCCTGGACGTAGGCGGTGAACTCCGCCTCCGTCAGCGAGCGGCGCTCCCCCGAGCCCTCCCCGTACGCGGCTCCCCCGTGAGCCGCCCCCGCCCCGTTGTTCTCCCCCGTGCGTGCGTCGACCACCGTCATGAACCCGGTGTGCTGACGCCCGGTACCGCGAGCGCACCCTCGCGCTCCCCCGAGCTCGCGGCCGCGCTCCGAACCCCGGTTCACGTCGTGCAGACGCGTGATCACAGCGCTGGTGCTGGTGCCGTGCAGCGTGTTCATCTCGCGCCCCCCGTCGTGGACTTCCGGTGTGCGGCCCGCCGGAGCGGGCCGCCTTGCCTGTGCCGAAAAGCTTGCCGCGGCACTTTCATCGCCGTGTCCGCCGACTGTCACAGACCTGTCACAGGGGTCGGCCACAGGAAGTGCACACTCTTCACACGAGCCCCCGGTGCCGGAGCAAGCGTGTGGAGCCCACCGGTCGAACCCCGGGCCCTCCATGGGCCAGAATGAGCCCGTGCCTTCCCTGTTGCTGATCGAGGACGACGACGCCATCCGGACGGCCCTGGAGCTCTCTCTGACGCGCCAGGGCCACCGCGTGGCGACCGCTGCCAGCGGTGAGGACGGTCTGAAGCTCCTGCGCGAGCAGCGACCGGACCTGATCGTGCTGGACGTGATGCTGCCCGGCATCGACGGGTTCGAGGTGTGCCGGCGCATCCGGCGCACGGACCAGTTGCCGATCATCCTGCTGACCGCGCGCAGCGACGACATCGACGTGGTGGTCGGTCTGGAGTCCGGCGCCGACGACTACGTGGTCAAACCGGTGCAGGGGCGCGTGCTCGACGCCCGTATCCGGGCCGTGCTGCGGCGGGGCGAGCGGGAGTCCAACGACGCGGCGACGTTCGGCAGCCTGGTCATCGACCGTTCGGCGATGACCGTCACGAAGAACGGCGAGGACCTCCAGCTCACGCCGACCGAGCTGCGGCTGCTGCTGGAGCTGAGCCGGCGGCCGGGGCAGGCGCTGTCGCGGCAGCAGTTGCTGCGGCTGGTGTGGGAGCACGACTACCTGGGCGACTCGCGGCTGGTCGACGCCTGTGTCCAGCGGCTGCGCGCCAAGGTCGAGGACGTGCCGTCGTCCCCGACGCTCATCCGTACCGTGCGGGGCGTCGGCTACCGGCTGGATCCGCCTCAGTGACCCAGCAGCACCCAGGGGGGAACCGCGGCTGGACCGCGGAGCGCAAGGGAGTTCTGTCGCGGCTGCGTTTCACGAGCCTGCGGCTGAGGCTGGTCCTGGTCTTCGCACTGGTGGCCCTGACGGCGGCCGTGTCCGCGTCCGGCATCGCGTACTGGCTCAACCGCGAGGCCGTGCTCACCCGCACCCAGGACGCGGTGCTGCGGGACTTCGAGCAGGAGATGCAGAACCGGGCGGGCGCGCTGCCCGAGCGGCCCACGCAGGACGAACTGCAGCACACCGCGGGGCAGATGGCCGGCAGCGACCAGCGGTTCAGTGTGCTGCTGGTCGCCGAGAACCCCGACGGCCGGACCGTCTACGGCAGCTCCGGCGGGCTGAGCGGCTTCTCGCTGGGGGACGTGCCGGCGTCCCTGCGCACGGCGGTGAACAAGACGCAGAAGGTCGACGGGGCGAACAAGTACCCGCACCACCTGTACTGGCAGCGGACAGTCGACCACGACACCCCGTACCTGGTGGCGGGGACGCGGGTGATCGGCGGCGGCCCGACCGGCTACATGCTCAAGTCGCTGGAGCCGGAGGCCAAGGACCTCAACTCGCTGGCGTGGTCGCTGGGCATCGCCACGGGGCTGGCGCTGATCGGCTCGGCGCTGCTCGCGCAGGCCGCGGCGACGACCGTGCTGAAGCCGGTGCAGCGGCTCGGGGCGGCGGCCCGGCGGCTCGGCGAGGGCAAGCTCGACACCCGGCTCAGGGTGTCCGGCACCGACGAACTGGCCGACCTGTCACGGACGTTCAACAACGCGGCCGAGGCGCTGGAGAAGCGGGTCGCGGACATGGCCGCGCGCGACGAGGCGTCCCGGCGGTTCGTGGCGGACATGAGCCACGAGCTGCGCACGCCGCTCACCGCCATCACCGCCGTGACGGAGGTGCTCGAGGAGGAGCTGGAGGCCGAGACCGGGAGCATGGACCCGATGATCGAGCCGGCCGTCCGGCTGGTCGTCAGCGAGACGCGGCGACTGAACGACCTGGTCGAGAACCTGATGGAGGTCACCCGTTTCGACGCGGGAACCGCCCGGCTCGTCCTGGACGACGTCGACGTGGCCGACCAGATCACCGCGTGCATCGACGCCCGTGCCTGGCTGGACGCGGTGGAACTGGACGCCGAGCGCGGCATCCACGCCCGCCTGGACCCGCGCCGCCTGGACGTCATCCTGGCCAACCTCATCGGCAACGCGCTCAAGCACGGCGGTTCCCCGGTGCGGGTGTCGGTGCGGGTGGCGGACGACTGGGTCGTCATCGAGGTGCAGGACCACGGCCCCGGCATCCCCGAGGACGTGCTGCCGCACGTCTTCGACCGCTTCTACAAGGCCAGCGCCTCGCGCCCGCGCTCGGAGGGCAGCGGGCTGGGCCTGTCCATCGCCCTGGAGAACGCCCACATCCACGGCGGTGAGATCACCGCGGCCAACTCGGCCGACTCGGGCGCGGTGTTCACGCTGCGGCTGCCGCGCGACACGTCCGAGACGCCGGAACAGCCGTCCGGGGACGGGCCGGAGCCGGGGGACGAGGGCGCGGAGCGGGGCCCGGACGCGAAGGGGGACGCCTGATGCACGCACGACGCCCATGGGTCCCGGCGACCGCGCCGGCCCACGGCGACGGACCCGCTCCCGGGGAACGGGCCACGGGACGCACCGACGGCCGGCCGAGGCGCCACCGGGGTCCGGCCCGCCTCGCGGTGCTTCCCGCGCTCGCCCTGCTGCTCGCCGGCTGCGGGATCCGGGCCACCGAGGTGCCGACCGACTTCGGGCCCGCGCCCTCGCGGGTGCAGTGCTCGCTGTCCGAGACGGACGTGGCCACGCAGGCCGCGCGCGGTCTGCCGGTGCGGGTGTTCCTGCTGTGCGGGTCCTCGCTGGTGACCGTCGACCGGACCGTCCGGGTCGCGGACGGCGCGGCCGACTCCGAGCGGCGCCTGCTGGTGGCGCAGGGGCTGCTGGACCAGCTCGCGACGCCGCCGTCACGGGCCGAGAAGGAGGCGGGTTACAGCACCGACGTCCGTGAGGGCATCACCGCCGGCCCGCCCCGGCCCGGCGACCCGGAGGACACCCTGCGGCTGAGCACGGCCCCCGACAGCCTCACCTCGTACGCCCTCGCGCAGATCGTGTGCACCTTCTCCGACTCCGCGGCGGCCCAGGGCGACGGCTCGGTGGTCCTCGGCGGACCCGGCGCCGGACCGCCGCGGAGCTACGCCTGCACGGAGGAGGTCCGGGCCCGCCCGGGCAGCAAGGAACCGCCGTCGAAGGAGGCGGCCGGGGAGTGAACCGGCCGGGCCCGGCCGGGCTGTGGCGCATGCCTCACCGGCGTGCGGGGGCCCGGCACGGAACCGATCCGGCCGGAGGCGGCGTCTTGGGGGGCGTGCAGCGTCAAGGCTCCATCGGCGGCAGCGCCGCGTTCCGCATCCGGGTGACAGGGGGTGTCCTCCTCGTCGCACACCTGGCGTTCGTCGCCTGGTTCACGCTGCGGCCGCTGGACGTGCCCTGGGTGATGCCGGCCAATCTGCGGCCGTTCGACGGGGTCAGGGCCGATCTCACCCTGGGCTGGCCCGCGGCGGCCCGCAGCATCGGTGAGAAGCTGGCGCTGCTGGCGCCGCTGGGCGTGCTGCTGCCGCTGGTGGGCGGCAGGCTGACCGCATCCCCGCTGGCGTCCCTGCTGCGCACGGTCACGGCCGGTGCCCTGCTGTCGACGGTCATCGAGCTGCTGCAGACCGGCGTTCCCGGTCAGGTCGTCGACATCGACTCGCTGTTCCTGAATTCCGCGGGCATCGCCCTGACGCATCTCGCGCTGGTCCCGGCCGGGCGCTCCTGGCTGCGCCGCCACAGCGGTCGTCCCGGCCGCGCGGCCCCGGTCCCTCAGGAGCCGGCTCAGGGTCGGACCCCGACGATTCCCAGGGTCGGGATCGCTCCGTGGAGCGACGCTTTGCCCCCTTCGTCTCCGTAGCGTCGAAGCCAGATGGGGTACTCGGACGAGAGACCTCACGCCCCGACGCTGAAGGAGACGCACATGTCCCGCCTCGCCCGCCCCACCCACGGCCGCATGATCGCCGGAGTGTGCGCCGCACTGGCACGGCGCTTCGGCACGTCCGCGACGACGATGCGGGTGATCTTCCTGGTCTCGTGTCTGCTGCCCGGCCCCCAGTTCCTGCTCTACATCGCCCTGTGGATCCTCTTCCCCTCGGAGAGCAAGGTGCAGAGCAAGGCGCAGACGGCCTGGTGACGCCCGCCCGCGCGAACGCCGTCGGGGCGCACTCCCGTTGCGGGAGTGCGCCCCGACGGCATGTGGTGTCCGCCGCGGTGGGGGGTCAGCCGACCGGCACGCCGTTCACCGGCAGTCCGTGGGTGGGCAGGCCCTGCACCGGAAGTCCGCCGAGCAGCTTGGCGGCCGGGCCGGTCGGCCCCTCGGCGAGCAGCTGCTCGGCGACCGGCTGGGCGGCGGCGAGGCCGGCGCCGGCCGCCGTCTGCCCCTGGCCCAGCGCCTCGGCCGAGCCCGGCACCGTCTGGGAGAGCTGCTCCGCCGGGAGCGCCGCGGTGACGGTCTTCAGCGCCTTGGCGGTGTCGGGGAGGGAGGAGGCCGCGTGGGCGGCACCCGCACCGGTGGCGGCGAAGGCGGCACCCAGAGCGGCGACACCGAGGGACTTGGCAGCAGACTGCTTCATGAAATGCGTCCTCGAAACGGGATGACGGGGATGTGAGCGGTCCAGCGACGTTAAACACCCCGTACCGCCCGCCGCAAACATCGAAATGCGGACGGATTGTGAACACCGCGCCCCTCGGCGGAACCCCGATGACCCGCAATTCACTCCCCGGGGGAAGGAGAACCGCTGGTGGAGGCCGTCTGCCGGAACAGCCATTCGGATTTCAGCTCGGCATATCCGGGCTTGATGACGTCATTGATCATCGCCAGTCGTTCATCGAAAGGAATGAACGCTGATTTCATCGCATTGACGGAGAACCACTGCATGTCGTCGAGCGTGTAACCGAAGGCGTCGACAAGGTGCTCGAATTCCCGGCTCATGCTGGTGTGGGACATCAGGCGGTTGTCCGTGTTGACCGTGGCGCGGAAGTGCAGCCTGCGCAGCAGCCCGATGGGGTGCTCGGCGTAGGAGGAGGCCGCCCCCGTCTGGAGGTTGGAGCTCGGGCACAGCTCCAGCGGGATGCGCTTGTCCCGGACGTAGGAGGCCAGCCGTCCGAGTTCGACGCGGCCGTCCTCGTGGACCCGGATGTCGTCGATGATCCGCACCCCGTGCCCGAGCCGGTCGGCGCCGCACCATTGCAGCGCCTGCCAGATGCTGGGCAGCCCGAACGCCTCGCCGGCGTGGATGGTGAAGTGGTTGTTCTCGCGCTTGAGGTACTCGAAGGCGTCCAGGTGCCGGGTGGGCGGGTAGCCGGCCTCGGCACCGGCGATGTCGAAGCCGACGACGCCCAGGTCCCGGTAGCGGTTGGCCAGTTCGGCGATCTCCAGGGCGCGGGCCGCGTGCCGCATGGCGGTGAGCAGGGCGCCGACGCGGATGCGCGCGCCGTTCTCCCGGGCGCGCCGCTCGCCTTCCCGGAAGCCCTCGTTGACGGCCTCGACGACCTCCTCGAGGCTCAGCCCGCCCTCCAGGTGCTGCTCGGGGGCGTAGCGCACCTCTGCGTAGACGACGCCGTCCGCTGCGAGGTCCTCGGCGCACTCGGCGGCGACCCGCACCAGGGCGTCGCGCGTCTGCATGACGCCGACCGTGTGGGAGAAGGTCTCCAGGTACCGCTCCAGGGAACCGGAGTCGGCGGCCTCGCGGAACCAGAGGCCGAGCTTGTCCGGGTCGGTGTCGGGGAGCTGGGTGTATCCGGTGTCACGGGCGAGTTCCACGACCGTGGCGGGGCGCAGTCCGCCGTCGAGGTGGTCGTGCAGCAGAACCTTGGGCGCCCGCCGGATCTGGTCCGGTGTCGGGGTGTTCGCGATGGTCTGGCTCGTCATTTCCGCACTCTAACTCCTACGCGCGTAGAGGGCGCGTGCTCGTCGCTTTACGTTCTCGCCGATACGTAACGGTGACCCCGGGGACGGGTGGCGTACACCCACCCTTCTGACACTGTTCTGTCATGGCACACCAAGCGACGCCGGCTCGCAGGGCCCGGCTGGGAAGGGCACTGGGTCCGGAGCCGAAGGCGGTGGGCGGCGCGGTGCTGCTGCTGCCCGGGGGTGACGAGGTGTCCGGCCGCAGACCGTCCCCGTCGCCGGCGACCGCCTCCCTGCGCGCCCTCGGGCGCCGGCTGGCCCGCGCGGGCCGGGAGGACGGCCTCGCCGCGCACGTGGTGCACTACCGCCTGCGCGGCTGGAACGGCGACGAGGCCAACCTCGCGCAGGACGCCGCCTGGGCGGCGGACGAGGTGGTGCGGCGCTACGGGGACGTGCCCGTGTGCCTGGTGGGGCTCGGTATGGGCGGGCGGGCCGGGCTGCGGGCGGGCGGGCACGAGGCCGTCAACTCCGTGGTGGCGCTCGCCCCCTGGCTCCCGGCGGAGGACGGGGCGGCGCCACCCGAACCGGTGAAGCAGCTGGTGGGGCGCCAGGTGCTGATCGTGCACGGCACGAACGACGGGCGGACCGACCCCGAACTCTCGTTCCGGCTGGCGGCGCGGGCGAAGAAGGCGAACCGGGACGTGTGCCGGTTCGAAGTGCACGCCGACGGCCACGGGTTGACGCAGTACCGGGACGAAGTGCTGGCGCTGGCGGAGGACTTCGTGATGGGGGCGCTGTTCGGCAGGCCCGTGTCGCGGCCCGTGCGGGACGCGCTGGCCGCGCCGCCGCCGCTGGGCCTGCGGATGCCGCTGGCCGCGGGGTTCAGTCCTTCGCGGCGGTAGCGCCGTCCGGGCACCCGTGGCCGTCGGGCCGCGCGACGTCGTGGCCGGTCGCGCGCTCACGCGCGCCCTCAGGCCGGTAGCAGGCTGCCTCTTCTCGAGAGCAGGAACTTCTTGAAGGCCGCCACCGGGGGTGTGTCCGGGTGGCCCTCCAGCCAGGCCACGCCGATCTCGCGGACGGCTCTCGGAGCCGTGACCGTCAGTTCCACCACGCCCGGGCGGGGGACGGCCGGTGGGGGCAGCAGGGCGACCCCGAGACCGGCCGCCACCAGGCCCCTCAGTGTTTCCGCCTCCTCCCCCTCGAAGGCGATCCGCGGTGTGAAACCGGCCTCCTCGCACAGGTCGTCGGTGATGCGGCGCAGGCCGTAGCCGGGCTCCAGGGTGACGAACATCTCCTCCGCCGCCTCGGCCAGGCGGATGCGGCGGCGCCCGGCGAGGGCGTGGTCGGCGGGGACGACCAGGCGGAGCTTCTGCTCGTCCAGGCGGCGGGCCACCAGGTCGGGCGCGTCGGGCACCGGGGACGTCAGGCACAGGTCGAGTTCGCCCGCCCGGAGGCGTTCGAGCATGGCCTCGCCGTAGTTCTGGACGAGGCTGAAGCGGACCCGGGGGTGATCGGCGCGGAAGGCGTGCAGCAGGCCGGGGACCGTCTCGGCGCCCATGGTGTGCAGGAAACCGAAGGCGACCTTGCCGCCGGTGGGGTCGGCGTCGGCGCGGACCTCCTCGGCGGCCCGCTCGATCTCGGCCAGGGCGCGTTCCACGGAGGCGAGGAAGGTGCGGCCGGCCGGGGTGAGGGAGACCGTACGGCCGCGCCGGGCGAACAGGTCGACCCCCAGGTCCTGCTCCAGGCGGGCCATGGACCGGGACAGCGTCGACTGGGGGACGTCCATCTCCCGGGCGGCACGCGTGACGTGCTCGGTGCGGGCCACGCCGGCGAAGTACGCCAGGCGCGGTGCCAGCACCTTGGACATCCCGGCCATGTCTTCTGTGTCACTGGACGGTGACAGGCGCCGCCCTGAGCTCCGTTGATTCACCATGGGAACGATTATGGTCGTTCCGTGCATTGGACGGATCAGCGGCGTGGTCCGTACGTTCGAGGCATGTCTCCCGCCAGTACCGAGGCGTCCACCGTCGTGGGCGCCGATGCCGCCGTCCCTGTCACCGACTCGCGCATGGTCCCGGGTGGGCCCGGCTACCGCCGGATGAGCTTCGCCCTCTTCCTCGCCGGCGTCGCGACCTTCGCGCTGCTGTACTCGACCCAGGCCCTGCTCCCGCTGATCTCCGGGGAGTTCGGGGTGGCGGCGAGCGACGCGAGCTGGACGGTGGCGGCCGCGACGGGCGGACTGGCCCTGTTCGTCCTGCCGATGAGCGCCCTGTCGGAGCGCTTCGGCCGGCGTACGGTCATGACGGCCTCGCTGGCCGTGGCGGTGACCGTCGGCGTGCTGGTGCCCCTCGCCCCCTCCCTCGGTGCGCTCGTCGCGCTGCGGGCGCTGCAGGGCGCCGCCCTGGCGGGGCTGCCGGCGTCGGCGACCGCGTACCTCGCGGAGGAGGTCGGTCCCAGGGCCCTGGTGACCGCCATCGGGCTGTTCGTCGCGGGCAACAGCGTCGGCGGGATGAGCGGCCGGGTCATCACCGGCTGGGTGGCGCAGGAGTGGGGCTGGCGGATCGCCGTCGCGGTCATCGGCGGGATCGCCGTGGCGTGCGCGGTGGCCTTCCGGCTGCTGCTGCCCGCCCCGCGGCACTTCCGGGCCGGCTCCCTGCGCCCGCGCGTCCTGGCCCGCACCGTCCGCGACCACCTGTCGGACCCGTTGCTGCGCCGGCTGTACGCGATCGGCGCCCTGTTCATGACGGTGTTCGGCGGGGTCTACACGGTCATCGGCTACCGGCTGACCGAGGCGCCCTTCTCCCTGCCTCAGGGCATCATCGGCTCGATCTTCCTGGTGTACCTCGTCGGCACGGTCTCGGCGTCGACGGCCGGGCGCTTGGTGGGACGGCTGGGCCGCCGCGGCGCGCTGTACGCGGGCGGCGCCACGACGGCGGCGGGCCTGCTGCTGTCCCTGGCCGGGTCGCTCCCGCTGGTCCTGCTGGGCCTGGTCCTCATCACGGCGGGCTTCTTCGCGGGCCACGCGGTGGCGTCCTCGGCGGTGAGCAGGACGGCGACGCACGGCCGCGCCCAGGCCTCCGCGCTGTACCAGTCCGCGTACTACGTCGGCTCCAGCGCGGGCAGCACGGCCGGCGCGGCCGCCTTCCACGCCGGCGGCTGGGCGGGGACGGTCGGGGTCGGACTGCTGGCCGTGCTCGGCGTCGTGACGATCACGGTGCTCGGCACCCGGGCGGCCCGCACCGAGCGCCGCCTCGCCACGGCGGCGTGACGCCTCGGCGGACGGCTCCGCTTTGTCCGCGGTGGGTGTGAAGACGCCCAAGCGGACCGGAACCCCTGTGGATCATCTGCCCTGAGCTGCGCCTTCGCCCGCTCGGGGGGCCGTTGTCAGTGGGCTGCGGTAGCTTCCGAAGTGCTGGGGCGCGACGGCGCGCGAACAGAACGTCCACAGGGGTGGGTGGAGATGGCGAACAGCACGGCGGCACCGACGGACCTGGACACCAGGCTGGAGGCACACCGCACCGAGCTGACGGGGTACTGCTACCGGATGCTCGGCTCCTCCTTCGAGGCCGAGGACGCGGTGCAGGACACGATGGTCCGGGCCTGGCGCAGCTACGACAAGTTCGAGGGCCGCTCCAGCCTGCGCTCCTGGCTCTACCGCATCGCCACCAACGTGTGCCTGGACATGCTGACCGCGGGCAACAAGCGCGCCCGGCCCATGGACCTGACCGAGTCCACCCCGCTCGCCCGGGCGGCCCTCTCGCCCCGCCCGGACAACACCTGGCTGGAGCCCGTGCCCGACGCCCGTGTGCTGCCGGCGACCGACGACCCGGCGGAGGCGGCCGTGGCCAAGGAGTCCGTGCGGCTGGCGTTCATGGCCGCCCTGCAGCAGCTGCCCGCCAAGCAGCGGGCCGTGCTGATCCTGCGCGAGGTGCTGGCCTGGCGGGCGAGCGAGGTCGCCGAGCTGCTGGACACCTCCGTGGCGTCGGTGAACAGCGCCCTGCAGCGGGCCCGCGCCACCCTCGCCGAGCGGCGGCAGCCGGGCGCCGACGCGGCCGTCTCCGACCCGCTGGACGAGGACCAGCAGAAGCTGCTGGAGCGCTACATGGCGGCCTTCGAGGGCTACGACATGACGGCGCTGACCGCGCTGCTGCACGAGGACGCCATCATGACGATGCCGCCGTTCGACCTGTGGCTGACCGGCGCCGAGGACATCACGGGCTTCATGACCACCCTCGGGGCGCCCTGCGCGGGCTCCCGGCTGGTGCCGGTCCAGGTGAACGGCCTGCCGGGCTTCGCCCAGTACAAGCCGGACCCGGACAAGGGCGGCTTCACCCCGTGGGCCGTGCAGGTCCTGGAGATCTCAGACGGCCGGATCACCGGGTTCCACTGCTTCCTCGACACCCGGCGCTGGTTCCCCCTCTTCGACCTGCCCCTCCACCTCGAAGCGGAGGCCGACCAGGTCCAGCAGGGCGCATAGCGCCGGGTCCGGATCCCGCAGCCGTATCCGTCCTCCGGCGCGCCGGGCGGCCAACTGCAGGCGCGCCAGCAGGTCGACGGCGGCGAGGCCCGGTGGCCCGAGGCCGCCGACGTCGCACACCACGACCCGGGCACCGCCGTCCCGCAGCAGTGCCCGTACGTCGTCGCTCAGCCCCCTCACCTCGTCCCGGGTGGCGGGGCCGGGCAGTACGAGCACGGGCGGTGTCATGGCGTCCACGATCGGTAGACCGGGCAGGGCGCGGTAATTCATCGCGGCCGGTCTTCCCTCCTGCACGGCGGACCGCCCCTGCCGCGCCGCCGACATCACATTGACCTGGACGCGGCCTGCCCCGGAGGGTTGGCTGCATGCCGCACGCATCCGCCCCGCCCGCACCGACCGATGCCCGCCGCGCCGGTGAGGCGGTGCCGTGCAGGGGGTGCTGAGCGGGTTCGCGGTGATCGCCGTCGTCATCGGGGTCGGCTATCTGATCGGCCGCCGCGGTCATCTGGGCAGCGGCGGACGCGAGGTCCTGACGAAGCTGGCCTTCCACGTGGCGTCCCCGGCCCTGCTCTTCGCGACCCTGGCCCGGGCCGACCTGTCGGTGGTCTTCTCCGACCGGCTGCTCGTCACGGCCCTGAGCACGGCCGCCGTGGCGGGCGTCTTCGTGGCGGTCGGCGCCGTCCGGGGCTGGGGCGTGGGCCGGACGACGATCGGCGCGCTGTGCTCCAGCTACGTCAACTCCGGCAACCTCGGCATCCCGATCGCCGTGTACGTGCTGGGAGACGCGTCCCTGGTGGCGCCGGTGCTGCTGTTCCAGCTGGTCGGCGTCACCCCCGTCGCGCTCACCGTCCTGGACCTGGCCGGCGGCGGGCGCAAGCGGGCCCCTGTGGCAGCGGCTGCTCACTCCGCTGCGCAACCCCATCGCCCTGGGATCGCTGGCGGGTGTGGCGGTGTCGGCGTCCGGACTGCCGGTGCCGGGTCCGCTGATGGACCCCCTGACCCTCATCGGCAACATGTCGGTGCCGGCGGTCCTGCTGGCCTTCGGCATCTCCCTGCGCGGCAGCACACTGCCCCTGCGGGGCGCGGAACGGGCGCCGGTGCTCCTCGCCGTGGCACTCAAGGCGATCGTCCAGCCGCTGGTCGCCTGGGCCGTGGCAGTGGGCGTCTTCGGCCTGCACGGGGCCTCGCTGCTCGACGTGGTGGTGACGTCGGCGCTGCCCGCGGCCCAGAACCTGTTCACCTACGCGAGCAGCTACCGGGTGGGCGAGGTCCTGGCGAGGGAGGCGATCCTGCTGTCGACGGTGGCGGCGGTGCCGGTCCTGGTGGTGGTGGCGGCGGTGCTGGGCTGACGGGCCGGCGGCCGGCCGCCGGGAGCGGGAAACGGGACCGGTGGGGTCCACCGGTCCCGTTCCCACCCGGACGGGCGGCCCGCCCGGTCAGGCGATGCGCTCCAGGACCACCGGGGACGCGGTGAAGTCCGTGCCGGGGGCCGCCACGTCGTAGCAGCCCTCGATCGCCTGGAGGGCGTAGTCGAAGCGCTCGGGCGTGTCCGTGTGGAGGGTCAGCAGCGGCCGGCCCTCGGTCACCGTGTCACCCGGCTTGGCGTGCATCTCGACGCCCGCGCCCGCCTGCACCGGGTCCTCCTTGCGGGCGCGGCCCGCACCGAGGCGCCAGGCGGCGACGCCGATGTCGTAGGCGTCGAGGCGGGTGAGGACACCCGAGGCCGGGGCCTTGATCACGTGCTGCTCGCGGGCCACCGGCAGGGCCGCGTCCGGGTCCCCGCCCTGGGCCGCGATCATGCGCCGCCAGACGTCCATCGCCGAGCCGTCGGCCAGGGCCTTCGCCGGGTCGGCGTCCTTCACACCCGCCGCGTCGAGCATCTCGCGGGCCAGGGCGATCGTCAGCTCGACCACGTCCGAGGGGCCGCCGCCGGCCAGGACCTCGACCGACTCGCGGACCTCCAGGGCGTTGCCTGCGGTGAGACCGAGCGGGGTCGACATGTCGGTGAGGAGCGCGACCGTCCGCACCCCGTGGTCGGTGCCCAGGCCGACCATCGTGGAGGCCAGTTCGCGGGCGTCCTCGATGGTCTTCATGAAGGCGCCGGTGCCGACCTTCACGTCCAGCACCAGCGAGCCCGTGCCCTCGGCGATCTTCTTCGACATGATCGAGGACGCGATCAGCGGGATCGCCTCGACGGTGCCGGTGACGTCGCGCAGCGCGTAGAGCTTCTTGTCGGCGGGGGCGAGGCCGTCACCGGCGGCGCAGATCACCGCGCCGGTGGTGTCGAGGACGTCCAGCATCTCCTCGTTGGACAGCAGCGCGCGCCAGCCGGGGATCGACTCCAGCTTGTCCAGGGTGCCGCCGGTGTGGCCGAGGCCGCGGCCCGACAGCTGCGGCACGGCCGCGCCGCAGGCGGCGACCAGCGGGGCCAGCGGAAGGGTGATCTTGTCGCCGACGCCGCCCGTGGAGTGCTTGTCGGCGGTCGGGCGGGACAGGGACGAGAAGTCCATGCGCTCGCCGGAGGCGATCATCGCGGCGGTCCAGCGGGCGATCTCGCGTCGGTTCATGCCGTTGAGCAGGATCGCCATGGCGAGCGCGGACATCTGCTCGTCGGCGACCTCCCCGCGGGTGTACGCGTCGATGACCCAGTCGATCTGCTCGTCGCTGAGCTCGCCGCGGTCCCGCTTGGTGCGGATGACGGAGATGACGTCCATGGCCATGGCTTGGCTTCCTTCCGAGGGTTGCAGAAACCGCACGGCCCCCCTGAGCCGGTCGCTTGGGCAACTCAGGGGGGCCGGGCGGGTGTTACTTGGCGAGGTGGTCCGGGCCGAAGGCCTGGGGCAGCATGCGGGACAGCGGCAGGATGCCCTCCGGGGTCTCCAGCAGCAGGTCCGGGCCGCCGAACTCGTGGAGCAGCTGGCGGCAGCGTCCGCACGGCACCAGGGTGGCGCCGTCGCGGTCGACGCAGGTGAAGTGCGTCAGCCGGCCGCCACCGGTGTTGTGCAGCTCCGAGACCAGGCCGCACTCGGCGCACAGACCCAGCCCGTACGAGGCGTTCTCGACGTTGCAGCCGGAGATGATCCGGCCGTCGTCGACCAGGGCCGCCACACCGACCGGGTAGCCGGAGTAGGGGGCGTACGCCCGGGACATGGCGTCCCGGGCCACCGTGCGCAGCTTCTCCCAGTCGACGGCGGGGCCGGACCCGGCGGTCACTTGCCCTGCCCCTTCCGGTAGGGCAGTCCGTCCGCCTTCGGCATCCGCAGCCGCTGCGCGGACAGCGCGAGGACGACCAGGGTGATGACGTACGGCGTGGCGGAGACGACCTGGTTCGGGACCTCGTCGGTGGTGGCGTACCAGGCGAACACCAGGGCGGCGACCACCGCGGTGACGACCGCCGGGACGTACTTCTTGCGGATCACCAGCCAGATCACGCCGATGATCAGCAGCAGCGCGCCGAGCAGCAGCAGGGCGTGCACGTTGGCGGAGCCGCCGCGCAGGTTGAGGCTGTCGGTGTAGCCGAACAGGCCGGCGCCGAGGGCGAGGCCGCCCGGCATCCAGTTGCCGAAGATCATCGCCGCGAGGCCGATGAAGCCGCGGCCGCTGACCTGGCCCTCCAGGTAGAAGGGGTTGGCCACGATGGACAGGAAGACACCGCCGAGGCCGGCCAGACCGCCGGAGATGACGACGGCGATGTACTTGTACTTGTAGACGTTTACGCCGAGGGACTCGGCGGCCACCGGGTTCTCGCCGCAGGAGCGCAGCCGCAGGCCGAAGGCCGTGCGCCACAGGACCCACCAGGTGCCGGGGATCAGCGCGACGGCGATCAGGGTCAGCCAGGAGACGTTGGTGACCAGGCCGCCGAGCAGGCCGGCGATGTCGGAGACGAAGAACCAGCCCTGGTTGTTGAGGTCGCGCAGGGCGTCGGACAGTCCCGGCACCGTGAAGTGGCCGAGGGACTCCACCGCCGGGGACTGCTTGGCCGAGCCGCCGGTGTGGCCCTCGAAGGCGAGGGGCGCCAGGTAGCGGGTGGCGCCGAGGGCGAGGATGTTGATGGCCACACCGGAGACGATGTGGTTGACGTTGAAGGTGACGGTGACGAAGGCGTGCAGCAGGCCGCCGATCGCGCCGCCGAGGATGCCGACCAGGACACCGGTCCACGGGCCCCACTGGAATCCGGCCCAGGCGCCGAACCAGGTGCCGAGGATCATCATGCCCTCGAGGCCGATGTTGACCACGCCCGCGCGCTCGGCCCACAGGCCGCCGAGACCGGCCAGGCCGATCGGCACGGCGAGCTGGAGCGCGGTGGACATCTGGCTGACGTTGGTGATGCCGTCGGCGCCGGTGATCAGGCGGACGATCGAGGTGAGCGCCAGGCCGCCGGCGATGATCAGCAGCAGGACGGGCCACGACAGGCGGCGGCCGGTCGGCGCCGCGGGCTGCAGCGTGGGCTGGTTGACGTCGGTCGCGGTTGTCATCGGCCAGCCACCTCCTTCGTGTTCTGGGCGCCGAGGACGTGGCCCGCGGCGAGTTCGGCGCCGACGCGGCGCTGCTGGCGGCGCAGGCCCCATTCGCGGACGGCCTCGTAGGAGACGACGACGGAGAGGACGATCAGGCCCTGCATGATGACCGCGATCTCCTTGTCGTAGCCGTGGAAGTCCAGCTCGGGCGAGGCCTTGTCGAGCCAGGCCCACAGCAGGGCGGCGAAGGCGATGCCGACGGGGCTGTTGCGGCCGAGCAGGGCGATGCCGATGCCGAGGAAGCCGATGCCGGTGGGGAAGTTCAGGCTGTAGGTGTGGGTGTCACCGAGCAGGATGGGCAGGCCGGCCAGGCCCGCGATGCCGCCGGAGATCAGCATGGCGCTGAGCACCATGCGCTTGGGGTCCACACCGCTGGCCGCGGCGGCGGTCTGCGAGGCGCCGGAGGCGCGCAGGTCGAAGCCGAAACGGGTGCGGTTGAGGACGACCCAGTAGCCGATGCCGAGCAGCACGGCGAGCAGGACCAGGCCGTAGATCTCGCCGGCGTCGCCCATCGGGATGCCGGGGATCCAGCCGGACTCGTGCATCTCGCCGGTGGTGTTGTTGTTGCCGACCTTCACGCCGAAGACGTCCGGCAGCCACAGGTAGGCGATCACGGAGGTGGCGATCGCGTTGAGCATGATCGTGGCGACGACCTCGCTGACGCCGCGGGTGACCTTGAGGACACCGGCGATGCCGGACCAGAAGGCGCCGGTGAGGACGGCGGTCAGGAGCAGCAGCGGGATCTGCAGGGCGGCGGGCAGGTTCATGTGCGCGCCGACGACGGCGGCCATCATCGCGCCGAGCTGGTACTGGCCGTCGACACCGATGTTGAACAGGTTCATCCGGAAGCCGATGGCCACCGCCAGGGCCGCGATGTAGTACATCGAGGCCTGGTTGATGATCAGCACCTGGATGTCCGAGAAGCCGATCTGTTCGAACATCAGGGCGAAGGGCTCGACGGGGTTCTTGCCCGACGCGATCAGCACGATCGCGCTCAGGACGAAGGCCACGGCGAGCGCGATGACCGGCCCGGCCACCGCGAGGAGCACGCGCTCCTTGTCGAACTTTTTCATCAGCGGGCCTCGTCTTCCGGAGACTCGGGGGCGTCTGCCTTCGAGGTCTCGGGGGTCTCGTCGTGCTCGAGGTGCCCGGTGGCGGCACCGGTCATGGCCGAGCCGAGCTCCTCGGGGGTGATGGTGGCCGGGTCGGCGTCCGCGACCAGCTTGCCGTTGTAGATCACGCGCAGCGTGTCGGACAGGCCGATCAGCTCGTCCAGGTCG
The DNA here is from genome assembly GCF_036857595.1 of Streptomyces sp. AHA2. NCBI lineage: Bacteria > Bacillati > Actinomycetota > Actinomycetes > Kitasatosporales > Streptomycetaceae > Streptomyces > Streptomyces sp. AHA2. Next base: position 221,319 of record NZ_JAUQWJ010000004.1, read on the forward strand.
GCGGAGATCAGCAGCACGGCCAGGCCCTCGCGGCGGGCCTCGCGGATGTGGTCCCAGATGGCGGCCTGCGCGCCGACGTCCACGCCGCGGGTGGGGTGGGCGGCGATGAGGAAGCGCGGCTTGTGGCTCATCTCGCGGCCGACGATCAGCTTCTGCTGGTTGCCGCCGGACAGCGAGGCGGCCGTGACGTCGATGCCGGGGGTGCGGACGTCGTACGCCTCGACGATGCGGCGCGTGTCCTCCTGGGCGGCCTTCGGGTCCAGCCAGACGCCCTTGGCGAGGGGCTTCTCCGTGACGTGGCCGAGGATGCGGTTCTCCCAGAGGGGGGCCTCCAGGAGCAGGCCGTGGCGGTGCCGGTCCTCGGGGATGTAGCCGATGCCCTGCTCGCGGCGCTTGCGGGTGGGCCAGGCGGTGATCTCCTCGTCGGCCAGCCGGATGGTGCCGGCCTCGGGGGACCGCAGGCCGATGAGGGCGTCGACCAGTTCGGTCTGGCCGTTGCCCTCGACACCGGCGATGCCGAGGACCTCGCCCGCGTGGATGGTGAAGCTGATGTCGTCCAGGAGGGCCTTGCCGCCGGGGGCGGTCAGGCGCACGGAGTCGACGCTGATGACGGGGCGGTCGGTGACCGTGGACTCGGCCGTCTCGGGCGTGGGCAGTTCGCTGCCGACCATCATCTCCGCGAGCTGGCGGGGCGTGGTCCGGCTGGGGACGGCCGTGCCGACGGTGGTGCCGCGGCGGATGACGGTGATCTCGTCGGCGACGGAGAGGACCTCGCCGAGCTTGTGCGAGATGAAGATGACCGACAGGCCCTCGGACTTCAGTTCGCGCAGGTTGGCGAAGAGGGCGTCGACCTCCTGCGGGACGAGGACCGCGGTCGGCTCGTCGAGGATGAGGGTGGTCGCACCGCGGTAGAGGACCTTGAGGATCTCCACGCGCTGGCGGGCGGCGACACCGAGCTCCTCGACCATCAGGTCGGGCTCGACGCCGAGACCGTAGCGGTCGGAGAGCTCCTTGATCTTGCGGCGGGCCTTGGCGCCGATGCCGTAGAGCTTCTCGCTGCCGAGCGCCACGTTCTCCAGGACCGTGAGGTTGTCGGCGAGCATGAAGTGCTGGTGGACCATGCCGATGCCGCGGGCGATGGCGTCGGCCGGCGACGAGAAGCTGACCTGCTGCCCGTCGACGGCGATGGTGCCCTCGTCCGGCTTCTGCATGCCGTAGAGGATCTTCATGAGCGTCGACTTGCCGGCGCCGTTCTCGCCGACGAGGGCGTGCACGGTGCCCTTGCGGACGCTGAGGTGGATGTCGTGGTTGGCCACGACACCGGGGAAACGCTTGGTGATCCCGGCGAGCTCGACGGCGGTCACCGATTCGTTGACCGCCGCTCCGGCCGGAGGGCTGCTGGACGCGTTGATGGCGCACTCTCCTGGGGACGGGGGCCGTCTACGCGCGTAGCGCCCCTACGGCATGCAAAGGGGTCGGCGCCCCGCGGTGACGGGGCACGAGGAGCGGCCTCCCCGTACCCCGTCGAGCGGACGCAACCCCCGGGGGTTACCGCCTGCTTCGAGGCAGTCGCTCGTCAGCTGCTCTTGACCTTGATCTCGCCGCTGATGATCTTCTCCTTGGCCGTCTTGATGGCTGCCTGGAGCTCGGCGTCGTCCGCGAACTTCGGGTTGGAGTTCGACAGGCCCACCTCGCCGGTCTTCAGATCGCCACGAACGATACCGGTCTCGGGCTTGCCGTCCTCGACCGACTTCGCCAGGTTGTACACCGCCTTGGCGACGTCCTTCATCGCCGAGGTCAGGATCGAGTCCTTGTACTTGGCGAGGGCTTCCTGCTGGTACTGGTCGGAGTCGACACCGATGGCCCACACCTTGTTGGCGGCGGCGGCCTCGATGACGCCCTGACCGGACAGGCCGGCGGCCGCGTAGACCACGTCGGCCTTCTTCTCGATCTGGCCCTCGGCGGCGGTCTTGCCCTTGTCGGGGCTGGAGAAGCCGCCCTCCTCCGCGGTCTGGGTGAGGTACTGCGAAAGGACCTTGACCTTCGGGTTCGTGTCCTTGACGCCCTGCTCGAAGCCGGCCTGGAACTTGTGGATCAGCGGGATGTCCACGCCGCCCACGAAGCCCACGACGTTGGACTTGGTGCTCTTGGCTGCGGCGACACCGGCCAGGTAGGAGGCCTGCTCCTCGCTGAAGACCAGGTCGGCGACGTTCTTGGCGTTGATGGTGGCGTCGTCGACGATGCCGAAGGTGGTGTCCGGGAACTTCTCGGAGGCACCCTTGATGGCCGAGGCGTACGCGTAGCCCACGCCGATGACCGGGTTGTAGCCCTGCTTGGCCAGGGACGCCAGGCGCTGCTCCTTGTCGGCGTCCGTCTCGCCCTCGGTGGGCTCCAGGTCGGCCGTCTTGTAGCCGAACTCCTTCTTCGCCTGCTCCAGGCCCGCGAAGGCGGCGTCGTTGAAGGACTGGTCGCCCTTGCCACCGACGTCGTAGGCGATGGCGAGGCCCTTGTCGCCGCCCTTCGACTCCGAGGACCCGGAGGTCGAGGTGCCGCCGCAGGCGGAGAGCGCGAGGGCCAGGGAGGCGGTCGCTGCGCCTGCGACCGTGATCCGGGAAATCCGGCGCATGTGTGGGTGCTCCTGTCGTACAACCGAGGTCGCACAGCGCCGGGACGGTTCAGCTTCAGCGCTGGCTTCGCCGCAGATTAACGCGCGTAGACCTGCCTGAAAACCCCTTCTGTCCACCTTGTTATCCGCCCGTGGCCAAGCGCTCACCGGGCCCCGGTCCCGGTGTTGCCGACCGCAAACGGGAGGTGGCGCTGGGTGATCCGGCGCCCGGTTTCCACGGCCCTGGCCCCCGGCGCCACGCGAAGCGGGCGGGCACCAGGGGTGCCCGCCCGCTCGCTGCTGTTCCTACGGCGTCGTCACTCGGTGTCGACCTTGATGGAGCCGTCGTCGATGCCCTCCTTGGCCTTGGCCACGGCGTCCTTCAGGCCCGGGATCTTCGCGTACTCCGGGTTGGCCTCCGACAGGCCCACGCCGTTGACCTTCAGGTCGAAGGTCTGGGTGCCGGTCAGCGGCTTGCCGTCCTGGACCGACTTGGACAGCGTGTAGACCGCACCGCCGACGTCCTTGAGCGCGGAGGTCAGGATGTAGTTCTTGTACGGCGCGAGCGCGGCCTGCTTGTACTGGTCGGAGTCGACGCCGATCGCCCAGACCTTCGCCTTGGCGGCGGCCTCGATCACGCCCTGGCCGGACAGGCCGGCCGCGGCGTACAGCACGTCGGCCTTCTTCTCGATCTGGCCCTCGGCGGCGGCCTTGCCCTTGTCGGGGCTGGAGAAGCCGCCCTCCTCCGCCGTCTGCGTCAGGTACTGCGACAGGACCTTCACCTTGGGGTCGGTGTCCTGCACGCCCTGCTTGTAGCCGGCCTCGAACTTGTGGATCAGGGGGACGTCGACGCCGCCGATGAAGCCGACGGTGCCGGACTTCGTCGCCTTGGCCGCCGCGACGCCGGCGAGGTAGGAGGCCTGCTCCTCGGCGAAGACGAGCGAGGCCACGTTCTTGCCCTCGACGACCGAGTCCACGATGCCGAAGGTGGTCTTCGGGTACTTGGCGGCCACCGCCTTCATCGCCGGGCCGTAGGCGAAGCCCACGCCGATGACGGGGTTGTAGCCCTGCTTGGCCAGCGACGCCAGGCGCTGCTCCTTGTCGGCGTCCGTCTCGCCCTCGGTGGGCTCGATGTCGGCCGTCTTGTAGCCGAACTCGTCCTTGGCCTTCGTCAGGCCGGCGAAGGCGGCGTCGTTGAAGGACTGGTCGCCCTTGCCGCCGACGTCGTAGGCGATGGCCACACCGCGGTCGTTGCTGCCGCTGTCGTTGCTGTCACTGCTGGTGCCGCCACAGGCCGTGGCGACCAGCCCGAGCGACGCGACCCCCACCGCGACCCGGGCCATCCTGGAAATCCGACGCATCTGAAGTTCCCCATTCTCCAAAGCCCCGCAGTGGGTGCTCGGTTCGGCGCACATTAACGCGCGTAGACACTCCTGGGAACGGTTCGCCGCGGGGCCGTTATCCATTCGTGCCGATGGCCGGTTACGCCCTTGTGAACCACGGGATCGAACGGGGTCGAAAGGTGTACTCGGGCACACGGCGCATGCCTGCTCGTCACGGGCACCAGGCTGCCCCCGGGTTGCGCGGGACGCAACCCGGGGGCTTTGTCGGGGGTGAGGGGCCGCTGATCGTCGTCCGCGGCGCCGTCGTGGCTGGTCGCGCAGTTCCCCGCGCCCCCGAGGGGCGCCCAAGGGCGGACGTCAGCGCAGGCCGTCGACCAGGGCCGCCGCCGTGAACAGCTCCACGCCCACCGTGATCGCCGACTCGTCGACGTCGAAGTCGCCCTGGTGCAGGTCGCGGACGTGGCGCTCGCCCGGGGTGCGCACGCCCAGACGGGCCATCGCGCCGGGCACGTGCTCCAGGTACCAGGAGAAGTCCTCGCCGCCGAGGCTCTGCTCGGTGCCCTCGACGGACTCGACCCCGCGCCGGGCGATCATGGCCTCGCGCAGCAGCTCGGTCACGCCCGGCTCGTTCACCACGGGCGGGACGCCGCGCACGTAGTTGATCTCCGACTTGGCGCGGTGCAGGTTGGCGACCTCGTCGATCGCGGCCACCACCACGTCGGGGGCCTGCCGCCACGCGTCGAGGTCGAGGCACCGGACCGTGCCGGAGAGCTCGGCGTGCTGCGGGATCACGTTCGGGGCGTGACCCGACTCGATGCGGCCCCAGGTGATCGCGAGCCCGCTGCGGGTGTCGAAGCGCCGTCCGACCAGGGCAGGGACGTCGGTGACCACGCGGGCCGCCGCGGTGACCAGGTCGGTCGTCAGGTGTGGGCGGGCGGTGTGGCCGCCGGGGCCGTCCAGGCCGATCTCCAGCCGGTCGCAGGCGGAGGTGATGGGCCCCTCGCGCAGCCCGATCCTGCCCGCGTCGACCCGGGGGTCGCAGTGGACGGCGATGATCGCGCCGACCCCTTCCAGCGCACCGCACTTGATGGCGTCGGCGGCACCGCCGGGCAGCACCTCCTCGGCCGGCTGGAAGATCAGCCGGACGGGGCGCGGCAGCTGTCCCCGCCGGTGCAGGTCGGCTAGGACGAGACCGGCGCCGAGGACGACGGTGGTGTGCACGTCGTGGCCGCAGGCGTGGGCGCGGTCGGGCACGGTGGAGCGGTACGGGCAGTCCGCCTTCATGTCCGGGATGGGCAGGCCGTCGATGTCGGCGCGCAGGGCGAGCATGCTGGGCCCGCCCTCCCACTGCTCGCCCTCCAGGCCGATGTCACAGACGAGTCCCGTCCCCACGGGGAGGACGCGTGGCTTGAGGCCGGCCCGCTCCAGCCGCTCCTTGATCGCGGCGGTGGTGCGGAACTCCTGGTTGCCCAGCTCGGGGTGCATGTGCAGGTCGCGCCGGAACGCGATGAGCTCGGCGCGCAGAGCGTCGGGCAACGCGCCGGGGAGCTCGGCTCCCCCGGGAAGATCGACCTCGGACTCCAGTGACATCAATTGCTTCACCCTTTGAAGGGTAGGGCGCCAGGGCGGTCGACTGACCCTCGATCACGAAAACTTCAACCCGTTAGGGGAGGAAGATATGACCGCCGGACGCATAGGTATCAAGTGAGATGGGTAACCTGCCTGCCTTTTGGGCCCCGCGGGTGCACCGCATCCCTCGGAGTGTGACATCCCGCACTCGTGCACCACTCCGGTATCCCTCCATCCTCTTCCACGGATACCACGCCCCGCGCGGCGAACACCGTCGTGTTCGCCGGCCGGACGCGCTCCGCCGCCAGGGTTCCGCCCGTGCCCACCCCCGACTTCCTCCGGACCACCCGGGTCTCCTACGACGCCATCGCCGACGCCTATGCCGCCGAGCAGCCCGACAGCCTGGCCGGCAGACCGCTGGAGAGCGCGCTGCTCGCGGTCTTCGGGGAGCTGGCCCGGGCGCGGGCGCACGGCGCCGCACAGCCGCCGGTCGCGGACATCGGCAGCGGGCCGGGCCATGTGACGGCCCGGCTGCACGGCATGGGCCTGCCGGTCTTCGGGGTGGACGTCTCGCCCCGCATGGTGGCCCTGGCCCGCCGGTCACACCCGGGGCTGCGCTTCCACGTGGGGTCGATGACGGAGCTGGACCTGCCGGACGCGTGCCTGGGCGGGATCGTCGCGCTCTACTCGGTCATCCATGTGCCGGACGATCATCTGCCGTCGGTGTTCGCCGGCTTCCACCGCGTCCTGCTGCCGGGCGCGCCGGTCCTGCTGGGCTTCCAGTCCGGCACCGACAACGGCCGTCTGCACCTGACCGAGCGCTACGAGCGCGAGATCGCGCTGGACTTCCACTGGCGGACCCCGGACACGGTGGCGGACCTGCTCGGGGAGGCGGGGCTGGAGATGTACGCACGGGTCCTGCGTCAGCCGCAGGACGAGGAGAAGATGCCCCGCGCGTTCCTGCTGGCGCGCCGGCCCGGGTAGCGGATCAGGGTGCCGCCAGGCCGACCGGGCCCTGGCCCGCGGTGACGGTGCCGGCGGAGCCCGCGGCTCCGGCCGGGCCTGGACGGCGCTGGGCTGGCGGTGCCGCGGTGGGCGGTGCCGCGGTGGGCGGTGCCGCGGTGGGCGGTGTGGCGGTGGGCGGTGCCGCGGTGGGACGTGGCGCGGCTGCGGGGTCCGGGTCCGGGGAGCCCGCCGCATCTCCGGCGGCCGGACCCCCGGCGGCCGGATCCGAGGGGCCCGCCGGGTCCTGGCCCGCCGGGGACAGGCGGTGGACGTCGCGGGCCGTGCCGGTGACCCCGGAGAGGAAGCCCTGGGCCCGCGGGGACGCCGTGTCGGTGAGCCACGCCGGGTCGATGTCGCAGACCGCGACGCGCACGCCCGTGCCGGACAGGGCCAGGGGCAGGGTGTGGACGACCGTGGAGGGGAAGCTCACGACGGTGCGGCCGATGGGGCCGCGCCGGGCGATGAGTTCGAGCGGGAGTTCCGGGCGGACGATCTCCAGACCCGTCTCCACGGCGAGGCGGTGGAGCTTGTCGGTGCTCTCGCGGCGGTGGGCGAAGTAGCGCGTGGCGCCGTGGGCGGCGGCCAGGGCGCGGACGGCCTCCAGGTAGCGGCCGTCGTCGACCACCCCCGTCTCCACCAGGGACGTGCCCACCATGTCCGCGCCCTTGGTGATGCGGGGCGGGCCGAAGCGGGCGCGGGTCCAGGCGAAGGTGTGGGCGCTGACGGTGACGCCCGCCGGGGTCTGGGATATCGGCATGGAAGAGAAGATCTCCACCCGGCGTTCGCCGCCCGGGGTCAGGCGGCGCCGGGCCGAGGCCGAGACCGGGGCGAAGATCACGTCCCGGGGGCCGGGGCGGCCGCCCTTGCGGTGCCACCGCACCAGCCGCTCGCCCCGGGCCAGCTGGCCGACGAACTCCATGGTGGCCGTGCCGTCGTCCACGACGACCAGGTCGCGGGCGCGGGTGATCGTCAGCAGCAGCTGGACGTAGCGGGAGAAGGGGTCCCCCAGCACGATCCGGCGGGCCCTGCGCAGCAGGGCGGCCAGGCCTCCGATGGTCCGGAAGGGCGCCAGCGGGCCGCCGCGCGCCTCCTCCCAGCGGATCTCGTGCCCCTCGTCGCGGGCCAGTTCGGACATCCGCCGCAGCTGGCCGCGCGTCATCGGGTCGACGGGCGACAGCACCACGAGGGTGAGCCCCACGCCGGGCGCGTGCGCGTGCGCCCACTCCAGCACGTTCAGCAGCTGTACCGGACTCTCGACGAAGGCGAGGGTGTGGGGGCCGGCGTTCCCGGCGCGGGGGCTCATCGACGTACGACCGTCCCGTCGTAAGGGGGTGGTGGGGTGGGTGTTCAGACGCCGACCGGCTCGCCCGCCGCCGTGGCGATCTCCGCCTCGGCGACCACACCGGCGACACGGCGCAGCTTCTTCATCGGGGCCAGCTCGGAGTCGTAGACCTTCTTCACGCCGTCGCCGAGGGAGGCCTCGATGGTGCGGATGTCGCGGACCAGGCGGGTCAGGCCCTGCGGCTCGACGGAGGCGGCCTGGTCCGAGCCCCACATGGCGCGGTCGAGGGTGATGTGGCGCTCGACGAAGGTGGCGCCCAGGGCGACCGCGGCGAGGGTGGTCTGCAGGCCGGTCTCGTGGCCGGAGTAGCCGATCGGGACGTTCGGGTACTCCTGCTGCAGGGTGTTGATCACGCGCAGGTTGAGCTCCTCGGCCTTGGCCGGGTAGGTCGACGTGGCGTGGCACATCAGGATGTTGTCCGAGCCGAGGACCTCGACGGCGTGGCGGATCTGCTTCGGGGTCGACATGCCGGTGGAGAGGATCACGGCGCGGCCGGTGGCGCGCAGGGCGCGCAGCAGCTCGTCGTCGGTGAGGGAGGCGGAGGCGACCTTGTGGGCGGGGACGTCGAACTTCTCCAGGAAGGCGACGGCCTCGGTGTCCCACGGGGAGGCGAACCAGTCGATGTTCTTGGACTTGCAGTAGTCGTCGATGGCGCGGTACTCGTCCTCGCCGAACTCCACGCGGTGGCGGTAGTCGATGTAGGTCATCCGGCCCCAGGGGGTGTCGCGCTCGATGTCCCACTGGTCGCGCGGGGTGCAGATCTCCGGGGTGCGCTTCTGGAACTTCACCGCGTCGCAGCCGGCCTCGGCGGCGGCGTCGATGAGCTTGAAGGCGTTCTCGAGCTCGCCGTTGTGGTTGATGCCGATCTCGCCGCAGACGTAGACGGGGCGGCCCGGGCCGACCTCGCGCGAACCGAAGGTGCGGATGCGGGAGTTGGTGCTCATGGCGTGGGGTGTCCTTACTTGGTGAGGGAATCGAGAGAGGGGCCGAGGATCCAGCTGGCGATCTCTCGGATCGCGCCGTCGCCACCGGGGACGGTGGTGACCGCGCGTGCGGCGCCGCGCACGACGTCGTGGGCGCTCGCGACCGCCACGGGCCAGCCGACGAGGGCGAAGCACGGGAGGTCATTGACGTCGTTGCCGACGTAGAGCACGCGCTCCGGCGCGATGCCCTGCTCCTCGCACCACTGCTTCAGCGCGAGGTCCTTGCGGTCGATGCCGTGCAGCACCGGGAGCTTCAGCTTCCGGGCCCGGGCGGCGACCACGGGGTTCTGTTCCGTGGACAGGATGAGCATCTTCAGGCCGCTCCTGCGGAGCGCCGCGATGCCGAGTCCGTCCCCGCGGTGCACGGAGACGAACTCCCGTCCGTCGGAGTCGACGAGCACCCGGTCGTCGGTCTGGGTGCCGTCGAAGTCGAGGACGACCGCGTCGATGTCGTCGGCGGTCGGGAGCGCGCCGGGCCGGTCCGCGTCGAACAGCGGGGCGAGGGCCCGGGCGCGTGCGAGGTCGTGCGGGTCGTCGATCTCCAGCACGCGGGCGGGGTCGGTGCGGACCAGCTCGGTGCGGCCGAAGAAGCGGTGGCCGTGCTCGCGGAAGCCGGCGGCGTCCATGGCGTAGGCGGCGCCGGTCTCCAGCAGGTCCTGGGGGCGGTCCTGGCGGCGGGGCCGGAAGGACTTGTCGTGGTTGACGCCGTAACCGCCGCCCACGGCCGCGTCGTTCTCCGCGACGGTGCCGGCCGCGAGTTCGTCGGCGGCGTCACGCCAGACGAACCCGTGGAAGGGAGCGACGGTGACGGCGGTGTCGGCGCCGTTCCCGGCGACCGCCCCGGCGACCCCGTCGATGTCCTCGCGGACCAGGAACGGGCTGGTGCACTGCACGAGCAGCACCACGTCCACCGGGGTCCCGTGCAGGGCCTCGTGGGCGTCCATGGCGTGCAGGACGGCCGCCTCGGAGGTGGCCGTGTCCCCGGCGATGGCCGCGGGGCGCAGCACGACCTCGGCGCCGGCCTCGCGGGCGGCGGCGGCGATGGCCTGGTCGTCGGTGGATACCACGACGTCCGTCACGAGCCGTGCGGCGCGGCACTCGCGCACCGCCCGGGCCACCAGCGGGACGCCGCCGACCGGGAGGAGGTTCTTCGCGGGCACCCCCTTGGAACCGCCGCGCGCGGGGATCACCGCGAGCACCCGGCGTACTGCCGGGGCGCCCGGGCCCGCTTCCGAGTGGGACATGGATTCAGCTCCTTGACGTGGGATCGGGCGACGGCTCACAGCTCGCCCATCCGCCGGATGACGGGCGCCACGCGCTGCACGCCGTGCCGGTAGGCGCCGCGCGCCGCCCGGCGCACGATCTGCCGCACCGGACCGGGCTCCCGGTCGGCGGCGGGTGCGCCGGGCAGGGGTGCGCCGTCGGGGCCGAGGTGGTGGCGGGCGAGGATGCCGGGCAGGTAGCCGGGCGCGGTGACGGGGGTGTAGTACGGGGCCAGCGGGGGCAGCCCGCCGGGCCGGTCGAGCAGCTCGGCGATGCGTTCCCGGGCGGTGTCGAAGGCGGAGGCGTACGAACCGTCCGCTCCCACGCCCTGGCGGGCCACCCACTCCTCGTCGGGGACGGGCCGGTGCCCGGCGTCGAGCTGGTCCCAGGAGGCGAGGCAGCCGGAGCCGACGAAGTGGTGGTTGCCGAGCGACTCGCGCACGCCGAGGTCGGTGAGGACGACGGTGGGGATCCGGCGGTGCAGCGACTCCAGGGCGGCCGTGGAGCTGACCGTCACCAGCAGGTCGGTGCGGTCCAGGACCTCGCCCATGTTGCCGTACACCAGGCGGAAGTTGGCCGGTGCGTCGAGCCGCTGCACCAGCTTCTGGTACGGCAGCTCCTCGATGTGGGTGGTGTGTTCGCCCGGCTTGGAGCGCAGCTTCAGCAGCACCTCGCGGTCGGGGTGCAGGCGGGCGTGCTCCACCAGCCGGCGCAGCAGGTACGTACGGTCCCGGCGGCTGTCGGGCACGGAGGGCTGGGCGGCGAAGACGACCCGGTAGGGCTCGTGTTCACCCGCGTAGCGAGCTCCGCCGAGGAAGGGCAGGGCCACTTCGGTGACCGACGAGGCGTCGGCGCCCACCCCCTCGTAGACGGCGCGGAAACGCTCGGCGTCCTGGCGGGAGTTGGCGAGGACCAGGTCCGCTCCGTGACGCAGCAGCAGCCCGTCGGCGAGTTTCTCGTAGACGACGCCGACGTACCCGGTGACGACGACGGGGCGCGCGGTCCGGCCCGACCAGGTGTGCGCGAGGCCGTGCAGCATCGCCTGCACACCACCGCCGACCAGCGCGAGGACCAGGACGTCGTAGGTGTCCTCGCCCATGGCGCGCAGGAACTCGGCCGCGGTGACCTCCCGCAGCGAGTCGGCGCTGACGCCCACTTCACGCAGCTGGCGCGGGGTGGGGGTGGCCCGGCCGCGCAGCAGATATCCGTCGAGGACGGGGCCGGGTTGCGCGGCCTCGCTCCCTGCGGTTTCCATGGACGGTCCCGGGACGATGCGGTGCGCGGTGAGGGCACCCCATTTCCATCGGGTGTCGGAGTCCGCGAGAACCGCGATACGCGGGCGCTTCGGTGTACTTGCTGGCACGTCGACGACGCTAGGAAGCGAATCCGAGGTACGGCGGAACCGGGACTCAACGAGAAGTTAACAACACCCCACCGCGAGCCGAACTGGCCTGCCGGAAGGCGGGACGTACACGGGGTGCACCGTTCTGACACATTGAGTTCACCCGGTGTACGCGCATCGGAAAGTTGCCCTGCCGGGCGGGCTCCTAACGTTTTGCGGGTGCCTAAGCTTTCCGTGATCGTGCCGTTCTACAACGTGCAGCAATATGCCCCGGACACCCTCAGAAGCCTTCGGCTGAACGCCGATCGGGATTTCGAGTTCATCCTGGTCGACGACCATTCGAAGGACGAAACCCCGGTCATTCTCGAACGGGCGGCCGAGGAGCTCTCGGATGTCGCGCAGGTGCGTTACATCCGACACGAGCGCAACGGGGGTCTGGCCACCGCCCGCAACACCGGCCTGGACGCGGCTCAGGGCGAGTACCTGACGTTCCTGGACGGCGACGACTGGCTGGCTCCCGGTTATCTCACCGAACTGGTGTCCGCCATGGACCGGTTGGGTTGCGACTTCGTGCGCACCGACCACGTCCAGGCCACCGCGCGCGCCCGGTCCGTGCACCGGGTGCCGGTCGGGCGCCGCTGGGAGGCGTTCGACCCGCGCGAGGCGATCCTGCCCGCGCACCGCTCCACCTCCGTGGACTACGCCTACGCCTGGGCCGGCGCCTACCACCGGCGCCTGGTGGAGCGGGGACTGCTCCACTTCACCGACGGGCTGCGCACGGCCGAGGACCGGCCGTGGATCTGGAAGCTGCACCGGGAGGCGGAGTCGTTCGCCGTGGTGAGCCTGCTGGGCGTGTTCTACCGGCGCGGGGTCGCCTCGTCCCTCACCCAGATCGGCGACGTCCGCCAGCTCGACTTCATCCGCGCCTTCGACCAGGTGGTCGAGGAGACGGCCCGGGACCGCGAGGCGGACCGGCTGCTGCCCAAGGCGGTGCGGACCTATTGCGCGATCATCGCCCACCACCTGTCCAACGAGGACCGGTTCGAGCCGTCCGTGGCCCGCCGGCTGCGCTCGATGAGCGCCGCGGCCATCAAGCGGATGCCGCAGGACGCGCTCGCCGACGCACTGGAGGCCATGGACATGGACCGCTCGGCCAGACTGCGGCGGCTGCGCCGCCGGGTCACCACGACGGGAGCGGCAGCCTGATGCCCGGGACCACCCAGATCTTCTGCGCCTCGACGCTGTACGGCGTCGCCACCCTGGCCGCCGCGATCGACTCCGACCTCTTCGAGGAGCCGGACCGCCGGGTGCTGCTGGTGTTCAACAACTCCGCGACCCCGGAGATCACCCCGGCCCTCGACGAGATGCCGGGCTTCGAGCCGCTGCGCTCGCACTTCGACGACGTCCTGTCGTGGAACGAGGCCATCCGCCCCTTCCACCCCGGGGCCTGGGCGCCGCGCGCCGACGACATCCCCCTGTTCGAGCGCCATCTGCGGATGCTGTGGGGCCTCGGCGACGACCGGATCAGCCTGGTCCTGGAGTCCATCCAGGTCGCACCGGCGCTGACGGTGGCCCAGCTGTTCACCGACGCCCCCGTCGACGTCTACGCCGACGGCCTGATGAGTTACGGCCCCACGCGCAACAAGCTCGACCCGCTGGTCGGCACCCGCGTGCGGCGGCTGCTGCACCTCGACCTGGTGCCGGGCCTGACGCCGATGCTGCTCACCGAGTTCGGCGTGCCCGCCCGCCTGGTGCCGACGCCCGCCTTCCTCAAGGTGCTCGGCGAGGTCACCGAGACCGTGCCCGGACTGCCGGACCTGCCCGGTGACGCGGCGCTGCTGCTGGGCCAGTACCTGTCGGCGCTGAACATCCTCTCCCCCGAGGAGGAGGAGGACCTGCACGTGCGGATGGTGCGGGGCGCCGTCGCCCGCGGACACCGCACGGTCGTCTTCAAGCCGCACCCGACCGCGCCGGCCCGCTACAGCCGCGCCCTGGAGACCGAGGCCGAGAAGCTCGGCGTCGACCTGACCGTGCTGGACACGCCCGTCCTCGCCGAGGTCCTCTTCGACCGCGCCCGCCCGGCCCTGGTCGTCGGCTGCTTCTCGACGGCCCTGTTCACCGCCTCCTCCTTCTACGACCTGCCGGTCGCCCGCGTCGGCACCGAACTGCTGCTGGAGCGGTTGACGCCCTACCAGAACAGCAACCGCGTCCCCACCACGTTGGCGGACGCACTGCTGCCGGACCTGGACGACGCGGGGGGCGGCGACGTGCTGCCGGCAGAGCGGCTGCCCGACCTGGTCACGGCCGTCGGTTTCACCATGCAGCCGCAGATCTACCCCGACCTGCGACCGAGGGCGGAACAGTTCCTGGCCCGCCATCTCGGGCCGCGCACCCGGCGCTATTTCAAGAAGCGCCGGCTCACCGCGCTCGGTCTGCCCGGCGGGATCCCGCAGCGGCTGGCCTTCCTCCCGCGCAACGCCACGGCACGCCGGGTGGTCAGGAGGGCACGGGCCCTTCGGAAGGCGGTCCGCGGCTGAACGCGCCGGGCCCGGCGACCCGGCCCGGCGACGCCCGGATGAACCCGGGGAAAAGGACAGGCGAAGCCTGTCCTTTTCGAACGTGATGACGTCAATTCACGCCCTAGGGTGACAGGCGCCCTGCCCGCCCCCTGGCGGCCCAGGTAAAGGACGGACGAGCCACACAGAGGTTTCCAGCGTGACCGAGACGGTCGTCAGCACCCGCCAGCCCCGGCCCGCGACCGCAGCGCCGGCCGAACCACCGGGCGTCACGATCGTCCCGCGGCGCCGCGGGAAGCCCGGGGGGCGGCTGCGCGCCCTGGACGGACTGCGGCTGCTGGCCGCCCTGATGGTGGCGGCCTACCACTACGGCGGACGCGACGGGGAGGTCGCGCAGGCCTGGGGCACCTCGCCGAAGGCACAGTTCCCCACCCTGCACGAGTACTTCGCCTACGGCTGCCTCGGCGTCCAGGTGTTCTTCGTGATCAGCGGGTTCGTGATCTGCATGAGCGGCTGGGGCCGGCCGCTGAAGTCGTTCTTCGCCTCCCGCGCCTCCCGCCTGCTGCCCGCCTACTGGGTGGCGGTGCTGATCGTCACGGCGGTGTTCGCCCTGCCGGTGGTGGCCTACCGGGCGGTGTCCCCGAGCGACGCGCTGGTGAACCTGACGATGCTGCAGATGCCGCTGGGCGCGGACCGGGTGCTCGGGGTGTGCTGGACGCTGTGGGCGGAGGTCCGCTTCTACGCCCTGTTCGCCCTGTGCGTCGTGCTGCCCGGGGCCACCCGCCGCCGCGTGATCATGTTCTGCGCGGGCTGGACGCTGGCGGCGGTGATCGCCGACAACGCGCACCTGCCGCTGCTCGACATCGTCGCGATGCCGGAGTACGCCCCGTACTTCATCGGCGGTGTCGGCCTCTACCTGGTCCATCTCGACCGGCGGGACGTGTACGGCTGGGGCATCGTGGCCGTCAGCTGGGCGATCGGGCAGCACTACGCGGTGCAGGAGCTGTGGCACGCGCCGGACGCGGGCGGCTTCTCCCACCGCACCTCGCTCGGGATCGTGCTGGTCGTCACCTTCGGGTTCCTCGCGGTCGCGGCGATAGCCCTGGGGCTGCTGAGCCGGGTGAACTGGCGCTGGCTGACCGTGGCGGGGGCGCTGACGTACCCGTTCTACCTGGTGCACGAGCACCTCGGGTGGGTCGTCATCCACGCCCTGCACCGGGGCCTGCATCTGCCATCAGGGGTGACCTTCGGGCTGACGGTGGCCTCAATGCTGCTGCTGGCGTGGCTGCTGAACAAGTATGTGGAGGAACCGCTGACACCACGGCTGCGGGCCGCTCTGGCCAAGGGCCGCTGAGCTGTTCACAGGACGTTCACCCATCCGTCGGTTCGGGCACCGCCCGGGGAGAAGGCTCGCCTCATGACCAACGCACCAGCGACCACCGACACGTACCCCGGCGAACTGGCCGACGTCCCGGGCTGGTTCCCGCCGCTGGACCAGATGCTGTTCACCTGGTTCCTGGAGCGGCAGCGCGAGCGGGACGTCCGGGGCGATCTGCTGGAACTGGGCGTCTACATGGGCAAGAGCGCGATCCTGCTCGGCCGGCACCTCGGGGACGGGGAGACCTTCACCGTCTGCGACCTTTTCGAGGGCGAGGCCCCGGACGGTGCCAACCAGGCGGAGACGGCCCAGTCCTACTCCGCGCTCACCCGGCAGGCGTTCGAGCGGAACTACCTGTCCTTCCACGACAGCCTGCCGACCGTCATCGCCGGCCCCAGTTCGGTCGTGTCCGAGCGGGTCGCCCCGGGCTCGTGCCGCTTCGTCCACATCGACGCCTCGCACCTGTACGAACACGTGCACGGTGACATCGGGGCGGCGCGCGAGATCCTCCAGCCGGGCGGCATCGTCGTCCTGGACGACTTCCGCTCCGAGCACACCCCGGGCGTCTCCGCCGCCGCCTGGGAGGCCGTCCTCAACCGGGGCCTGAACCCCGTCTGCCTGAGCACCCAGAAGATGTACGGCACCTGGGGCGACCCCGAGCCGCTCCAGGAGGAGCTGCTCGCCATGCTGCGGGAGCGCACCGACTGCTCGGTGAGCGTGCAGCAGGCGGCCGGGCACCGGCTCGTACGGGCCCGGGCGCGGGGCATGAAGCCGCCGGCGTTCCCCACCTCCCGGCACTACGTGGCGCCGGTGCCGGCGCAGGTCCCGGCCCCGGCGGCGTCCGAGCCCCCGGCCGGCCCGCGCCCGGCCCGGCCCGTGCCCTCCCGGGCCCGCCGGCTCGCCAAGGACCTGCTGCCGCCGCTGGTCACCCGGGCCGTGCGGCGGGCCCGCAAGCGCAACGCCCGGGGTGCCGCGCTGTCATGAGTCCCTGGCGGGCTGCGTCTCAGCTGCTCGCCAGCGACAGTTTCACCGCGAAACCCAGGAACAGGGCGCCCGCCGCCGAAGTGGCCCCCGCCGACAGGCGCCTGCGGCGGCGGAAGGCGGCGGCCAGCCGGGTGCCGCCGAAGATCAGCGCGCTCAGGTACAGCACGCTGGCGAGCTGGGCCAGGACCCCCAGGACGACGAACGACAGCGCGGGATAGGCGTATCCCGGGTCCACGAACTGCACGAAGAAGGCGACGAAGAACAGGATCGCCTTGGGATTGATCAGGCTCACGACGAGGGCGCGGCGGAACGGGCGCTCCTCGGCGGGCACGGGCGCCCCGTCCGTGGCGGCGGAGCGCTCGGCACGCGTGCGCCACATGCCCCGGGCGGCCCGCAGCATGCCGACGGCGAGCCAGGTCAGGTACCCGGCGCCCGCGTACTTGACGACGGCGAACAGCACGGCGTTCGCCTGCAGCAGCGAGGCGACGCCGGCCGCGGACAGCGTCATCAGCACCGCGTCGCCGCACCAGACGCCCGAGGCGGCGGTGTACCCGGCCCGCACACCGCGGCGGGCGGCCACGGACAGCACGTACAGCGAGTTGGGGCCGGGGAGCAGGATGATCAGGACGAGGCCCGCCAGGTAGGTGGGCAGATCGACGACACCGAACATGCGAAGGAGTGTCGCACGCGGGACGGGCACCACGACATGCCGTTTCCCCCACCTCCCCGGCGATCAGAAGGCGTCCGACGGGACGTGCGTGCCCCACACCTCGCGCAGGGCGTCGCAGACCTCGCCGACGGTGGCCCGGGCCCGCAGGGCGTCCTTCATCGGGTGCAGGAGGTTGTCCTCGCCCTCGGCGGTCTTCTTCAGGGCGGACAGGGCGGCGTGGACGGCCCGCCGGTCGCGCCCGGCGCGCAGCGCGGCGAGGCGTTCGGCCTGCCGGGCCTCGATGGCGGGGTCGACGCGCAGCGGTTCGTAGGGTTCCTCCTCGTCGAGCCGGAAGCGGTTGACGCCGACCACGACGCGCTCGCCGGAGTCGGTCTCCTGGGCGATGCGGTAGGCGTTGCGCTCGATCTCGTCCTTCTGGAAGCCGTGTTCGATGGCCTCGACGGCACCGCCGAGGTCCTCGACCCGGCGCATCAGGGCGAGGGCGGCCTCCTCGACGTCGTCGGTCATCCGCTCCACGGCGTAGGACCCGGCGAAGGGGTCGACGGTGGCGGTGACGTCGGTCTCGTGGGCGAGGACCTGCTGGGTGCGCAGGGCGAGGCGGGCGCTCCGGTCGGTGGGCAGGGCGATGGCCTCGTCGAAGGAGTTGGTGTGCAGCGACTGCGTGCCGCCCAGCACCGCGGCCAGGCCCTGGACGGAGACGCGGACGAGGTTGACCTCGGGCTGCTGGGCCGTCAGCTGCACCCCGGCCGTCTGGGTGTGGAAGCGCAGCATCAGCGACTTGGGGTTCCTCGCGCCGAACTCCTCGCGCATGACCCGGGCCCAGATCCGGCGCGCGGCACGGAACTTGGCGACCTCCTCCAGGAGGGTGGTGCGGGCCACGAAGAAGAACGACAGGCGGGGGGCGAAGTCGTCGACGTCCATGCCGGCGGCGATCGCGGTGCGCACGTACTCGATGCCGTCGGCGAGGGTGAAGGCGATCTCCTGCGCGGGTGAGGCGCCGGCTTCGGCCATGTGGTAGCCGGAGATGGAGATGGTGTTCCAGCGCGGGAGTTCGCTCCGGCAGTACCGGAAGATGTCGGCGGTCAGCCGCAGGGAGGGCCTGGGCGGGAAGATGTAGGTGCCGCGGGCGATGTACTCCTTGAGGACGTCGTTCTGGACCGTGCCGGTCAGCTGCCCGCCGCTCACCCCCTGCTCCTCGGCGACCAGCTGGTACAGCAGCAGGAGCAGCGCCGCCGGGGCGTTGATCGTCATGGACGTGGAGACCTGGTCCAGGGGGATGCCGCCGAACAGCACCCGCATGTCCTCGATCGAGTCGATCGCCACGCCCACCTTGCCGACCTCGCCGTGCGCGAGCGGGGCGTCGGAGTCGTGGCCCATCTGGGTGGGCAGGTCGAAGGCGACCGACAGGCCCGTCGTGCCGTGTGCGATCAGCTGCCGGTACCGGGCGTTGGACTCGGCCGCCGTCCCGAAACCGGCGTACTGGCGCATGGTCCAGGGCCGGCCCGTGTACATCGTCGGGTAGACCCCCCGTGTGTACGGGTACGCCCCGGGCTCCCCCAGCTTCTGCGCCGGATCCCGGCCCTCCAGGGCCGACGGCCCGTAGACCGGCTCGATCGGCAGACCCGACTCCGACTCGCGCGCCATGGTGCGTCGCCTCCCGCTCGGCTGTGACCTCGCTCACCACCATGCCCCCTGGTTCGCGGCGGGTCACGCCCGGGGAACATCTCAGGTGACATCCGGGCCGGACGGTGGGAGACAGGGGGGCGCGTGCGCACCAAGGGCTTGGGACGAGCCGTCGCGACGGCACTGGCCGTACTGGCCGCACTCACCGGCTGCACCGTGCAGACGCCCGAGGGCGGGGGCGGCAGCCGCCCGCCGGTGCACGTCGAACTGCCCGGCGGCATCCGGCCCCCCACGCGCGCGCCCGGCGGTGGGGACGGGACCCCGTCCGGCGACGACGGCAGGCCGCACACCGCGTCGCGCGTGCTGTGGTCCTACGGCGACACCGGCCGGGACGTCCGGGAACTGCAGGCGCGGCTGCGGCAGGTGGCCTGGCTCTTCGAGGGGCCGACCGGGACGTACGACGAGCGCACGCGTGAGGCGGTGAGCGGCTTCCAGGGCAAGCGCGGGCTGCCGCGCACGGGCCGGACCGACACCGTCACCTGGCAGCGGCTGCTGCGGATGACCCGCGAGCCGGGCCGGTGGGACCTGTACCTGATGGGCGGCCAGCCCGCGGACCGGCCGGACCCGCGCTGCAGGACGGGCCGTGTGCTCTGCATCGACAAGACCAGCCGGACCCTGCGCTGGATGATCGACGGCCGGACGGTGTCGACGATGGCCGTCCGCTTCGGCTCGGAGTACACCCCGACCCGGGAGGGCGTCTTCTCCGTCTACTGGAAGTCCCGCCACCACGTGTCGACGCTCTACGACTCGCCCATGCCCTACGCGATGTTCTTCAGCGGCGGCCAGGCGGTGCACTACTCGGCGGACTTCGCCGCCCGGGGCTACGCGGGCGCCTCGCACGGCTGCGTCAACGTCCGGGACGAGGCGGCGATCGCCGCGCTGTACGCGCAGGTCCGCGACGGCGACAAGGTCGTCGTGTCCTGGTGAGGCGGGAGATGGGGCGCGGGCGGGACCGGGGGAACGTGTCCCGCCCGCGCTCAGGTGCACGAGCCGTAGGTACGGGGGGAACCCCGGCTCCGTGCGACAGCCGATGACCAGTCGGCTCACTCATTACTGCGTCGCACGCCCCGAAAACGTCACACCCTCGGCGAGGAAACGTTCACCTCGTACGAAACCGCAGGTCGCAGGGGGGCCAGCGCGTGCTGGGTCCAGCCGCCGCCCCCGCCGTCGGCCTTGTCGAGGCGGGCTGCCCCTCCGTCGGCCTTCCTGCCGGGCTCGTCCTGCTCGCGGCCCCGGTCGCGGTCCTGCTTCCGGTCTGCCTTGCTCCGGTCCCAGCCCTTGTGGCCGCCGTTGCCCTGGCCCGCGCCCTTGTCACTGCCCGCGCCGCCGCCGCGGGCCGCGCCCCGGCCGTCGTCCGCTCCCCCGCCGTGGCTCCCGCCCGCGCCCCGGCCGTCCCGCCCGGCGGAGCCGCGGTCGGCTCCGGCCAGGAGGCCCTTGCAGTACTTCCGGACCCGGGTGCCGTCCGCCGCGTCCCGCAGGGCGCGGCGGCGGTGCTCGTCCAGAGCCTTGCCCTGGCGCAGGTCGCGGCAGGCCTGGACGAGGGCTTCGCGGTCGTCTCCGGACGGGCCCGGGCGGTCGCCGGGTTCCGGCTTCGCGGACGTGGCACCGCCCGTCTCGTGGCGTCCCGTGCCGCCGGTCGCGCCGGTCGGGCTGCCGCCGGGGGCGAGGCCGCCGGAGCCCGCGCCGCCCTGGACGGCGTCGCTCGGCGAGGGCGACGCCGCCGGGCGGCCGGGCGAGGGAGCCCCGGCCGAGACCGAGGAACCGGGGGCGGGTCCGTCGCCGCCGAACGGCGTCAGCACTCCCGTTCCGGCCGCCGCCGCAACCCCGCCGACCATGCCGACGGCGAGAGCGGCGGCCAGCGCGAGACGGGCCGGCCGCAGGCGACGGGACCGTCGGACGGCCGCGGGGGCGCCTGTGCGCGCCTGCCCGATGTGCACCAGCCCCGCGTCGGCGGTCCCGGGCAGGTCCTGGCCGGCGGCTGCCGCGCCGGCCGCGGGCGCGTCGGCGCGCTCGGCGCGGGCCTTGCGGAACGCGGCCACCGCCGCGGCCTCACCGGGCATCTCCTCACCGGCCGGCGGGGGTGCGGCGGACAGCGCCGCGAGGATCCCGGCGAGTCGTGCGGCCCGCTCCCGGCCAGGGCCGTCGACAGCCTCCGGTGGCTCTCCGCTCAGCAAACGTTCCGCCGTTTCGCGGTCCAGCCACCCGTACTGCTCGTCGGCCATCACACATCCTTCTGCGTCCGCGCGACGCTGTGCGTCACACCTGCGGACGTCACCGCACCGTCGCGCGGTTCTCTCTGGGGCGGCAGGGCGTCGAGGACCCCCGCCGATTCCGGATCGGCCCGCGGGGCGTCACCGAGCAGCTCGGCGAGCCGCTTCAGGCCCCGGTGCGCCGCCGTGCGGACGGCGCCGGGGCGCTTGCCGAGCGTCTCCGCGGCGCTCTTGGCGTCGAGTCCCACCACCACGCGCAGCACCACCGCCTCGGCCTGGTCCTGCGGCAACCGGGATATCAGGGAGAACGTTCCGTCGGTGGCGAGTGCCTCGATGGCCTCGCCGGCCGTGTCGGACTCGGCGGCCCGGCCGGTCAGTTCGGTCTCGTCGCCGCCGATGGCGGGACGCCGTCCGCGCATCCGTATGTGGTCCAGCGCCCGGTTGCGGGCGATCCGGGCGGCCCAGCCGCGGAAGCGGTCCGCGTCGCCGGTGAACCGCTCCAGGTCGCGGGCGATCTGCAGCCACGCCTCGGAGGTGACGTCCTCGGCGTCGGGGTCGCCGACCAGCGTCCGTACGTATCCGAGCAGCCGCGGGTGCACGGTGCGGTACACGGTCCGGAACGCGGTCTCGTCCCCGTCCTGTGCCGCGCGCACCGCGGCGGTCAGCTCCGCGTCGTCCCCCAGCACCGCGCGCCCTTCTGCGCCTGATCCGGCGCCGCTCTCGCGGCCCGGGTTCTCGCCGTCGTGGTCGTCCGATTGATGGTTGCGGGCGCAAGCCCGCAGGTGATTGCGGTGGTCCTGCCGCCTCCGCCCTGGCGCGAATGGCACGTTACGACCTGAAACCACTCCCCGTCCACGTCCGCCGGAGATGCAACTAAGCCGTGACACGGCGGGTGTGACAGAAACCGCACTCAGCGCGCTGTAGGGAGTACGGGCCGCCGCGCGGCCCGTGCCGCGCGACGGCCGGGGCCTCTCCTGTGGGGGGTGGCGGCCCCGGCCGTTGCCATGGCGGCACCGGACGGGTAGCGAAGTCCCTCAGGGGCGACGGCCGTTGGACGGAGAGCGCTTGCCGTCGGACCGGCCCTGGTCCGCTCTCTCGGCCGCCTTCTCGCCCGGCTTCTCGCCCGCGTTGCCGTCCGAGTCCTTGCCCGCGGACGGGGAGCGCTGCGGGGCCGGACGGTCCGTGGCGGGGGTGCCGTTCCCTCCGGGCCCAGGTCCGGCCGGGTGCGCGGCGCAGTACGCCGTGACGTTCCTCTCACCGCCCGCGGCGTCGACCAGACGCTCCCAGGCGGTGGCGTCCATCGCCCGGCTGCGGCCGCCGGCCCGCTCGTAGGCGCGGCAGTGCGCCCCGGTGTCCTGGGCGTTCCGTGCACCGCGGGCGTTCCCCTCCTCGCCGCCGCCCGCTGCGTCCTCCCCCGGGGTCCGGCCGGGGGAGGCCGGGCCACCGCCCGGGTGCGGGGTGCGGGTGGCCCGCGGCCGGTCCGGGGACGGGTCGCGCGGGGCGACGCTGGAGGCGGTCGGCCGTTCGGGGGTGCCGTCCGGGCCGTCCGGCGACCCGCCCGCCACGCCGATCGCCGCCACGGCCACACCGCCCAGGGTGAGGCTGGCGAGCAGCACGGACAGCGTCGTCCTCAGGGGCCGTCCGGGCAGGGGCCGTCGCCGGAGTGCCCAGTCGTCGCGCCGGCGGACGGGCGGGTGCGCCGCGCCGGCGTCCCGGGCGGCCCGGAAGGCGGCCACGGCCCGCTGCTCGGCCTCGCTGTCGACCCCGTCCCGGACGAGGCAGGCGACGATCAGTGCCTCGACGTCGGCCTCGAGGAGGGTGTGACGGGAACCACGGCCGGCAAGCCCGCCGTCGTTTCGCCGCTCACCCATGTCCGCCCTGCCTCTGCTCGATCCACCCGACCCGGCCCACCGGGTCTCCTCCGTACGTCCCGCCGATCGGCCCTGCTCAGGGCCCCACGGGGTGCGCGCGCCCGGGGACGCGGGCCCGCCGGGTGGCGGAGCCCGCGGCTCCGCTCATGTCGACTCACCCAGCGTCCGCCGCCCCTCATCCGTCACACTCTCCGCGCCGAGCTGCCCCGCGAGCCGCTTCAGGCCCCGGTGGGCGGCCGTGCGGACGGCGCCCGGCCGCTTGCCCAGGACGCGGGCGGCGGCCGGCCCGTCGAGCCCGACCACCACGCGCAGCAGCACCGCCTCGGCCTGGTCGCGCGGCAGCCCCCGCACCAGTTCCAGGGCCCGCTCGGTGGACAGGGCCTCCAGCGCCTGATCGTGGGTGCTCTGCGGTCCGGGCAGGTCCAGCACGTCCTGCTCCAGCGCCGACGGCCGGGGCCGCACCCGCAGCCGGCGCAGGTGGTCCAGTGCCCGGTGCCGGGCGATGGTCGCCGTCCAGCCGCGGAAGCCCGCCCCGTCGCCCCGGAACCGCCCGAGGTCCCGGGCGATCTCCAGCCAGGCGTCGGACGCCACGTCCTCGGCGTCGTCCCCGACGAGCCCGCGCAGGTAGCCGAGCAGCCCGGGCTGCACCAGCCGGTAGGCCGCCGCGAAGGCCGCCTCGTCACCCTGCTGGGCCCGCGCGACGGCCGCGCCCAGTTCCCCGTCGTGCGCGTGCACGCGCCGGGGTTCCGCTCCCTGACCCAAGTGACGTCCTCGTCCGTGCCGCGTGCGCGATCCTCACGGTGATCAGCGCCGGTGCGCGCCGAAGTGTCACAGCGCGTCAGCCGCCCGGCCGCCGCCGACCGTTCGGGTCAACCCGACCCGCCGTCCTCGGGAGCGCGCGGCCGGACAGGTTTGGTCCAAGTGACGTACCGGGGAGTGCTGCTCGCGATGCCACCGCCCGACGAAAGGCGAGCGCCGTATGACCTCCCGCCTGCTGCGCACCTCGGTCGCCACCGCCCTGGCCCTCGGCGCCCTCGGTCTGACCCAGCCCGCCCGGGCCGACTCCTCCGACGGGGTGCACACCGTCCGGGTGCCGGACGGGGACCCGCACGACCGGTCCCTCGCCCCGCGCACCACCGAACCGTTCAGTCTGCTCGGCGTCACCTGGGACGATCCGCGGGCGCGGCTGGAGGGCACCGCCCAGGTGCGCACCCGCTCCCGCGAGACCGGCGCGTGGAGCGCCTGGCGGGCCCTGGACGCCGGCGTCCGCCCGCCCGAGACCGGCCCCGACCGTGACCGCGCCGGAGTGCGCGGCGGCACGCAGCCGCTGTGGACCGGACCATCGGACGGGGTGCAGGTGCGGGTCTCGGGCGCGGCGCTGCCCGAGGGGCTGCGCGTCGACCTGGTCGACCCGGCCGGCGGGACGGACGTCGTGCACACCGGAACCGTCGACCCGGACACCGTGCCCCCGGCCGCCGGGGCGCCCTCCGCGGAGCGCCCGGCGGTGACGTCCCGGTCCGCCTGGGGGGCCGACGAGTCGCTGGTGAAAGACCCGCCGACCTACACCTCCGACACACAGGCGATCTTCGTCCACCACACGGCGGGCACCAACGACTACGCCTGTTCGGAGTCGGCGTCGATCGTGCGGGGCGTGTTCCTCTACCACGTGAAGAGCAACGGCTGGAACGACATCGGCTACCACTTCCTCGTCGACAAGTGCGGCACCGTCTTCGAGGGCCGCGCGGGCGGCATCGACAAGCCCGTCCTCGGCGCGCACACCTACGGCTTCAACACCGCGACCAGCAGCATCTCCGTGCTCGGCGACTACTCGACGGCGACCGCCGACGCCGTGGTGCGCGAGTCGGTCGCCAAGGTCGCCGCCTGGAAGCTCGGCCTGTACGGCGTCGACCCGACCGGAACGGTGGTGCTCACGGCCGGGGCGGACAACGGGAAGTACAAGCTGGGCCAGAAGGTCACGATGCACCGCATCTCGGGGCACCGCGACGGCTTTCCGACCGAGTGCCCCGGGCAGCACCTCTACGGCGACCTGCCCGAGATCCGCACCCTGGCCGCGAACGCCTCCAAGCCGGCCGAACCGGCCCCGGCCGGGCTCACCGCGCAGGGCGCGCCCGGCCGCTGAACCCTGCCGCCGGCCTACCGCCGGGACGCGGTGCCCGTCGCGTCCCGGCACAGCAGCCGCAGTGAGCCGTGCCCGGACCAGCAGCGGCGGGCCTCGTCGATCGGGTCCCACAGGCGCCCGTCGGGCGTGCGGATCCAGTGCTCGCCGTCGCCCGCCCACCACTCGGCACCGCAGTGACGGGCCATCACCTCACCGGCGTAGGCGCCGAAACCGCGCAGCACCTCCCGCACCGCCGCGTACGGCGCGCCCTCGCGCCGTATCTCCTCGATCATCCGGTCGATCCTCCACAGGCTCTGCGCCGAGTAGTCGAGGCGCAGCCGTGCTCCCTCGCGCATGGTCGCCACTGTGTCCGCCGCCCAGCGCACCGGCTTGGCCGCGGCGGAAGGCCTGGTCTCCGCTTGAGTCGTCACACTCGGGAAAGCGCTCGGGAGAACCGTTTCGTCACCCCGATCCGGCGGCTTCCCACAAGCGGCGCAGGACCACCCCATCGCGTCCGGTGGACACGCACAGGACCCTCGCAGGAACGGCGTTTGGGCCGGCCGGGACCGCGGGAGCGCGCCCGCGGCCCGCCTCAGCCCTGCTGCCGGCTGCGGCGCGAGACCACCGCACGCAGCACCCGGCGGCCCTCGACGGAGATCTCCAGGGCCCGGCGCAGTCCGGCCGGCCCGTGCCCGGCGAGGACCTCCAGGACGGTCACCTGGCGGCGCAGTTCGGCGGCGACGAGCGGTGACATGCCGTCCGTGCGGCCCTCGCGGCGGGCGTCGACCGAGCCGGCCTCGTCCTCGGCGGTGTCGAGGAGGCGGTGGATCTGCAGGGAGGCCACCGAGCAGGCATCGGCCCACAGCCGGACCGGGCCGCCGCAGAGCTCGGCCGGGGCGTCCCGGAGCATCCGGTGGGCGAGTACGGCGGCCTCGTCGCCGACGCCCGGGGTGTCCAGCTTCGCCCGGGTCTGCTCCAGCCGTTCGCCCCACTCGCCCGCCCCGGCAGCCTCGGTGAGACTCGCCCAGAGCGGCCGCAGCACCTCGTCGTCACCTCCGAGCAGGGGCACGCACCGATCCAAACAAGCCAGACCGCTCGCGGCCAGCCCGCGTTCGTCGGCCTGTGCGATCAACTCCACCAGACTCATCCACGCCTCCCTCCGCGGGCCTCCACCGGGGCCCTGCCAGGCCGTTCCCGGCCACGCCCCTCACGGATCCCGCACTTTGCCTTACTGCGTGCGACGGACCGGGAGTGTCACAGGGGGACCCCGCCCAGCCGGTCGAGGAAGCGGAAGGAGACGTTTTCGGCCAGAGGATCGGGGTCCGAGGTCAGTACGTCGGCCAGGGCGCCGGCGTTCACCTCGTGCCCGGCCCCGGCGGCCCGGCGGACGGCCCCCTCGGCGGCGTCGCGCGGTTCGCGGAAGCAGTCCTCCAGCGTCAGGCCCTGCCCGCCGCCGCCCACGTGCCCGGCCATCGCGGACCGGACGAGGCAGGTCGTCCACGCCCCGCTCCCCGGGGCCGCCACCACCACGCAGGCGCTGTTCATCACCACCCGAACGGCGCGGGCGCCCCCGTCTGGCCGACGGGGGCGTTCATGCTCCCCGGGCCGCCGTCGCGGCCGGCGTACTTCCCGGACCTGCCATCCGCCCGGCGCCGACGCCCGCCGGGGCAGGACGCCGCGGGCGCCCGCCGGCGCGGCGCGGCGCGGTAGGCGCCGGCCTGCGCGGCGATGCGGGCGCGGGCGAAGGCGGCGATCGCCTCGCTGCCGCCCTCGCGGTCGCCGATCCAGCGCGGGGTCAGGGCGCCGCGGGCGCCCTGACCCCGCGCGTCCGTCCCGGCCGGCGGCCGGTCCCCACGGCCCACGACGAAGTGACCCCGGCGGCCCATGTCCGGTCGCCCCCGGCCTGTCCGGCTCGGCTCCCGCCGCGAGGCCACCACGGCCGCACGGGCGTCCGCACCCCGCCGGGGCAATCGTGCGCCGGTCAGCCGAGCCTGTCCGCCAGTGCCCGGAACTGCGTCCAGGTCAGTTCGGGCTTGTCCGGGTCCCACAGCTTCTGCGCGGTCGCCCGCAGCGGCATCCGGATCCCGGCGGCGACCTGCGCCTCGGTCTGCGCGTTCGCCAGATCGCACCAGACGGCGAACGACCCGCCGAGGATCTGCCCGTCGTAACGGGCGGGCACGGCCGCGGTGCCGCGCAGCACCCGGGGCGTCCACTGCTCGTAGATCCGCTGCCCCGTCGGATAGACGAAGGTCTGCGGCTCGCCGAGCACGTAGTACAGGAACTCGTCGTTGTAGTTGATCACCTTGCGGCCGGCCTCCAGGTACTCCAGAGGCGCCCGGGCGCCGATCTCCTTGCCCGTCCAGTAGGCGACCTGGACGTCCTCGTCGGCCTGCACGGACCCGCCGCGGAAGAAGCCGTCGTTCCAGGCCCGCGGGACGCGCTGGTGCTCGCGGACGGTCGCGGCCCGGTCGTTCAGCCAGCCGGTGGTGAGGTCGGCGACGGTGGCGCCGGAGCCGTACTTCTCCCGTGCGGCGGCGGCCAGTTGCGGGAAGGACGCCTCGGGGTCGGAGCGGACCAGCGCCTGGTACTCGTCGGCCCCCAGGTGCCAGGGCCTGCCGGGGAACAGCTCCGCGTACTCGTTCAGCAGGTCGTCGACGATGTCGGCGCTCTCGGCCTTCGAGATGTCGACGGCGCCCTGCACGGGCGACCCCTGGACGGTGCGCAGTTGCAGGTCGGGGTGGGCGTCGAGGACCGCGCCGAGGTGCCCGGGCGAGTCGATCTCGGGCACGATCGTGATGTGCCGGCTCTCCGCCAGGTCGATGATCCTGCGCACCTGCGCCTTGGTCAGGTGCTGCTCGGAGACGACCTCCGGGTGCGTGTCGGACTCGATCCGGAAGCCCTGGTCGTCGGAGAAGTGCAGCCCCAGCTGGTTGTACTTCAGGTCGCCCAGCTCGCGCACCCGGTCCTCGATCCAGCCGGCCGTGAAGTTCTTGCGCGCGATGTCGAGCATGAAGCCGCGCACCGGCTTGGCCGGCTCGTCCTTCACCACGCCCTCGGGCGCGGTGCCGCCGTCGTGCGTCTCCTGCTTGAGGGTGCGGGTGCCGTAGAAGACGCCGGCCTCGGCGGGCGCGCTGATCTCCACCCGCCCGTCGCCCACGGTCATCACGTACGACTCGGGGTTCGCGCCCTTGCCGTCGTTCAGCGTGAGCCGCAGGTCCCCCGCGCGCCGGTCGCCCTTCTCGCCCGCGTACGACAGTCCCAGCTCACCGGCGACCAGGCGGCCCTCGTCGGCCAGGGCGGGGTCGTTCACGACGACGCGGTCACCCTTCTCGGGGCGCCAGCCCGGCCCGCGCGCGGGGGTGTGCTCGCGCACGGCGGGAATCGTCTTCGGGGTCTCGGACAGGGGGTGGGAGCGGCTCGGACTCGGGCTGGCGTCCCCGTCCGGTCCGGTGGTGCTCGGCGCCGCGGCCGCGCCGCGGGTGGATGCCGCCTCCGGCCCCGTGGACCCGCCGTCGCCGCCGGCGGCCGCCCAGAGCCCGAGGCTCACGCCGGCCGCGACCACCACCAGGGCTACCGCCATGGCCACGACCAGCACCTGCCGCTGCTTTCCCTGCTTCGCCGGAGCCCGGCGCCTGTGCTGACTCACACCGCCAACCTAAAACCCGATCCGGTACCGCGCGCGTCCACCACGCGTTCCGAAACTCTCTCTCCCGAGTGAAATTCGGGCATCCGTCGGACACGCCCCGGTCGCACTCGATAGCGTGACGTCACAACTCTCACAGAGTGCCCTGCTGACACACGTGACGCCCACGAGGACCCACGCTGCCCGCGTACCGTCTCCCCGATCTCCCCGGCCGGCTCGACATACCGGTGGAGTCCTTCAACGCGGCCTCCACCGAGGACCTGCGCCGCTGCCTGCTCTCCTGCCTGCACAGCGCCCGGTGGTCCCGGCGCGTCGCCGACCACCGCCCCTACCCCGATCTGGACTCCCTGCTGGCCGCCGCGGACGAGGCGGCCTACGACCTGACCTGGGCCGATCTGAGCGAGGCCCTGGCCGCCGAGTCCCTGCCCGCGCTCCCGCCGGACACCTACTCCGCGGCCCACACGGCCCTGGACGCGGCCCACGCCGCCTACGAGGCCCGATTCGGCCACGTGTTCGTCATCTGTCTCGACGGGGTGTCCCCCTCCGAGGTGCTGGACCGCCTCCTGGAGGCCATCCGGTCACGATTGGCGAACGATCCGGAGGAGGAGCGAGGGGTGGTCGCCGACGAACTTCGGCGCCTCGCGAGGGAACGGCTGATCAGCGCCTTGAGGCGCGCGGGGGACCGCGCGAGCGACCACGACGCACCCGCACCCGGCCGATAACCGGTCGTCCCACTCCCCTGGCCGCACTAGCCCACCCGTACCTCTTTGCGTGCCAGTTTGATCACACCCGGGGACCCCCGCTCAGCCCCGCGCCGGCGCCTCGCTACGATGCTGGGGGCCGGTGGACCGTACCCGGCCGGGCCCGACCGACAAGGAAAGCCGGCGCGGCCCCAATCACCGCTCCCGGAGGAAACTTCCGTGCCGGCTGGAACGCTGTACCGCGGCCGGGAAGGAATGTGGTCCTGGGTGGCTCACCGAGTCACCGGCGTCCTCATTTTCTTCTTCCTGTTCGTTCACGTGCTGGACACCGCGCTCGTCCGTGTGTCCCCGGAGGCCTACGACAAGGTCGTGGCCACGTACAAGACGCCGATCGTCGCGCTGCTGGAGTACGGCCTCGTCGCCGCCATCCTCTTCCACGCGCTCAACGGCCTGCGTGTCATCGCCGTCGACTTCTGGATCAAGGGCGCCCGCTACCAGAAG
This sequence comes from Streptomyces sp. AHA2, assembly GCF_036857595.1. Classification (NCBI taxonomy): domain Bacteria; kingdom Bacillati; phylum Actinomycetota; class Actinomycetes; order Kitasatosporales; family Streptomycetaceae; genus Streptomyces; species Streptomyces sp. AHA2. The sequence continues at coordinate 251,047 of NZ_JAUQWJ010000004.1, forward strand.
CAGATGCTCTGGACCGTCGTCGCCCTGTGGGTCGTGCTGATGCTCGGGGCGATCTACCCCGTGCTCGGCCACGCCGCTCGTGAACTGTTCGGGAGCTGACGCAGATGTCCACGACTGACAAGACCGCAGCCGGCGTGGGCCCCGTCGAGGGCGGCGCCGTCTACACCGTCGACAACCCGGCGCCCCTCATCGAGGCCCCGCGCAAGCGCACCAAGAAGTCCCCCAAGTCCGCCCGGGGCAACTTCGAGCTGGCCGCATGGCTCTTCATGCGCCTGTCGGGCATCGTGCTGGTCGTGCTGGTCCTCGGCCACCTGCTGATCCAGCTCGTGCTGGACGGCGGCGTCTCCAAGATCGGCTTCGCCTTCGTGGCCGGCCGCTGGGCGTCCCCGTTCTGGCAGGTCTGGGACCTGCTGATGCTGTGGCTGGCGATGCTGCACGGCGCCAACGGCCTGCGCGTGGTCATCAACGACTACGCCGAGCGCGCGCAGACCCGGCTGTGGCTGAAGGCTCTGCTCTACACCGCCACGGTGTTCACCATCCTGCTGGGCACGCTGGTGATCTTCACCTTCGACCCGAACATCCGCTAGGCACGGGGCTGCGAGAATCATGAAGATCCACAAGTACGACACCGTCATCGTCGGCGCCGGTGGCGCCGGTATGCGCGCCGCCATCGAGTCGACCAAGCGCAGCCGCACCGCCGTGCTCACCAAGCTCTACCCCACCCGCTCCCACACGGGCGCCGCACAGGGCGGCATGGCCGCCGCGCTGGCCAACGTGGAGGAGGACAACTGGGAGTGGCACACCTTCGACACGGTCAAGGGCGGTGACTACCTGGTCGACCAGGACGCCGCCGAGATCCTGGCGAAGGAGGCCATCGACTCCGTCCTCGACCTGGAGAAGATGGGCCTGCCGTTCAACCGCACCCCGAACGGCACCATCGACCAGCGCCGCTTCGGCGGTCACAGCCGCAACCACGGCGAGGCCCCGGTCCGCCGTTCCTGCTACGCGGCCGACCGCACCGGCCACATGATCCTCCAGACGCTGTACCAGAACTGCGTCAAGGAGGGCGTGGAGTTCTACAACGAGTTCTACGTCCTCGACCAGCTGATCACCGAGGTCGACGGCGTCAAGAAGTCGGCCGGTGTGGTGGCCTACGAGCTGGCCACCGGTGAGATCCACGTCTTCCACGCCAAGTCCGTGATCTACGCCTCCGGCGGCTGCGGCAAGTTCTTCAAGGTGACCTCCAACGCGCACACGCTGACCGGTGACGGCCAGGCGGCCGTGTACCGGCGGGGCATCCCGCTGGAGGACATGGAGTTCTTCCAGTTCCACCCGACCGGCATCTGGCGCATGGGCATCCTGCTGACGGAGGGCGCCCGCGGTGAGGGCGGCATCCTGCGCAACAAGGACGGCGAGCGCTTCATGGAGAAGTACGCGCCGGTCATGAAGGACCTCGCGTCCCGTGACGTCGTCTCCCGCTCCATCTACACGGAGATCCGTGAGGGCCGCGGCTGCGGTCCCGAGGGCGACCACGTCTACCTCGACCTCACGCACCTGCCGCCGGAGCAGCTGGACGCCAAGCTCCCGGACATCACCGAGTTCGCCCGCACGTACCTCGGCATCGAGCCCTACACGGACCCGATCCCGATCCAGCCCACCGCGCACTACGCCATGGGCGGCATCCCGACCAACGTCGAGGGTGAGGTCCTGGCGGACAACACCACGGTCGTCCCGGGTCTGTACGCGGCCGGCGAGGTCGCCTGCGTGTCCGTGCACGGCGCCAACCGCCTGGGCACCAACTCGCTGCTGGACATCAACGTCTTCGGCAAGCGGGCCGGCATCGCCGCGGCGGAGTACTCGCAGAAGGCGGACTTCGTCGAGCTGCCCGAGAACCCGGCCGAGCTCGTGCTGGAGCAGGTGGAGCGGCTGCGCAACTCCACCGGCGCCGAGCGCGTGTCCGAGCTGCGGCGCGAGCTGCAGGAGACCATGGACGCCAACGTCATGGTGTTCCGCACCGAGCAGACCATCAAGACGGCGGTCGAGAAGATCGCGGAGCTGCGCGAGCGCTACAAGAACGTGGCGATCCAGGACAAGGGCAAGCGGTTCAACACGGACCTGCTGGAGGCCGTCGAGCTGGGCAACCTGCTCGACCTCGCCGAGGTCATGGCCGTCTCCGCGCTCGCCCGCAAGGAGTCCCGCGGCGGTCACTACCGCGAGGACTACCCGAACCGCGACGACGTCAACTTCATGCGGCACACCATGGCGTACCGCGAGGTCGGCGCCGACGGCTCCGAAACCGTCCGTCTCGACTACAAGCCGGTCGTCCAGACCCGCTACCAGCCGATGGAGCGTAAGTACTGATGGCTACCCCTGTTCTGGACAAGGAAGACGCGGCCGGCAAGCCCGAGCCCGGTTTCGCCGACTCCCCCTACATCACGGTCACCTTCCGGGTCCGCCGCTTCAACCCGGAGGTCGCGGCGGACGCGACCTGGGAGGACTTCCAGGTCGAGATCGACCCGAAGGAGCGCGTCCTGGACGCCCTCCACAAGATCAAGTGGGACCTGGACGGCTCGCTGACGTTCCGCCGCTCCTGCGCGCACGGCATCTGCGGCTCGGACGCCATGCGGATCAACGGCAAGAACCGTCTGGCCTGCAAGACGCTGATCAAGGACATCAACCCCGAGAAGCCGATCACGGTCGAGCCCATCAAGGGCCTGACGGTCCTGAAGGACCTCGTGGTCGACATGGAGCCGTTCTTCCAGGCGTACCGGGACGTCATGCCCTTCCTCATCACGAAGGACACGAACGAGCCCACGCGTGAGCGGCTGCAGTCCGCCGAGGACCGCGAGCGCTTCGACGACACCACGAAGTGCATCCTGTGCGCGGCCTGCACCACGTCGTGCCCGGTCTTCTGGAACGACGGCCAGTACTTCGGCCCGGCCGCCATCGTCAACGCGCACCGCTTCATCTTCGACTCGCGCGACGAGGCCGGCGAGCAGCGCCTGGAGATCCTCAACGACCGCGAGGGCGTGTGGCGCTGCCGCACGACCTTCAACTGCACGGACGCCTGCCCGCGCGGTATCGAGGTCACGAAGGCGATCGCCGAGGTGAAGAGGGCGCTGATCACGCGCCGCTACTGAGCCGACCGCTCGACCGAGAAGGCCCCGACACCGCTGGTGACGGGGCCTTCTGGCATATGCCGCACCATCGGGTGAACGCAGCGGAACGGGCCGCACGGGCGGCGGCCGTCCTCGAGGTCACCTCCGGCAACTGGAAGGACGACCTCAAGATCAAGGTCGCCGCCTATGCCGAGGCGAAGGTGCCCGTCTACGTCGTCGTGGACCGCAGGCACCAGCGCCTCCACGTCCTGACCGACCCGGTGGGAAGCGGTTACGAGAACCACCGCCCGCATGCCCCCGGCGAGCTCGTCTCCCTCCCCGACTCCATCGGCGCGAAGGTGACTCTCGACGTGGCGGCGATTCCCACGGCGGGGCAGGCGAGGACGAGCGACTGAGGCTCACAGCCGGCTCAGGATCGACAAATCCGTGATCTTCGTGTCCGCCGCCAGCAGCATCGCCTTGCTGAGGATGACCGACAGCATGCGGTCGCCCTCGAAGGGCAGGTAGCCCGTCCCCTGGGCCTTCGGGTCGGACTTCGGGACGATGCAGAGGTACTGGTCGTTCGGGGTTCGGCCAGGCGCGGGACCAGGCGTTCCAGCAGGACCCTGCGGGTCTCGGCGCTCTGGTCGAGCTCGCCGTAGCCGTACGACGTCCAGTACTCCCGGAAGCGGCCGCCGGGACCGCCGTCCTGCCAGGTCGGGTCGTTGCCGATGCCGGCGACGCCGACGAACAGGTCGACGTCGCGCAGGACTTCGGAGAGGACGAGGGGCGGGATGTCCTCCAGCGGGACGGGCTCGGCGGGATCCCGGACAGTACCAGCCGCCACTGACGATCACCCCGGCCCTTGTGTTGAACACGTTCAAAAAGAGGTCTACAGTCGTCCCCGACAGCGATTTGAACGTGTTCAAGAAGGGTGGGGGCAATGGACCGCACGGTCGTCGCCTACGTCATCTACCTGCTGGTCAGCATCGGCCTGACCATCTGGGTGGCCCGTACGCTCAGCCGGAACGGCAGGATCTTCCTCGCAGACGTGCTGCACGGCAACGAGAAGCTCGCCGACGCCGTCAACCACCTCCTGGTGGTGGGCTTCTACCTCGTCAACCTCGGGTTCGTCGCGCTGTACCTGAGCGACGACGAGACCATCACCGACACACGCGGGATCTTCGAGGCCCTGTCGACCAAGCTCGGTGTGGTGCTGCTGGTGCTCGGCGTGATGCACCTGGCCAACGTCTACGTGCTCAACCGGATCCGGCGCCGGGGCGCCATGGAGCGGGAGCAGGTGCCGCCGGTACCGCCGCAGGGCTGGGTCGCCCCGCAGGCCCGGGCCTGAACGGAGCCCGGCACATGAACGCCACCGCCCCCGCCCCGGTCCGCCGGCTCACCGTCCTCTACGACGCCGAGTGCTCCCTGTGCGCGTTCCTGCGCGACTGGCTCCTGCGCCAGCCGCAGCTGGTGCCGCTGGCGCTGGTCCCGGCCGGCTCCGAGGAGGCCCGGCGGCGCTTGCCCGGGCTGGACCACGCGGCGACCCTCGACGAGATCACCGTCGTCGGGGACGCCGGGCAGGTCTACCGGGGCCCGGCCGCCTGGGTCGTCGTGCTCTGGGCGCTGCGCGGGCGGCGGCCCCTCGCCCACCGGCTGAGCACCCCGTCCGGGGCCCTGCTGGCCAGGGGCGCGGTCCTCGCCGCCGCCAAGTGGCGCGGCGCGCGGTGGAACCGGCCGCAGGGCGGAGCCGGGCAGTGGGGCGGCCGGGTGTACCGGCGGACGGACGGCTGGTCCTACGACCCGGACGCCGGCTGGACCCACACCGCCCCGGGCTGCGCCGACGGCACCTGCGCCCCCCGGCGTGCACCGGGGGGCTGACGTTAGGCTCTCTTCCCGTGCCCGCGAAGAACGACGGCCCCGACGACGGCGCCACCCCGACCAAGTCCGAGCAGACCCGCGCCCTGATCCTGGAGACGGCCATGCGGCTGTTCCAGGAGCGCGGCTACGACAAGACGACGATGCGGGCCATCGCCACGGAGGCCGGGGTCTCCGTCGGGAACGCGTACTACTACTTCGCGGGCAAGGAGCACCTGATCCAGGGCTTCTACGACCGGATCGCCGCCGAGCACCAGGTGGCCGTCCGGGAGATCCTGGACCGGGAGACCGATCTGGAGGCCCGGCTCGCGGGGGTGCTGCGGGCCTGGCTGGACATCGCCGCGCCGTACCACGAGTTCGCGGTGCAGTTCTTCAAGAACGCCGCCGACCCGGACAGCCCGCTCAGCCCCTTCTCCCCCGAGTCGGAGCACGCGCGCGAGGAGGCCATCAGCGTCCACCGGGACGTGCTGGCCGGGGCGACGAAGACCAAGGTCCCCGAGGAACTGCGGGACATCCTGCCCGAGTTGATGTGGCTGTCCCAGATGGGGCTGTGCCTGTACTGGATCTTCGACCGGACCGAGGGCCGCGAGCGCAGCTACCGCCTCGCCGAGCGGGGTGCGCGGCTCACCGCGCGCGGTGTCTCCCTGGCCCGCTTCCGGGTGCTGCGCCCGCTCGTGCGTGAGGTGCACGAGCTGTTCACGGACTTCCTGCCGGGGATGACGCGGGCGATCCCGGACCCGGCGGCCCGCCGCGAAGGCACTGCGGACCGCGGCGGCTCCTGAGGCCGGGCGCCCGGAGGACGGCTCGCGGGGCCGGTCACCGGCCGCCGGAGCCGCCCTGGGCCGCGCGACCCACCGAAAGGGGCGCCTACGCCTGCTTGGAGGCCAGTTCGATCACCGTGATGTCCGAGGGCGCCCCCACGCGTGTGGGCGGGCCCCAGGCCCCGGCGCCGCGTGAGACGTACAGCTGGGTGTCGCCGTAGCGCTCCAGGCCCGCGAGGGTGGGGTTGGCGCCGGAGGCGATGAGGTTGCCGGGCCAGAGCTGGCCGCCGTGGGTGTGGCCGGAGAGCTGCAGGTCGACTCCGTGCTCGACGGCGTCGTGGATCTGCACCGGCTGGTGGGCGAGCAGCACGCAGGCGCGCGTGGTGTCCCGGTCGCCGAGCGCCTTCACGAAGTCGGGGCCCTGGCCGTCGTCCTCGCCGGCCACGTCGTTGACCCCGGCCAGGTCGAAGTGGGGCATCTCCCTGCGGGCGTTCTCCAGGGGGGTCAGGCCGAGCCGCCGGACCTCATCCAGCCACTGCTCGGCGCCGGAGAAGTACTCGTGGTTGCCGGTGACGAAGTACGACCCGTGACGGGCCTTCAGCTGCGCGAGCGGGGCGGCGGCCGGGCCGAGGTCCTTCACGCTGCCGTCGACCAGGTCGCCGACGACCGCGATGAGGTCGGGCTGGGTGGCGTTGACGGTGTCGACGACCTTCTGGGCGAAGCCGCGCCCCAGGACGGGCCCGAGGTGCACGTCGCTGACGACGGCGATCCGGTAGCCGTGCGCGGCGCGCGGCAGCTTGGCCAGCGGCACGGTGACCCGCTTCACCTTCGGGCCGCGCAGGACGCCGTAGGTCCCGTACCCGACGGTGCCGACGGCCGCTGCGGCGGCCGTCCCGGCGACGACCCGGGAGACGAAGAGGCGGCGGGAGGGGCCGGCGGGCGCGGCGGGGGCCGGTTCGGTGGCAGTGGGCGGCTCGGTGGGGCCGCCGGCCGCGGGCGCGGCATCCGGCTGCCGCCTTCCGGCCGCCGCGGTGACGGCCGCTCCTCCGGGCACGGCGACCGGCTCGGTCTGCGCGGGGGCCGCCGTCTCCGGCTCCGCCTGCCCCCCGGTCCCGGCCCGCCGTCGCAGGAACCGGCCGAGCAGCGGCCGGAGGAGCTCCCCGGCCAGCACCGCCAGCAGGAGGTATATCGACAGGGCCAGCCAGAGGAAGCCCGGCCAGGCGAGGGTCCGCTGGAGCCAGAAGGGGGCGCCCGAGCGCTCGGCGACCAGGGCGGCGATCGCCAGGACCCAGCCGCCGGCGATCAGGGCCGCGCCGGCGCGGCGGGTGAGGCCCGGGCCGCGGGTGGTGTCGCGGAACAGGCGGCGCCACACGTACCAGTTGGCCGTCACGACGACGGCCAGGACCAGCAGGGCGACGAGCACGAAGACGATGGCCACGGTGTCGTGTCTCCCGATTGCCGTTATGACGTCCGGCGCAGTGCGCGCAGACCACGCAACCCGATGGCCCCGACAGCCGTCCCCCATACGAAGGAGACGACGGCGAGCAGCAGGTGCACCCAGAAGTAGGCCGTGGGACGGCCGTCGTCGAAGGCGAGCCCGCTGCCGTCCTCGGCCAGGTTCTTGACGAAAGTGATCCAGATGACCCAGCTCCACACCCCGAAGGCGAGCAGGAACCAGGAGACGGGGCGGCTGAGCTTCATGCACCCAGTATCGCCAGGGCCTGTCCGGTTCCGTTCGCGGGGTGGGGCCGGGGACGGGACTTACCCCCGCACGGCATGTACGTTTCCGATCGTGCCCGCACCGAAGAAGACCGCCGGGCGATCCCTGCTGGTCGCCTCCGCCGTTGTGTCGTCCCTCGTCCTGGCCGTGCCCGCCGCCGTCGCGGCCCCGAAGCCCTCGGGCAGTCCTTCGGCGAGCCCGTCGGCCACACCCCCGGCGTCGATGTCGACCGTGGGCGGCGCCCGGCTCGGCAGGCCGGGGACGCAGGTCAACCTGGCGAGCGGTGTGCCGGTGCTGCCGAAGGACGTGAGCGCCCGCTCCTGGATCGTCGCCGACGCCGAGAGCGGTGACGTGCTGGCCGCGCACAACGCCCACTGGCGCCTCGCCCCGGCGAGCACGCTGAAGATGCTGTTCGCGGACACGCTGCTGCCCAAGTTCCCGAGGACCGAGAAGCACAAGGTCGCGCCCTCCGACCTGGCCGGGATCGGCGCCGGCTCCAGCATGGTCGGCATAAAGGAGGAGGAGACCTACACCGTCCACGACCTGTGGCTCGGTGTCTTCCTGCGCTCGGGCAACGACGCCGTGCACGTGCTGTCCGCCATGAACAAGGGCGTCGAGAACACCGTCCGGGAGATGAACGAGCACGCCGAGGAACTGCAGGCCCTCGACACGCACGTGGTCAGTCCCGACGGTTACGACGCCGAGGGTCAGGTCTCCTCGGCCTACGACCTGACGCTGATCGCCCGCTCCGGGATGCAGAAGAAGGACTTCCGCGAGTACGCCGCCACGGTCTCCGCGAAGTTCCCCGGCGAGACGAAGAAGGGCAAGAAGGGCAAGTCGGTCCGCGAGTCCTTCGAGATCCAGAACACCAACCGGCTGCTGGCGGGCGACTCGGACGTGCCCGTCTACCAGGGCATCGCGGGCGTGAAGAACGGCAACACCACCAATGCGGGCGCCACCTTCACCGGGGTCGCCGAGCGGAACGGCAAGGTGCTGCTGGTGACCGTGATGAACCCGGCGAAGGACGGGCACAACGAGGTCTACAAGGAGACCGCCCGGCTGTTCGACTGGGGCTTCAAGGCGGCCGGGAAGGTGCAGCCGGTGGGCGAACTGGTGCCGCCGAGGAGCGCTGCGCGGACCGGTGCCCAGCCCGGCGCGAACCCCTCCGGGGAGGCCGGCGGTGCGGTCAGCGGCTCCGGCACCTCGACCGGGACCGGCGGCAAGCCGGTGGCCGGCGCCCCGGCCGCGGGCGGCTCCAGCGGGATGGGCACCGCGCTCGGCATCGCCGGCGGGGTGCTCGTGCTGCTCGCGGGCGGCGCGTTCCTGGTCAACCGCCGCTGGCCGCTGCCGGATCTGGTGCGCCGCCGGACCCGCCCGTGAACGCGGGGACCTCGTCCTTCTTGCTCTGCGTCGCCGTCCAGGAGGCGCAGAACAGCACCAGCTTCGAGGTGAAGTTGATCCACAGCAGCAGGGCCACGGGCACGCCGAACGCGCCGTACATGCTCTTCGCGGCCACGCCCTGCAGGTAGCCGCTGAGCAGCAGCTTGAGCAGTTCGAAGCCGACCGCTCCGGTCAGCGCCGCCACGAACAGCCGGTGGCGTGTGGGCTCCACGCCGGGCAGCAGCGTCAGGACGTACAGCAGCAGCAGGAAGTCGGCGAGGACGGCGACCAGGAACGCGGCGACGTGGAGCAGCACGCCGCTGAAGCCGCCCTCGTCGATGCCGAGCTGCCGGGTGATCCAGCCGACCATCGCGGAGGCCACGGCGGAGGCGGCGATGGTCAGCAGCAGCGCGCCGCCGAGGCCGATCAGGACCCCGGCGTCCTTGCCGTAGCGCACGAGGGGGTTCTCCTCCTCGTCGGGCAGCTCCCACACCGCGCGCAGCGACTCGCGCATCGAGCCGGCCCAGCTGACGCCGGTGAAGAACAGCACGGCGCCCGCGATGAGACCGACCGTGCCCGCGTTGTCGACCAGGCCGGCGATGTCCAACTGGTCGGAGATGCCGGGCACCTGCTCGGCGATCTTGTCCTGGAGCTGGTCCTGCTGCTCGGTGCTGAGCGTGGCGGCGGCGATGGTGGCCGACACCGTCAGCAGTGGGAACAGCGCGACGAAACTCGTGAAGGTCATCGCGGCGGCCAGCCGCGTCCACTTCACGCGGTCCAGCCGCTCGTACGACCGCCACGCATGGGTGATCATCAGCCGTTGCGCCCACGGCCCGATCACCGGGAGTCTTTTCAGCCAGTCCATGATCCGACTCTGCCCTCCGCCCGGAACACCCATGTACGGGTACCCCAGAACCGCAGGACCGTGGCCAGGGCCATGCCGACGACCGCCCCGGAGACGGTGTCGGCGCGTTGCGAGGTGAGGCCGAGGCCGTAGTGGCTCACGGCGAGGCACAGCAGCTGCACGGCGGCGCCGGCCAGGTTCACCGCGGCGAACACCGCGCACGGCAGCAGGCCCTTGGGCCGGCGGTCCCGGTACGGGCCGAGGGCGTTGCCCGCGTAGGCGAGGGAGCAGGCGGCCAGGAAGGACAGCGCCTTGGCGGTGAGCGGGCCGAGACCGGCCGGGCCGCGCAGGCAGGTGAACAGGGCGAGGTCGACGGTGTAGGCGAGGAGCCCGACGCCGGCGAAGCCCAGGAGCTCCCGCCGCAGCGGGGTCCCCGGGCCGCACCGGGCGCGAGCGGTCACCAATTGGCCACCGCCAGGCCGTACATGGCCATCCAGGCCACGCCGATGAGGGCGAGGGCCCGGTCGCGCAGGACGACGTCCTCGGGCTCCCCGGCCGTGCCGCGGTCGGCGAACACGGCGTACCGGAGGACGGCCAGGATGAAAGCGACCATGGACAGCTGGCGCCAGGGCAGCACGCTGGTGTGCGGGACGCCGCCCTCCTCCATCGCCCACAGGCAGTAGCCGAGGACGGCGGCACCGGCCGCGAGCTGCCACACGAAGCGCAGGTAGCCCGTGGTGTACTCGGTGAGCAGCGCGCGGGTGGCGCCCGCCTTCCCCGCCATCTGCACGGCCTCCGAGTAGCGCTTGGCCGACACCATGAACAGCGCGCCGAACCCGGTGGTGATCAGGAACCAGCGCGAGAGCGGGATGCCGAGTGCCAGCCCGCCGACCATGGCCCGCATCAGGAACCCGGTGGTGACGACGGCGAGATCGACGACCAGGACGTGCTTGAGGCTGATGCAGTACGCCAGTTGCATGGCCAGGTAGGCGGTCAGCAGGGCCGCGACGGCCGGGCCGCACAGCCGGGCGGCGGCGACGGGCGCGAGGACGCCGAGGGCTCCGCCGACGGCGTAGGCGACGGGCACGGGGACCTGCCCGGCGGCGACGGGGCGGTGCCGCTTGACGGGGTGGGCGCGGTCGGCTTCGGCGTCGCGGGCGTCGTTGACGAGGTAGACGGCGGCGGCGCAGGCGGTGAACAGCACGAAGACCAGGCTCAGTTGCGTCAGGGCGTGCCGGGAGAACAGCTCGCCCGCCGCCGCCGGGGCGGCGACCACGAGGACGTTCTTGACCCACTGCCTGGGCCGGGCGGTCCTGACCAGACCGGCCAGGAGGCCGCCCTTGCGGGGCGGCGCGGGCCGCTCCTCGGGGGCGCGCTGCCGCAGGACGGCCGTCTCAGTCACGGAGGGCGCCCCCCGTCATCCAGCGGGCGCCGAGCCGGGCCGTGAGCGCGCCGAGGGCCGCCCCGGCGGCCACGTCCGAGGGGTAGTGGACGCCGGCCACCAGGCGTGAGACGCACACGGCGGCGGCGAGCGGCGGGACGGCACGGGCCCCGAGGGCGCCGAAGGCGACGGCGGCGGCCGCCGCGGACGTGGCGTGGGAGCTGGGGAAGGAGTGCCGGCCGGCGGTGCGCACCAGAGGCTCGACGTGCGCGGGGCGCGGACGGCGCACGATCCTCTTCACCCCCATGCTGGCGAGGTGCGCGCCGGCGGTCAGGGCCGTGCCGCGCAGCCAGGCGCCGCGTCTCCTGCGGTCCACGGCGGCTCCGGCGAGCCCCGCCGCGAGCCACAGCGCCGCGTGCTCCCCCGCCCAGGACAGGGCACGGGCGGTGCCCGCCACACGCGGGTCGCTGCCGCAGGCCCTGAGCGCCGAAACGATGCGGTGGTCCATGTCGTGCAGGTCGTCGAGGTCGTCCATGTGGACTCACTGTTCACGCCAACCCGCCATGAACTACGGCAATATTGAGCGACATCCCATTAATCACCCATTTCGGGGAGGGGTGCCATGTTCTCGAACTGATCGCTCACAGTGGGGCGATACGGTCACGAACATGTCTGCCGACACCGATTACGTCTCTGACGTCATGGGCTTGGACCACACCACCGTCACCGGCTGGGGCCGCACCGCCCCGACCGCCGCCCGGCTGATCCGTCCCCGGACGTACGAGGAGGCCGCGGCAGCCGTCCGCGCGTGCGGGGCCCGCGGCGGGATCCCGCGGGGACTGGGCCGGGCGTACGGGGACGCGGCACAGAACGCGGGCGGCTCCGTGCTGGACATGACGGCCCTGGACCGCGTCCACGCGATCGACGCCGACGGCGGCACGGTCCTGTGCGACGCGGGGGTCTCCCTGCACCGGCTGATGGAGGTGCTGCTGCCGCTCGGCTGGTTCGTGCCCGTCACCCCCGGCACCCGCTACGTCACCGTCGGCGGGGCGATCGGCGCCGACATCCACGGCAAGAACCACCACGTCTCGGGCTCCTTCGCCCGGCACGTCCTCGCCCTCGAACTGCTCACCGCCGACGGGGAGATCCGTACGGTGATCCCCGGCACGCCCCTCTTCGACGCGACCGCCGGCGGCATGGGCCTGACCGGGGTGATCCTCACCGCGACGATCCGCCTCCAGCCCGTCGAGACCTCGCTGGTGTCGGTCGACACCGAACGCGCGGCGGACCTCGACGACCTGATGGCCCGGCTGGCCGCGACCGACCACCGCTACCGCTACTCCGTGGCCTGGATCGACCTGCTGGCCCGGGGTGCCTCGACCGGGCGCGCGGTCCTCACCCGCGGCGACCACGCGCCCCTGGACGCGCTCCCGGCCCGGCTGCGCCGCGACCCGCTGGCCTTCCGCACCTCGCGCCTGCCCGCAGCGCCCGCCGTCCTGCCCGAGGGCCTGCTCAGCCGCACGACCGTGGGCCTGTTCAACGAGCTCTGGTACCGCAAGGCCCCCCGGGCCCGCACCGGGCAGCTGCAGCGGATCTCCGCGTTCTTCCACCCGCTGGACGGCGTGCCGCACTGGAACCGCGTCTACGGCCGCGGCGGCTTCGTCCAGTACCAGTTCGCCGTCGGCTACGGGCAGGAGGACGCCCTGCGGCGCATCGTGCACCGCATCTCCGCGCGCCGCTGCCCGTCCTTCCTGGCCGTCCTCAAGCGCTTCGGCGAGTCGGACCCGGGCTGGCTGTCGTTCCCCGTGCCCGGCTGGACGCTGGCGCTGGACATCCCGGCGGGCCTGCCCGGGCTCGGCGGGTTCCTCGACGAGCTCGACGAGGAGGTCGCCGCGGCGGGCGGCCGCGTCTACCTCGCCAAGGACGCCCGGCTGCGCCCGGAGCTGCTCACGGCGATGTACCCGCGCCTCGAGGAGTTCCGCACCCTGCGCGCCGAGCTGGACCCGCACGGCGTGTTCGTGTCCGACCTGGCCCGCCGCCTCCATCTCTAGGCAATCACTAGGAGCTGTCATGAAGGACGCCTTCGGCCTCCCCCAGTCCCTGCTCGTCCTCGGCGGTACCTCCGAGATCGCGCTGGCCACCGCCCGCCGGCTGATCGCCCGCCGCACCCGTACGGTCTGGCTGGCCGGCCGGCCCTCGCCCGCCCTGGAGGAGGCCGCCGGGCAGCTGCGCGGTCTCGGGGCGGACGTGCGCACCGTCGGCTTCGACGCCCTCGACCCGTCCTCGCACGAGGCCGTGCTGGAGAAGGTCTTCGCCGAGGGCGACATCGACATGGTGCTGCTCGCCTTCGGGCTCCTGGGCGACCAGGCGCGCGACGAGCGCGAGCCCGAGGCGGCGGTCCGGGTCGCCCAGACCAACTACACCGGCGCGGTCTCGGCGGGCCTGGTGTGCGCCCGGTCCCTGCAGTCCCAGGGGCACGGCTCGCTGGTGGTGATGTCGTCCGTAGCGGGCGAGCGGGCCCGCCGCGCCAACTTCATCTACGGCTCCAGCAAGGCCGGCCTGGACGCCTTCGCGCAGGGGCTCGGGGACGCGCTGCACGGCACGGGCGTGCACGTCATGGTCGTACGCCCCGGGTTCGTGCGCACGCGGATGACCGCAGGGCTGCCCGAGGCGCCGCTGGCCACCACGCCGGAGGCGGTGGCGACAGCGGTGGAACTGGGACTGCGGCGCCGCTCGGAGACGGTGTGGGTGCCCGGCACGCTGCGCGTGGTGATGGCGGCCGTCCGGCACCTGCCGCGCGCGGTGTTCCGGCGGCTGCCGCTGTGAGCCGCCGGGTGCGGGGGCCGGGTCAGCGCGTGGGGACCGAGCCGCGCTCCGCGCGGCCGGTCTGCGGCGGGACCACGGGGCCGCCGAAGGGGAACTCGCGCAGCTTGCGCCACACCCCGTCGGCCCCCTGCTCGTAGAGGGCGAAGCCGGTGCAGGGCCACTCGGCCTCGTAGCCGGCGAGTTCCTCGAAGGCGCGGTCCATCGCCGCCTCGTCGATGCCGTGCGCCACGGTGACGTGCGGGTGGTAGGGGAACGCCAGTTCGCGGTCGATCGGCCCGGCGGGGTCGCGGACCTGCTCCTGGAGGGCCGAACAGGCCTCGGCCCCGGCGACGACCCGGACGAACACGACCGGCGACAGGGGCCGGAAGGTGCCCGTGCCGGACAGCCGCATCGGGAACGGCCGGCCGGCCGCGGCGACCTCCGTGAGGTGCGCCTCGACGGCCGGCAGGGCCGTCTCGTCGATCTCCGTCGGCGGCAGCAGGGTGACGTGCGTGGGGATGCCGTGAGCAGCGGCGTCGCCGAAGCCCGCGCGCAGCTGCTGAAGCCGGCTGCCGTGAGGCTCCGGGACCGCGATCGACACGCCGATCGTTACGGTCCCCACGTCGTCTCCTGTCATGTCAGTGTGGCCGCTGATACGACCACCCGGTTATCGACTGTACGGCCACGAGGGGGTCACGGGCAGGCGCAACGGAAGTGATGTACAGCGCTGTTCGGTGGTACGGCCGTACGCCGGGGCGGGTTCAGTGCTTGGCGGGCAGGAAGCCGACCCTGTCGTAGGCCTGGGCGAGGGTCTCGGCGGCGACCGCGCGGGCCTTCTCGGCGCCCTTGGCCAGGATCGAGTCCAGCGTCTCGGGGTCGTCCAGGTACTGCTGGGTGCGCTCCCGGAACGGCGTCACGAAGTCGACCATGATCTCGGCGAGGTCGGTCTTGAGCGCTCCGTACATCTTGCCGGTGTACTTCGCCTCCAGCTCGCCGATGCTCTCGCCGGTGAGGGTCGAGTAGATCGTGAGCAGGTTGCTGACGCCCGGCTTGTTCTCGGCGTCGTAGCGGATCACGATGTCCGTGTCGGTGACGGCGCTCTTGACCTTCTTGGCCGTGGCCTTCGGCTCGTCGAGGAGGTTGATGAGGCCCTTCGGCGTGGAGGCCGACTTGCTCATCTTGATCGACGGGTCCTGGAGGTCGTAGATCTTCGCCGTCTCCCTGAGGATGTACGGCTTCGGGAGCGTGAAGGTGTCGCCGAAGCGGCCGTTGAACCGCGTGGCCAGGTCGCGGGTGAGCTCGATGTGCTGGCGCTGGTCCTCGCCGACCGGGACCTCGTGGGCCTGGTAGAGCAGGATGTCGGCGACCTGGAGGATCGGGTACGTGAACAGGCCGACCGACGCGCGGTCGGTGCCCTGCTTGGCGGCCTTGTCCTTGAACTGGGTCATCCGGCCCGCCTCGCCGAAGCCGGTGAGGCAGTTCATGACCCAGGCGAGCTGGGCGTGCTCGGGGACGTGGCTCTGCACGAAGAGGGTGCAGCGGTCCGGGTCCAGGCCGGCGGCCAGGAGCTGGGCGGCGGCCAGGCGCGTGTTCGCGCGCAGGTCCTTCGGGTCCTGCGGGATGGTGATGGCGTGCAGGTCCACGACCATGTAGAACGCGTCGTGGGTCTCCTGGAGGGCCACCCACTGGCGGACGGCGCCGAGGTAGTTGCCGAGGTGGAACGAGCCGGCGGTGGGCTGGATACCGGAGAGCACGCGGGGTCGGTCAGTGGCCATGCTCACCATTCTCTCAGGTCCCGCGGCCCGATCCGGAACCGGCCGGGGCCCGGTTTCCTCCCCCCGGAACGACAGGGGCGGGACCACCGGCGGCGGCCCGGCCCGGGCGGACGCACCCGGGGCGGCGCGCCGCGCGGCGGCCCGGCGGGAAGCCGGACCGCCGCGTCCGGAGCCTCGCCGGGTGCCGCCCGGCCGGACGGGCGAGCCCGCAGCCGGGCGTCAGCCCAGGTCGATCTCCGGGTACAGCGGGAAACCGGCCACGAGGTCCGTGGCACGGCGGGAGATCTCGTCGGCGATCTTCGCGTCGAGGACGTGGGCCGCCTTCGAGGGGGCGCCCGACTTGGTGGTGCCCTGCTCGGTGGCGGTGAGCACCCGGTCGATCAGGCCGGCCACCTCGTCCATCTCCCCCGTCCCCAGTCCGCGGGTGGTCAGCGCGGGCGTGCCGATGCGGATGCCCGAGGTGTACCAGGCGCCGTTCGGGTCGGCGGGGATCGCGTTGCGGTTGGTGACGATGCCCGACTCCAGCAGCGCGGCCTCGGCCTGGCGGCCGGTGAGGCCGTAGGAGGAGGCGACGTCGATCAGGTTCAGGTGGTTGTCCGTGCCGCCCGTGACCAGGGTCGCGCCGCGGCGCATCAGCCCCTCGGCGAGGGCGCGGGAGTTGTCGACGATGCGCTCGGCGTAGTCGCGGAAGGACTCCTGGCGGGCCTCCGCGAGGGCCACGGCCTTGGCGGCCATGACGTGCGGGAGCGGGCCGCCGAGGACCATCGGGCAGCCGCGGTCGACCTGGTCCTTGAGCGAGTCGTCGCACAGCACCATGCCGCCGCGGGGGCCGCGCAGCGACTTGTGGGTGGTGGTCGTCACGATCTGGGCGTGCGGGACCGGGTCGAAGTCGCCGGTGAGGACCTTGCCCGCGACCAGGCCGGCGAAGTGCGCCATGTCGACCATGAGGGTCGCGCCGACCTCGTCGGCGATCTCGCGCATGATCCGGAAGTTCACCAGACGCGGGTAGGCCGAGTACCCGGCGACGATGATCAGCGGCTTGAACTCGCGGGCCTGGGAGCGCAGCGCCTCGTAGTCGATCAGGCCGGTGGCCGGGTCGGTGCCGTAGGAGCGCTGGTCGAACATCTTGCCGGAGATGTTGGGGCGGAAGCCGTGGGTGAGGTGGCCGCCGGCGTCGAGGGACATGCCGAGCATCCGCTGGTTGCCGAAGGCCTGGCGCAGCTCGGCCCAGTCGGCGTCGGTGAGGTCGTTGATCTGCCGGGCGCCGGTCTTCTCCAGGAAGGGCACCTCGACGCGGGCGCCGAGCACGGCCCAGAAGGCGACGAGGTTGGCGTCGATGCCGGAGTGCGGCTGGACGTAGGCGTGGCGGGCGCCGAAGAGCTCCTTGGCGTGTTCTGCGGCGAGGGACTCGACGGTGTCGACGTTGCGGCAGCCCGCGTAGAAGCGGCGGCCGATGGTGCCCTCGGCGTACTTGTCGCTGAACCAGTTGCCCATCGCCAGGAGCGTGGCCGGGGAGGCGTAGTTCTCGGAGGCGATCAGCTTGAGCATCTCGCGCTGGTCGGCGACCTCCTGGCCGATGGCGTCGGCGACGCGGGGTTCCACGGCGCGGATCACGTCGAGGGCGGCGCGGTAGGCGGTGGAAGCGGTGGAGAGGGGCTCGGCGGGCATGTGTGGACCTCCGGGACGTTGCGTTCGGCGTTCACGGTACGGCCCAGGCGCACGGCTCTGTCCTGCTCGGGCCGCTCCCCGATGGTTCGTCCATCCCAGCGCGCCAGTCACGGCCCGGCGATCAGCCTACCGGACCCCGTGTGGGCGGGTCCGGCCGTGGCCGTTCGCGCCCACGCGGCGGCCGCACATCGGTACGGCCCCGCG
Source organism: Streptomyces sp. AHA2 (assembly GCF_036857595.1). Classification (NCBI taxonomy): domain Bacteria; kingdom Bacillati; phylum Actinomycetota; class Actinomycetes; order Kitasatosporales; family Streptomycetaceae; genus Streptomyces; species Streptomyces sp. AHA2. The sequence goes on from NZ_JAUQWJ010000004.1 coordinate 268,561, forward strand.
CCCCTGAGAGGCGTGCCCCGAGCCCCGAGCCCCGAGCCCCGTCTAAAGGATCACGTGCGGCAGGAACCGGGCGTACTCGTCGGTGACCAGGCCGGAGGACTCGCGGATGCCGAGGCCCGCCGACTCGTCCTCCACCACCCAGGCGCCCAGCACGACGCGGTTGCCGTCGAAGTCGGGCAGGGGGGCGAGCTGCTGGTAGCAGCAGGGATCGTCGCGCAGGACGGGCTCGGTGCCGGGCTCGTGGACGGTGACCCCCGCGCCCTCGCGGCCCAGCAGCGGCTTGGCGACCCAGCCGGTGGCGGTCAGCTCCCGGGGGCCGTCCAGGTGGGCGGGCAGGAGGTTCGGGTGGTCCGGGTACAGCTCCCAGAGGATCGCCAGGAGGGCCTTGTTGCTGAGGAGCATCTTCCAGGCGGGCTCGATCCAGAGGGTGGTGCCGGTGCCGCCGCCGTTGTCCAGCGTGTCCAGGACGTGGTCGGCGAAGCGGTCGGTGGTGAGCCACTCCCAGGGGTAGAGCTTGAAGACGCTGCGGATGAAACGCAGACGCAGGTCGACGAAACGGCGGGAGAGGCGGTCCCAGCCGATCTCCTCCATGGAGATCCAGTCGGTCTCCAGGCCCGCCTGCTCGGCGGTCTCCTTCAGGTAGGCGACCGTCATCAGGTCCTCGCCGAGTTCGTCGGCGGAGGAGTGGGCGAAGTACAGGGGGCTGCCCGGCGGGAGGAGGGCCGCCTGCTTCCGCCACGCGTCGACGAGGCGTTCGTGCAGGGAGTTCCACTGGTCGGCGCCGGGGAAGCGCTCCTCCATCCAGAACCACTGCGGGGACGCGGCCTCGACCAGCGAGGTGGGGGTGTCGGCGTTGTACTCCAGCAGCTTGGCCGGGCCGGTGCCGTCGTAGCGCAGGTCGAACCGGCCGTAGAGGGACGGCAGTTCGGCTCGGCGGTGCCAGGCCTCGGCCACCAGGCGGGCCACCCGGGGGTCGGTGATGCCGAGGTCGGCGAAGCGGTTCTCGGCCACGATGTGCCCGGCCGCGGCCAGGCACATGCGGTGCAGTTCCTCGACGACCTCTTCCAGCGCCTCGACCTCCGGCAGCCCGAAGACGTAGTAGGCGCTCTCGTCCCAGTAGGGGCGCAGGGAGCCGTCGGGGTAGCGCGTCAGGGGGTAGATCAGTCCCTGGTCCTCGACGGTCCGCTGCCAGTCCGGGCGCGGGGCGATGGTGCGGCGTTCCATCCTCGGACCGCCCGTCAGCCGCCGCCGCTGCCGCCTGAGCAGCCGAAGCCGCCCCGGTCGACGGCCTCGTTGCGGCTGAAGGTGCCGTCGTCGGCCCAGCCGTTGCTCACGTCGGCGTCGTAGTACCAGTCGGCGTTCTTGCCCTTGCCGAGCGTTTTGCGGCCCTTGCCGGACGAGGAGCCGCCCGGCTTGCAGTTCTTGTCGGCGACGACCTTGTAGCCGTTGAGGTAGTCGTAGCTGTCGCGGTCCACGCACCGGCGGTCGGGGTCGGAGCCGCATGCGGACAGGGCCGCCGCGAGGACCCCCATGCCGCCCAGGACCACCGTGCTGGAGCGCAGCCGTCGTCGTGTTTCGGCCATCTGCGTTCCCCCTGTGCCTCTCCCCGGTATGCACTGCCGAGCGGTCAGCCTAGAGAACCCCGGGGACGGGCGCGCATGCCCCCCTCCTTCCGGCGGCTGTCCTACTGTCGTTTCGTGATCTTTGGAATGCTTTGCGCCCTTGGTGCTGCGGTGTGCTTCGGTACGGCGACGGTGCTGCAGGCGATCGCCGCGCGGGCCGCGGCGGCGAGCGGTCCCGCCGGGGACGTGGCGCTGCTGTGGCGGGCGTTGCGGCAGTGGCGCTACCTGGCCGGGCTGGCGCTCGACGGGCTCGGGTTCGTGCTGCAGATCCTGGCGCTGCGGTCGGTGCCGATCTACGCCGTCGGGGCGGCGCTGGCGGCGAGCCTGGCGGTGACGGCGGTGGTCGCCGCGCGGCTGCTGAAGGTGCGGCTGAGCCGGACGGAGTGGGCGGCGGTGGGCGTGGTGTGCGCCGGGCTGGCGCTGCTGGGACTGGCGTCGGGGGCGGAGGGTGACGAGTCCGGGCCGGGCTGGCTGAGGTGGGCGCTGCTCGGGGCTGTGGCCGGGGTGCTGCTGCTGGGCGCGGCGGGCGGGCGGCTCCCGGAGCGGGGACGCGCCCTGGCGCTCGGTCTCGGCTCGGGGCTGGGGTTCGGGGTGGTGGAGGTGGCGGTACGGCTCATCGACGGCCTGACGCCCGCGGCGCTGTTCACCAACCCGGCGTCCTACGCGCTGCTGCTGGGCGGCGGTGCCGCGTTTCTGCTGCTGACCTCGGCCCTGCAGCGCGGCTCGGTGACGACGGCGACCGCGGGGCTGGTGCTCGGCGAGACGGTGGCGCCCGCGCTGATCGGCGTGGTCTGGCTCGGCGACCGCACCCGCCCGGGGCTGGGCTGGCTGGCGGTCGTCGGTTTCGCGGTGGCGGTGGCGGGCGCACTGGCCCTGTCCCGCTTCGGGGAGGCACCGGTGGAGGCGGCGGCGGGAGCGGCGGAGGCACCGGCCGCGCGGGAGACGGACGGCGGCGGGGGCGGCGCGGCGGGACGACCGTGACGCGTGCGGGGAGGGGACGGTGGTCGGTACGGGCGGGCGAGGTGTTCCCACCGCGCCGCGTGCCGCCGCCCCTGACGCGTACGGGGAAACGCCGACGGATGGTACGCGCCACGAGGGGCCTACCCCGCGTCGCCGCGTGCCGTCGACGCTGACGCGTGCAGATAGGGGGACGGTGGTCGGTACGGGCGGGCGAGGTGGTCCCACCGCGCCGCGTGCCGCCGCCCCTGACGCGTACGGGGAAACGCCGACGGGTGGTACGCGCCAGGAGGGGCGTTCCCCGCCGTCGCCGCCCGCCGTCGACCCCGACGCGTGCGGGGAGGGGACGGTGGTCGGTACGGGCGGGCGAGGTGGTCCCACCGCGCCGCGTGCCGTCGACGCTGACACGTGGGGGGAAACGCCGACGGATGGTACGCGCCAGGAGGGGCGTTCCCCGCCGTCGCCGCCCGCCGTCGACCCCGACGCGTGCGGGGAGGGAACGGTGGTCGGTACGGGCGGGCAAGGTGCCCCCGCCGCGACCCCCTGCCGTCGACCGTGACGCGTGCGGTGCAGGGGTGGTCGGTGGTGCGGCGCGGCGGGGGGTCAGCCCGGGAGGGCCGCGCACAGGGCGTCCAGGGCGCCCGTCCAGGCGTGGTCGGGTGGGGTGCCGTAGCCGACGACCAGGGCGTCGAGCGGCTCCACGCGGGCGGCCGGGTTGCGGTAGCGGGCGAGGCCGTGCAGAGCCAGGCCGCGCCAGTTGGCCGCCTGGACCACCGACTGCTCACTGCCCGGCGGCAGCCGCAGCAGGACGTGCAGACCGGCCGCGATGCCGGTGATCCGGGCCTGCGGGGCCCGGGCCGCGACGGCTGCGACCAGGGCGTCCCGGCGGCGGCGGTAGCGCAGCCGGGCGGCGCGCACGTGCCGGTCGTAGGCCCCGGAGGTGAGGAACTCCGCCAGGGTCAGCTGGTCCAACGCCCCGCAGGTGTCGATGCCGCCCTTGGCCGCGGCCACCTCCCCGGCCAGGTCCCGCGGCAGCACGGCCCAGGCCAGCCGCAGCCCGGGGGCGAGGGACTTGCTCGCCGTGCCGAGGTAGGCCACCCGGTCGGGGTCCAGCCCCTGCAGCGCGCCGACGGGCTGCCGGTCGTAGCGGAACTCGCCGTCGTAGTCGTCCTCGAGTACCAGCGCGCCGGTCCGCCGGGCCCGGTCCAGGACGGCCGTCCGGCGGTCGCGGTGCAGCGGCACGCCCATGGGGAACTGGTGGGCCGGGGTGAGGAGGACCGCGTCGGCGCCGGAGAGCCCGGCCGGGTCGGTGCCCAGGGCGTCGAACGGCAGCGGGGTGGTGGCGAGCCCCGCGTCGGTCAGTAGGTCCCGGTGCACGTCCAGGCCGTAGGACTCCACCGCCACCGTGCGGGCCCCGCGGGCGCGCAGCACCGTGCCGAGCAGCCGCAGCGCGTGCGCGAACCCGGCGCACACCACGATCCGTTCGGGGTCGGCGCGCACGCCCCGGGCCCGGGACAGGTAACCGGCGAGCGCGGCCCGCAGTTCGGGGCGTCCGCGCGGGTCCCCGTAGTCGAGGGCGTGGTACGGGGCGGCCGCGAGGGCGCGGCGGGCGGCCCTGAGCCATTCCGCCCGGGGGAAGGACGCGAGGTCGGGGGTGCCCGGACGCAGGTCGTAGGCGGGACGGCCGCGCGCACGGGCGTGGGTGCGGACTGCCGTCCCGGCCGGCGGGACGGTCCCGGGCTCCCGCTGCCGTGCGGGCGTGGCCGGTGCCCCCGTGGCGACGCGGGTGCCCGACCCCTGCCGGGCCGTGAGCCAGCCCTCGGCGACCAGGTCGGCGTAGGCGTCGGCGACCGTGTTGCGCGCGATGCCCAGGTCGGCGGCGAGCGCGCGGGAGGAGGGCAGCCGGGTGCCGGGGGCCAGCCGCCCGGAGCGCACCGCCTCCCGCAGGGCGTCGGTCAGCCCCCGCCGCAGGCCCGGACCGGTCGGCTCCAGGTGCAGGTCGATGCCCAAAGTGGCCCAACGTTCCGCCATGGAAATGGACCATACTCCTGGGCTGCTTGCTGCCTAGGGTCGACGGCATGACGACGCACACCGACGACACCGCCACCGTGGAGTACGTCCCCGAGCGGCCCGCCCGGCTGGAGTGGGCCAAGCACGCGCCCGAGGTCTACAAGGCGATGGTCCGGCTGGAGACCGCCGCCCGTAAGGGGCTCGACCACAAGCTGTACGAGCTGGTGAAGATCCGCGCCTCCCAGATCAACCACTGCGCGTTCTGCATCGACATGCACACCAAGGACGCCCTCGCCTCGGGTGAGAGCGTCGAGCGGATCGTGCAGCTCAGCGCGTGGGACGAGTCGCGGCACTTCTACACCGCGAAGGAGATCGCGGCGCTGGAGCTGACGGAGGCCGTGACGGTGCTGACCGACGGCTTCGTGCCCGACGAGGTCTACGAGCGGGCGGCCGAGCACTTCGACGAGGCCGAGCTGGCGCAGGTCATCGCCGCGATCACGGTGATCAACGCCTGGAACCGGTTCGGGGTGACCTGCCGCATGGCTCCCGGCCACTACCAGCCGGGCCAGTACAAGTGACGCCCCGGACCCGGCTGCTGGACCCCGGGGTCGCCCGTGCCCTGTCCGCGGTGAGCGCCGCCGCGAAGCAGGGCCTCGGCGACCCGGCCCTCGCCGAACTCGTGGTGATCCGCGCCTCGCAGATCAACCGCTGCGCGTTCTGCCTCGACATGCACCTGGCGCTCGCACGCGAGCACGGGGTGAGCGAGCGGCAGCTCGGTCTGCTGGCCTCGTGGGACGAGGCCGAGGACGTCTTCGACGAGCGGGAGCGGGCGGCGCTCGCGCTGACCGAGGCCGTGACCGTGCTCACCGAGGGCTTCGTGCCGGACGAGGTCTACGAGCGGGCCGCCAAGCACTTCGACGAGGCCGGGCTGGCCCACCTCGTCGCCCTGGTCGTCGCCATCAACAACTGGAACCGGGTGATGGTCGCCCGTCGCATCCCGCCGGGGAGTCGTACGTCATGAGCAAGGCCGAGGTGTTCCGCGCTCTGCACCTGCACCGGCAGCCCGGAGATCCGCTGGTGCTGCCCGGCCCGTGGGACGCGGCCAGTGCCCGGGTGTTCGAGGAGGCCGGGTTCCCGGCGCTCGCCACGCCCAGTGCCGGGGTCGCGGCCGGCCTCGGGTACGAGGACGGGCAGGTCCCGGCCGGCGAGATGTTCGCGGCGGTCTCCCGGATCGTCCGCGCGGTCGACGTGCCCGTGTCCGCCGACGTGGAGGGCGGATACGGGCTCGCCCCGAAGGAGCTGGTGGAGCGGCTGCTGGAGACGGGCGCGGTGGGGTGCAACCTGGAGGACTCCGCGTGCGGGGTGCTGAAGGACCCGCGGGCGCACGCCGACTGGCTGGCCGAGGTGCGCGAGGCGGCCGGGGACCGGTTGTTCCTCAACGCGCGCGTGGACACGTTCGTCCGCGGGGTGACCGACCCCGGTCGCGCCATCGAGCGCGCCGCGCTGTACGTCGCCGCCGGGGCCGACTGCGTGTACCCGATCGACGCGCCGCCCGGAGTGCTGCCGCTGCTGCGGGCCGGCATCCAGGGACCGATCAACGTCGGCGCGGCGGTGGACGAGGGCCCCTCGCCCGCCGAACTCGGCGCACGAGGGGCCACCCGGATCACCTTCGGGCCGGGGCTCCAGCGGCGGGCCGCCCGCGCGCTGCGGGAGATCGCCGCCGGGCTCCTGGCGTAGGGACGCTCAGGACAGCCACTTCTTCCAGGTGGACTCGTGGCTGTCCACCCACTTCTTCGCCGCGTCCTCGGGGGACATCTTCTTGTCGGCGATCATCAGGGAGACCTCGTTCTGGTCCTCGGTCGTCCACCTGAACTTCTTCAGGAACGCCGCCGCCTCGCCGCCCTTCGTCGCGAAGTCCGCGTTGAGGTACTTCTGCAGCGGGGTGTGCGGGTAGGCGCAGGCGACCTTCTCCGGGTCGGCGTCGCAGCCCTCCTCGTACGGCGGCAGCTTCACCTCGGTCATCGGGACCTTCTCGAACAGCCACTGCGGCGAGTACCAGTAGGTCAGGAAGGGCTTCTTCTCCTTGGCGAACTGCTTGATCTGGGTGATCTGCGCGGCCTCGGACCCGGCGAACACCACCTGGTAGTCCAGCTTCAGGTTCTTCACCAGCGCCTTGTCGTTGGTGACGTAGGACGGCGAACCGTCCATCAGCTGACCCTTGTCGCCGCTCTCGGGGGTGCGGAAGAGGTCGGCGTACTTGTTGAGGTTCTTCCAGTGCGTGATGTCGGGGTGCTTCTCGGCGAGGTACGTCGGGACGTACCAGCCGATGTGGCCGGTGACGCCGAGTTCGCCGCCGGGCGCGATCGTCTTCTTGTCCTCCACGTACCGCTGTTCCTGCTCGGGATGGCCCCAGTCCTCCAGGAGCGCGTCGACGCGGCCCTGGCTGAGGGCGTCCCAGGCGGGCACCTCGTCGACCTGGACGGTGTCGACGCGGTAGCCCAGTTCGTGCTCCAGGATGTACTGGGCGACGGCCACGTTGGACTGCGCGCCCACCCAGGACTGCACGGACAGGGTCACGGTCTTGGCGCCCCGCGCATTGGCGAACGGCGAGGCCTGCTTGGTCATGTCGGCCGCGCCGCAGCCGGTGAGCAGGGCCAGGGAGCACACCGCGGCGATCGCGGCGGTGGTACGGACGCGCATGTCAGGCTCCCTTCCTCGCGCGGCGTTCGGTGGGCTGGGTCACCCGGTCGAGCATCAGGCCGAGGCAGACGATCGCGCCGCCGGCCACCAGACCGGTGGCCAGGTCGCCCTGGGCGAGGCCGAAGACGACGTCGTAGCCGAGGGCACCGCCGCCGACCAGGCCGCCGATGACGACGACGGCGAGGACCAGGACGAGGCCCTGGTTGACGGCGAGCAGCAGCGCCGGGCGGGCCAGCGGCAGCTGCACCTGCCGCAGTTGCTGCCAGCTGGTCGCCCCCAGCGAGCCGGACGCCTCCAGCGCGGCCGGGTCGACCTGGCGCAGGCCCTGGGTGGTGATGCGGACGACGGCCGGCAGGGCGTAGACGATCGCGGCGGCGACGGCCGGGGCACGGCCGACGCCGAACAGGGCGACGACGGGGATGAGGTACACGAACTGCGGCATCGTCTGGAACACGTCCAGCACGGGCCGCAGGGCCCGCTCCAGGCGGTCGCTGCGGGCCGCGGCGATGCCCACGGCGAAGCCGGCGACGAGCGTGACGGCGACGGCCGCGAGGACCTGGGAGAGGGTGTCGAGCGAGGGCTTCCAGACGCCGAGGACGCCGATGGCGGCCATGGCGAGGACGGCGGTCAGGGCGGTGCGCCAGGTGCCGATGACCCAGGCCAACGCGGCGACGATCAGCAGGACCGCCCACCAGGGCAGCCACTGCAGGCCGTCGCGCATCGGGTCCAGCACCCAGGTGGTGAAGTGGCCCGCCCAGTCGGCGGTGCCGCCGATGACGGGGACGCCGGAGTACAGGTGGGCGGTCATCCAGTCGACCGCCCTGTTGACCGGCTCGGCGATGCCGACGACCCACGGGTCGGGCCACTCCAGGCGGCCCGCGAGCCGCCCGGCGACCGCCACGGCGACGGCGACGGCGAGGGCGTGGAGCCAGCCGCGTCCGCTGCGCGGGTCGGGTTCGGCACCGAGCCTCTCCCCCGCCGCGCCGGTGACGCGGTCCAGGACGACGGCCAGCAGCACGATGGGGATGCCGGCGGCGAGCGCGGCACCGACGTCGACCGAGGCCAGGGCCTGGTAGACGCGGTCACCGAGACCGCCCGCGCCGATGACGGCCGCGATGACGGCCATGGACAGCGCCATCATGATCGTCTGGTTGACGCCGAGGAGGAGTTCCCTGCGGGCCAGGGGGATGCGCGCGGTCAGCAGGCGCTGGCGGGCGGTGGCGCCGAGCGACTCGACGGCCTCCAGCACCTCCTTGTCGGCACCGCGCAGACCCAGCGAGGTCAGCCGGGCCATGGGCGGGGCGGCGTAGACGACGGTGGCCAGGACCGCGGCGGGGACGCCGATGCCGAACACGAGGACGACGGGCAGCAGGTAGGCGAAGGCGGGCAGCACCTGCATGGTGTCCAGCACCGGGCGCAGGACGCGGTCCATCCGGTCCGACAGCCCGGCGGCGAGCCCGAGCAGCGCACCCACCACGATCGACGCGAGGACCGCGACGACCATCAGGGCGAGCGTCTGCATGGTCGGCACCCACATGCCGAGCAGGCCGCAGACGAGGAAGGCGACGGCCGTGCCCAGCGCCAGCCGGACACCGGCGACCCGCCAGGCGACCAGGGCGCCCACGGCCGTGACCCCCGCCCAGCCGACGGCGAGGAGGGCGAGGTAGACCGCGCGGACGGCGATGACGACGACGTTGCTGACGTGGCCGAAGAAGTAGAGGAACAGCGGGTGGCTGTCCCGGTTGTCGATGATCCAGTCGCTGGCCCTGGCGAGCGGCTCGGAGAGGTCGACGGTCAGGGCGCCCGGCCAGCTGCCGCTCGCCCAGCGGGCGTCGGCGAGCGGGACGAGGACGGCCGCGGCGACCGCCAGCAGGACGAGCTTGTGCACGGTCCGGTTCTTCAGCGGCCCGGGCAGGCCCGCGCGCGGCGGATGGGCGGTGAGAGTGGCCATCACACCGCCTCCTCGGGCTGCTCCGTCCCCGGTGGAGCGGGCCGCTCCGTGCCGGCGACGACACCGAGGAGCGTGTCGGAGTCGACCACGCCGACGCAGCGGCCCTTGTCCACGACACGGGCCGGTGCACCGGCGCGGGCGACCGCCTCGATCGCCTCGGAGACCGTCGCCTCGGGCCGCAGCGCCGGACCGCTGCCGTCCTGGCCGGCCGAGGGGCGGCGCATGGCGGTGCGGACGGTCATGACCTGCTCGCGCGGGACGTCGCGGACGAACTCGCGGACGTAGTCGTCGGCGGGCGCCCCCACGATCTCCTCGGGGGTGCCGAGCTGCACGACCTCGCCGTCGCGCATCAGCGCGATGCGGTCGCCGAGCTTCAAAGCCTCCTGCAGGTCGTGGGTGATGAAGACCATCGTGCGGCCCTCCTCGTGGTGCAGCCGCACCACCTCCTCCTGCATCTCGCGCCGGATCAGCGGGTCGAGGGCGCTGAACGGCTCGTCGAAGAGCAGGACTTCGGGGTCGACGGCGAGGGCGCGGGCCAGGCCCACGCGCTGCCGCTGGCCGCCGGAGAGCTGGCCGGGGCGGCGGTGCTCCATGCCTTCCAGGCCGACCTTGGCGACGACCTGGGCGGCCCGCTCGCGCCGCTCGGCCTTGCCGACGCCCTGGATCTCCAGGCCGTAGGCGACGTTGTCGAGGACCGTGCGGTGCGGCAGCAGGCCGAAGTGCTGGAAGACCATCGCGGCCCGGTGGCGGCGCAGCTCGCGCAGCCGGGAGCGGTCCATGGCGCGCACGTCCTCGCCGTCGATGGCGATGGTGCCGGCCGTGGGCTCGATCAGCCGGGTCAGGCAGCGCACCAGGGTGGACTTGCCGGAGCCGGACAGGCCCATGACGACGAAGACCTCGCCCTTGCGCACGTCGAAGCTGACGTCCCGGACGGCGGCCGTGCAGCCGGTGCGCGAGCGCAGTTCGGCCGGGTCGAGGGCGGTCAGCTCGGGGTCGCCGGGGACGCGCTCGGCCTTGGGGCCGAACACCTTCCACAGGCCCTCCACCGAGAAGACGGGGGCGGTGGTGTCCATGGTCTGCTCCGTCGGGGGTTCGAGGGTCGCGGTCACTCGGCACCACCACCGATCAGTTCGGCGGCCTTCTCCCCGACCATGAGCACGCCGATCATCGGGTTGACGGTGGTCATGGTGGGGAACACGGAGGCGTCGGCGATGCGCAGGCCCTCCACGCCGCGCACCCGCAGCTCGGGGTCGACCACGGCGAGCCGGTCGTCGGGGGCGCCCATCCTGCAGGTGCCGGCCGGGTGGTAGACGGTGTGGGCGACCTTGCGGGCGTACTCGCTGAGCTCCTCGTCGCCGGTGACGTCCGGGCCGGGGGCCACCTCGCGCTTGAGCCAGCCGGCCAGCGGCTCGGTCTTCGCTATCTCCCGGGCGATCCGGATGCCGTCGACGAGGGTGCGGCCGTCGTAGTCGTCCTCGTCGGTGAAGTAGCGGAAGTCCAGGGCGGGCTTGACCTCCGGGTCGGCGCTGGTCAGGTACAGCCGGCCGCGGCTCTTGGGCTTGGGGATGTTCGGGGTCATCGAGACGCCGAACTCCGGCCGCCGGTAGCCCAGTCGCTCCGGGTTGTCGGTGAACGGGATCTGGTAGAAGTGGAACATCAGGTCCGGGTGCGGCAGTTCGGGGTCGCGCCGGACGAACAGTCCCGCGTCGGAGTCCATCGCGGAGTTCTCCGGGATGGGACCGTGGGTCTCCCAGACGATGACCGACTCGGGGTGGTCGAGCAGGTTCTCGCCGACGCCCGGCAGGTCGTGCGTGACGGGGATGCCGAGCTTCTCCAGGTCGGCCTTCGGGCCGATGCCGGAGTGCATCAGCAGGCGGGGCGAGTCGACGGCCCCGGCGCACAGCAGCACCTCGTTGCGGGCCCTCACCAGGATCTCCTCGCCGTCCTTGGTGCGCACGTGGACGCCCTCGGCGCGGTCGCCGTCGAGCTGCAGCTTGTACGCCCAGGTCTCCAGCAGGATCGTGAGGTTGGGGCGCTCGTCCATCACCGGGTGCAGGTACGCCACCGACGCCGAGGAGCGCTTGTTGTTCTCGGGGTGGTAGGCGAGGTCGAAGAAGCCGACGCCCTCCGTGAAGGGCTTCGCGTTGAAGCCCTCGACGCGCGGCACGCCGAGCGCTTCCTGTGCGGCGTCGACGAAGTCGCGGGCGATGGCGTTCCGGTCCTTCTCGTCGACCGGCACGATGTTGTTGAGCAGCCGGGCGAAGTACGCCTCCATCTGCACCGCGCCCCAGCCCTCGGCACCGGCGGCCTCCCACTCGTCCCAGTCGGCGGGCAGCGGCTTGAAGGCGATCAGGGTGTTGTGGGAGGAGCAGCCGCCGAGGACCCGGGCCCGGCTGTGCCGGATGTGCGAGTTGCCGCGGGGCTGTTCGGTGGTCGGGTAGTCGTAGTCGAGTTCGCCGCCCAGCAGGCCCATCCAGCGGCGCAGGGTCAGGACGTCCTCGCGGCCCACGTCGCTGGGGCCGCCCTCGATGACGGCGACGGTCACGTCGGGGTTCTCGGTGAGACGGGAGGCGATCACGGAACCTGCTGTTCCGCCGCCTATGACGACATAGTCGAATTCATGGGTGTGGTCGGACATGAGGGTGGTACTCCAGGAGAGCCGGGACGAGTGGGTTCGTCGGGGGACAGGGGGACGAGCCGTGGAGCCGTCTTTCGTGGCGCTGTCCGTCGGGGACGGCTGCTCGGGGGGCCGCCGTTCGTCGTGCTGCCGGTCGCGGGGGCACCGGCGGCGCGGGCGTGGGCCGTTCGGGCCGGCCGGCCCGGCGCGGGCGGGCGCCGGGCCGCTCAGCCCGCGAACCAGCGCACCGGCTCGGGTGCGAGGTTCTGGTAGACGTGCTTGGTCTCGCGGTACTCGGCGAGCCCGGCCGGGCCCAGTTCGCGGCCGACGCCGCTCTTGCCGAAGCCGCCCCACTCCGCCTGCGGCAGATAGGGGTGGAAGTCGTTGATCCAGACGGTGCCGTGGCGCAGCCGGCCGGCGACGCGGCGGGCGCGGCCCGGGTCGGTGGTCCACACGCCGCCCGCGAGGCCGTACTCGGTGTCGTTGGCCAGCGCGACGGCCTCGTCCTCGGTGCGGAAGGTCTCGACGGTGAGGACCGGTCCGAAGACCTCCTCGCGCACGACGCGCATCTCGCGGTGGCAGTGGTCGAGGACGGTCGGCTCGTAGAAGTAGCCGTTCTCGGGGCGCTCGGGGGACGGCTCGGGGCGCTTGCCGCCGCAGCGCAGCACCGCGCCCTCCTCGAGGGCGGAGGCGACGTACGCCTCGACCTTGGCGCGCTGCTGCTCGGAGACGAGCGGGCCGCACTCGACGCCGTCCTCGGTGCCGCGGCCGAGGCGGATCTTCCCGGCTCGCCGGGCGAGTTCGGCCACGAACCGCTCCCGCACGGACTCCTCGACGATGAGGCGGGCACCGGCCGAGCAGACCTGGCCACTGTGGATGAAGGCGGCGTTGAGGGCCTGGTCGACGGCGGTGTCGAAGCCCTCCTCGGTGGCGCAGGCGTCGGCGAAGACGACGTTGGGGTTCTTGCCGCCCAGTTCGAGGGCGACCTTCTTGACGGTGGGCGCGGCGGCCTGGGCGACCTTGGTGCCGCTGACCAGCCCGCCGGTGAAGGAGACCAGGTCGACGTCGGGGTGCTCGGCCAGGCGCGCGCCGACCGAGTGGCCGGGCCCGGTCACGATGTTGGCGACACCGGCGGGCAGCCCGGCCTCGACGAGCAGGTCGATCAGCGCGACGGTGGTCATCGGCGTGATCTCGCTGGGCTTGACGACGAAGGTGTTGCCGGCGGCGAGCGCGGGGGCGATCTTCCAGCTGGCCTGCAGCAGCGGGTAGTTCCAGGGCGTGATCATCGCGCAGACGCCGACCGGCTCGTGGACGACGACGCTGTGGACGTCCGGCGAGCCGGCGTCTACGACCCGGCCCGGGGACTCACCCGCCACCAGGTCGGCGAAGTACCGGAAGGCGTCGGCGACGCAGTCGATGTCGACGCGTCCCTCCTCGACGGTCTTGCCCGCGTCCTGCGCCTCCAGCCGTCCGAGCTTCTCGCGGTCCCGCACGAGGAGGTCGGCGACGCGGCGCAGCAGCGCGGCGCGCTCGGAGACGGGGGTGCGCGGCCACTCGCCCTCGTCGAACGCCCGCCGCGCCGCGGCGACGGCCAGGTCGGTGTCCTTCTCGTCCCCCTCCGCGACCAGGGCGAAGGGCACGGCGTCCGCGGGGTCGATGATCTCGCGCGTGGCTCCGGAGAGGGCCGCTCGCCACTCTCCTCCCGCATGGATGGTTTCGCGCGCCTGAAGTCCGGTACTTTCCGCCATGATCGCTCTTCGCCTTCCGTTCCTGATCAGCGCCCCTGCGTCACCTGCGTGCCACTGAGGGACCGGGTTCGCCTGCCCGACTCCCCCGATTGCATGCGCCCGCGTGACCGAAAGTGCGCTGTGTCACGGGAGATGCGGACAAACACGGACAGAACGCCCAACGTCCGGCGGGTTTCCGGATGTTCGCGCCCTGCGCCGCTCGCCCTTCCGGACGTCCGGGAAGGGGCGCGGGAAACGTGCAGGCCCCGCACCGGGAGAACCGGTGCGGGGCCTGCGCGCGGAAGCGTACGGCTCCGGGCGGGAGCCGGGGGTCAGATGAGACCGAGACCGCGGACCGCCTCGCGCTCCTCCTCGAGCTCCTTGACGGAGGCGTCGATGCGGGCGCGCGAGAACTCGTTGATGTCCAGACCCTGGACGATCTCGTACTTGCCGTCCTTGCAGGTGACGGGGAAGGAGGAGATCAGGCCCTCCGGGACGCCGTAGGAGCCGTCCGACGGGATGCCCATGGAGACCCAGTCGCCCTCCGCGGTGCCGTTGACCCACGAGTGGACGTGGTCGACGGCGGCGTTGGCGGCGGAGGCGGCCGAGGAGGCGCCGCGGGCCTCGATGATGGCGGCACCGCGCTTGGCGACGGTCGGGATGAAGTCCTCGGCCAGCCACTTCTCGTCGTTGACGACCTCGGCGGCGTTCTTGCCGGCGACCGTGGCGTGGAAGATGTCCGGGTACTGCGTGGCGGAGTGGTTGCCCCAGATCGTCAGCTTCCTGATCTCGGAGACCGGGGTGCCCGTCTTCTTCGACAGCTGCGTCAGGGCGCGGTTGTGGTCCAGGCGGGTCATGGCCGTGAACCGCTCGGCCGGGACGTCCGGCGCGGCGGCCTGGGCGATGAGGGCGTTGGTGTTGGCCGGGTTGCCGACCACGAGGACCTTGATGTCGTCCGCGGCGTGGGCGTTGATGGCCTGACCCTGCGGCTTGAAGATGCCGCCGTTGGCCTCCAGCAGGTCACCGCGCTCCATGCCCTTGGTCCGGGGGCGGGCGCCGACGAGCAGACCGACGTTGGCGCCGTCGAAGGCGACGTTCGGGTCGTCGGTGATCTCGATGCCCTGCAGGAGCGGGAACGCGCAGTCGTCCAGCTCCATGGCCGTGCCCTCGGCCGCCTTCAGCGCCGGCGTGATCTCGAGGAGGCGCAGCTTCACCGGCACGTCCGCGCCGAGCAGCTGACCGGAGGCGATGCGGAAGAGCAGGGCGTAACCGATCTGGCCGGCCGCGCCGGTGACGGTGACGTTCACGGGAGTGCGGGTCATGGCGTTCTCCGTATGACAGCTGGCGGTAGGGGCGGGGTCCCTGCCCCGGACATGTGATCGATCTCTTGGCGTCAAGAGATCGACCAGCGGTCAGGCTATCGCGCATCCGGGATCCCGGACCGCCGGGTCGGTGTGGCCCGGCCCACAACCCCTCCCCCGGCCCGCACGGGAAGCGGCCGCCCGTCCGGGAGAGAGGGACGAGGGCGGCCGCCGGAGGGGGGTACCGGCCGTGCCGGAATCCCGTGGGGGTACGGTCCGCCTGCCCGGTTCCGCCCGGACCATGCCTCCCGAGGGGGCGTTTCCGGTCACATCCCCGGCCGGCTCGGAGGCTCGTGCGCCTACTTCGTGCAGCCCTGGCCGCCCGCCGCCAGGGTCGTGCACGCCTTGGCCTCGGCGGCGCTCTTCACGGGCACCATCGGGGTGTAGGCGACGGTGTCGCCGGTCTCGGTGATGCTGCCTGACTGCTTCGCCCCGCCCGCGCTGATCCGCACCTCGTCGCCCTGTGCGGCTCCCGTGATCCGGCCCCAGGCCGCCTTGCAGGTCTCGCTGTAGCGGACTTCCACGACGGTCGTGCCGACGGTCGCGGTGGTGGCCGTGGTGACCAGGTCGCCGCTGCAGCCCATGTTCTCGGCGTCCTTGCCGGCGCAGCCGTCGCCGCTGCACTTCACGCCGGGCGGCAGCTCGGTCCGGCCCGTGACGGTGGGGGACGGCGACGCGCCGCCCTTCTTCGCCTCGTCGTCGCCTCCGCCCCCGGTGAGGGAGAAGGCGCCGGCGATCACCACGAGCACACCGACGGCGGCCGCGACGAAGGTCGCGGTCCGGCGCTTGGCGGCGGCCGGGGCGGTCCCGCCGGCGGCCGGGCGGGCCCCGGCGGGCACGGCGTCCCGCGGAGGCTCGCCGTACGCGCCGGCGCCGGAGGGACGGGAGCGGTCACCGGACGGCCCGGCAGGGCCGGAACGGTCACCGGACGGCCCGGAGGGACGTGCGGAGCCCGGGCCCGGCCGGCTGCCGGCGCCGGAGCCCGGCGGGCGGCCCGTCGGCGACGGCCCCTTGTACCCGGCCAGCCCCCACGAGTTGACGTCGCCCGTCCCGCTGCGGGCGCCGCCCTCGCGCAGACCGCTGCCGGTGGAGTCCTGGACCTCGGGCGCGGTGGGCTGCACCGGCACGCTCGGCGCGACCCCGGCGGGACCGGCGATGCCCGGCGTGACCGTGGTGCTGCCGCCGCGGGCGGGCCGGCTGCCCGGGGAGGCCGTCCGGCCGCCGCCGGACGCGCGCGCGGCGTCGCCGAAGTCCTGTCCGCCGAACTCCCCGAGCGCGGCGCGCGCCTGGGAGATCCGTATGGCCTCCATGGTCATGTCGTGCCGCATCTCCGAGCGGCTCCAGGCGCGCTCGGCCAGCTCCCACATGGTGGTCAGGTGCAGCGGATTGGTTCCGGTGACCTCGGCCAGCGCCACGATCGCGCCCTTCGGCGCGAGCAGCCGGCCGTTCAGGTAACGATCCCAGGACGTCTTGCTGTAACCCGTGCGGTCCGCCACCGACGCGATGCTCAGACCGCTGCGGTCCACGAGCCTGCGCAGCTGGCTGGTGAACTCCCTGATCTGCGGATCGAGCTCATCGGGCAAGGCCTTCCAACGAGGCATTGCGTCCCCCTCTTCCCCCCGGTCGTGCTGATGTTTCCCGCGCTCCGCGCCCCCGCGCGCGGCGGCCCTGGCCGAGTCCCGGTGTGGCTACCCACTGGGATGCGCCCCCGCAGGATCTCAGTTCCCGGGCCGAGGGCGCACAGAAGCACGGAGACCGCGTGCGGAAACACGCCGAGCCGTCCTGATTGTCCACGCCGGAGCCGGTGTCGCACCACTTCGTGCGGTATCGGAAGCCGGACGTACCGGAACCGTCACTTCCGTGCCACAGCGCTCTGACAGCCGTTGAACAGGCCGTTCGCCGTGCAGGAGATTGTTCGTGACGGCGGCCCGTCCTTCCTCGGGGGAGAGGACGGGCCGCCGCTCGGCGTCACTCGCTGGTGACGGTGAAGTGCAGGGTGTCCTTCAGGAACGGGATCTGCAGCAGCGGTTCGGGCTGGGCCATCAGCGCCAGCAGGACGATCACCACGCCCAGCACGCCGTAGGTGGCGATGTCCGTGAAGCGGGAGCGGACCGCGAGCATGCCGACGTCGGGCAGCAGCCAGCGCAGCACCCCGCCGCCCAGCAGCGCGACACCGATCAGCAGGGTCCCGATCCGGAACTGGTCGAACGCGGTCACGAGCAGTCCGGCCCCGGCCAGGCACAGGACGGCCAGCAGCGGCCACTGCCGGGCCGGCGCGGGCGCGTCCCCGGACGCCGCACGGCCACCGCCCTCCGGCCGCGCGGTGTCCTTGGTGAACAGCGGGAACCGCCGGGTGACCCGTCGCGGCCGGCCCTCGGCGTCGGGCGCGCTGACGGGGTCGCGGACGGTGATCTCCTCCGCCGCGTCCGGCTCGCCGGCGGCCCGGGGCTCAGCCGACACCGCGCTCCGCCGCCTCGACCACGTTGACGAGCAGCTGGGCGCGGGTCATCGGGCCGACCCCGCCGGGGTTCGGGGAGATGAAGCCGGCGACCTCGGCCACGTCGGGGTGGACGTCGCCCACGATCTTGCCCTCGGCGCTGCGCGAGACGCCGACGTCGAGGACGGCCGCGCCCGGCTTGACGTCCTCGGCGCGGATCAGGTGGGCGGAACCGGCGGCGGCGACGATGATGTCCGCGCGCCGGAGGTGGGCCGACAGGTCGCGCGTGCCGGTGTGGCACTGGGTCACGGTGGCGTTCTCGCTGCGGCGGGTCAGCAGCAGCGGCATCGGGCGGCCGATGGTGACGCCGCGTCCGACGACCACGACCTCGGCGCCCTTGATCTCCACCCCGTACCGGCGCAGCAGGGTCAGCACGCCGTTCGGCGTGCAGGGCAGCGGCGCCGGCTCGTTGAGGACCAGACGCCCGAGGTTCATCGGGTGCAGCCCGTCCGCGTCCTTGTCCGGGTCCATGAGTTCGAGGATGCGGTTCTCGTCGATGCCCCGGGGCAGCGGCAGTTGCACGATGTACCCGGTGCAGGCCGGGTCCTCGTTCAGCTCGCGCACGACCGCCTCGATCTCCTCCTGCGTGGCGGTGGCGGGCAGCTCGCGCTGGATGGAGGCGATGCCGACCTGCGCGCAGTCGCGGTGCTTGCCGGCGACGTACTTCTGGCTGCCGGGGTCGTCCCCGACCAGGATCGTGCCGAGGCCGGGCGTGACGCCCTTCTCCTTCAGCGCCGCCACGCGGGCGGTCAGGTCGGACTTGATCGCGGCTGCGGTGGCCTTGCCATCGAGAATCTGGGCGGTCATGCCCCCATCCTCGCGGATGACCCGCCCGCGGTTCCAATCCGCCCGCGATCCGGGCACCGGGGGGCCCGTCCCGCCGTATCCGCCCATGATCGGTGATGTTGCACTTGCACAACACATCGGGAACGCGGCTGGACAAGCCCGTGCGCGGTGCAGAACGATGAGCCGACAAGTGCTGCGGGCAGCTCAACGGGGGGACGGTCGCATCTGCAGAACTTTCCTCCGTGCGGGATGTCGCGCGCCAGCCCGCACTCGAAGACCAACGGAGGAAAGTCCGCCATGAGCTACGGCGACCCGAACAACCCCTACGGCGCTCCCCAGGGGCAGCAGCCGCAGCAGCCCGGTTACGGCTACCCGCAGCAGCAGGGACAGGCCCCCGGCTACGGCTACCCGCAGGCCCCTCCGGTTTCCCCCTACGGCGGCCCGGCCGCCCCCACCACGATGCCGGGTTCGGTCGGCGCGGCCCGCGTGATGCTGTGGGTCATCGTCGGCCTGCAGGTCGTCGGTGTGGCCCTCTTCGCCTTCTCCGCCGTCGCGCTCAACGCCGCGAAGAACGACGAGTCCCTGAAGGACAACACCGCCTTCCAGGACCTGGTCGGCGACTCGACCGGCCTCATCTGGGGCTACGTGGTCTTCGGTCTGGCCTGGCTGGTGTTCGCGGCCGTACTGGCCACGAAGTTCAAGAACGGCGGCAACGGCGTCCGCGTCACCATCCTGGTCTTCGCCATCATCACGGCGGTCCTGGGCATCTACCCGTTCGTCGTCGTCGGCCTGGTGCACACCATCCTGGCCGTCCTCATCGCGGTGTTCGTCGGCAACGCGGCGGGCAAGGCCTGGTTCAACCGCCCCCGTTACTGAGCGGACCCGGCCGGCCGGACCACTTCACGCCAATCACACCCAAGGGCCGTGTCTCACCCGTACGAGGGGGGCACGGCCCTGGCGCGTCGCCCTAGTCTGACGGTGTAGCCGTTCAGGCACGGGGAGACACCTTGTTCAGCATCGTCGTGGTACCTCCGCCGACCACGGAGGACGAGCGAAACCGCACCCGTACCGCCCGCGCGCCCCGCACGGGAACCTCCTCCCGCCGCCGCGCGCCCGACCACGTCGCCCGCTCCTTCCGTCCGGCCCTCCGGCACCGTCGGACCCGCCCGGTCCGGGTGACCCGGTGACCGAGCCCTACGCCGTGCCCGTCCCGCGGGGGTACCGGGTCGGCGTCTGGGAGGTGCGCGAGCCGCTGGCGACCGGCGCCTTCGGCAGCGTCTACGCCGCCCGCCGCGTCGGCGGCGGCGGTGAACTGCCGTCCACGGCCGCCCTGAAGTTCCTGCCCACCGGGACGGCCACGCCCCGCCGGCTGTCGCACCTGCGGGAGCTGGCCGAGCGGGAGGTCGCCCTGTACCGGCGGCTGAGACGGCCGCGTCTGGTGCGGATGTACCAGACGCTGACCGTCGACGACCCGGACCGCCCGCACCTGGACGGCGCCACCGTCCTCGTCCTGGAGCGGGCCGAGGGGTCCCTGTCCGCCCTGCTCGCCGCCGCACCGCGGCCCGCCGCCGGGCCCGTCCTGCTCGCGCAGATCTGCGAGGGCCTGGTCCAGCTGCATGCCGCGGGGTGGGTGCACGGCGACCTGAAACCGGCCAACGTGCTGCTGATGGCGGACGGTTCGGTCCGGCTGGCCGACTTCAACATGGCCGCCGAACTGGAGGGCACGCACGCCTACACGCCCGCCTTCTCCACCCCCGACTACACCCCGCCGGAACTGCTGTGGACGGAGATCGGCGAACGCGGCCGCCGCATCCGCCCCTCGGCCGACGTGTGGGCCTTCGGCGTCCTGGCGCACCTGGTGCTCACCGGCTCCTTTCCGCTGCCCGGTGCCACCCCGGCCACCCGCCGCGACGCCGCGGCCGCCTACGCCCGCGGCACCGAGGCACTGCGCCTGTCGCCGGAACTGCCCGAGGCCTGGCGGCGGATCATCACCGCCTGCCTGACCCGCACCCACCGCGACCGCCTCGACGCCCCGGCGCTGCTGCGGTCGGTCCGCGCGGCCTGCGGCACCCCGTACCGCCCGCCGCACCCGTTCCGCCCGGTCCGCCCGCTCCTGCCGCGCCCGGTCCGGCGCGCCACGCGCGCGTGGGTCACGGCGGCCGCGGCCGCCGCCGTGTGCGCCCTCGCGGCCCTGGCCTACGGCATCGGCGTCTGGGCGGACGGCGCGCCGGGCGGCACCAGCGGTCCCAGCGCGGGCGCCAACGTGGCCGCCGCCACGTACGGGGCCTCGGAACTGCGCACCGACCGGGGCATCCCGCCCGCCTACCGGCTGCTGATCGTGGAGACGGCACACGACTGCGACCAGGAGGAGGTCAGCCCGGTCCTGCTCGCCGCCATGCTGAAGGTGGAGAGCGACTTCGACCCGGACCTCGCCGACCCGGCCAACGACGAGTACGGCATCGCCCGCTGGACCCCGCGCGTGCTGCGCTGGTGGATGAACGAGGACGGCACCCCCAACGAGACCGTGCCCCGGCCGCCGTTCCCGCCGGCCGAGTCCATCCCGGCGATGGGCCGCTACCTGTGCTGGATCGCCCCGCGCCTGCACGACGACCTGCCCGGCGACCGCCGGGTGCTGATCGCCGCGGCCTACCGGACGTCGTACGGCACGCTGAACAAGGCGGGCGGCGTCCCCCCGGACCAGCGCGCGTACGCGGCACGCGTGGCCCGTTACCTGCAGGAGTACGCGCCCCGGGGCCGGTAGCGGGTGCCGGCCGGTCCCGGCGGGCCGTACGGGACGGCGCCGGGCGTCGTCGCCCGGCGCCACCCCCTCACCGGTCTCAGTGGAAGAAGTGCCGGGTCCCGGTGAAGTACATCGTCACGCCCGCCTTCTGCGCGGCCTCGACGACCAGTTCGTCGCGGACCGAACCGCCGGGCTGCACCACGGCCTTCACGCCGGCCCCGGTGAGGATCTCCAGACCGTCCGGGAAGGGGAAGAAGGCGTCGGAGGCGGCGTAGGCACCCGCCACGCGCTCGGCGCCCGCCCGCTCGACGGCCAGCTTCGCGGAGTCGACGCGGTTGACCTGCCCCATGCCGACGCCGACCGAGGCGCCGTCCTTGGCGAGCAGGATCGCGTTGGACTTCACCGCGCGGCAGGCCCTCCAGGCGAAGGCCAGCTCGGCCAGCTCGGCCTCGCCCAGCGCCTCGCCGGTCGCCAGCGTCCAGTGGGCCGGGTCGTCGCCCTCGGCCTGGAGCCGGTCGGTGACCTGGAGCAGCGCGCCACCGTCGATGGGCTTGACCTCGACCGGGGCGGCCGGGCCCTCGGGGCAGCGCAGCACGCGGATGTTCTTCTTCTTGGTGAGGGCCTCCAGGGCGCCGTCCTCGTAGTCCGGCGCGACGATGAC
This sequence comes from Streptomyces sp. AHA2, assembly GCF_036857595.1. Lineage (NCBI taxonomy): Bacteria > Bacillati > Actinomycetota > Actinomycetes > Kitasatosporales > Streptomycetaceae > Streptomyces > Streptomyces sp. AHA2. Next base: position 290,190 of record NZ_JAUQWJ010000004.1, read on the forward strand.
CTCGGTGAAGATCTCCGCGACCTGCTCGGCCATCTCCCTGCTGACCGGGCGGTTGACCGCGATCACGCCGCCGAACGCCGACAGCGGGTCGCAGGCGTGGGCCTTGCGGTGCGCCTCGGCGACGTCCGCGCCGATCGCGATGCCGCAGGGATTGGCGTGCTTGATGATCGCCACGCACGGCTCGGCGTGGTCGTACGCGGCACGGCGGGCGGCGTCCGTGTCCGTGTAGTTGTTGTACGACATCTCCTTGCCGTGCAGCTGCTCGGCCTGGGCGAGACCGCCGGTGCCGGAGACGTACAGCGCGGCCGGCTGGTGCGGGTTCTCGCCGTAGCGCAGGGTGTGCTCGCGCTCCCAGGTGGCGCCGAGGAAGTCGGGGAACCGCGACTCGTCGACCGGCGCGTAGGAGGAGGCGAACCAGGAGGCGACGGCCACGTCGTAGGCGGCCGTGTGCTGGAAGGCCTCGGCGGCGAGCCGCTTGCGCGTGGCGAGGTCGAAGCCGCCGTTCTGCACGGCGGACAGGACGTCGGCGTAGCGGGCCGGGCTGGTGACCACCGCGACCGAGGGGTGGTTCTTGGCGGCGGCGCGGACCATCGAGGGGCCGCCGATGTCGATCTGCTCGACGCACTCGTCGGGGGAGGCGCCGGAGGCGACCGTCTCGCGGAACGGGTAGAGGTTGACCACGACGAGGTCGAACGGCTCGACGCCCAGCTCGGCGAGCTGCTCGCGGTGGCTGTCCAGGCGCAGGTCGGCGAGGATGCCGGCGTGCACGCGCGGGTGCAGCGTCTTCACGCGGCCGTCCAGGCACTCGGGGAAGCCGGTCAGTTCCTCGACCTTGGTGACGGGGACGCCGGCAGCGGCGATCTTCGCGGCGGTGGAGCCCGTGGAGACCAGCTCGACCCCGGCCTCGTGGAGCCCGCGCGCGAGGTCCTCAAGACCGGTCTTGTCGTAGACGCTGACGAGCGCCCGGCGAAGGGGCCGCTTGTTGCTCTCGGCGGTCACTGGATAACTACCTTTCGTCCCTCAATGCGATAGCCGTTGCGGGCGAGCCGCCCCACGACCTCGACGAGCAGCCTTCGCTCGACTTCCTTGATGCGCTCGTGCAGAGCGCTCTCGTCGTCCTCGTCCCGGACCTCGACCACGCCCTGGGCGATGATCGGGCCGGTGTCGACGCCGTCGTCGACGAAGTGGACGGTGCAGCCGGTGACCTTCGCGCCGTACGCGAGCGCGTCCCGTACGCCGTGGGCCCCGGGGAAACTGGGCAGCAGGGCGGGATGGGTGTTGACGAACCGCCCGCCGAACCGGGCGAGGAACTCCTTGCCGACGATCTTCATGAACCCGGCGGAGACGACGAGGTCGGGCTCGAAGGCGGCGACGGCCTCGGCGAGCGCGGCGTCCCACTCCTTACGGCTGCCGTGGTCCGTCACCCGGCACACGAAGGTCGGCAGCCCGGCGCGCTCGGCGCGGGCCAGTCCCTCGATGCCCGTGCGGTCGGCGCCGACGGCGACGATCTCGGCCCCGTACTCCTGCGCGCCGGTGGCGGTGATCTCGTCGAGCAGCGCCTGGAGGTTGGTGCCTGATCCGGAGACCAGCACGACGAGGCGCTTGGCGCGCGGGGCCACGGGCTTGGCGGCCACGGTGGTGGGCCTTTCTCGGGGGAGCGTCTGTCCGGGCGGCCGTTCCGGCGTCCGTGCGCTGCGTTTGTGCATTCCTACGAATGCATCGCACCCCCGGATACGGGGAAGCCTACGAACCGGTCGGCCGTCAGCAACGATACCGGCACTCCGGACGGCCCCCACGGGACGGGGGCCCGGCCGGGAGGTAGCGTCTGGGCGGAACCGGTCCGGGAACGCCTTTCGGACGCGGTGCGTTCGGGAGGTGACGGGCCCGGTTCCGTCACCACCCCAGTTCTGTCCACCGATGCCCCCTCACCAACGGGAAGACGCTCACCTTGATGCCGGACCGCAGCCTGCGACTCCCCACGTTCCCCCAGCTGTCACCACAGGGAGGGGAGCGCGGCGCCGTGCTGCTGCGGGAGCGCCCCGGCTCACCGCCCGACGCCCCCTCCGGCGGCGGCTCCCGGGACGACCGGGGCCGCGGCAAGGAGGAGGACAACCCCTTCGCCCCACCGCCCGAGGGCACCCCGGACCGCCCCTGGCAACCCCGGCACCCGTCCGGGGACGACTCCCGGGACGGCGGGGAGCGGGACCGTTCGCCGTGGGGCAGCCGGTGGAGCGACCGCCAGCCCGGCCGCTCCCCCGACGGATTCGGCGAGCGCCCGCGCGGCCCCGAGGGCCAGGGCGGCGGTCCCCAGAGCGGCGGCCCGGCCATGCGCTGGGACCCGACGGACCCCGCCCAGCGCCGGGCCCGGTACTCCCTGCTGTCGGGCATGTGGGCCTTCTTCTTCGCGCTGTTCAGCTGGCAGTACGTGGCGCTGCTGCTGGGCGCGCTCGCCCTGTACTGGGCCATCAGCTCGCTGCGCGCCAAGCCCCGCCCGGCCGACCCGGACGCCCCTGCGGTCCCGGAGAAGCAGCAGAGCCGTCCGCAGACGACGGCGGCGGTGAGCGGCCTGGTCACGGCGTCCCTGGCGATCGCCCTGGTCGCCGCGTCGTTCGCCGCCCAGCTGGTCTACCGCGACTACTACACGTGCACGAACGACGCCCTGACCAACGAGGCGAAGCAGTCCTGCTCGCAGCTCCTGCCGGAGGAGTTGCGGGGCCTGTTCGGCACCGACGGCTGACGCCCCGGCCGCCGCCACCCCTCCGGCCGCCGCGTCAGCCGTGGTCCGGCCAGGAGGCGCGGCTTGGTGGGGGTGCCGCCGCCTCGGCGGCCTCCGCTGCATCCATGGCGTCCATGGCGCCTGTGGCGTCCGTATGAGGGGCACCGGCGGTGCCAGGGGCCCTTGTGATGCCACCGCCGGCCTGGCCGAAGGACCCGGGTGCCCGGTCGGCCGGCAGGGGGCCGAAGCCGAAGTCCGGGTCCCGCGGGAGGAAGTCGTACGGTTCGTACTCCGGGTCGTCGTCGTCCCGGTCGGCGAGGCCGTACAGGGCGTCGTGGCCGAAGGAGGCGCGGGTCGCGCCGGCCGCGGAGTCCGCCGACCGTGACGGCGACGCCGGGGCGGTCCCCGCTTCCGCCGGGTCGGCACCCGCGGCGACACCGGCCGGACCCGCGACACCGGTGCGCGTGAAGCGGCGGCCGAGCCGCGACTTCTTCGCCGGGCGTTCCGACCCGGCCTCCTCCCGCTGTCTGCCGATGCCCGGCTGCACCGCCGAGGGCGTCCGGCTCCGCCAGGAGCGCAGCACCATCGCCGTCAGCACGGCAGGCAGCACCAGCCACGCCAGGGCCGCCGCGCCCACCTGCCACCAGACCGGCCCGAACCGCGCCAGGACGGCCGCGCCGAGCGGCCCGCCCGCCAGCGCGGCCAGCCCGGCCAGCAGCGCCGCGCAGAGCATCGCTCCCAGGGCGGCGGCACGGACGGTACGCCCGGCGGGCCGGACACCGGCGGCGCCCTCACCGACCGGTCGCCCGCCGCCCCGTTCGGGAACGGTCGCGCCCTTCTCGCTCTGCGGCTGCGAGGAGGTCGCGCCCCCGGCGGCCGTCCGGCCGATCATCACACCGGCGACGGCCGGCACCGCCCCGGCCGCCCAGTGCAGCAGCGTGCCCTGCCCCGTGTCCGGTACCGCGGCCAGCAGCGGGAAGGGGGGCAGGAGCGGAGCCGGCGCGGAGACGAGAGGGCTGACGGCGTGCCCTGCGCCGAGTGCGAAGCCGGGGCCGAGCGCGTAGGCCGCCGCCCACACCGCCGCGTTGGGCAGCAGGGCCACGCACAGCAGCAGCACCGCGAACCGGCCCGACCAGCCCTCGGTCAGCCGGAGCAGCGATCCGTGCGCGCTCGCCCCGTGCCAGGCCAGTGACGCCAGCAGCAGCAGGGCGCCGCCGCCGAGCAGGACCACCAGGCCGGCGCCCGCGGCCCGCGCGGCGACGCCCGGGCGGCCGTCCGGGCCGAACAGCAGCGGCCGTACGGCCCCCGGCAGCACGCTCAGCAGCCGCCGCAGCGGCCCGCCGGGACGGCCGTACGCCGACCAGACGCCCGCTCCGGACCCGGCGACGGCGACCAGCGGGACGCAGACCGCGGCCCACGCCCAGGACGGACGCAGGGAACCCCCGGCGGCGTAGAGGGCGGCGGGTGCGGCGACCGCGAGGTAGCCGAGGACGGCACCCGTCCACGCCGTGCGGGCGGGCACCAGTGGCGGTCCCTCGTCCTCGTCCTCGTCGGCGTACGGGGCGTGAGCGGTGCGGCCGGCGCTGCCGTCGTTCCCGTCGCCCGCTCCGCCGAACGCGGCGTCCCGTCCCGCGCGGTGCAGCAGCCACAGCGGCAGCGCGAGCAGCAGCAGCGGGGTGACGCCCATGGGGACGGCGATGCCGGAGAGGGTGTCCGTGCGGACCAGCTCGGCGCCGTGGGCCAGCAGCCACAGGGCCGCCGCGACGTGCAGCGCCCCGCCCGGGCCGCTGTCGGGGTACGGCGAGGTGATCCACAGCAGCGTCACCAGTACGGCGAAGGACGCCAGGCCCAGCCCCGCCGCGACGGCACCGTCGACGATGCCGCCGCCCAGTCCGGGTGAGCGGTCCCGGAGCCGGGTGAGCAGGGGCGACGGGGGACGTCGGCGGGTGGTCATCTCGATCACGACGGCCATGCTCCCAACGACACGCGCTTTCCCGTCGTAACAGGCGAACCACCGCTGTGTCGCTCAATATACGGTTATGTACTTTTCCGGCCGGAGGGGCGCCCTGTGACCCAGAGCCCTGACATCCCGCTTCCACCGCCCAAGGAGCGTCGACGCCTGCGGGAGAGCGCCTCGCTGACGCGCGCTCAGCTGGCCTCGCGGGTGGGCGTCACCAGCGACACGGTGCGCGGATGGGAGACCGGCCGCTCCACGCCGCGCGGCCGCAAGGGGCAGAAGTACGCGAGGCTGCTGAACGCCCTGGGCGGGGAACCGCCGGTGACGCTTGCTCAGGACGACGCCGGTGTGCGGGCAGGCGCGGCGCCCGGTACGCCGTCCGAAGCGGCGGGCGGCGGCGGGACGGGCGGTGAGACGCCCGGCGGCGCGAGGGACGAAGGAGAAGGTGAAGCGACCGACACCGGGAGCGGCGAAGCCGCCGAGGCGGTGAACGCGGAAGCGGTGAACGCGGAAGCGGCCGGCACGGTGAACGCAGAGGCCGCCGACGCGGTGAACTCGGAAGCGGCCGACGCCGTGAACGCGGAAGCCACCAACACGGTGAACGCAGAAGCGGCCGAGGCGGTGAACGCGGAAGTCGCCAGCACGGTGAACGGTGAGGCCGCCGACGCGGTGAACTCGGAAGCGGCCGACGCCGTGAACGCGGAAGCCGCCAGCACGGTGAACGCAGAAGCGGCCGAGGCGGTGAACGCAGAAGCGGCCAATACCGGGAGCGGTGAAGCCGCCGACGCCGTAAACGCGGAAGCCGCCGGCACGGTGGACGGAGAAGCGGCCGAGGCGGTGAACGCGGAAGCCGCCAGCACGGTGAACGGTGAGCCCGCCGACGCGGTGAACGCGGAAGCGGCCGGGGCCGTGACGCCGGAAGCGGCCGACGCGGCGAGCGGTGAGGTGGCCGAGGCGGCGAGCGGTGAAGGGGCCGACGCGGCGAGCGGTGAGGTGGCCGACGCGGCGAGCGGTGAGGTGGCCGAGGCGGCGAGCGGTGAAGGGGCCGGACGGGTGAAGGCTCGGTCGCGGCGCGCACGGCGCAGGGCCGCCGCGCTGGCCGAACGGAGCCGGGCCTCCACGCGGGCCGAACGCGGTCGGGCCTCCACGGCCGAGGCGTCGGGCGTGGCCACGGTCGACGCGCCGCCAGGCGCGGCCACCCCTGACGCCCCGGCTACGAGTGCGGCTACCCGCTCCGGCACGCCCGGCGCGTCCGCTGCGAGTACGACGACGTCCGATTCGTCCCGTACGGCCACCGCGGAGCGGAAGCGGGCCGCCTCGGGCGATCGGGGCCGGCTCCCCTTCACGCGACGGCGACGGGGCTCGGCCGCCCCCGACAGGTCCCGCGGCCCGGTCCCCGAAGACCTGCACACATCCGACGCGGATCACGACCACGACCACGCCCCCGCCCACGACCACGGGCACGTCCATGCGCCCACCCGCGACCACGCGCCCGCGCGTGACCGTGAACGCCGCCCGGGTCGGGACGGTGAACACTCTGTCGTCCGGGGCCGTGGACACGGGCCGGGTCAGCACCGGCGGCACGCTCCCGTCACCGACCCGGACCGGCCCGCGGCTCCGGACGTTCACCCGTCCACGGTTCCCGACCGGGACCGGCCGCCCCTGCTCGAACGGGGGCCCGCCCACGCCCGTACCGCCGGGCCCGGCCGGCCGGACGGCGCGGCCGGCGCGCTGACCCCGGCCGAGTCCTTCGACGCGTTGTACGCCTTCTGCGCACCCGCGCTCGTCCGGCAGACGTACCTGCTGACCGGCCGCCGGGACCTCGCCCGCGAGTCGGTCGAGCGGGCCTTCCAACTGGCCTGGCAACGCTGGCCCGAGGTGGCCCGGGACCCCGCCCCGGCGGGCTGGGTGCGCGCGGCGGCGTACGAGTGGGCGCTCTCCCCCTGGCACCGGCTGCGGCCCCGCCACCGTCACCCCGAGCCGCCGCCCTCCGACTCCCTCGACCGGGCACTGATGCACACCCTGCTGCAACTGCCGCCGCCCTACCGCCGCGCCCTGGTGCTGTACGACGGGGTCGGCCTGGGTCTGCCCGAGACGGCGGCGGAGACGGAGGCGAGCACCCGCGCGACGGTGAACCGGCTGGCGCACGCGCGCGAGGCGGTCGCGGAGCGGCTGCCGGAGCTGGCGGACCCGGAGGTGCTGCACTGGCGGCTGGTCGAGCTGGCTTCCGCCGAACGACTGCGGGCCGCCAATCCGCCCGTCGTCCGGCGCGGCGGAGAACGCCGGGCCCGTTTCTGGACCCGGGCCGCCATCGCGTTCACGGTCGCCCTCGTCGGCACCACGGCCCTGACCCTCCACACCGCCCCGACGCGGTACGAGCCGCCCGTGCCGCCCGGGGAGACGGTTCAGGGCGTGCCGCCCCCGGTCGCGCCCGGGCCGCTGTCGGAGTCGGAGCGTGAGCTGCGCGCCAAGCTGCGCGAGGAACAGCAGAAGGGCCCGGAACGGCTGCTGCCGCAACCACGGTGACGCGTCGCGCGCCTCCGCGAACGACGGTGGGCCCGCCCCTGTGAGGGGGCGGGCCCACCGTCGGCTGCGAGGGACGGGACGGCCTTCGGCCGGTCGTCACGACCCGGCCCGGCCGTCCGCGCTCACGCGGACGCCGTGCGCTTCGTTCAGCCGGCGAGGATCTCGCGCGCCAGCTTGGCCGTCTCGGTCGGCGTCTTGCCGACCTTGACGCCGGCGGCCTCGAGGGCCTCCTTCTTCGCGGCGGCCGTGCCGGAGGAACCGGAGACGATGGCGCCGGCGTGGCCCATGGTCTTGCCCTCGGGCGCGGTGAAGCCCGCGACGTAGCCGACGACCGGCTTCTTCACGTTCTCCTTGATGAAGGCCGCGGCCCGCTCCTCGGCGTCGCCGCCGATCTCACCGATCATGACGATCAGGTCGGTGTCGGGGTCGGCCTCGAACGCGGCCAGGGCGTCGATGTGCGTGGTGCCGATGACCGGGTCGCCACCGATGCCGACGGCGGAGGAGAAGCCGATGTCCCGCAGCTCGTACATCATCTGGTACGTCAGCGTGCCGGACTTCGAGACCAGGCCGATGCGGCCCGGCTTGGTGATGTCGCCCGGGATGATGCCGGCGTTGGACTGGCCCGGGGTGATGAGACCGGGGCAGTTCGGGCCGATGATCCGGGTCTTGTTGCCCTTGGACACGGCGTAGGCGTAGAACGCGGCCGAGTCGTGGACGGCGATGCCCTCGGTGATGACGACCGCGAGCGGGATCTCGGCGTCGATGGCCTCGACGACGGCCGCCTTGGCGAAGGCCGGCGGGACGAAGAGGACGGACACGTTCGCGCCCGTCTTCTCGATCGCCTCGGCGACGGTGCCGAAGACCGGGATCTCGGTGCCGTCGACGTCGACGGTCGTGCCGGCCTTGCGCGGGTTCACGCCACCGACGATGTTCGTGCCGTCGGCCAGCATGAGCTTGGTGTGCTTCATGCCCGTGGCACCGGTCATGCCCTGGACGATGACCTTGCTGTCCTTGTTGAGGAAGATAGCCATGGCTGTGTAGTCCCTCGTCCCTTACTTCGCAGCAGCCGCGAGCTCGGCGGCCTTGTCGGCCGCGCCGTCCATGGTGTCCACGCGCTGGACCAGCGGGTGGTTGGCGTCGGAGAGGATCTTGCGACCCAGCTCGGCGTTGTTGCCGTCCAGACGGACGACGAGCGGCTTGGTGACGTCCTCGCCCTTGTCCTTGAGCAGCTGCAGCGCCTGGACGATGCCGTTGGCGACCTCGTCGCAGGCGGTGATGCCGCCGAAGACGTTGACGAAGACGGACTTGACGTCCGGGTCGCCGAGGATGATCTCCAGGCCGTTGGCCATGACGGCGGCGGAGGCGCCACCACCGATGTCGAGGAAGTTGGCGGGCTTGACGCCACCGTGCTTCTCACCGGCGTACGCGACGACGTCCAGGGTGCTCATGACGAGACCCGCGCCGTTGCCGATGATGCCGACCTCGCCGTCGAGCTTGACGTAGTTGAGGTTCTTGGCCTTGGCGGCGGCCTCGAGCGGGTTGGCCGCGTCCTTGTCCTGGAGGGCCTCGTGCTCCGGCTGGCGGAACTCGGCGTTCTCGTCCAGGGAGACCTTGCCGTCCAGGGCGATGACGTCACCGGAGGCGACCTTGGCCAGCGGGTTGACCTCGACCAGGAGGGCGTCCTCCTTGATGAAGGTGTCCCACAGCTTGACCAGGACGTTGACGACCTTGTCGGCGACCTCGGCCGGGAACTTGGCGGCCGCGACGATCTCGCGGGCCTTCTCCTCGGTCACGCCCTCGTTGGCGTCGATCGGCGTCTTGGCGACGGCCTCGGGGCGGGTGGCCGCCACCTCCTCGATCTCCATGCCGCCCTCGACGGACGCGATGGAGAGGAAGGTGCGGTTGGCACGGTCCAGGAGGAAGGAGACGTAGTACTCCTCGACGATCTCCGGAGCCGTCTCGGCGATCATCACCTTGTGGACCGTGTGGCCCTTGATGTCCATGCCGAGGATGTTGGTCGCGTGCTCGACCGCCTCGTCGGGGGTGGCGGCGAGCTTGACGCCGCCGGCCTTGCCACGGCCGCCGACCTTCACCTGGGCCTTGACGACGGACTTGCCACCGAGGCGCTCGGTGGCTGCGCGGGCCGCCTCAGGCGTGTCGATGACTTCACCGGCCAGCACCGGTACATCGTGCTTGGCGAAGAGGTCCCTCGCCTGGTACTCGAACAGGTCCACGCGCTTCCGTCCCTATCAGTGATCTCGCGGTTCGTTGTCTGCGTGGGCGTGCCGCGAGGGCAACGTGACGTCCGCCGTCTGTCACAAGGGAGGCGCACACGGTGTCCGAGCGCGCGGCATGTCCGTCTCGCAGGTTATCGCTGCTTCCGGGGGGCCTCTAAATCGAGGGTCACACCTGAGCGGTGATACCTGTCACATGATGCCGCCCTCTCTGGCACGGCGTGCCGGGGGTGAGGGGCCTCACCGGGCTGGGGCCGGCCCGGTGAGGCCCACGGAACGCTCCTGCCGCCTCTTTCGGCGGCAGTGCGCCGGGGGGCCGTTCCCCACCCCGATGGGGACGACCACCCCGCCCGCGAGGGTCCGGCCACCGACCGGCCGACGGATTTCGGCAGTGGCGGGCGTAAGCCACGCGGGAGTACGGGCGAGTACGGGGTGAGCTGCGCTCGCTGTGTGCGGCGCTGTGCGCTGTGCGCTGTGCGCTGTGCGCTGTGCGCTGTGCGGCTGTGGGCTCGGGCGCGGCGGTCGGACGGTTCGCGTCCCCGCGGCTCAGCCGTCACGGGCGTCGCGCCTGCCGGTGAGCCCGGTCAGCCCGGAGGCCGGGGACTAGCCGGGGAAGAGGGGGACGTCCCGCTGGGCGTCCCGGACACCGGCCGCGTCGGTACGGCGGGCCTGGGAGCCGGGCACGCCCCGCAGCGGGACGTGAAGGCCCGGGGCGAGGGCGTGCGGGGCGCCGTGCCGCGCTGTGCCCTGGTCGGCGGTGGACCGGTTGCCGAGCACACCGTCGGAACGCCCACCCGGAGCCCGGTCGGCCTGGACCGGCCCGAAGCGCGTGCCGGATGCAGCGCCGTCGTCCTCGGAGACGGCGTGTTCCACTCGTCCGGGTCGGTGCGCGGGGGCCGCGACCGTGCAGGCGACGAGGTGGCGGTCGATGCCGTGGGGAGCGTTGTCCGCCTCACTCTTTCGCTGACGGCGGTCGGGTACGCCGACGGAGGACGGCTGCGTCGGGCCCGGGTCGGGGTCGATCACCGCCGGGCGTACCGGGACCGCCGGGAGCGGTCCGGGGGGCGTCTGCGCGCTCGTGAACGCCGGTGCGCTCGGGAACGCCGGCAGTGCGGGAATGCCGGGGAGCGGCACGACGGTGCCGTCGGAAGAGGGCGGGGCCGGGAGGGGCGGCAGACCGGGGCCACCGGGCTGGGTGGGCAGCGGAAGGTCAGGAGCCGATGGCAGACCGGGAAGCGACGGCAGGCCCGCGCTGTCCGGCAGGGCGGGCGGCGGGAGGTCCGGCGCGGCTGCGGGGCCGGGAGGCCGGACGGCCCGCTCTGGCCGGACGGCATCCCTCGACGGGGCACCGTCCGGCCCGCTCACCTCACGCCGTGTCGGGTATCGGCAGCGGCCGCTTCTCGAGCGCCGCCGCCATGACCTCCGGGAACAGGTCCGGCGTACAGGCGAACGCCGGTGCCCCCAGGGCCGCGAGGGCCGCCGCGTGCTCCCGGTCGTAGGCAGGGGCTCCCTCGTCCGACAGCGCCAGCAGTGTCACGAACTGCACCCCCGACGCCTTCATCGCCGCGACCCGCTTGAGCATCTCGTTGCGGATACCGCCCTCGTACAGGTCACTGATCAGCACGACCACCGTCTCCGCGGGCCGGGTGATCTGCGACTGGCAGTAGGCGAGCGCCCGGTTGATGTCCGTGCCGCCGCCCAGCTGCGTGCCGAACAGAACATCCACCGGGTCGTCGAGCTGGTCGGTCAGGTCGACGACCGCCGTGTCGAAGACGACGAGTCGCGTGGAGATCGTCCGCATCGAGGCGAGCACCGCCCCGAACACCGATGCGTACACGACCGATGCCGCCATGGATCCCGACTGGTCGATACAGAGGATGACCTCCTTCTTGGTGGACCGGGTCGCCCGCCCGTAGCCGATGAGCCGGTCCGGCACGATCGTCCGGTGCTCGGGCAGGTAGTGCTTGAGGTTGGCCGCGATGGTGCGGCTCCAGTCGATGTCGTGGTGGCGGGGCCGGCTGACGCGGGCGCTGCGGTCGAGTGCACCCGTGAGGGTGGCCCGGGTGCGGGTGGCCAGGCGCTTCTCCAGGTCCTCGACGACCTTGCGCACGACGGCCCGAGCCGTCTCCTTCGTCGTCTCCGGCATGGCCTTGTTGAGCGACAGCAGCGTGCCGACCAGGTGTACGTCGGCCTCGACCGCCTCCAGCATCTCCGGCTCCAGCAGCAGGGTCGCGAGGCCGAGCCGGTCGATGGCGTCGCGCTGCATCACCTGCACGACGGAGGACGGGAAGTAGGTGCGGATGTCGCCGAGCCAGCGGGCCACCGAGGGTGCCGACGCACCGAGCCCCGCGGAACGGTCCCGGCCGGCCTGCTTCCCGCCGTCCTTCTTGCCGTAGAGCGCGGTGAGCGCGCCGTCCATCGCCGCGTCCTGCCCGGACAGCACGCACCCCGTGCCGTCGGCGGCCTCGCCCCCGAGCACCAGCCGCCACCGCCGCAGCCGCTCCTGTGCGGCGTCCGTCATCCCGGCCGTCACCGTCGGCCTCCCGGCCGAGGCCGTTCCCACAGCGGCATCACCGGCACGGTCGTCCGCGGCCGGCCGTCCGGCCCCTGTGTGCCGCCGGCCGTCCCGGACGCGTCCGTCGCGTCGGTCGTCATCCCGTCACCCCCGTCAGTTCGTCGGTCGGCTCGTTCGTCGCTTCGTCGTCCGCGTGCGTGTCGTCGAGTCCGAGCAGCAGCCGTACGACCGGCAGCACGGCGTCCGCACGCGCCGGGTCGAGTTCGGCCGCGAAGCCCGGCGGGCCGGAACCCGCGGCGGTCGCACCGCCCGTGGCTCCCGGGCCGCGCCGGACCAGTTCGCCCAGGGTGCGGCGCACCCCGGGCTCGTACGCCGAGAAGGTGCGCCGCAGCAGGGGCAGCACGTCCGTGAACGCCTCGGCCGGCACGCCGGTCAGCCAGGCGTCGACCAGCCCGAGCAGCCGTTCGTCGTGCACCAGGAGCATCCCGCCCCCGGAACCCCCTCCGACGAAGCCCTCGATCCAGGCCGCCGCGTCCGCGGGCGGTGTGCCCGGTGACAGGACGAGCCCCATGAGACGCGCCGCCTCCTCCTGTTGAAGCTCCCCGTCGTCGAGCAGCAGCCGCACGGCCCGGCCCCGGATCACCCCGGGCACGGTGTCCCGTACGGACAGCACCCGAAGGACCGACTGCCAGCGGTCCCGCAGGCGGCCGTGTCCCGCCGCGGGCGTGTCCCCGAGGAGGCCCACGGCCGAGTGCACCGCGTCCACGTGGGACCGCATCTCCTCGGCCGCGTCCGCGTCGAGGGCGGCACAGGCCGGGGGCAGGCCGACGAAGACCCGCTCGGCCAGACCGGCGGCGACCTCACCCAGGGCGCCGGTGTCCGTGCCGCGGACGTCTCCGTAGCGCAGCGAGCGGACCAGGGCCGGCAGTGCCTGGGCGAGATGGCCGACGTCCGCGTCGAGGGCGGCGCGGTCGGCCAGGATCCGCATCACCGTGGGCAGGGCGTCGGGGAGTTCGGCCAGCAGGCAGCGCTCGGCGAGCGCCGTGACGTCGGCGAGCCCCTGGGCGGCGACGGCGTCGGCCTCGGCCTTCGCGGTCGCGGCGGACAGGACGGTCGTGCCCCACACGCCGGCCTCGGCGATCCGCACCGACAGCTCGGGCTCCCAGCGCAGCCGCCACGTCTCCCGGAAGGTGCCCGTGCTGCTCCGGGAGGCGGCCGGCTCGCCCCAGGCGATGCCGAGCAGCCGCAGCCGGTGCAGGAGTCTGCTGCGGGCGGCGTCGGTGTCCTTGCGCAGGTCGAGCTCCAGCTCGCGTCCCAGCGCCTCCGGCTTCAGCCGCAGCCGGCGCTGGAGCCGGTCCAGATCCCGCTGGAGCGGCACGGCCGGTGCCGTCTGCGGGACCTCCCCCAGCACGTCCCCCACGACCAGCCGGTCCCGCACCAGCGCCAGCGGCACGTCCGAGCCCTCGCACATGACCGCCCGCACGGCGTCGGTCGTCTCGCTCAGGCCGGGCAGCGGACGGCCGCGCATCACGGCGAGCGTCTCCGCCAGCCGCACCGCCTCGATGACGTGGGCGGAGGAGACGATGCGGTCCTCCTCGCGCAGCAGCCCGGCCACCTTGGTCATCCACCGCTCCACCGGCCGGTCCGGGGCGCCGAACAGGTGCCCGTACCAACCCGGCGAGTCGATGCCCGCGCCGTACCCGCTGAACCGGGACAGTCTGCGGTGGGTCCACGGCACCCACGTCATGTCCGTCCTGACCTTGGGCAGGCCCTTCAGCAGTGCCCGGTCGGCGGTGACGGTGGTCCTTCGCCGCAGCGCGGGCACGTGCCAGGCCCCGCAGACGACGGCCACGCCGTCCTCGAACTCCTTCCGGGCCGCCCGCACCTGGAGGCGCATGTACGCCTCGCGCACCAGGTCCCGGTCGTGTCCTCCGCTGCCGTACGTCTCCCGCAGGGCCGTCATGGCCTCCTCGAGCACGGTGAACGGTGCGAGCGCGTCGCCCTCCCCCGCGCCCCGGTGCTCGACGACGTCCTCCCACCAGCGTTCCGGGTCGTCGTAGCCGGCGGTCTCGGCGAGTACGCCGAGCGGGTCGATCCGCACCTCGGCGGGGCCCGGGGCGGACCGCTCCTCGTCACCGCCGACGGTGGGTTCGGCGTGCGCCGGCCGTTCCCCTCCGGCGTCCTCCCGCCTGTCCCACGCCAGCGTGTGTGCGGCCGGCAGGTCGATGAAGCGGGCCGGGACGCCGTGCTCCAGCGCCCAGCGCAGGGCGACCCACTCGGGGGAGAACTCGGCCAGCGGCCAGAACGCCGAGCGGCCGGGCTCGTCCACCGCGTGGGCGAGCAGCGCGACGGGCGGCCGCATCTCCTCGTCGGCGGCGAGCGGGATCAGCGCGTCGGCCTCGGGCGGTCCCTCGACCAGCACGGCACCCGGCCGGGCCTCGTCCAGCGCGGCCCGCACCGCCCGCGCCGATCCCGGGCCGTGGTGGCGCACACCCAGCAGCAGCGGCTGCGCCCCGGGCCGCCGGACCGCGGCCCCTTCCACACCGGTCACCTTCTCCCCTCCCGTCCCTTGTCCGAAGCCGGCCCCCGCCCCCGGTGGTTCACACGCTCACCTCGCGGCAGGCCCGGTAGAAGTCCTTCCAGCCGTCGCGCTCGCGCACGACCGTCTCCAGGTACTCCTGCCAGATGACGCGGTCCGCCGCCGGGTCGCGGACCACCGCGCCGAGGATGCCCGCGGCGACGTCCCCCGGCCGCAGCACTCCGTCGCCGAAGTGGGCCGCCAGCGCGAGGCCGTTGGTGACGACGGAGATCGCCTCGGCCGTGGACAGGGTGCCGCTGGGCGACTTGAGCTTCGTCCGGCCGTCGGTCGTGACGCCGTCGCGCAGCTCGCGGAAGACGGTGACGACCCGGCGGATCTCGTCGAGGCCGTCGGGCGCGGCCGGCAGGTCCAGCGAGCGGCCGATCTGGTCGACACGGCGCGAGACGATGTCGACCTCGGCCTCGGGACTCTCCGGCAGGGGCAGCACCACCGTGTTGAACCGGCGGCGCAGGGCGCTGGACAGGTCGTTGACCCCGCGGTCGCGGTCGTTGGCCGTGGCGATCAGGTTGAAACCGCGGACGGCCTGCACCTCCTGGCCCAGCTCCGGTATGGGCAGGGTCTTCTCGGACAGGATCGTGATGAGCGAGTCCTGCACGTCCGCCGGGATACGGGTCAGCTCCTCGACCCGGGCCGTCATGCCCTCCGCCATCGCCCGCATGACGGGGCTCGGCACGAGGGCGTCGCGGCTCGGTCCGCGGGCGAGCAGCTGCGCGTAGTTCCACCCGTAGCGGATGGCCTCCTCCGGGGTGCCCGCGGTGCCCTGGACCAGCAGGGTGGAGTCGCCGCTGACGGCCGCGGCCAGGTGCTCGGACACCCAGGTCTTCGCCGTGCCCGGCACACCGAGCAGGAGCAGGGCGCGGTCGGTGGCGAGCGTGGTGACGGCGACCTCGACGATGCGGCGCGGCCCCACGTACTTCGGCGTGATCACCGTGCCGTCGGGCAGGGTGCCGCCGAGCAGATACGTGGCCACGGCCCACGGCGACAGCTTCCAGCGGGCCGGACGCGGACGGTCGTCCTGAGCGGCCAGCGCGGCCAGTTCGTGCGCGAAGGCGTCCTCGGCATGCGGTCGCAACGCCTCGGCCGGGCGCGTCCCGTCCGCTTCGACGGACGTCGGCTCCACGGACACGGTCATGGCAAAGTCCCCCTCCAGCTCGGCCGGTTCGGATCTGGGGTCCACGTAACACCACGCCACTGACAATGCACTCTGACCTGCGCGAACGCAGGTGCGGACGCCCGGCCGCCCCCGCTCGCCGAGCCGATTGTCAGTGGCGGGATCTACCTTCGGTCCCATGACTCAGCAGGGGGTGCGCTGGACCGCGGACCAGGTGCTGGCACTTGCGCCTGACGCGGCATCACGCAAAGCGGGAAGCAAACTGGGCACGGCGGGGCCGTGGTCGGAGGCGGGGAGTACCGACGAGGGGACGGTGTGGGGGCTGTGCAAGGGCAGTGGGAGCAGGCCCTATCAGACGGTCGTCGACCTCGCGGACGCCTCCGGGCCCGCGTACAAGTGCAGTTGCCCGAGCCGCAAGTTCCCGTGCAAGCACGCGCTGGGACTGCTGCTGCTCTGGGCGGGCGGGGACGGAGCCGTGCCGAGCGGGCAGCCGCCGGAGTGGGCCGGGCAGTGGACGGCCGGCCGGCGCCGTCGCGCCGATGCGAGGAAGGACGGGGAGGGCGCCGGTGCACCGTCCGCTTCGGCCGACCCCGAGGCCGCCCGCCGCCGGGCCGAGCGCCGTGCCGAGCGGGTCACGGCCGGCGCGACCGAGCTGGAGCAGCGCCTGACGGATCTGCTCCGCGGGGGCCTGGCCTCGGCGGAGCAGGCGGGTTACGGGCTGTGGGAAGAGACGGCGGCCCGCATGGTCGACGCCCAGGCCCAGGGCCTCGCCGCACGGGTCCGGGAGCTGGGCGCCGTCCCGTCGACCGGCCCGGGCTGGCCGGTGCGGCTGCTGGAGGAGTGTGCGCTGCTGCACCTTCTCTGCCAGGGCTGGCTGCGCCGTGAGCGCCTCCCGGACGGGCTCGCGGCCACGGTCCGCTCCCGCATCGGCCTGCCGGCCTCCGCCGACGGCCCGCCGCAGAAGGACAGCTGGCTGGTCCTGGCCCGGTACGACACGACGGACCCGCGCCTGACGACGCGCCGGACGTGGCTGCACGGCGCGGAGACGCAGCGCACGGTTCTGCTCCTGTCCTACGGCGCCGCGGGCCGGGCCCCGGAGCTGTCCCTGCCGGTGGGCCTGGCGCTGGAGGCCGAGGTGTCGGCGTATCCCGGTGCCGGGCAGCTGCGGGTCGCCCTGGGCGAGCAGTTCGCCCCGCCCGCGCCCACGGTGATGCGCCCCCCGGGCCTGACGACGACCCTCGCGGCCGCCCGTTACGGCGACGCCCTGCGCGAGGACCCGTGGCTGGAGTCCGTTCCCGTGACGCTGGACCGGGTCGTTCCCGTCCCCGACGGCGACTCCTGGCAGTTGGCGGACGCCGACGAGGACGCCGCCCTGCCGCTCACCCCCGCCGCGCGGTCCCGTCCGGGCCTGTGGCGGCTCGTCGCCCTGTCGGGCGGCGCACCGGTCAAGGTCTTCGGCGAGTGCGGCCACCAGGGCTTCACCCCGCTGACGGCCTGGCCCGAGGGCGCGGGGGACCCGGTCAGCCTGTGCTGACCACCGGGGTCGCGCATGCTCACGCATCTTTCAGGCATCACCGGACCACCGGTAAGGGCGACCCTTCGACCGCCCCCGGTGTCCCGCAGAAGGGAAGTTGATGACCAGGACCTCCACACCCGTGGACGCGACCGCCGAGGGCGGCTGGGAAGGGCTCGTCACGACCGCCCTGCTCGGCACCGACCGGCGCACCCCGCCGGGCACCGCGCCGGGGCGGGACGCCCCGGTGGCGCTGCTGGACGCGGCGGCCGTGGAGACCGTGCGCCGCAGGGCCGGTCTGCGTCCGGCCCGGGCGGCGGAGCGCCCGAAGCCGGCCCCGCAGGACCCGCGTCCGCCCCTGCCCGCGGCGGCCGCCCGCAGGCTCGCCCTGCTGCTGGCGGACCGCCCGGGTCCGTCCGGCGGTGGTCGTCGCGGCGCGGCCCCCGATCTGACGGAGCTGCTGCCGCAGTGGCTCGCGACGGCCAACGCCCGCGGCTTCGCGCCGCCTCCACACGCCCTGCCGGCTTTGCTGGACGCGGCCCGGGGCCGTACGGATCTGCGCCCGGCGGCACTGGAGTTCGCCGGGCCGCGGGCCCTGTGGCTGGCGCGGCTGAACCCGGACTGGCGGTTCGCCCTCAGGTCGACGCCGGGCGGCGGAGCGTCCCTGCCGCACCTCGACGACAGCGAGGGGATCGAGCGGCTGTGGCAGGAGGGCCTGTTCGCCGAACGGGTCGCGCTGCTGTCCGCGCTGCGCTCCCGCGACCCCGCCGCCGCCCGCGATCTGCTCGCCACGACCTGGACGACCGAACGGGCCGAGGACCGGCTGATGTTCCTCGACTCCCTGCGCGCGGGCCTGGGCCCGGACGACGAGCCCTTCCTGGAGCAGGCCCTGGCCGACCGCAGCCGCAACGTCCGGGCGACCGCGGCGGAACTGCTGTCGTCACTGCCCGGTTCGGCGCTGGCCGCGCGGATGGCGGTCCGGGCGGGGGCGTGCGTGGCCATCGACCACGCGCAGACGGCGGGGGCCGCGCAGGACCCCGGCAGCCCTCGACCTCCGGCCGGTGGTCAGGCTCACCAAGGGCGGGTGACGGGGCCGTCGATCGTCGTCGAAGCGCCGCACGAGTGCGACTCCGGTATGGAGCGAGACGGTGTGGTGGCCAAGGCACCCTCAGGCCGGGGTGAACGGTCGTGGTGGTTCGGCCAGTTGGTGGAGGCGGCGCCACTGGGGATCTGGTCGGGGAGGCTCGGCGGCCGGACACCCGCGGAGATCGTGGCGCTGCCCGTGGCGGACGGCTGGCAGGGCGAACTGCACGCGGCGTGGTGCCGTGCCGCGGTACGTCAGGCGGACGCCGCGTGGTCACGGGCGCTGCTCGGGGAGCCCACGGCTCCGGAGGCCGGCGGCCCCGGTGCGGTGTCGCTGGCCGAGCGCGCCAAGCTGCTCGGCACGCTGGGCGCCGCCGAACGGGCCGAGTGGGTGGCCGGCTTCATCGCCACGCACGGCTTGTCCGAGGCGTTCCAGCTGCTCGGCGTGTGCGCGGTGCCGTGGGCTCCTCCGCTCGGCCGGGCGGTGGTGGACGCGCTCAACATCGCTCGGGACGCGGGGAGTTATCCATGGAGTTTCAGTGGAGTGATGGGGCTGGCCGAGCGCTGCCTGGACCCGTCCGAGGCGGTCCGCCTCGACGCCCTGCTGGCGGTGCCGGACGAAGCGGAGAACGCCTCGCCGGGAGCCGGCGGCTACTGGGCGGAGGCCTTCCAGCGCCTGGTCACGACCCTGCGCCTGCGCGCGGCCATGACGGAGGAACTGCTGGCGCCGTAACACCCGGGATTCCGGCCGCGAGCACCACGGCCGACCTGGGCCGCGGCCTCGGCCGCCTGACCACGTGCTTCGACACAGGCACAGGCACAGGCACAGGTACAGGCACAGGCACAGGTACAGGCACAGCCACAGGTACAGGCACAGCCACAGGTACAGGCACAGGCACAGACGTCCACACCGGCACCGTCACCCGCACCGGCGCACGCCGGACCGGTCCACGGCGGACCGGTCCACGCCCGACCGGCGCTCGCCGCATGAGCCGCGCCCGAACCGCCGAAGGCCTACGCCCCGGCCGGCTGGCGGACGTTCGTGCGGACCCAGTCGACGATCGACTGCGTGGTCGCGCCGGGCGTGAAGATCTCCGCGACGCCCTTCTCCTTCAACGGGGCAATGTCCGCCTCAGGGATGATCCCGCCGCCGAAGACCAGGATGTCCTCGGCGTCCCGCTCCTTGAGCAGGTCGATCACCGCCGCGAAGAGCGTGTTGTGCGCGCCGGAGAGGATGGAGAGCCCGATCGCGTCGGCGTCCTCCTGGATCGCCGTGTCGACGATCTGCTCGGGGGTCTGGTGGAGGCCCGTGTAGATGACCTCCATACCGGCGTCGCGCAGGGCACGCGCGATCACCTTGGCCCCGCGATCGTGGCCGTCGAGCCCCGGCTTGGCCACCACCACGCGGATCGGACCGGCTGCCACACCCATCACTGCCTCCATGAAGCGACTACATCCATCCGTACCGACAAGTACCGCACAGATCCCCCGTGCAGTACACGCCGAACACACCGCTCGGGCCGCCCACCGCACCTGCTGCGGCGCCACGGCACGGACGCCCCGCCCCGAACCGTCCGGGCAAGTGAACGAACGTTATCCCCAGGATCCCGCAACCGGCAGTTTCGCGGTGCGGACCGAGGGGGAAATCACATGGTGGGACAAGCGCAAGGGGAGCCGCCAGGAGGTCGCCCGATCGCCGCGCCACCCACCACACCCGGCGGCGGTACGGCACTTCGGCGAAGGCACGCAGGGCCGGCACGACACGCAGGGCACGCACGGCGTATCAGCGAGAAACCTCGTCACCCCACCGATCGGGGACCTCGTCGCACCTCCGGCGTCACAGGCGCCACACGCCGCGCACCGTTCCCGCAGCCCACTGAGCACACACCGCTCGGGCGGTCGTCGCCGGCCGTCTTCACGGCTGCTTCCCATGAGGGCACACGGGGGGCGGAGCCGTCTCCGGGCGTGCCGACAGGAGGTCGGCCGTGAAGGTCACCGGCATCACCGGAATCCCCGGAGTCAGCGCGATCAGTGGAATCACAGCCGTCACCCGGATCGGCCGGATCACCCTGCCGCTCGTTCCGGCCCGCCTACGCCTGCTGCCGAGTGAGCCGTCTCGACTGCCGGGGGTGCCGGGAGTGCCAAGGCTCCCGGCCCTGTCCGCGGCACTGCTGAAGGCGACCGCCCTGGAGCTGGCGATCCTGGCCGGACACCTCCTCCTGTACCCCTCCGGCGTCACGCAGGAACGGCGTCCCCAGGTTTCGGCGCAGGCCGCCGACGGGGCCGCCCGGCTCCCCGCGGAGGCCAAGCCGCCCGTGGTCCTGCTGCACGGATTCGTCGACAACCGCTCGGTCTTCGTCCTGCTGCGCCGCAGCCTCGCCCGGCATGGCAGACAGCGGATCGAGTCCCTCAACTACTCGCCGCTGACGAGCGACGTGCGGCTCGCGGCGGAGCGGCTCGGCCGGCACGTCGAGGAGGTCTGCGAGCGGACCGGGGCCGAGCGGGTCGACGTCGTCGGGCACAGCCTCGGAGGTCTGATCGCGCGGTACTACGTGCAGCGGCTCGGCGGCGACACGCGGGTGCGGACGCTCGTCACGCTCGGCACGCCGCATGCGGGCACCCGTGCGGCGCGCTGGGCCGACGCGCACCCCATCGTGCGCCAGATGCGCCCCGGCTCACCGGTGCTCGAGGAGCTCACCCGGCCCGCCCCCGACTGCGGTACGCACTTCGTCGGCTTCTGGAGCGACCTCGATCATGTGATGGTCCCGCCGGAGACGGCCCGCATCGACCACCCCGACCTGTCGGTGCGCAACGTGCGGGTCACCGGCATCGGCCATCTCGCCCTGCCCGTGCACCCCGCAGTCGCCGACGCGATTCGGGAGGTTCTCGACACGGCGCTCCCGGGTGAACCGTCGGCGGACGGGACCGAAGGCCGGGCCGGCGGTCTGACGGTGGCCTGAAACTCGTCATACAGCCGCCACGGGTTCGCCCAACCCCGATCAGCTTCGAACAAACATCGAACACAAGGCCAAAGCCGCGTCCGCAGTCCGCCAAAACACGGCCGAATGCCCGTTTCCTGCGCGCGTGAAACCTGCCGAAGATTGTCGTGCCCGCGTACCGCCGGGTACAGTCGCCGCACTGCTCTGGCAGCCCCTGTTGTCGAGGCGAAAGAGAAGTTGGTGAACGACCGTCACCCGTCGGGGACCATGGCCCCGGCTCCGGCTTCCGACGCCGCCTCGGCGCACTACGCGTCGTACGGCACCCAGGAAGCCCCGTACGGCGACTTCACCACGTACGGCGACCACGACGCCACCGGTTTTCACCCCGGCGCCGGCGGAGGGCCCGACGCCTCGGGTCACGCCACTTCGAGCTTCGCCACGGACCCCCTCTTCGGCGACATGCCGGGCAACGGCCACGACACGGGTGCGTACGACTCCGGCCAGTGGTCCACGGGTACCCCCGAGCACGCGAACAATGACGCCTACGCGGCCCAGCACCACGCCGCCTACGACACCGGCGTCTACGACACGACCTCCTGGACGACCGGGCAGCAGCCGATGTCGGCCATCCCGTCGCCGACCCCGGCCCCGGACGCCACCGGCCAGTGGGACAGCGGCGCCTGGCTCCAGCCGGACCAGTCGGGCGAGGCGGCCGACCACACCCAGCAGTGGGCCTGGGGCACGCAAGCCTTCGACACCGGCGCCTACGACGCCACGCAGTGGAACTCCGACGGCTCCGCGGCACCGTCCGGCGAGGGCTACGAGCAGCCTGCCGAAACCTTCGAGCAGCACGAGCCGGCGCAGTTCGACGCGCACCAGCCGGCGCAGTTCGACCAGTCCGAGCCGGTGCCCTTCGACCAGCTCGAGACCGCGACGTTCGAGCACGTCGGCTATGACGAGCCCGTCGGCCACGGTTCCGCCGCCGACGGCGACGAGACGGCCTCGACCGGTGAACTGCCCGCCGTCCGCCTCCTGGACGGTCAGGAGGAGGTCGTGCCCACCGGTTCCCGGGCTGCCTCGCGGGCCGGGTCCCGCTCCCGTCGCCGTACGCCGCCGAAGCGTTCGGCGCTGCTGACCGTCGCGGTGCCCTCGGCGTGCGTGATGGGTGTCGCGGGGATCGCGGCCGCGTCGGTGGGCACCTTCACCGAGGACAGCGCGGCCGAGGCGCACACCACGGCCGCGGACGTGCAGCCGGTGAAGCCGGCCGCTGCCAACAACAAGCTCGACACGCAGCTGCAGAGCCTCGCCGCGGGCGCCGACGACTTCGCCGACCGGGCCAGCCGTACGCAGGAGCGCATCGACCTCAAGGCCCAGCAGGCCGCCGAGAAGAGGCGGGCGGCGGAGGAGGCGGCCCGCAAGGAGCGGCTGCGCCCCAAGTTCGCCCTGCCGGTCTCGCAGCACGGACTGAGCGCGTACTACGGCCAGTCGGGCATCAACTGGATGTCCCTGCACACCGGCATCGACTTCCCCGTCGCGTACGGCACGACCGTGATGGCCGCCACCGACGGCACCGTGCGCACGCAGTGGAACAGCGCCTACGGCAACATGATGATCGTGACCGCGAAGGACGGCACGGAGACGTGGTACTGCCACCTCTCCACCTACACCGTCCCCTCGGGTACGACCGTGAAGGCCGGCGACCCCATCGCGCGCTCGGGCAACTCGGGCAACTCCACCGGTCCGCACCTGCACTTCGAGGTGCGCCCGGGCGGCGGCTCGGCGATCGACCCCCTGCCGTGGCTGCGCAGCCACGGCGTCAACCCGGCCTGATCGCCCAACAGTTACCGACACTCCTGAGGCGGTGCACCGACTCCGCCCGGTTTCCGCCCCCCTGGTGCGCGCGAACGGGGAGCCTCCACTCGCTGGAGCCTCCCCTCGGGGAAGCCCTCAGCCCTCGGGGAAGCCCTCAGCGGGTCAGAGCTTCTCCACCGGCGCGTAGCGCAGCAGCAGCCGCTTGGGCTTGGTGTCGCCGAAGTCGATCGTCGCCTCGGCGTTCGCCCCCGTGCCCTTGACCGCGACGACCGTGCCGAGCCCGAACTGGTCGTGGGTGACGCGGTCCCCCACGGCCAGCGCGACCACCGGCTTCTCGGCGGTGCGGCGCGTGGCGAAGCCGGAGGCGCCGGAGGCCGAGGAGCGTGAGCGGGACGAGGACAGGGAGGCCGCGACCGCGGAGACCGGCCCGGAGGACGCGGGCGCGGTCGCACCCGTGCGCTTCCACTCCACGTGGGCCGGCGGGATCTCCTCGAGGAACCGGGAGGGCGGGTTGTACGACGGCTGGCCCCAGGCGCTGCGCAGCGTGGACCGCGTCAGGTACAGCCGCTCCCGGGCGCGCGTGATGCCGACGTAGGCCAGGCGGCGCTCCTCCTCCAGCTCCTTGGTCTCCCCCAGGGCACGCATGTGCGGGAAGACGCCGTCCTCCATGCCGGTGAGGAAGACGACCGGGAACTCCAGGCCCTTGGCGGTGTGCAGGGTCATCAGCGTGATGACCCCGTCGCCGTCCTCCTCGTCGGGGATCTGGTCGGAGTCGGCGACCAGCGCGACCTGTTCGAGGAAGTCGGACAGCGTGCCGCCGGTCTCCGCGTCCTCGCCGCGCTCCTGCTCGAACTCCATGGCGACGGCGGCCAGTTCCTGGAGGTTCTCGATCCGGGTCTCGTCCTGCGGGTCGGTGGAGGCCTGCAGTTCGGCGAGGTACCCGGTGCGCTCCAGCACGGCCTCCAGGACGGTGGCCGGCCCGGCGCCGGACTCGACGATCGTGCGCAGGTCCTCCATCAGCGTGTTGAACCGCTTGACGGCGTTGGTGGAGCGCGCGGCCATGCCGTACGCCTCGTCGACGCGCTTGAGCGCCTGCGGGAAGCTGATCTTCTCGCGCTGGGCGAGGGCGTCGATCATCGCCTCGGCGCGGTCGCCGATGCCCCGCTTGGGGACGTTGAGGATCCGGCGCAGCGGCACCGAGTCCTCGGGGTTGGACAGCACGCGCAGGTAGGCCAGGACGTCCCGGACCTCCTTGCGCTCGTAGAAGCGGACGCCGCCGACGACCTTGTAGGGCAGGCCGACGCGGATGAAGACCTCTTCGAAGACACGGGACTGGGCGTTGGTGCGGTAGAACACCGCGACGTCGCCCGCCTTGGCCTCGCCGGCGTCGGTGAGGCGGTCTATCTCGTCGGCGACGAACTGGGCCTCGTCGTGCTCGGTGTCGGCGACGTAGCCGGTGATGCGCGCGCCGGTGCCCGCGTTGGTCCACAGGTTCTTGGGACGGCGGGACTCGTTGCGCTCGATGACGGCGTTGGCCGCCGACAGGATCGTCTGCGTGGAGCGGTAGTTCTGCTCGAGCAGGATCGTCGTGGCGTCCGGGTAGTCCTCCTCGAACTGGAGGATGTTGCGGATGGTCGCGCCGCGGAAGGCGTAGATCGACTGGTCGGCGTCGCCCACCACGCACAGCTCGGCCGGCGGGACCTCGGCCTCGGGCGGTACGTCGACGGGGTGCTCGGAGGTGCCCACCAGCTCGCGGACCAGGGCGTACTGCGCGTGGTTGGTGTCCTGGTACTCGTCGACCAGGACGTGCCGGAAGCGGCGTCGGTAGTGCTCGGCGACGTCCGGGAAGGCGCGCAGCAGGTTGACCGTCGTCATGATCAGGTCGTCGAAGTCCAGGGCGTTCGCCTCGCGCAGCCGCGACTGGTACAGGGCGTAGGCCTGGGCGAGGGTCTTCTCGAAGCCGTCGGTGGCCTGGGCGGCGAAGTCCTCCTCGTCGATCAGCTCGTTCTTCAGGTTGCTGATCTTGGCGCTGAAGGACTTCGGCGGGAAGCGCTTGGGGTCGAGGTCGAGGTCGCGGCAGACCAGGGCCATCAGGCGCTTGGAGTCGGCGGCGTCGTAGATCGAGAAGGAGGAGGTGAAGCCGAGCTTCTTGCTCTCGCGCCGGAGGATGCGCACGCACGCGCTGTGGAAGGTCATGACCCACATGGCGTTGGCGCGCGGGCCGACGAGCTGCTCGACGCGCTCCTTCATCTCGCCCGCGGCCTTGTTGGTGAACGTGATCGCGAGGATCTGGCCCGGGTGCACGTTCCGCTCGGCGAGCAGGTGGGCGATGCGGTGGGTGAGCACGCGGGTCTTGCCGGATCCGGCACCGGCGACGATGAGCAGCGGGGAGCCGGAGTGGACGACGGCGGCGCGCTGGTTGTCGTTGAGCCCTTCCAGCAGCGCGGCGGAGTCGATCACCGGGCGGGGGGCGCCGTCCCGGTAGTGGGTGTCCCGGTCCGGCGGCACGTCGAACTTCCCGCCGAACAGATCGTCCGGAAGCGGCTCCGGAGCGTGGTCGTCCTCGGGCGGCGGCGGGGGCTCGTCCGCGGGGCCCCGCTGGGCCTGGAGGTCCGCCAGGAAGCTGTCGTCAAAGAGGCTGCTCATCGCTCTCCGAGTCTAGGGCGCCCCACTGACAGCCCGCCGCCACCACCGGGAACATCACACCGGGCACCGGCAGGAGGGCCGGGCGGCTGGCGCATTGTCACCGTGGAGCACGACATGATCACGGTCCGCTATGTCCGCAACAATCCAGGACAACTCACGACCAAACCGCCGTGATCGTTCACGCAGGGCAACGCTTCCCGGAAAGGTCACGAAAATGTATCGGGCATATCACCCATCAACCTTCACAGGGACCACACGAGTTGGCTACCGTGCGATCAGGCCGCACGACCCTCACCGGCGAACGACGCCGGGCCGCGCGGCCTCCGCCGAGTCCGGTGTGCCGCAGCGGCGGCCGGAGCCGGGGACCCAACCGAGAACCCCGGGGTGAATCGGCCCGCCTCCGCATCCGGAGAGGCCGTAGGGCAACCCTTCCGAACCACCCGCCCGAACCCGACAGCTAACCCGGTAGGCGGACGATGGAAGGAGTCGCCTCCCTTGGCGTCGCACCGCAAGTCGCGTCCTACGGGTTCGCGCGTGGCAGGCATACGGACCCCCGCCCTGGCAACGGCGGCCCTCACCTCCGTGGCCCTGCTGTCCCAGTCGGCCGAAGCCGCCCCCGAGGCCGACGACAGGCCCAGCCTCGAAGAAGTCGAGAAGAAGGTCGACGACCTGTACCGCCAGGCCGAGTCGGCGACCGACAAGTACAACGCGGCCAAGGAAAGGACCGCGAAGCAGCGCAAGCGCGTCGACACCCTCCTCGACGACGCCGCGCAGCGCGCCCAGAAGCTCAACGAGGCGCGCGACAAGCTCGGTTCCTACGCCTCCGCGCAGTACCGCACGGGGGCCGCCGCCCCGGAGACGGCGACGTTCCTGCTCGCGGACACCCCGCAGGACTACTTCGACCAGACCCAGCTGATGGACCGGATGACCGGCCGCCAGAAGGAAGCGGTCGACGACTTCGTCACGCGGCAGTCCGAGACGGTGACGAAGCGCCGGGAGGCGACCGAGAGCCTCGAGAGGCTCACCGACGCCCAGGGCGACCTGAAGGCGGCCAAGGCGACCGTCCAGCGCAAGCTGGCCGACGCCCGCGCGCTGATGTCGAGGCTGACCGCCGAGGAGAAGGCGCGGCTCGCGGCGATCGAGAAGGAGAAGCGGGAGGAGGCCGCCCGCCGCGCCGCCGAGCTGGCCCGGCAGCAGGCCGCGCAGCAGCAGGCACCGCGCGAGGAGGCCCCGCGGCAGGAGAGCGGCTCGCCGGCGGCGGGTTCCGGCTCGTCCTCCTCGACGCCCTCCGCGGACTCCTCGTACGCCACCAAGGGGGACAAGGCCCTGGCTTTCGCGCGCGCCCAGGTCGGCAAGCCGTACGTCTGGGGCGCCGTCGGCCCCGGCTCCTACGACTGCTCCGGCCTCACCCAGGCCGCCTGGAAGGCCGCCGGCGTCACCCTGCCGCGCACCACCTACGACCAGGTCGGCGCCGGCACCACCGTCCCGGTGTCGCAGGCGCAGCCGGGCGATCTTGTCTTCTTCTACGACGACGTCACGCACGTCGGGCTGTACGTCGGCAACGGCATGATGATCCACGCGCCGAAGCCGGGCGCGTACGTGCGCGAGGAGTCGGTCTACTACGACGGCGAGTCGGCCGTCCACAGCGTGGTGCGGCCCGCCTGAGCGGACGGGGGGGCGTTTTCGGGGGCACGCGCGCGTGCCCCTCACCGCCCGCGCGCGCCGCTCTCTAGCATCGGCGTATGTCCGGTCCCTCCCCGTTTGCCACCTGGTGGGCGACGTACGCGCTGGCGACCGGCACCGTGTCGGTCGGTCTCGACTCCGCGGGTCACGCGGTCCTCTCCCGTGCCGTCCTCGCCCTGGCCTGCGGAGCCTGGCTGCTGTCGGTGGTGAGCCTGCTGCAGCGGGCGCGCGGCGCCTGGCGGGCGGAGGTGCCCGCCGTGTTCACCACCGCGGCGGCGGCCGCCGTCCTCGGCACCGGCTTCTCGGCCGCGGGCCTGCACCCCGTGGCCTGGGCGCTGCTGGCTCTGTCCGCGCTGCTCTGGGCGGTGCTGCTGGCCGTGGAGGTCGGGGGGCGGCGCGGGACGGTGTTCCTGCGGTGTGTGGCCACCCAGTGCCTCGCCGTGCTGGCCGCCGCCCTGGCCGCGGCCGAGTCGCTGGCCTGGCCGGCCCACGCGGCCCTGGTGCTGCTGTGGCTGGGGCTCGCGCTGTACGGCTTCGCCCTGTTCCGCTTCCAGCCCCGGCAGGTGGAGGAGGGGCGCGGGGACCACTGGTTCGCCGAGGGCGCGCTCGCGGTCTCGGCGCTGGCCGGGGCGCAGCTGCTGTCCGCCGACAGCTCCCGCCTCTATCTGTGGAACGAGGACGACGGCGACGCCCTGCGCAACACCGCCGTCACCCTGCTCGTGCTGGCCGCCGTCTGCTGTGTCGCGCTGCTGGTCGCCGAGCTGTTCTGGCCGCGGCACCACTACGACGCGCGGCGCTGGGCCACCGTGTTCTGCGGGGCCGTGACGGCGGCGGCCACGCTGGAGGTCGCCGCGGCGCTCGACGTGGACTGGCTGGCCGGTGCGGGTCGGGCGCTGCTGTGGGCGGCGGTGGCCGCCTGGCTCGCCTGCACCGCCTGGGCCGCCGCCGCGGCCCGGGCCTCGGCCCGGTCCTCCCGGGTCAGGTCCAGAGCACGGCGATGAAGACGTTGGCCGTGGTGAGCAGTCCGACCAGGCCGAACAGGCCCTTGTCCACCCTGTCCTCGTCGCGCTTGACGTAGACCAGGCCGAGGATCACGATCAGCAGCGCCAGCTTCACGCCGATCTTGACGTTGTTCACGGACTGGTCGTCGGCCTGGTTGAGGCCGACCAGGACGATGCCGGTGACCAGCATGGTCAGGGCGCCGTGCAGCATCGCGGGCGTGAAGCGGGCCGTACCCTCGCCCATCGCCTTCATCTGGGTGAGGA
Organism: Streptomyces sp. AHA2; assembly: GCF_036857595.1. Classification (NCBI taxonomy): domain Bacteria; kingdom Bacillati; phylum Actinomycetota; class Actinomycetes; order Kitasatosporales; family Streptomycetaceae; genus Streptomyces; species Streptomyces sp. AHA2. The sequence goes on from NZ_JAUQWJ010000004.1 coordinate 318,789, forward strand.
AGCCGCCCAGGAGCGAGGCGATGCCGACGATGTGCAGGCCGACGAAGAGGTGGATGAGTACGTCCATGAGGCCGGAGCCTAACCAGGCCCCCGACGGCCGTCCGACACCGGCCCGGTGATGCATATATGCGCCCCATAGCACTCGATCACCGCCGTCGGCCCGTGATCCGGCCCTTCGGTCATCACGCTGAGTGAAGCGAAGGGTGCCGAGGCGGGATCCTGGTCGCATACGGTCACCACCGGTCCTCCGGGGACAGTTCCGCACACCCGCCACGGGGGCCGCACGCGCACCTCTACCGTCCTTCAGCAGGTGACCGGCTCCCCACCGCCGCCCGGGCCAGGGGCGGCAGTCGGACACCACCGCCGAGAAAGTCCCGCGGCGGCCCGTCTCCCCTGTGCGGGCCGCCGCGGGACGCGTAGGCCGCCCGTCCGCTCCCCCCGGCGGCCGCAGACCCCGCCGGCGGTCGAGGAAAGGACGTGGCCCCCAGGTGGCAGCGCACCGCAAGCCCCGACAACGCCCCATGGCCGGCGGCACGGCCCGCACGGCCGCCACGATCGCCCTCGCCTCCGCGGCGACGGCGACGGGCCTCGACGGGACCGGGCACGCCGAACCGCAGCTCACCCCCGGCCAGGTCCGGGCCGAAGTGGCCGAGCTCTACCGGCAGGCGGAGGCCGCCACCGAGAAGTACAACGGCGCCAAGGAGGAGGCCGACGAGGCGCGGCAGCGGCTGAAGGGCCTGCAGGACCGGGCGGCACGTTCGCAGGGACGGCTCGACGAGGCCCGGCAGGCGCTCGGTTCGGCCGCCGCCGCGCAGTACCGCTCCGGCGGCCTTGACCCGGCGATGCAGCTCGCCCTGTCCGACGACCCCGACCGCTACCTGCAGAACGCCGAGTTCGTCGAGCGGGCCGGCGACCGGCAGGGCGCCGCCGTCCGGCGGGTGCGCAGCCGGCTGCGCGAGATCGAGCAGCTTCGCGGGGCCGCGCGCGTCGAGCTGAACTCCCTCAGGACACGGCAGGCGGAGCTGCAGCGGCACAAGAGGACCGTCACCGGCAAGCTGGGCTCCGCCCGGCGGCTGCTGTCCCGGCTGACGCCGCAGGAACGTTCCCGAGTGGGCGGATCATCCGACCGCGCCACCCGCTCGGCCGGCGCCCGCGACACCCTTGCGGCTCCCGCCCCGGCGACGGCCCAGGCGCCCGGCCCCCGCGCGGCCGCAGCCGTCTCCTACGCCTACCGCAAGCTCGGCAGCCCCTACGTCTGGGGCGCGACCGGCCCGAACGCCTTCGACTGCTCCGGCCTCGTCCAGGCCGCCTACCGCTCGGCGGGCGTCTCCCTGCCGCGCACCACGTACTCCCAGATCGCCGCCGGTCGCCGGGTCTCCCGCTCCGAGCTCCTCCCCGGCGACCTGGTGTTCTTCTACGCCGGGATCAGCCACGTCGGCATCTACGTCGGCAACGGGCGGATGATCCACGCCCCGAACCCGTCCGCCCCGGTCCGCGTCGCCCCGCTCGACGAGATGCCCTTCGCGGGGGCGACACGGGTGGTCTGAGCGGGAGCACTCACACCAGCCGCCGGGCCGTCGCCCAGCGGGTCAGCTCGTGCCGGTTGGACAGCTGGAGCTTGCGCAGCACCGCCGAGACGTGGGACTCGACCGTCTTCACCGAGATGTACAGCTGCTTGGCGATCTCCTTGTACGCGTATCCCCGGGCGATGAGCCGCAGCACCTCGCGCTCGCGCTGGGTGAGGCGGTCCAGGTCCTCGTCCACGGGCGGCGCGTCGGTGGAGGCGAAGGCGTCCAGGACGAACCCGGCCAGCCGAGGGGAGAAGACCGCGTCGCCCTCCTGGACGCGGAAGATCGAGTCCACCAGGTCCGTGCCGGTGATGGTCTTGGTGACGTATCCCCGGGCGCCGCCGCGGATCACGCCGATCACGTCCTCCGCCGCGTCCGACACGGACAGCGCCAGGAAACGCACGGGCTGCTCGGTGGCCGCCATCAACGGGGCGCAGCGGCGCAGCACTTCCACCCCGCCGCCGCCCGGGAGGTGCACGTCCAGGAGCACGACCTCGGGCCGGGTGGCGGTGATGACCGTGACCGCCTGGTCGACGTCCGCGGCCTCGCCGACGACCTCGACACCGGTGAGCGCGGTCTGCCCGATCTCCGCCTGGACTCCGGTGCGGAACATGCGGTGGTCGTCGACGAGGACCACGCGCACGTGACGCCCCGGGCCACCGCCCGGCTCCGCGGCCGCCTGGTCCGGTCGCGCAGTGCCGTTCGCCTCGGTCGGGTCGCTCATGACGTCTTCTCCGCCCTCTCCATCTCCAGCTCGACCTCCGTGCCGCCGTCCGGCACCGCGCGCAGCCGCGCCGTCCCGCCGTTGCGCTCCATGCGGCCGATGATCGATTCTCTGACACCCATCCGGTCGGCGGGTATCGAGTCGAGGTCGAAGCCCGGACCGCGGTCCCGGACGGACACGAAGACCGTCTTCCCCTCGACCTCGGCGTAGACCTGGACGGCCCCGCCGTCGCCACCGTACTTGGCGGCGTTCACCATCGCTTCGCGCGCGGCCTGCATCTGTGCGGCGATCCTCTCGTCGAGCGGGCAGTCGCCGACCACCACGACCTCCAGGGGCACGCCGTGCTTGTCCTCCACCTCGGCCGCGTTGCGCCGCACGGCGTCCGCCAGGGTGGTGGGCTCGTCGGCCTCGTCCTTGCCGGTGCCCTCGGGTTTGTACAGCCAGGTCCGCAGGTCCCGCTCCTGGGCCCGGGCGAGGCGCCGCACCTCGCCCGGGTTCTCGGCGTTGCGCTGGATCAGGGTGAGGGTGTGCAGCACCGAGTCGTGCACATGGGCGGCGACCTCCGCGCGCTCCTGGGCGCGGATGCGCATCAGCCGCTCCTCGGACAGGTCCTGCGTCATCCGCACCAGGTAGGGCCCGGCCAGCAACGTGATCCCGACCAGGACGGCGAGGGCGGCCTGCAGGACGGAGCCGAGGTGGGCGGCGGAGCCCTGCAGCACGACGATGCCGGAGACACCGGCCGTCACCAGCAGCACGCCGCCCACCGAGCGCAGCAGCGCGACGGTGCGCCTGCGGCGGCCGACCTCCGCCCAGCGGGCCCGGCGCGCGTTGTCCGCCTGCCGCCACACCAGGGCGACACCGGCGCCGACGAGCACCGTCGGCCACAGGTAGACCCGGGCGCCGCCGCCGAGGTTCACGTTGCCCACGAAGACCAGGGCCACGACGACCATGAGCAGCAGCGCCACGATCTGGCCCTTGTCGGGCCGGCGGGCGACGAGTCTGCGCCGGCCGTCGGGCGAGGTCTCCGCGGCGACGAACGACGGCGGTCTCTGCGCCTCGACGCCGCCGACGCCGAGCGGGACGAAGAACCAGAACGCGGCGTACAGCAGCGCGCCGAGGCCGTCGGCCATGAACAGCCCGACGAAGACGAGCCGGACCCAGACCACGGGCAGCCCGAGGTGCCCGGCGAGCCCCCGCGCGACACCACCGAGCCAGCGTCCGTCGCTGCTGCGGTAGAGCTTGCGCGGCGGCCGCGGTTCGGCGAGAGGGGCTGCTGCGGCTTCCGACATGCCACCGATGGTCACACGCGCGGGTGACCGGAGCATCAGGGTCGGCCCCGGAGACTCCCCTGATCTCAGCGGCGTCCGCCTCGCACACCTCCCGCCCGTCTCAGGGCCGATATCAGGGTCGGACCAGGGTCGATCCGGCTGCCGCCGCGGCGCCGCGCCCGTCACCATGGACCCATGACCGATCACGAGCACGCCGCGACGGGTCCGGGACCCGGCCCCGGCCCGCGCCCCGCCCCGGGCGACGGGCCGCGGGGTGCCGCGCCCGCCGCGGACTCCGGTCCGCCCGGTCCCGCCGGGCAGGCGGCGCCGGGCGGACCGGCCGACCGGTTCCGGCGCGACCGCCGGCACAAGACCCTGGCCGGTGTCTGCGCCGGGCTCGGACGGCACTACGACATGGACCCGGTGATCTTCCGCATCACCCTCGCGGTGCTCTCGGCCACCGGCGGCCTCGGCCTGATCTTCTACGGCTTCGCGTGGCTCTTCGTCGCCTACGACGACGAGGACGAGAACGAGGTGCGCAAGCTGCTCACCGGCCGGGTCGACGGACAGGCCCTGGCGGCGGTGCTGTTCGCCCTGGTCGGCTGCGGGGTGTTCCTGACCATGCTGAAGAACGGCGGGGTGCTCACCTTCGCCGTCGTCCTCGCGCTGCTGCTGGCGGGCGCCGGCTACTGGTCGCGCCAGCGCGGTGCGCCCGACCCCGACCCGCTGGCCGCGCAGGCCGTCGCGGACGCCCCTCCGGAGCCCCAGGCACCGCCGGTGTTCGCCTCCTCGCCCTCGTGGTGGCGCGACCCGATCGTCAAGGACGGCACCCACATCGGTGGCACGGGCTACCTGTGGGGCCCGCGCGACACCCGTGACCTGGACATCGCGGCCGCCGTGAACATCGGTACGGGCGCCCCCGGGGCCGGGGCGGGACAGGACGCCCCCGCCCCGCTCCCCCGGCAGCCCCTGCCCCGCGGCCCGCGCTCGATCGGCGGCTGGGTGTTCCTGCTGGCCCTGCTCGCCGGCTCCCTGGGCACGAGCCTGACGTGGGACGGGCACCCGCTCGGCACCAGCCTGCAGACGGGCCTGTCGTGCGCGCTGGCGGTGCTGGGCCTGGGCATCGCCGTCAGCGCCTTCCTCGGCCGGACCGGGGCGGGCTCGATCCTGCTGGCGGTCGTCACGGCCGGCCTGCTCGCCGCGTCGGCGGCCCTGCCGAAGGACATCGGCACGCACTGGTCGCGCACCACCTGGCAGCCCGCCACGGCGGCGGACGTGCGGCCGTCCTACGAACTGGGCACGGGGGTCGGCACCCTGGACCTGACGCGGCTGGACCTGACCGGGAAGCAGACCGTGACCGTGCGGGCGGAGGTCGGGGTGGGCCGGGTGAAGGTGATCGTGCCGCGGGACGTGACCGTGCGGCTGAACGCGGAGGTGGGGGTCGGGGACCTGCAACTGCCCGGCGACGACCCGAAGGACGTGGACGTCCAGCCGGGGCGGCACCAGGAGACCACCCTCTCCCCCGCCGCGGGAGTGAGGCGGTCCGGCACCGTCGACCTGGACCTCCAGGTCGGCATGGGACAGGCGGAGGTGGCCCGTGCTGCGGCATGAGATCAGGCCGGGCAGGTTGTGTGCGGGCATCGTCCTCACGGTGACGGGCGTGCTGTACGCCGGTGACGCGGGCGGCGCGTGGGAGATCCCCTGGTTCGTCGCCCTGCCCCTCGTCACGGGCGGGCTGTTCCTCGCGGGCGCGGTGGCGTTCGTGGCGGGCCGGGCGCGGCGGCGCCGGCAGGCGGGCGGTGCGGGCGTGGAGGCCTGACCGGCCGGGCTACCGGTACCCTCCGCCGCGCTGCCGGCGCCTCGCCCGCAGGGCGGCGTCCACGGACAGCAGGGGTGCGCCCGCCAGCACCAGGGGGATCCAGGCCATGAGGTAGACCAGGTCGTTGCCGTAGTAGTACGGGTCGGAGGCCCAGCTGACGGTGAGCCACAGGCTGAGGGAGATCAGCGCGCCGCCGAGCGCGGCCACGCGGGCGAGCAGGCCCAGCAGGGTGCCGATGCCGACGGCCAGCTCACCGAGGGCGACGGCGTAGCCGAAGCCGACCGGGCTCTTGAGGGAGAGGTCGACCAGGGCGGGGATGGCGGAGGAGTCGCGGACGGCGCGCATCATGTCGCCGATCGACCCGGCGCCGGAGTCCCGCATGAAGGCGTTGTCGGTGAGTTTGTCCAGGCCGGCGTAGATGAAGGTGACGCCGAGGAAGAGGCGCAGCGGCAGCAGGGCGTAGCGGGCGGCCGTGTCCCGCCGGCCGCCTCCGTCGCCGAAGTGCGGGCCGTGGTGGGTGTCCGTTCGCATACCGTGCGTCATCGCTGCTGGCCGCCTCTCGCCCGCCGGTGCCGAACCCCCTCGACAGACCATACGTACGACGATCGCTCCGCGCTCAACCCCGGGTGACCGACTTTTTTCCGCGGCGAGGGAGCGGCGGGGCCGGAACACCACCGCCCCGCGGCCCCGCGCCCCGCCGCCCCGTCAGTCCGTCACGTCGATGGCGTACCGGTTCGTCTCCACGCCCGCCGCCGTGACGACCTGCACCTCCACCCGGCCCGGTTCGACGTCCGCCGGTACCGGCACGGTCAGGAGCGTGTCGGTCGGATTGCGGAAACCGCCGGGCACCGGCACCAGGGGGACGTGGACGTGCACGGAGCCCACCCGTACCACCATCCGCGCCAGCCGGTCGGCGCCCTGCGCCCCGGGCGGCACGAATCCGGCGCCCCGGATCTCGATGTCGTCCCCCGTGCGGATCGGGCCGTCCAGGTCGCCCGCCTCCCGGGCCCGGACGACGGAGAGGACGACCGGCCTGCCGCCCTCCGCGTACTTCCCGGCCAGGTACGTCGCCGCCGACACCAGGACCAGCACCGCCAGGCCCCACGGCAGGTCGGGCAGCTGGTCGGGCCGCCGGGCCAGCCGTACCGCCGCGAAGACCAGGGCGACCGCGCTGATCACCACGTACTGCAGGTCGGTGAAGGCACCCCGGCCCGCGTCGTCGGTCAGCAGGTCGGCGGCGCGCGGCCGGTCGGCCGGAACCTTCTGCAGCCGCTGCCCCAGCACCCGCAGTCCGACCACGCGCCGCACGAGCACGGCGACGCCGCAGACCACGGCGAGGACGGTCACGACCCCGGCGCCCCGGGCCAGGTCCAGCCCCGCGATCAGCGCGTCCCGCTCCGCGTGCCGGGAGGCCGCGGCGAGCCGCCCGGCGAGCACGAGGACCGCGTAGGCCGTGAGGAGCACCCACGCGGCGGCGACGGTGCGGGACGTGGAGAGCCGGTTGTCCTCGCCGATGACGGGGGCGAGGACACCGCCCCTGGCGCGGTGGAACCAGGACGCAGCCGTCAGCGCCGCGGCCACCACCAGCGCGGCGGCGAGCCCGGCCGTGCGGGCCGGCGTCCAGCCCGTGCCGACCGCGGTGAGGGCCTGCGCGAGCAGCAGCGCCACGACGGCCGCCCCGACCACGGCGGTCGTGCGGCGCCACAGCCCCGCCAGCCACGCCTGTCCCTCGGCCCGTCCGCGCTCGGCCACCAGCTCAGCGGACTGGGCGAGTTCCTCGGACACCCATTGCCGTGAGGCCGACGCCGAGTGGGCGACCGCGGCCGGCAGCCCGCGCCCGGCGGCGAACTCGTCCCGCGTGGCCAGGAACGCGGCGACGGCCCGCCGGTGCCCCTCGCGCGCCCCGTGCGGGCAGTCCCCGCAGGCGCACCCGCCTCCGTGCACGGTCCCGGTCCCGCCGCCCGGGCCGCCGGCCCCGTGAGTACCGAGGTACGCGCCCGCGTACCCGCCCGTGTCCGGGCCACCCTGCCTCGCCCCTTGCACCGCCACGCCCGACGCCCGCCTTCCCGCGATCCCGCCACCGCCGGCCTTCCGGACCCCGGAAACACCGCTGTGCAACTCCCCTGCGACGAGAGCGAATTGTGCCCTACACCACCCGGTCCGCGCCGGTTCCGTCCGGTCGCACGGGTGAAGTTCGGCGTGCGGTGTTGACTTCGGCGCGAAACGGCCCGTGCGCGACTGTCACGCGGCGCCTCAGTCCAGCAGGTCCGGTTCGCTGCGGCTGATCTCGCGCCACATCGGCTGGTAGCTGATCCACGCCACCAGGTCCCCGCCGAGCTGTTCGCGGGTGGCCACCGCCATCCGGTGGTCGATGCGCACCGGGCGCCCGGCCGCCCGCGCGGTCAGCTGCACCTGGCAGGAGCGCTCCATCGACACGAACCACCAGGCCGCGGCGTCCACCGAGTCGCCGACGGTCAGCAGCCCGTGGTTGCGCAGCACCAGCGCCTTGCGCGAGCCGAGCGCGGCCGCGATCCGGCGCCCCTCCTCGGCGTCGACGGCGACACCCGTGTAGGAGTCGTACAGGGTGTGGTCCTCGTAGAACGCGCAGCTCTCCTGCGTGATGGGCTCCAGGAGTTCGCCCAGGGCCGCGAGCGCGCGGCCGTGCACCGAGTGGCAGTGGGCGACGGCGACCACGTCGGGGCGGGCCGCGTGCACCTGGGCGTGCACGGTGAACGCCGCCTGGTTGACGTGGTACCGGCCCTCGACGACCTGGCCGTCCTCGTTGGCCAGCACGAGGTCGCCCACGGTGACGTGCCGGAAGGGCAGGCCGAACGGGTTGACCCAGAAGCAGTCGCTGTACTCCGGGTCGCGTGCGGTGATGTGGCCGGAGACACCGTCCTCGAAGCCCAGCCGCCCGAACAGCCGCAGGGCGCCCGCGAGCCGTTCCTTGCGGTGCCGGCGTTCGTCCTCGACCGATTCGTGCATCGGCGGCATCGAGAACTGGAGCCGGCCCGTGGGCACCGGCCGGGGCGGGGTGGACCCGGGTGTCCCGTGCATGTGTCCTCCAGCACTGCGTTGGTTCACGGGGCGCGAAGTTACCGTCGGCCGGTCCGGGGCGACAGCTCGGTTCCGTAAAGACCCGGAGGGCCGCCCTCGTGGCGCCCGACGGCGCCCGGTGCGCGGAATCAGCGGGGCAGCGGTGCAGCGGTGCATCCGTGCGGCGAGTGGCGGACGTCCGGCGCGCTCACGCCCACCTCGGAGCACCACGGCTTCCGGTACGCCGCGCGGCCGAGGAGCTGGTGGCCGGCGGATGCGCGCCCGTACGGGACGAGGCGGGGCGGGAGTGGTTCGTGCGGCCGGTGCACCACGCGGCGCAACCGGACAGAAGATGTCGGGTTTCGGCGGCACACTCGGGTCCATGAGCCGTACCGAACAGCCGATCCGCACCCAGGGAACGAACTGGGCCGCTTTCGCCGCCGCCGAGCCCGGCCTCGCCCGCACGGTCGAGGAACGCTTCGCCGCCCACACCCACCACGTCCTGGCCACTTTGCGCAAGGACGGCTCGCCGCGCACCAGCGGCCTGGAGGTCCGCTTCCTGCGCGGTGAGCTGTGGCTGGGGATGATGGCCGGCTCGCTGAAGGCCCTCGACCTGCGCCGCGACCCGCGCTTCGCGCTCCAGGCCAACCCCGGCGAGGGCACGGGCATGGGCGGCGGCGACGTGCGGATCAGCGGGCGCGCGGTCGAGGTCGGCGACGGGGAGACGAAGGCCGGATACGTCGAAGAGGTGGAACCGCCGGAGCCGTTCCACCTCTTCCGCACCGAGCTGACGGAGGTCGTGCGCACCTCCGTCGAGGACGACACCTACCTGGTCGTCCAGACCTGGAAGCCCGGCGAGCCCCTGCGTCTGATCAAGCGCACCTAGGCGCGGTCGGACGCTCCTGGGGGCCTACTCCCACTCGATGGTGCCCGGCGGCTTCGACGTGACGTCGAGCACGACGCGGTTGACGTCCCTGACCTCGTTGGTGATCCGCGTGGAGATCCGGGCGAGGACCTCGTACGGCAGGCGGGACCAGTCGGCCGTCATGGCGTCCTCGGAGGAGACGGGGCGCAGCACGATCGGGTGACCGTAGGTGCGGCCGTCGCCCTGGACGCCGACGCTGCGGACGTCCGCGAGCAGGACCACCGGGCACTGCCAGATGTCCCGGTCGAGGCCGGCCGCCGTCAGCTCCTCGCGGGCGATGGCGTCGGCCTCGCGCAGCAGGTCCAGGCGCTCCTTGGTGACCTCGCCGACGATGCGGATGCCGAGGCCGGGGCCGGGGAAGGGCTGGCGCTGGACGATCTCCTCCGGCAGGCCGAGCTCCTGGCCGACCATGCGGACCTCGTCCTTGAACAGCTTGCGCAGCGGCTCGATCAGCCGGAACTCGAGGTCCTCGGGCAGGCCGCCCACGTTGTGGTGGGACTTGATGTTCGCGGTGCCCGTGCCGCCGCCGGACTCGACGACGTCCGGGTACAGGGTGCCCTGGACCAGGAACTCCACGGCCGGGCCCTCGTCGGCGATGATCTCGGCCTGGGCCTGCTCGAAGACCCGGATGAACTCGCGGCCGATGATCTTCCGCTTCTCCTCGGGGTCGGACACCCCGGCGAGCGCCTTGAGGAACCGCTCCTCGGCGTCGACGACCTTCAGCTGCACGCCGGTCGCGGCGACGAAGTCCTTCTCGACCTGCTCGGTCTCGCCCTTGCGCATCAGACCGTGGTCGACGTACACGCAGGTCAGCTGGGAGCCGATGGCCTTCTGCACGAGGGCCGCGGCGACCGCGGAGTCCACGCCGCCGGACAGGCCGCAGATGGCGCGCTTGTCGCCGACCTGCTCGCGGATCGCGGCGACCTGCTCCTCGATCACGTTGCCCGTGGTCCAGGACGGGCGCAGGCCCGCGCCCCGGTAGAGGAAGTGCTCCAGCACCTGCTGCCCGTGCGTGGAGTGCATCACCTCGGGGTGGTACTGGACGCCGTAGAGCTTCTTCTCGTCGTTCTCGAAGGCGGCGACCGGGACGACGTCCGTGGAGGCCGTGACGGAGAAGCCCTCGGGGGCGGCGGAGCATGCGTCGCCGTGGGACATCCACACCGCCTGCTCGGCGGGGGTGCCCTCGAAGAGGGTGGAGGACGCCTTGGCCACGTGCAGGTCGGTGCGGCCGTACTCGCGGGCGCCGGTGTTGTCGACGGTGCCGCCGAGGGTCTGTGCCATCAGCTGGAAGCCGTAGCACATGCCGAAGACGGGGACGCCGGCCTCGAAGAGCGCGCCGTCGAGTTGCGGGGCGCCCTCCTCGTAGACCGACGAGGGGCCGCCGGAGAGGATGATCGCCGCGGGGTTCTTGGCGAGGATCTCCTCGACCGGCATGGTGCTCGGCACGATCTCGCTGTAGACCCGCGCCTCGCGGACGCGACGGGCGATGAGCTGGGCGTACTGCGCGCCGAAGTCGACGACCAGAACGGTGTCGGCGGCGCTGGCAGCGGGGGACGCTGATGACACGAGGTGCCTTCCGGCGGTGGGGCGGGGGTCTTGTGCCACCCGATTCTACCGAGGTGCTCGCGGGCGGTGTCGCGCCCGCGTGCCGTGCCGGGCCCCGGCCCGGCATCTCACCATGCGAACCCGTTTGGCCACGGCCGGGTCCGCGGGCATACTGGCGGCATGCTCACGCACCCGACCTTCCGCTTTACCTATGGCATCCGGCCCGCCGGCTGCCATGGTCGTGCTGCTTGAGCAACTGACAAGCGACTTCCCAGGCGCCCCGGGCCGACAAGGCCCGGGGCGTCTGTCGTTCGTCCGGGCCCTGTCGCCCCGGGGCGGCCCTTCGACGACGAGGAGCCCTTCCATGACCGCCACCGACGTGACCGGCGCCCGCACCCCCGAGGCCGCCGACGTGATCACCGGCGCCCGTGAGCGCATCGACGCGCTCGACGACCGGATCATCGGCCTGATCCAGGAACGGGTGGCCGTCTCCGCGGTGATCCAGGAGGCCCGGATCTCCTCCGGCGGCCGGCGGGTGAACCTCTCCCGCGAGATGGAGATCCTCGGCCACTACCGGCAGGCGCTGGGCAGGCCGGGCACGGCCCTGGCGATGACGCTGCTGGAGCTGTGCCGCGGCAAGATCTGAATCGGCGTTCTGCGGACAGACGTACGCATCGCTCTCACCCGTCCGGCGCGTGACCGGGTTCCGCCCGGCGTCGTTGGTCCCGGTGTCCGCGCCAGCCAGCCGCGGGCCCGAAAGAACCACGCGTGGCTCACTGGGGCGATGAGACGCACGGATCGTGCCGTGCGTCGTGGGACCTCGCTCCAGGGAAGTGACCGGACGGCAGGGGACAGCAGCCCGGTCACCCAAGAGAACGGCCGGCTCCGGGGACGCCCGGGGCCGGCCGACGGACCTTGCACAAGTGCACAAGCCTGGGCCGAACCGTTGCGGGCGCCGCGTTCCTCCAGCACGATGCGCACACCGTCCACGTCCCGGCGCGGACACCCGCGTTGCCCCGCTGCCACAGGCCGAGACCAGCGGCGCTGTCCCCCGGCGCCGCTTCCGGGCACCGGCGCTGCCCTGACGTCGGTGCTGACGAGAGGAAGGGCCCCGCGGCTCCACCCCGCGGGGCCCTTCGGCCTGTCCGGCATTCGCCGCGTCCGGCATTCGCCCTCCCCGCCATTCGCCGCGTCCGGCATACGCCCTGCCGGGGTCGAGAGGCCGGCTCCGGTCGCCGGACGGCTTCTCGGACACGAGCCCGAGATCTCATCGCGTGGTGAGCGGCGCCACCGGACGACCCGGCCTGTGACACAGCCCACATAAGAATTCCGTGAGTGCCCGCACAACCATTCACAGGTTCCACGGATCAAACCTGGCGAACCAAGGGCCACTCCCGCGCCCCACACGCGGAGGCCTCCCCCAACGTTCGTACCGCAGCCCGCGGTACGCCGGACTCTCCGAGGTCTTCATGAAGCTTCGCCGCGCCATGGCAGCAGCGGCCGCAACCGCGGTCATAGCCCCGGTGGCACTGCTCGCGGCACCGGCCGCGTACGCGTCCGACGAAACGACGCCCACGCCGAGCGCGTCGGTGAGCGAGTCCGCTCCCGAGACGTCCGCCTCGCCGTCGGCCAGCGAGTCCGAGCCCGCCGCGACGACCCCGGCTCCGAGCACGTCCACGAGCGCCTCCGCTCCGCAGACGTCCAGCTCGCCGAGCGCGTCCGCGAGCGCTTCCTCCCCGGCGCCGAGCACCTCCGAGCCGGAGGAGTCGGAGTCCCCCGACCCCGAGCCCTCCGTGTGCGAGGACACCAAGGTCGACGTCGGCATCTCCGGCCTGCCCGGCAAGATCTCCGCGGGCAGCGGCTGGCACAAGTTCTCGCTGAACGTGCTGAACAACTCCGACTCCACGCTGAACGACCTCGACTTCTTCGCCGGGGCCTCCCCCGACAAGAACGGCGAGGAGCTGTTCACCAGCAAGCAGGTCCGGCTCCAGGCCTGGGACCCGGACAGCAAGGTCTGGACCGACCTCAACGAAGGCGGCTTCGCGGTCGGCTACGTCGGCTACACCGACGAGCTGAAGCCCGACTACGAGGTGGACATCCCGCTGCGCCTCAACGTCAGCAAGTCCGCCCCGGTCGGCGCCGGCTTCTCGCTCGGCGCGACGATCTACGGTGACGACGACGCCGAGTGCACCGGCTTCGGCGACGTGTCCTACAGGTTCCAGATCGTCTCCGCCGGTACGGACACCGACGGCACCAAGCCGCAGGAAGGCGGCAAGGCGCCCGTCACCGACGAGAAGCCGAGCGGCACCACGCCGGAGGTCACCGGCAGCCTCGCGGAGACCGGCTCCAGCTCCGCCCTGCCGATGATCAGCCTCGTCGGCGGTGCCGCGGTCGTCGCCGGTGCCGGTGCGATCTTCGTGGTCCGTCGCCGCAAGGCCGGCGCGGAGGCGTAAAGCCACAGCGGCCGCCTGGCCGCGGCGAACAGAAGAGGGACCTGCGCTCGGAGGGGGGTGCAGGTCCCTCTTCCGTTGCCGTCGCCCCGCCCGGGCGGCCGGCCGGGGCTGCTTCCCGGCGCCCGGCTGTCACCCGGCCGCGGTTGCTTCCCGGCTCCCCGCTACTTCTCGGGCGGCACCGCCGGCATCCCCAGGAACGGCAGCCGCAGCGCGCCGAACGCCTCCGCCGGGACCGCCGGGGACTTGGGCTCGACCGGTTGCAGCCGCGTGTACGCCGTGCCCTGCTCGGGGCGCGGGTCGGGCTCGCCCTTGTTGGGCCAGAACGACATCGCCCGTTCCGCCTGCGCGGTGATGGTCAGGGACGGGTTGACGCCCAGGTTGGCGGAGACCGCGGCGCCGTCGACGACGGAGATGCCGGGGTGCCCGTACAGGCGGTGGTAGGGGTCGATCACGCCGGTCTCGCGCGAGTCGCCGATGGGGCAGCCGCCCAGGAAGTGGGCGGTGAGCGGGGTGCCCATCAGTTCGCCGACGTTGGAGCCGGCGAAACCGTTGATCTCGGCGGCCAGGGCCGAGGCGCCCTCGGTGGCGGCCGCGATCTGCTTGGGGTTGGGAGATCCGTGACCCTGGCGGGCGGTGAGCAGCCCGCGTCCGACGCCCGACGGCTTCAGGTACGTCGTCAGGGAGTTGTCCAGCGACTGCATCACCAGGCCGATGATGGTCCGCTCCGACCAGCGGCGGTTGGACAGCGAACGCAGGGTCAGCAGCGGGTGCCGGGCCGCGTGGGCGACGAAGCCGAGCACCCGTGAGGTGCCCGAGTTCCGCCCGGCGTAGGGCACTTGGAGGATGGACAGGCTGCCCATCGAGTTGGAGCCCCTGCCGTAACGGACCGGCTCGATGTGGGTGTTGGCGTCCGGGTGGATCGAGGACGTGATGGCGACCCCGCGGGTGAAGTCGACCCGGGGCGCGCCGTGGGCCTTGCGGTAGCGCCGGTCGTCGGTCTGGGCGCCGACCAGGGCCTCGGAGTTGGTGCGGGTGAGTTCGCCCAGCCGGGCCGACAGGCGGGGCAGCTGACCACCGGCCTTCATGCGGTGCAGCAGGGTCTGGGTGCCGTAGGTGCCGGCGGCGAGGACGACCTTGCGGGCCGTGTAGGTGCGGCCCTTCGCCTTGCGGCCGCCGTCGGTGGGCAGGGTGGCGACGGCGTAGCCGCCCCGCGAGTCGTCGGTGAGGGACACGACCGTCGTCAGGGGGTGGACGACCGCGCCGGCCTTCTCGGCGAGGTGCAGGTAGTTCTCGTTGAGGGTGTTCTTCGCGCCGTGCCGGCAACCGGTCATGCACTCGCCGCACTCCGCGCACGCCCTGCGGGCCGGGCCCGCCCCGCCGAAGTACGGGTCGGGCACCTCCTCGCCCGGCTTCGCCTTCACCGTGCCGTCGGCGTCCTCGCCGTCGCCGAAGAAGACGCCGACCGGGGCGAGGTGGAAGGTGTCGCCGCAGCCCATCTTCTCGGCCGCCGCCTTCAGGTGGACGTCGGACGGGGTCATGGTCGGGTTGAGGCGGACGCCCAGCATGCGGCGGGCCTGGTCGTAGTAGGGCGCGAGTTCGTCCTGCCAGTCGGTGATGTCACGCCACTGGGGGTCCTCGAAGAACGGCGCCGGCGGGACGTAGAGCGTGTTGGCGTAGTTGAGGGAGCCGCCGCCGACGCCCGCTCCCGCCAGGACCATGACGTTGCCCAGCAGGTGGATGCGCTGGATGCCGTACATGCCGAGTCTGGGGGCCCAGAGGTAGTTCTTCAGGTCCCAGGAGTTCCTGGGCAGGGTCTCGCGGGTGAAGCGGCGGCCTGCCTCCAGGACGCCCACGCGGTAGCCCTTCTCGGTGAGGCGCAGGGCGGTCACGGAACCGCCGAAGCCGGAACCGACCACGATGACGTCGTAGTCGTATGCGTCCTGAGGCACGTGTTCTCCTCGTCGAGTGTCGCGTGCGGGCCGTCGGTGTCGGGGCGCGCGGCTGTCCGCGCGTGGGGGCGTCAGCGGAAGCGCAGCGCCTTCATCAGGCGCAGGCTCCGGCTCATGAACCGGGCGTACGCCTCGTCGTCCATGCCCAGCGAGGGGGCCATGGGCAGCACCCGCTGGTGGGCGACCGTCTGGGCCTCGGTGTACTTGAGGATGCCCTCGGAGCCGTGGCGGCGGCCGAGTCCGGAGTCCTTCATGCCGCCCATGGGCGACTGGACGCTGCCGTAGGCGGGCGCGTACCCCTCGTTGATGTTGACCGTGCCGGTGCGCAGACGGGCGGCGACCTCCCGGCCGCGGCGCGCGTTCCTCGTCCAGACCGAGGAGTTCAGCCCGTACGCCGTGGCGTTGGCCCGCTCGATCGCCTCGGTCTCGTCCGTGAAGCGGTAGACCGAGACGACCGGCCCGAAGGTCTCCTCGGCGCAGACGGACATGTCGGTGGCGACGCCGTCGAGGATCGTGGGCTCGAAGAAGTAGGGGCCGATGTCCGGGCGCGCCACGCCGCCCGCGAGGACCTCGGCGCCCTTGGCGACGGCCTCCTCGACGTGCCGGGTGACGGTCTGGAGCTGGCGTTCGCCGACCAGGGAGCCCATGTCGGCCCCGTACGCCAGCGACGTGCCCAGGCGCATGGCCCTGGTGCGGGCGGCGAACCGCTCCAGGAAGGCGTCGGCGATCGACTCGTGCACGTAGAGGCGCTCGATGGAGATGCAGAGCTGGCCGGCCGAGGAGAAGCAGGCGCGCACGGCTCCGGCCGCGGCCTTCTCGATGTCGGCGTCCTCCAGGACCAGCATGGCGTTCTTGCCGCCGAGTTCGAGGGAGACGCCGACCAGCCGGGCAGCGGCGCCCCGGGCGACCTCGCGGCCGGTACGGGTGGAGCCCGTGAAGGAGACGTAGTCGGCGTGGCGGACGACCTCGGGGCCGACGACCGGGCCGTCGCCGAGGACGACCTGGAAGACGTCGGCGGGCAGTCCTGCCTCGATCAGCAGGTCACGGGCCCACAGGGCGGTCAGGCAGGTCTCGGTGTCCGGCTTCATGACCACCGCGTTGCCCGCGGCGAACGCCGGGAGCGCGTCACCGACCGACAGTTCCAGCGGGTAGTTCCAGGGGGCGATCTGGCCGACGACCCCGCGCGGGTGGCGCAGTTCGGTGACCTTGGTCAGGGCCGGCACGGCACCGGCGTGCCGCTTGGGCCCGAGGTAGGCGGGGGCCTTGCGGCCGTAGTGCCGGGCGGCGACCGCGACGGCCTGGACCTCCTCGTGCGCGTGCAGCCGGGCCTTGCCCGTCTCCAGCTGGATCAGGTCGAGCACCTCGGCCTGACGCTCCAGCACCAGGTCGTGGAAGCGGAGCAGGACGGCGGCGCGCTGCCGTACCGGGACCCGCGCCCACACGGCCTGGGCGGTGCGGGCCGCCGCGAAGGCCTGCGCCACGTCCTCCGGCGTGGACTCGGGCAGGTCGGCCAGCTTCTCGCCGGTGAAGGGCGTGTGGTTGGCCGTCCGGCCCGAGCCGGCCACGCCCTTGGTGAGCTGGGCGACCAGCTCGGGGGTGACCACGTCGGCGGCGGTGCGGGCGCCCTCCGGAGCGGGGGCGAGGGGGTTCGTACCGGCCTGAGCCGTGCCGGTCTCTGCCGTCTTCTCTGCGGCCTGCGCGTCCGTCATGAGGCGCAGGGTATGCCGCGGCGGGACCTTTGGGTACCCGTCGGTAATACGGCTTCACCGACTGCACACACGATGCCAGTGACCGCTGGCAACAAACGCCCTGATCAGGGCGTCGGCGACGACCGGCGGCGATCTCTCAGTCTTTTGCGAACCCGAGACGGTCCCGGACCCCCTCGAACAGGTCGGTGCCCTCCGGCTCCTGCGGTGTGCCCCGGGCCATGTCGACGCGCAGCTCGTACAGGCGGTCGCCGCCGGTGCGCAGCAGGAGCCGCAGGACGCGCCGGGGCGTTCCGTCCCTGGTGGTGTAGGCGGTGTCGGCGAGCACGGCGTCGTGGCCCCGGACGCGGGTCGGGGTGTACTCGGTGTGCGCCTGCTCGCCTCTGGCGGCCTCGCCCTTGCGGGCCTCCTCCAGCGGGGAGCCGGGTGCCCGGTCCCAGCGCAGGAGGCGGATCTGGACACCGCCGCCGCGCTCGTCGCCGTAGAGGACCGTGCGGGGCTGGTCGGTGGCGCTGCCGGTGCGGGCCAGTGCGCGGTAGTGGCCGGGGAGGTGGAGTTCCGCCGCGAGGTCCGGTTCGCGGTGCGGTGTCCAGTCGGCGGCGGGAGCGGTGCGGGCGACCCGTCCGGCGGCCTGGGCACTGCTCGCGCCGGCGTCGGCGCTCGCACTGCCGGCGCCCGCACTGCCGGTGCCGGTGAGTTGCGTGGCCGTTCCGACACCGCCGGCGAGCAGGGCGCCGAGGAGGGCGAGGGGGGCGGGGCGGAGCAGGCCGGACCGCTTCGGCGACTCGGGCGGGTGCGTCGTCCCGACAGCAGCGGGTGCTTCGGCGGTCGCGGCGTCCGCGGGTGTTCCCGCCGGTGTCGCGGCCGCCGGTGTGGCGACCACCGGTGTCGCGGCCGCCGGTCTGGCTGTCGTCGGTGTGGCGGTCGTCGGTGTGGCGGTCGTCGGTGTTCCTGCCGGTGTGGGGCCCGTCGGCGCCTGAGCCGCTGCTGCGCCCACCGGCGCTCGGGTCGCTGCGGGGACCGTCGGCGCTTCCGTCACCGCGGCGCCCGGCGGCGGCTCTGTGACCGCGACGTCCGTCGGCGCTTCGGCCGCGGCGGCGCCCGCCGTCTCCCGTGCGCGCTCGGTGGACCTGCCGTTCGCGGGTGCCGGCTGCGCGGTGGTCACCGGCCCGGCGAGGACGGCCAGTTCCTTCGCGGTCTCTTCCGCGTCCGGTCGCTCCCCGGGCTCCGCACGCAGCAGCCGGGACACGAGCGGTCCGAGCGGCCCGGCCCGCTCGGGTGCGGGCGGCCGGGATTCCAGGACCGCGGCGCGGGTCGCCTCGGCCGTGCCGCGGCGGAACGGGGAGGAGCCCTCGACGGCGGTGTAGAGCAGAGCGCCCAGGGACCACAGGTCGGAGGCGGGTCCGGCGCCGCGTCCGGACATCCGCTCCGGGGCGACGAACTCCGGCGGGGCGCCGGATTCCCCGCCCCCGGCGGTGCGCTCCCCGGCGTGCGGATGGGCGATGCCGAAGTCGGTGAGGACGACCCGGTCGTCGGGGCCGAGCAGGACGTTGGCCGGTTTCACGTCCCGGTGCACGATGCCGACGGAGTGCGCGGCGTGCAGCGCGCCGAGGACGGCGAGGCCGACCCGGGCCGCCTCCCCCGGCTCGAGCGGGCCGCGGCGCAGTCGCTCGTGCAGGGACTCGCCCCGCACCGACTCCATGACGATCCAGGGCAGCCCGTCGAGCATCTCGGTGGCGTCGAGCTCGTCGGGGCCCCTGGGGCCCGGGGGTTGGTCGCGCTGCTCGGGTTCGACGACGACCTCGTGGATGGTGACGGCGGCGGGGTGGTCCACCCGGGCGGCGGCCCGGGCCTCGCGGTGGAGCCGGTGGGCGGCACGCCGGTGGTGCTCGTCCTCGGGGCCCCCGGGCAACCGCGGCTGCCGCACGGCGACTTCACGCCCAGCCAGCTCGTCGTGGGCCCGCCAGACGGTGCCGGTCGCGCCGGAGCCGATGCGCTCGATCAGCCGGTACCTGCCGCCGACGAGTCGGCCCCGGGCGTCGTCCGTACCGCCCCCGTCGTTGCTCATGCCCCATCAGTACCGTGCGGGCCCTCGCCTTGTCGACGCGGGGTGGTCGGTAACAGGGCCAACGGGCCCCGGATCACGTCCCGTTGATGTCGAGGTTCTCGATCGCCTCGCCCGCCACCTCTCTGCCGCGGTCGGTGAAGTCGCCCTTGCCGGGGTAGCCGACGGTGAGCTTGTACATGTCGCCGCCGGTGGTGCGGTAGTAGAAGATCCGCAGCTCACGGGGGCGGGGGTCCTGGGTGTCGTCGGTGACGTAGACGACGGTGTTCTCGGCCGCCTTCCTGCCCCGGTAGGTGGTGGTGACCGGGTTCGTCCGCTCGGGGCTCTCCGGCATGTCCAGCTCGTAGCTGCCGCTCTTCTTGAACCTGCTGTCGTCGTCGTACATCTCGGCGGCCGCGGAACCCGCGATGGTGCCGCCGGTGTCCTCCGCCTTCCTGTCGAGGCTGAGGCCGATCCAGATGCTGCCGCTCCAGTCGGTGTACGTGACCCAGTGCTTCTCGTCGGACTCCCGGTCGGGCACGGTCCGCTGGTAGTCCTGCGGGACCGCCATCACCACACCGAGGGCCTTCTCCCGGCGGAGCTCCCAGCCGTCGGGCAGGGGCCCGGCGAACGGGTCGGCGATCAGCAGGTACGCCGTGACCGCGGCCGCGACGACCACCGCACCGAGGCCGGTCCAGCCCTTGCGGCCGATGCGCACGCCCCGGCGTGCGCCGGCCGGGACGGTGGCCTGGAGGTCCCGGGTGGGCTGCGGGGCGGGCGGCTCGGCGGCTGCCTCCAGCAGGGTCCGCACCCGTGCCGCGTCCGGGCGGCGGGCCGGGTCCTTCTGCAGCAGGCCGCCGATGGCCTCGGCGAGCGGGCCGGTGGCCGAGGCGGGCGGCGCGGGCGTGGCGTGGAGGACGGACTGGAGGGTGGCGGGGGTGTTGCTGCGGCGGAACGGCGAGACGCCCTCGGTGGCCGCGTAGAGCACCACGCCGAGCGACCACAGGTCGCTGGCCGGTCCCGGGCGCTGGCCGAGCACCCGCTCCGGGGCGATGTACTCGGGCGAGCCCACGAAGCCGCCGGTGTCGGTCAGGTTGGTCTCGCCCTCGATCTGGGCGATGCCGAAATCGGTGAGCACGACCCGGTCGTGACGGCCGAGCAGGACGTTGTCCGGCTTCACGTCACGGTGCAGGATGCCCGCGGCGTGCGCGGCCTCCAGCGCGCCGAGCACCTCCAGGCCGATCCGGGCGGCATCGCGCGCGGACAGGGTGCCCTCCTGCAGCGCGTCGCCCAGCGAGCGGCCCCGCACCAGCTCCATGACGATCCAGGGCCGGCCGTCCACCACCGCCACGTCGTGCACGTCGACGACGGCCGGGTGATCGAGCCGGGCCGCGGCGCGGGCCTCACGGCGCATCCGCTCGAAGGCGTTGGCGCGTTCACGCTCGGGAAGGTGCTCCGGGACCCGCGGTTCCTTGACGGCGACCTCCCGCTCCACCGTCTCGTCCCGGGCCCGCCACACCGTGCCCATGCCGCCGTGCCCCAGCTTTCCGAGCAGCCGGTAACGCCCGGCGACGAGCCGTCCCGTGCCGGGTTCCTCCGCCGGGTCGCCGGGCTGCCGCGGCGGTCCGGGCCGGGCGGGCGGAGCGGCCGGCGCCGCGTACGGATTGCCCGGTACCGGCGCCTGCGGGTTCGGCGGTTGCAGAACGAAACTCGTCGGCTCGTCGGCCCCGGAGCGGGCTCCCCCGTCGTTGCTCATGCGTCCATCCATATCGCGCCGGGCACTTCCGTATCCACCATGGGCGGCAGCCGGTCACAGACCCGTGACGTCGGGGCGCCGCTCACGATGCGCGTCCCGGGGAGGCGCGGAACCCGGCAGACGGACCCTCAGGGGGTGGCGGTGGGCACGTGGCTGCTCGGGGAGGCGGTTCCGGTCGCGGGCGTGCGCGGCGCCGAACTCGTCGGCACGGGGCTGCCGTCCCCGTCGTTGTCGCTGCGCAGCAGGGCCGCGGCCGAGACCCCGGCGCCGGCCATCGCGGCGACCAGCACCGCGGCGACCAGCACCCGCCTGGCGGGCCGCCGCAGGAACGGCTCCCCGCCCGGCTCGGCCCCCGGCTCCCCCGCCGCTCCCACCGCGAGCGGGGACGGCGGTGCGGCCGCGTCCGGCGGCCGGCCGCCGGGGACGACCCGCAGCACCGGCGCGTACCCGGGCGGGGGTGCGGGCGGCGTGCGTCCCGTCGTCAGGAAGGCACGCAGCATCCGCTCCGCCCGGTCCGCGTCCAGCCGCCGGTCCGGATCGCGTTCCAGCAGGCCGTGCACGACGGGCAGCAGCGGTCCGGCCTCGGCCGGCGGGCGGATGTCACCGACGACCACGGCGTGCAGGACGCCTCCCAGCGAGTCCCGGTGGAACGGCGACTCCCCGCTCAGCGCCGCGCACAGCAGCGCGCCAAGCGACCACAGGTCCGACTCCGGCCCGGTCCTGACGCCCGACATCCGCTCGGGCGCGGTGTACTCGGGCGAGCCGACGAAGGAGCCGTTCTCGGTGAGCGTCGGGGCTCCCTGGACCTGCGCGATGCCGAAGTCGGTGAGGACCACCCGGTCGGTACCGGCCTCCAGCAGTACGTTGTCCGGTTTGAGATCCCGGTGCAGCACTCCCGAGGCGTGCGCCGCGCGCAGTGCGCCGAGCAGGTCGACGCCGATGCGCGCGGCCTCGGCGGCGGCCACCGGGCCCTCGCCGGCGAGCCGGTCGGCCAGCGTGCCGCCCTCGACCAACTCCATCACGATGTAGAGCCGTTCGTCGTCCTCGACGACATCGTGGACGACGATGATGTGCGGGTGGCTCAACTGGGCGACGGCCCGGGCCTCGCGCAGCGTGCGGTCCCGCTGGCGGCGGGCCTCCGCCGCGGACAGGGTGTCGTCGTAGGGGAGTTCCTTGACGGCCACGCTCCGGCCGAGCAACCGGTCGGTCGCCCGCCAGACCACGCCCATGCCCCCACGCCCGAGCTTCTCCTCGAGCCGGTAACGGCCCGCGATGACACGCCTGTTGTGCCCCTCGGTCCCCATACGGCCATCATGCCCCAACGGACGGGACCGCTCCGGGGCGCTGCGACGGGGGTGGCCGAAACCGGCGGCCCCGGCCGGGGCCGCCGGCCGTCAGCCGGTCTTCTCCTGCCAGCCCTGCAGGATCGAGGTGAACTGCTTGCGCGCGGTGGCCCAGTCCGCCGCGGGCGCCGACATGTAGAGGGCGTACTCCGTGCCGTCCCGGGCCACGTACGTCTCCTCGACGGCACGGCGGGGGCCGGGGAACTTGATGTCCTTGGCCAGCGCGGTCCAGGTGTACTCCCAGAGGGCGCCTTCCCGGTCACGGTAGACGTTGCGCTCCAGCCGGACCCGCTTGTAGTCGACCAGCCGCTGCAACTGCTGCTCCAAATCGAGCTGGTGGGCGTAGGGATCGGCGAAGTCCGGGGACGGGTCGACGGCGATCCTGACGAAGTGCCGTCCGTCGTCGGGCGTGTAGTCGATCTGCTTGATCTCGCCCTGCGGCCCGAACGGCCTGCGCTCCCAGCCCTCGGGCAGGTACAGGCTGAAACCGGCGGGGTCGTCACGCCGGGTCCAGCCCTCCGGGACCGATCCCCCGGGCTTCGGCGTGCCGCCGGTGTCCGGCGAGCCGGAGGCGCCGGTCGTCCCGCGGCCCTGGTCCCACTGCCGGAGCACGACGGCGGTGCCACCGCCGATGATGGCCGCGAGCGCGACGACCAGGGCGAGCGTGCGCAGCCGGCGCCGTCGCCCGCCGCCGGGCCCCGGCCGGTCGGATGCCTGGGTTCCGGACGGCTGCGGGCCCGTCGCGGCCGCCCCCGTCGTGGTGGGTCCCGTCGCGGCCGGGCCCATCGCGGTCGGTCCGACGGCCGTCGGACCGGTGCCGGAAACGGCCGTGGTGCGGCCACCCGCCGTGTGCCCACCGGCCGTGTGCCCGCCCCCCATGTGCCCACCGGCCGTGTGCCCACCCGCCATGTGCCCGCCCACCATGTACGCACCGGCCGTCGGCGCTCCCCCGGTGGCGGTGCGGGCCTGCGGTGGCAGCGGTGCCCGGGGGTGCGGGAACGGCGCCCCGCTCGGCCGGCGCCCCTCCGCCGCCTCGGCGAGCTTCCGTTCGGCCTCGGGCAGGCCTGGCCGGGCGGCCGGGTCCTTGCGCAGCAGGGCGGTGATGACAGGCGCGAGCGCGCCGGCGTGGCGGAGTTCGGCGGCCTCCTCCTCGACCACGGCCTGCATCGTCGTCAGCGGCGTGGTCCGGCGGAACGGCGAGCGGCCCTCGACCGCCGTGTAGAGCGTCGCACCGAGTCCCCACAGGTCCGATGCGGGCCCCGGGTCCTGCCCGCGCACGCGCTCCGGTGCCAGGTAGTCGACGGAGCCGACGACCTCGCCGGTGCGGGTGATCGTCGTGTCGCCCTCGATCTGGGCGATGCCGAAGTCGGTGAGCAGGACCCGTCCGTCGCGGCCGAGGAGGACGTTGCCCGGCTTGACGTCGCGGTGCAGGACGCCGGCGGTGTGCGCGGCACGCAGGGCCCGCAGCACCCACAGGCCGATGCGTGCCGCCTCGCGCGGTTCGACGCGGCCGTCCTCCTTGACGGCGTCGGCCAGCGAGCGGCCCTCGACCAGTTCCATCACGATCCAGGGGCGTCCGTCGTGCTCCAGGACGTCGTGCACGGTGACGACCGCGGTGTGGCTGATCCGGGCCGCGGCCCTGGCCTCGGCACGGGTGCGCGCCAGCAGGATCGCCTGCTCGCTCTCGGAGACGTAGAGGGCGGCCGTCAGCTCCTTGATGGCGACCGACCGGTGCAGCACCTCGTCGTGCGCCCGCCACACCCGGCCCATGCCGCCACTGCCGATGGAGTCGGCCAGCCGGTAACGGCCCGCGACGAGCCGGCCCTGCATCTGATTCACGTTGCCCCGCAATGGTCTTGACAGGGTCAGCGTAAGGACCGCCCCATCCCCGGGGAACAAGCGGGGTACCACGGTGACCGCACTGTGACGGTTGCCGACCGGTGTGGCGGAAGTGGCCGGAGTAACCGTGACATGAGCTGCCGCCCGGGCGGGCGGCCGGTCAGCGGGTCACTTCGTCACCCGGTACGTCGCCGCCGCCTGCTCGTACAGCCGGGTCACCTCGTCCCGCTCCGACTCGGGCCCGCGCACCTGGACCACGTGGTACCGCCCGTCGACCAGCATCGCGAGGTTGCGCACGTACAGCTCCTCACCGCCGGTGCCGGTCCAGGTGAACTGCCCCTCGGCCATGGTCCGTCCGCCCACGTCGATCCGCTTCAGCCCGGTGGAGGTGGCCCAGCTGGAGTCTCGGTAGGGCTGCAACTCGCGCTCGTGCTCCCGCTGGTAGGCCATCGGGTCGCTGCCGTACTCCGAGGCGCCGTCCCGGCCCGGCACGACGAGCAGCCGGAAGTCGCCCTCGGCGTAGACGACCTGGCCGTCGCCGTTGCGCGGAGTACGGTTCCAGCCCTCGGCGACGGCGACCTGGAAACCGGCCGGGTCCTTGCGCAGGGTGAAGCCGTCGGCCGCGCCGGGGCCGGTGGTCTGGGTCTCGCTGGAGCCGGTCGACGTCGACGGGCTCTCCCCCGCCCCGGGCGCGGTCCGGTCGGGCCGCGGTTCACCGCTCGCGTCCGGCTCCGGCGCTCGGCCCGCCTCACCGGCGGCGCCGGTACGGTCCGTCCCCCGCCCCTGGTCGGTGTCCGACTCGGGCATGAAGAGCATGGCGTAGGCGATCGCCGCGGCCATCGCGAGCAGCACCAGCAGGAGCAGGGTGCGGCCGAGGCGGTGCGGCGAGCGGTTCTGCGTCCGGGCCCGCTTGTGCCGCCCGTGGTGCGCGGGCAGTCCGGCCCGGCGCCTGCGCACCAACTCGCCCCGGCGGCGCACGACGGGCAGCCGGCCGGCGTCGACGGGCGGCGCCGGGACGACGTGCACACCGGCCTCCGGCTCGGGCGCCGAACGCACCAGGGAGCGCAGCCAGCCGCGCAGTTCCTCGAAGGCCAGCCGCTCGGTGGGGTCCTGACGCAGCAGTGACTCCACCACCGGCCGCAGCGGCCCGCACTCCTCGGCGTACGCGGGCGGTTCCGCGCACACCATCTGCACCAGCTCGGCCGTCGACTCCTCCGGGTAGGGCGCATGGCCCTGCACGGCCCGGAACAGCAGCGCGCCGAGCGCCCACAGGTCGGTCGCCGGCCCGATCGGCGGTGCGAGCTGCCAGTTCTCGTGCACGGGCCCGGCCTGCTCCGGTGCCCAGCGCTCCGTCACCGGCCCGACCACGGCCATCCGGGCCTGCCGCGCCCGTTCGGCGGCCAGTGCCGTGGCGGGTCCGCGCCGGGGGGCCGGGGTGTCGGCCACGAGGTCGTCCCAGCGGGTGGATCCGCTCCGGGCGTCGGCGCCGGGCGCAGAGGACAGCGTGGCCTGGTCCCGTCCGCGGGGGGCGGCCGTGCCGCGGGGCGTCGCGCCGTGCCAGGCGGTACCGGCGCGGGGGCTGCCGCCCACGCCGTAGGGGTCCGCGATCCGCCCGGGCGGTGACGCCCCGGGGGCGGTGCCCTGCCCGGGGACGTACGCCGGCTCGCCGCCGTACGGCGACTGCGCCGGCCCGGCGCTGTAGGGCGCCGTCTCGGCCCCCGGTGCCGGCCGGGCTCCGGGGAGGGCCGCGCGCTCGCCCTGCTGGGCCTCCTGCACACGTGCCGCGGCCCGGGCGCCGGCCCGGTAGGCCGCGATCGCCCCGGCGCGGGCCGCCCTCGGGTCCGCGCTGTCCTGTTCCGCCCTGCGCGCGGGCACGGCCGGCCCACCGCCCGGCCCGTCACCCCCGGCCGGGGGCAGGCCCCGGGACTCGCGGGCCTCTATGGCCGCCCTTCGCGCGGCCTCGGGGTCACCGGGGTCGCCGGGTCCGGCCGGACCGGAACCGCCCTGTCCCAGGACGTCGGCCGCTTCCGCGCCGCCGCTGCGCTGGCCGGGCTCCCCGAGGGCCGCTTCCGGCACCGGGTCGTAGCCGCACAGCGCCTCCTCCGCCGCGCCCACGGCCAGCCCGGTCAGCATGACCCGGCCGTCGTCGCAGACCAGGACGGTACGCGCGGTGATGTTCCGGTGCACCCAGCCGTGCGCGTGCAGCACCCGCAGCGCCATGAGGACGTCGGAGGCCACCTCGGCCGCCCGGTACGGCGTCAGCGGCTTCTCGGCGAGCAGCGCGGCCAGCGGACGCGCCTCCACCAGCTCGCTGACGACCCAGAGCGAACCGCCCTCGGCGAACACGTCGAAGACCTGGTCGAGCCGGGGATGGTCGGGGATGGCCGCCGCCGCCTGGGCCGCCTCGACCGCGCGCCGCACCACCGGGTCCGCCGGCCGCCGGGTACCGCGGCTGCCCGCCCGCGTCCCGGACCGCCGGGCCCCGCCCTCACGCGCGGTGAAACCGTCGGGCAGTCCCTCCGCGTCGAGGACCTCCGCCTCGACGACCTCCGGCAACGGCACCTGCCGCACCAGGACTTCCTGTCCACTGTAGGTGTCGAAGGCCCGGGTCTCGGTGAGTTCGTACTCGTCGGAGGGCGGCAGCGGCAGGCGGTAGCGGTCGGCGAGCACCCGGCCCGCGTAGTCGTCCACGTTGCCTCCCCCGGCAGCCCGGTCGGTCACATCCGTTCGCCCCACGGTCCGTTCCGGCTGCGCACGGTCCGCAAACATTCACGATACGTGCCACAGGCAACCCGCAGCGTGGGGATGCCAGATCTGCCTCCCCAAACCCGGGGCGGCCCATGCTCAGGACTTGGGTTCGAAGCTCGTGGTCAGCGTCCGCCAGGTGTCCTTGCGCAGTTTGCCGTCCCAGTCGGCCGCCTTCGCCGTGTACATCAGCGCGTACCCCTGCCGGTCGCTGACGACGAAACCGCGGTCGATCGTCCGGTACTTCGTACCGCCCTCGGAGTAGGTGAACTCCCAGTCGGCCGCCTTCCAGCCGCGGTAGTCCACCTTCTCTATGCGGATCCGGTCGTACTGGGCGCGCTGCATGTAGCGCTCCTGGTTGCGCCAGTCCGTCACCGGGTCGCCCTTGGGCGTGGACGTCCAGGCGATGAGCAGCTTCTGGCCCTCGGGTCCGGCGAACCGGTCCCCGGCGGCACCCGTCGTGGTGTACTTCCAGCCCTTGGGCAGGCCGATGGAGTAGCCCTGGTTGCCCTGGTGCTTGGAGACCGCCGTGGTGCCCTTGTCGCCGGAGCCGCCCGAGCCGGAGCCGCTGCCGGACGAGTCGCCCGTCGAGTCACCGGCCGTGTCCTCGGAGGCGGGCTCCGAGGAGGCGGGCCGGGTCTGCTCGCCGTCCGTGCCGGTGCCGCCCTTGTCGTCCTCCTTGGTGCCGGCACTGCCCGGCGCGCTGGCGGCGGGCTTGCCCCCGCGGTCGCCGGAAGCCCCGTCGGCGCCCTTGTCGTCGCCGCTGAGGGCGATGGCGACCACGGCCGCGACCACCGCCAGCGCCACGACCACGGCGATGATCACCAGGTTGCGCCGCGGCACCACGTCGGTGAGCGGCGCCCGGGGCGCGGGCCGCGCCGGCAGGTCCGGCGGCGCCATCACGGGCCAGCCGGAACTCCGGCCCCCGGAGGACGACTTCGTGCCCTGCTCATCTGTTCCCGCGTCGGCCCCCGCGCCGGACTTCTGCAGGGACGCGCCGGAACCCGCGCCCCCGGCCCGGACCGGGTCGGTACCGCTGTCCGACGCCGAGGAGGCGGCTGCCTCCCCGGACTTGGCGGTGACGGCGGCGGCCGATCCCGCCGCGGCCTTGCGGACGGAACGCAGCGCCCCGCGCAGCCGCTCCCCGGCCTCCTCGCCCCGCTTGGCGCCCGCTCCGGCCGCACCGCCCTTGCGCGAGGAGCGGTCGGGCTGCGGGGGCAGCGGAACGACCTTCGTCGCGTCCACCGCCTCGGGCTCGGCCTTGTCGGGCGCGCGCAGCACCGAGTTGAGCATCGCCCGTGCGCCCGCGTCGTCGAGCCGCTGCGCCGGGTCCTTGGTGAGCAGCCCGTGGATGACGTCCTTCAACGGGCCGGCGTTCTTGGGCTCTTCCAGCGGCTCGGTCATCACGGCCGTGAGGGTCGCTATGGCCGACCCCTTGTCGTACGGCGGGGAGCCCTCGACCGCCGCGTACAGCAGTCCGCCGAGCGACCACAGGTCGGCCGCCGGGCCGGGCTTGTGCCCGCGGGCCCGCTCCGGGGAGATGTAGGAGGGCGCGCCGACGAGCATGCCGGTGGAGGTGATGGACGGGTCGCCCTCGACCTGCGCGATGCCGAAGTCGGTGAGCACGACCCGGCCGTCCTCGGAGATCAGCACGTTCGACGGCTTCACGTCGCGGTGCAGGATGCCCTCGCGGTGCGCCGAGCGCAGCACGTCGAGGACCGCGAGCCCGACCTCGGCGGCCCGCTTCGGCTCCAGCAGGCCGTCCTCCCGGATGACCTCGGCGAGCGACTTGCCCTCGACCAGCTCCATCACGATCCAGGGCCGGTCGTCCTCCTGGACCACGTCGTAGACCGTCACGGCGCTGTTGTTGCGGATGCGCGCGATCGCCTTGGCCTCGCGCAGCGTCCGGGTGATGAGCCGCCGCTTCTCCTCCTCGTCGATGCTCGACGGGAAGCGCAGCTCCTTGACGGCGACCGTCCGGCCGAGGGTTTCGTCCTCGGCCCGCCACACGGTGCCCATGCCGCCGCGGCCGAGCACCTTGCCCAGCCGGTAGCGCCCCGCGAGGAGACGCTCCCTGTTGTCCTGACGAGTGTCCTGACGAGATGTGCCCGCCCGCTCCGCCTCCGACATGCGTCCCCTCATACAACCCGCCCTGACAGAGCCTCCATTGTCCCTCACCCGACAAGTGCCCCGTCCCCAGGGGCCCAGTGCTCCGTACTCGGATGCCCGCCCGGCGTGAACCCGGGTGCGGCACCTCTCGCGCCACCTTGCATCATGGGCCCCCGAACAGTGAGGAGCCCGCATGCCGCCGATCCGGACCTGGCCCGTCCTGCCGGTGGCCGCCGCCCTCCTCGCACTGCTCCCGGCCGACTCCTCCGCCCTTCCGGCCCCGCCCACGGACTCGGTGCTGCCCCTGCTGGTGACCCGGGGCGGAGCACCGGCCGCCGCCCTGCTCGCCCGGGAGGGCGATGCCACCCGTTACGCCCGGGCCGGGATCGGAATCTCCCGCTCCGACCACTTCCGCGCCGGGAGCGTCACCAAGACCTTCGTCGCCACGGTCGTCCTGCAACTGGCCGCCGAGCACCGGCTGTCGCTGTCCGACACGGTGGAACGGCACCTGCCCGGACTGGTGCGGGGTGAGGGCAACGACGGCCGCGCGCTGACCCTGCGCTCCCTGCTCACCCACACCAGCGGCCTGTACGACTTCACCGCGGACACCGGCGGGACGGCCCCCGTCACGCCCCGTCAGGCCGTACGCATCGCCCTCACCCACCCTCCGGCCGAACGCGGCCGCTTCTCCTACTCGAACACCAACTACGTCCTGCTCGGCCTGGTCGTCGAGCAGGTCACCGGCCGCTCCTACGCCGCCGAGACCGAGCGCCGCATCCTCAGCCCGCTGCGCCTGACGGGCACCTCCTTCCCCGGATCCCGCTCCTCCCTGCCCGCCCCGCACGGCCGGGCCTACGCGGCCGACGGAACCGACGTCACCGCACTCGACCCGCGGGCGGCCGGAGCCGCGGGTGAGATCGTGACCACGCTCACCGACCTGAACCGCTTCTACGCGGCCCTGCTGGGCGGCCGGCTGCTGCCCCCACGCCTGCTGCGCGAGATGCTCGACACCGGTGCCGCGCATGGCGCGTACGGCATGGGCCTGCTTCCCGAGAGACTCCCCTGCGGCCTCACGGTGTGGGGACACAACGGGCATATATCCGGCAGCTACGTGCGCACCGCGGCCACCGCCGACGGCCGGCATGTCCTCACCTTCCGCGTGAACACGGACGCGTTGACCGACCCCGGCCTCGAACCCGCGATGCTCGCGGCCGAGTTCTGCCCCCGCACCTCGTGGAACGACCGGGTCCCGAACGGAGATCCCGGCTCCCGACACTCGTTCGGGTGATGCGAGGCGGACCAGGGCCGGGAAGGACGACCGGCAGGCCGGCGCTCCTGCCCGCCGACCGGCCCAGGTGCCCCTGCACGCACCGGCACGACGTCCGGTGCTGTCACGGCAGCGCGCTGCCACACCGGCACGACGTCCGGTGCCGTCCCGGTGGCACGATGTCCGGCGTTCCTACAGCGGCACGATGTCCGGCGCCCCGAGCCGGGCCGCGTCCGCCGTGAGGTCGTCGGGCTGGCGCTGCGACTCCCGCTCGGCCTCCACCCGCTTCTCGTAGTGCTGCACTTCGCGCTCGATCTGGTCCTTGTCCCAGCCGAGGACGGGCGCCATGAGTCCGGCGGCCTCGCGGGCGCTGCGCGTCCCCCGGTCGAAGGTCTCGATCGAGATCCGCGTCCGCCGCGTCAGCACGTCGTCCAGGTGCCGCGCGCCTTCGTGGGAGGCCGCGTAGACGATCTCGGCGCGCAGGTAGTCGTCCGCCGCCGGCAGCGGTTCGCCCAGGGACGGATCCTCGGCGATGAGGTCGAGGAGCTCCTCGGCCAGCGCCCCGTACCGGTTCAGCAGGTGCTCCACGCGCACCACGTGCAGACCGGTGCGGGCCGCGATCCTCGCCCGCGCGTTCCACAGCGCCCGGTAGCCCTCCGCGCCCAGCAGCGGCACCTCCTCGGTGACGCACTCGGCGACGCGCATGTCGAGCCCGTGCACCGCCGCGTCCACCGCGTCCTTGGCCATGACCCGGTAGGTGGTGTACTTGCCGCCCGCCACGACGACCAGCCCCGGCACCGGATGCGCCACGGTGTGCTCGCGCGACAGCTTGCTCGTGGCGTCCGACTCGCCCGCGAGCAGCGGCCGCAGCCCCGCGTACACGCCCTGGACGTCGTCCCGGGTGAGCGGAACCGCGAGCACCGAGTTCACGTGCTCCAGCAGGTAGTCGATGTCCGCGCTGGAGGCGGCCGGGTGGGCCTTGTCGAGGTCCCAGTCGGTGTCCGTGGTGCCGACGATCCAGTGCCGGCCCCAGGGGATGACGAACAGCACCGACTTCTCCGTGCGCAGGATCAGCCCGGTCGTGGAGTGGATGCGGTCGCGCGGCACGACGAGGTGGATGCCCTTGGAGGCGCGGACGTGGAACTGTCCACGTTCGCCGACCATGGCCTGGGTGTCGTCCGTCCACACACCGGTCGCGTTGACGACCTGCTTGGCGCGGATCTCGTACTCGCCGCCCCCTTCGACGTCCTGCACCCTGGCCCCGACGACCCGCTCCCCCTCGCGCAGGAAGCCCGTCACCCGGGCGCGGTTGGCCGCCTTGGCGCCGTACGCCACCGCCGTGCGCACCAGGGTCGCCACGTAACGGGCGTCGTCCATCTGGGCGTCGTAGTACTGCAGCGCCCCGACCAGGGCGTCCTTCTTCAGGCAGGGTGCCACGCGCAGGGCGTGAGAGCGCGTCAGGTGACGGTGCATCGGCAGACCGCGCCCGTGTCCGCGGGCCATCGACATGGCGTCGTACATCGCGACGCCCGAGCCGGCGTAGAGCCGCTCCCAGCCCTTGTGCTGCAGCGGGTACAGGAACGGCACGGGCTTCACCAGGTGCGGGGCGAGCCGCTCCAGCAGCAGGCCGCGTTCCTTCAACGCCTCCCTGACCAACGCGAAGTCCAGCATCTCCAGGTAACGCAGGCCGCCGTGGATCAGCTTGCTGGACCGGCTGGAGGTGCCCGACGCCCAGTCCCGGGCCTCGACCAGGCCGGTGGACAGACCTCTGGTGACGGCGTCGAGGGCGGTGCCGGCACCGACCACGCCTGCGCCCACGACCAGCACGTCCAGCTCA
Source organism: Streptomyces sp. AHA2 (assembly GCF_036857595.1). NCBI lineage: Bacteria > Bacillati > Actinomycetota > Actinomycetes > Kitasatosporales > Streptomycetaceae > Streptomyces > Streptomyces sp. AHA2. The sequence continues at coordinate 350,722 of NZ_JAUQWJ010000004.1, forward strand.
CGCTCGGCCATAGATGCGAGGGACTCGGCGCGCTGCGCCGGTCCGAGTGTCGCTGTCCTCACCGCTGCCTCCCGCGTTCATCGGTCGCGCCGGCCGCACCCGTCGGGCACAGCCCCGTCCGTACCCCCATGCCCAAATTCTGACCGGGTTGCCCGACTTCAGCCACCACGGATCCTCAGCCTGTGGACAACATCCGCGGAAGACTCACCGAAACTCGGCCGGGCAATCCCACATAACGGTCATATTTACTCCTAGTCTGACATTGCGCTCGCCCGTCCTGTCCACAGGGCTTGCGCACCTGTCCCAGTTCGGCTATCGGGAAGGACGGCCACCGCCATGCCCGCAGATCTCGCCGTGATCGGACCCGGCCCGTACGGCCTGCCCCTGGCTCAGGCCGCCGTCGCCGCCGGCATCCCCACCATCGGTTACCGGACGGGCCCCGACGCCGGCTCGCTCAGCCCCGCGGAACTGCGCCGGCTGCTCTCGGGGGGCTTCCGGCCCATCACCGACCCCGCCGAGCTCGGCCGGGTGCGCACCGCGGTCCTGTGCGTGCCGACGCCGCCCGGGGCGGACGGCGGGTTCGACCTCGGCCGGCTGGAGGCGGCCGCCCGCACACTGGCCGCGCACCTGCGCCCGCACACCACGGTGATCCTGGAGTCCCCCGTGCACCCCGGCACGACGGAGGACTTCCTGCGCCCGCTGCTCGAAGAGGGATCCGGACTGCGCGCGGGACGGGACTTCCACCTGGCCTACTCCCCCAGCCGGGTCGACCCGGGCAACCGGGACGCCACCCCCGCCACCACTCCCCGGGTCATCGGCGGCCTCACCCCGGCCTGTACGGAATCGGCCGCCGCCTTCTACGGACGCCTGACCGACAAGGTGGTACGCGCGCGTGGCACCCGCGAGGCGGAGACCGTGCACCTGCTGGAGTCCAACTACCGGCACGTGAACATCGCCCTCGTCAACGAGATGGCCGTCCTGTGCCACGACCTGGGCGTCGATCTGTGGGACGTGGTCCGCTGCGCGGAGACCAAGCCGTTCGGCTTCCAGGCCTTCCGCCCGGGCCCCGGCGTCGGCGGCCACTCCGTGCCGCAGGACCTGACCGCCCTCGGCGGGCGCGGACTGCGCATGGTGGAACTGGCCCGGCAGGTCAACGACCGCATGCCCGGCTACGTCGTCCAGCGCGCCGCCGCGCTCCTCAACGAGCACGGCAAGTCGGCCCGGGGCGCCCGCGTGCTCCTCCTCGGCGTCACCTACAAGCCCGACCTCGCCGACCTCCAGGGCACCCCGGCCCGGGAGATCGCCCAGCGCCTGCGTGAACTGGGCGCGGCGGTCAGCTACCACGACCCCTACGTGCCCGCCTGGAGCGTCCAGGACCACCCGGTGCCGCGGGTGGACTCCCTCTACGAGGCGGCAGCGGACGCGGACCTGACCATCCTGCTCCAGCAGCACCGCACCTACGACCTCCAGGGCCTGTCGGTCAAGGCCCAGCTCCTGCTGGACACGCGGGGGGCTGCCCCCACGGGGGCGGCGCACCGGTTGTGAGGGGGGCGCGCGGGGTGCGGCAGCCGGGGGACTGCCGGCATACGGCACCCGGCCCGGGTCCCTTGCGAAAACAGACGGAGCCCACCGCAGAGGCCACTGCGTCAGGCTCCTGGATGGATCACTTGATCACGGAGTGTCCGCCCCTGGACTTCGTGGGGGCGGCCGCTCACCATCCGAAGATCCGCGAGATCCACCTCCTCCGGCACGGCACCGTCCGGAGACGGACCGGGGCGCCGATCACGGACCCCAGCGGCTCACCACCGCCCCTCACCGACCCGAACGGCCCGACGGCGACCGTGCGCCCCCTCGCGGCAACAAGCGCCCCGGCCGGGCCACTTGGGCATGCGAAAGGCCCGGCCACTCCCCTGAGCGGCCGGGCCCCCTCGCGTGCGGAGCGGGTTACCGCCGGTGCTGCGAGTCCGCCACCGTCACCTCGACGCGCTGGAACTCCTTCAGCTCGCTGTAGCCGGTCGTGGCCATCGCGCGGCGCAGGGCGCCGAAGAGGTTCATCGAACCGTCGGGCGTGTGGGACGGACCCGTGAGGATCTCCTCCAGGGTGCCGACCGTGCCGAGGGCGACCTTCTTGCCGCGCGGCAGCTCCTCGTTCACGGCCTCCATGCCCCAGTGGTGGCCCTTGCCCGGGCCGTCCGTCGCACGGGCCAGCGGGGAGCCCATCATGACCGAGTCCGCGCCGCAGGCGATCGCCTTGGGCAGGTCCCCGGACCAGCCGACACCGCCGTCGGCGATCACGTGCACGTACCGGCCGCCCGACTCGTCCATGTAGTCGCGGCGGGCCGCGGCCACGTCGGCGACCGCCGTCGCCATGGGGACCTGGATGCCGAGCACGTTGCGCGTGGTGTGCGCGGCGCCGCCGCCGAATCCGACCAGCACACCGGCCGCGCCGGTGCGCATCAGGTGCAGGGCCGCCGTGTACGTGGCGCAGCCGCCGACGATCACCGGCACGTCCAGCTCGTAGATGAACTGCTTCAGGTTCAGCGGCTCGTGCGCGCCGGAGACGTGCTCGGCGGAGACCGTCGTACCGCGGATGACGAAGATGTCCACGCCCGCGTCCACGACCGCCTTGGAGAACTGGGCGGTGCGCTGCGGGGAGAGCGCGGCGGCGGTGACGACGCCGGAGTCGCGCACCTCCTTGATGCGCTGCCCGATCAGCTCCTCCTTGATGGGAGCCGCGTAGATCTCCTGCAGGCGCCGCGTCGCGGTGTCCGCGTCGAGACCGGTGATCTCGTCGAGCAGCGGCTGCGGGTCCTCGTAGCGCGTCCACAGGCCCTCGAGGTTCAGCACGCCGAGGCCGCCCAGCTCGCCGATGCGGATGGCGGTGGCCGGGGAGACGACCGAGTCCATGGGGGCGGCCAGGAAGGGCAGCTCGAAGCGGTAGGCGTCGATCTGCCAGGCGATCGAGACCTCCTTCGGGTCCCGCGTACGGCGGCTGGGGACGACGGCGATGTCGTCGAAGGCGTACGCCCGGCGGCCGCGCTTGCCGCGCCCGATCTCGATCTCAGTCACGTCTGTGGCCTTTCCCTGATGCGTTGCAGCGTCTTCCAGTATCGCCGACCGGCACGACGAGGGCGGCCCCGGATGCTTCCGGGGCCGCCCTCGAGGACGTCTGCCGCCTACTTGCGGCTGTAGTTCGGCGCCTCGACCGTCATCTGGATGTCGTGCGGGTGGCTCTCCTTGAGACCCGCCGACGTGATGCGGACGAAGCGGCCCTTGGACTCCATCTCCTCGATGGTGGCGGCGCCCACGTAGCCCATGGTCTGGCGCAGACCGCCGACGAGCTGGTGCAGCACGTTGGCCAGGGGGCCGCGGTAGGGCACCTGGCCCTCGATGCCCTCGGGCACGAGCTTGTCGTCGGAGGCGACCTCGGCCTGGAAGTAGCGGTCCTTGGAGTACGACCTGCCCTGGCCGCGGGACTGCATCGCCCCGAGCGAGCCCATGCCCCGGTAGGACTTGAACTGCTTGCCGTTGATGAACTGCAGCTCGCCCGGCGACTCCTCGCAGCCGGCGAGGAGGCTGCCCAGCATGACCGTGTCGGCACCGGCGGCGAGCGCCTTGCCGATGTCGCCCGAGTACTGCAGGCCGCCGTCGCCGATCAGCGGCACACCGGCCGGGCGCGCGGCGAGGGACGCCTCGTAGATGGCGGTGACCTGCGGGACGCCGATGCCGGCGACCACACGGGTGGTGCAGATGGAGCCGGGGCCGACGCCGACCTTGATGCCGTCGACACCGGCGTCGATCAGGGCCTGGGCGCCGTCGCGCGTGGCGACGTTGCCGCCGATCACGTCGACGTCGACGCTCGACTTGATCTTCGACATCCAGCTCAGGGCGTTGCTGTTGTGGCCGTGCGAGGTGTCGACGACCAGGAAGTCCACACCGGCCGCGGCGAGCGCCTGGGCCCGCTCCAGGGCCTCGGGGCTGGCGCCCACGGCGGCGCCGACGATCAGCCGGCCCTCGGCGTCCTTGGCCGCGTTCGGGTACTGCTCGGCCTTGACGAAGTCCTTGACGGTGATGAGGCCCTTGAGGACACCGGCGTCGTCGACCAGCGGCAGCTTCTCGATCTTGTGGCGGCGCAGCAGCTCCATGGCGTCGGGTCCGGAGATGCCGACCTTGCCGGTCACCAGGGGCATCGGCGTCATGACCTCGCGCACCTGGCGGGAGCGGTCGGACTCGAAGGCCATGTCGCGGTTGGTGACGATGCCGAGGAGCTTGCCGTTGCCGTCGGTGACGGGGACGCCGCTGATGCGGAACTTGGCACACAGGGCGTCGGCCTCGCCGAGCGTGGCGTCCGGGTGCACCGTGATCGGGTCGGTGACCATGCCCGACTCGGACCGCTTCACCAGGTCGACCTGGTTGACCTGGTCCTCGATGGACAGGTTGCGGTGCAGGACGCCGACGCCGCCCTGGCGGGCCATCGCGATCGCCATGCGCGACTCGGTGACCTTGTCCATGGCGGCGGACAGCAGCGGGATGTTGACCCGGACGTTGCGGGAGATGCGGGACGAGGTGTCGACCGCGTTGGGGAGCACTTCCGATGCACCCGGCAGCAGCAGCACGTCGTCGTAGGTCAGCCCGAGTGTCGCGAATTTACCGGGCACTCCGTCGACGTTGGCAGTCATGACACCTTCCCCAAATGGCCTTGATCGGTGCGGATGTCCATGCTAACGGGCAGCGGCGCTGTCTCATTCCACGGTTCCGCCCTGCTCCGGGCTTCGTATGTTCGTACGGAAGCAATGCGCCGCCGGTTCAACCCGGCGGCAGTTCGGCGGGACTACTGCTCGGCGAGCGCGCGCAGCCGGCTCAGCGCCCGGTGCTGCGCCACCCGCACGGCGCCGGGTGACATTCCCAACATCTGGCCGGTCTCCTCGGCCGTGAGGCCCACCGCGATGCGCAGCAGCAGCAGCTCGCGCTGGTTCTCGGGGAGGTTGGCCAGCAGCTTCTTGGCCCATTCCGCGTCGCTGCTGAGCAGGGCGCGCTCCTCCGGCCCCAGCGAGTCGTCCGGGCGCTCGGGCATCTCGTCGGAGGGGACGGCCGTCGAACCGGGGTGGCGCATCGCGGCGCGCTGCAGGTCGGCGACCTTGTGGGCGGCGATGGCGAAGACGAAGGCCTCGAAGGGCCGCCCGGTGTCCCGGTAGCGGGGCAGGGCGAGGAGCACCGCCACGCAGACCTCCTGGGCGAGGTCCTCCACGAAGTGCCGTGCGTCCCCCGGCAGGCGCGAGAGCCGGGTGCGGCAGTAGCGCAGGGCCAGCGGGTGGACATGGGCGAGCAGGTCGTGCGTGGCCTGCTGGTCACCGTCGACGGCGCGGTGGACGAGCGCACCGATCGCCCCTTGGGCATGGGCCGCCTCGTCGTCACGCATCGGTCCATGGTGCCCTGCGGCGGCCGGGTCCGCGGCACCGCGCCCGTTGTTGTGCACCGAAGCGTTATGAGCAGGTGCGCCGGAACTCATCCCCTGCGCCCTCCCCTTCCGCTCGACCGACTCGTCCCCGAGGAACTCCACACCCTCAAGGATGCGGCATCCGCGGCGAAACAAGCAGCGGGCTCCCGGCCGGCGCCCGGTGCACCCCTGCCGACCTGGTGTTCCCTGTCCGCAGCGCGACCGCGGCGACCGGTGCGGACACCGGTGGGGCCTGCCGTTCGGATCGTCCGGGGGACGTGGGTCGCGGGCTGTCGGCTGCCGGGCCCGCGGCCCGGGTCGGACCGGGCGATCGAGCCCCGTCCGGCACCGGCGGCCGGCTCCCGCCTGCGCGGGTGCGGCCCGCGCGGGGGCATCCGGGTGCCCCCGCTCGCCGGCCGGCGCCGGGAACCCGTCACCGGCACCGACGCGATGCCGTCGGCTCTTCGCGGCTTGACCCGAACGACAGGCCCTAGCGCACCAGACCCCACCGGAAGCCGAGCGCCACGGCGTGGGCCCGGTCCGAGGCGCCGAGCTTCTTGAACAGGCGCCGGGCGTGGGTCTTGACGGTGTCCTCGGAGAGGAACAGCTCGCGCCCGATCTCCGCGTTGGAGCGGCCGTGGCTCATGCCCTCGAGCACCTGGATCTCGCGGGCCGTGAGCGTGGGCGCGGCGCCCATCTCGGCCGAGCGCAGCCGGCGCGGGGCCAGCCGCCAGGTCGGGTCGGCCAGGGCCTGCGTCACCGTCGCGCGCAGCTCGGCGCGGGAGGCGTCCTTGTGCAGATAGCCGCGGGCCCCGGCGGCGACCGCGAGGGCCACACCGTCCAGGTCCTCGGCGACGGTGAGCATGATGATCCGCGCACCGGGGTCGGCGGACAGCAGCCGCCGCACCGTCTCGACGCCGCCCAGTCCGGGCATGCGTACGTCCATCAGAATCAGGTCCGAGCGGTCGGCGCCCCAGCGGCGGAGGACTTCCTCGCCGTTGGCCGCCGTCGTCACGCGCTCTACGCCGGGCACGGTCGCGACCGCACGGCGGAGCGCCTCTCGGGCAAGCGGGGAGTCGTCGCAGACGAGAACGGAAGTCATGGCCGCCCTCCGCAGCTGATGCGCGTCACCTTGAGCCTCCAGGCTGGTACGAAATCGTCACCTGTGCGGTCGACCGTCTCGGACACCCGCCCGAGCCCTTGTTCCTTCAACCGCCTCGCACTCTCAACGACGGTCACTCGAAAGAGTTACGGGGGCGGTCGCCATCTTCGGCACTCTACGTGAGGGGGCGGACACGGTGCAGACATGCGCAGCGGACCCGCGAACTTTCATCACGACCTATGCCCCATTCAGACCCATTTCTTCCGCTTTGCCGGTGTCTGAAGCTAGATTCGCAATGAGTCATATTTTCATCTCCTTAGATCGTAGTTGTACGGTCGTAGACACCGGATCCGCCCAGAACGGCTACAAGGGGTCACGCAATGGCAGATTTCTCCCGCCTTCCCGGACCGAACGCGGACCTGTGGGACTGGCAGCTGCTGGCTGCTTGTCGGGGGGTGGACAGCTCGCTCTTCTTCCATCCGGAGGGCGAACGCGGTGCGGCTCGGAGTGCTCGCGAGAACTCGGCCAAAGAGGTCTGCATGAGGTGCCCGGTACGCGCGGAGTGCGCCGCTCACGCCCTGGCGGTCCGTGAGCCGTACGGCGTGTGGGGCGGGCTGACCGAGGACGAACGCGAAGAACTCATGGGGCGGGCGCGCAACCGGCTGGTGTCGGCGTCGGCATCGGGCGGGCACACCGCCTCGCACGACTGAAGGAACGTTTCTGCTAACCGGCACGCGCACGCGTGCCGTTGGTTTCTGACGCGCGCGGGCTCCGACGCGCGTAGGTGCTGACTCGTCCTGATCCCTCGCGCGCGGGGAGGGCGTCAGCGGCGGGCGGCCCGGGCCAGCTGGTCGAGGGTCGCCGCCACCGCCGGGACCTGGGCGAGATCGGGCAGGGTCAGCGCGACGATCTCCCGCCGCACCGCAGGCTCCAGCCGCACGGTCCGCACCCCCCGGGGGCGTACCGATTCGACGGCCAGCTGGGGCAGGACGGCCACGCCGAGCCCGGCGCCGACGAGGCCGACCACCGCCGGGTAGTCGTCGGTGGCGAAGTCGATGCGCGGGGTGAAGCCGGCCGCCGCGCACACCTGGGTCAACTGGCCGCGGCAGCGCGGGCACCCGGCGATCCAGGGCTCCTCGGCGAGTTCGCCGATGGCGACGGACTGCGCCTGCGCGAGCCGGTGCCGTTCCGGCACGAGGGCGACGAGCCGGTCCGACAGCAGGGGCCGTACGACGAGGTCGTCCCATTCCTCGGCGTCCGCGGCGCCCTCGTAGCGGAAGGCGAGGGCCACGTCGCAGTCGCCCTCGCGCAGCAGGCCGACGGACGCCGGGGGTTCGGCCTCCTCCAGGGAGACGCGGGTACCGGGGTGCGCCGCGCGCAGGGCCGCGAGGGCCGTGGGGACGAGCGTGGAGCTGCCGCTGGGGAAGGAGACGAGCCGGACCCGGCCCGCGCGCAGCCCCGCGATGGCGGCGACCTCCTCCTCCGCGGCCGTCAGCCCGGCGAGGATGCCGGCCGCGTGCCGCACCAGGGCCTCGCCCGCCTGGGTCAGGCGCATCTCCCGGCCGGTGCGGATCAGCAGCGGGGTGCCCACGGAGGTCTCCAGGGCCTTCATCTGCTGGCTGACGGCGGGCTGGGTGCAGCCCAGCTCGCGGCCGGCGGCGGAGAAGGAGCCGGTGGCGGCGACGGCGCGCAGGACGCGGAGGTGGCGAGCTTCGATCACCCTTCGAGGATAAGGGACCCTTTGACCGTGGCGCGAATAATGCGTCGACGCTTTGGGGTGCGGTCGCCTAGCGTGCGGGCATGGAGCTTCTGTCTGTGAACCTGGGGCGCGCCGAGGCAGTGACGTACACCGACAACCCCGAAGGGGTGACCGGGATCGACAAGCGCCCGGTGGACGGGCCGGTGCGGGTGTCCGCGCCCGGGCCGAAGGGGGTCGGCGGGAGCGGGCTGGCCGGGGACGCGGTGTGCAAGCTGCAGCACCACGGCGGCGACGACCAGGCCGTGTACGCGATGGCCCGCGAGGACTTGGACGAGTGGGAGCGCGAGCTGGGCCGGACGCTGGCGGACGGCGCGTTCGGCGAGAACCTCACCACCCGGGGCCTGGACGTCTCCGGCGCGCTGATCGGGGAGCGCTGGCGGATCGGGCCCGAGGTGGTGCTGGAGATCACCTCCGGGCGGATCCCGTGCCGGACGTTCCAGGGCCACATGGACGAGAAGGGCTGGGTGAAGCGGTTCACGCGGCGCGGTGCGCCCGGGGCGTACCTGCGGGTGATCGAGCCCGGGGAGATCCGCGCGGGCGACGCCGTCGAGGTCGTGCACCGGCCCGGTCACGACGTCACCGTGGCGCTGGCGTTCCGGGCGGTGACCACCGAGCGGACGCTGCTGCCCCGGCTGCTCGCGGCGGGCGAGGCGCTGCACCCCGAACTGCTGGCGGCGGCCCGCGAGTACCGGGACCGGTACGGGTCCTGACCACGGCTCACCACGCCGGTGCGCACCGGTCCTTGGCCACGGACGGCCCGGCGGGCAAGCGGACGCACGAGGTCCGGGTCACTACGCTTGCGCCATGACAACGGCTCTGATTACGGGATCGACGGCAGGCATCGGGGCCGCGTTCGCGCGGCGACTCGCGGCCGACGGGCACAACCTGGTGCTGGTGGCCCGGGACACCAAGCGGCTGCGGGAGCAGGCGACCGAGCTGCACGACCGGCACGGCATCGAGGCCGAGGTGCTGACGGCCGACCTGGCGGAGGACAAGGGCATCGAAGCGGTCGCCGACCGCCTCCGCGACCGCAAGAGCCCCGTCGACCTGCTGGTCAACAACGCCGGCTTCGCCAACAAGGGCCGCTTCCTGGACGTGTCCATGGCCGACGAGCTGCGGATGCTGAAGGTGCACTGCGAGGCGGTGCTGCGGCTGACCGCGGCGGCGACGGAGGCCATGCGGGAGCGGGGCCGCGGCGGTGTCGTCAACGTCGCCTCGGTCGCGGCCTTCGTCCCGCGCGGGACGTACGGCGCCTCCAAGGCCTGGGTCGTGCAGTTCACGCAGGGCGCGGCGCGGGACCTGGCCGGCAGCGGGGTGCGGCTGATGGCGCTGTGCCCCGGGTTCGTCCGCACCGAGTTCCACCAGCGGGCGGGCATCGGCACGGACAACATCCCCGGCTGGATGTGGCTCGACGCGGACAAGCTGGTCGCGACGGCCCTCGCCGACCTGTCCCGCGGCAAGACCCTGTCCATCCCCGACCCGCGCTACAAGGCGCTGATGGGCGCGGCGAAGCTGGTGCCGCGGGGGATGCTGGGCGGCATCACGTCCCGGACGGGCCGGAAGTACGGACCGCAGTGACGTACGGGCCGCAGTGACGTAGGGGCGGCGGTGACGTAGGGGCGGCGGGGCCGTCCGGCCGGGAGGCAGCCGGGCGGTCCGCGGAGGGAGAATGGGGCTGTACAGCCGGACCCCGGGGGGCCGGAGGCGAGGTCATGACCTTCGTACAGCTCATCGAATGCAGGACCAGCCGGCTCGACGAGATGAACCGGCTGATGGACAGGTGGGTCGAGCAGACCCGGGGCAAGCGGACGGCGACGCACAGCGTGGTGGCGAAGGACCGGTCCGACGCCTCGCACATCGTCGAGATCGTGGAGTTCCCCTCGTACGAGGACGCGATGCGCAACTCCGGGCTTCCGGAGACCGACCGGATCTTCCAGGACATGGTGGCGCTGTGCGAGGAGGCGCCGACGTTCACGGACCTCGACGTCGTGCGGGACGAGCAGCTGAACGCGGGTACCGCGCGGCGGTTCTTCGAGCTCGCGCCCGGGGAGGGCGACGCGCCGCCGCTGAACGACGTGTTCGCCGAGGACTACCACAACCACGACCCGGCCGACGTGCAGGACGTCATCGGGCTCGACGCGGTACGGCGCGAGGTGGAGGTGTGGCGGGGCGGGTTCGCCTTCTCGTTCACGATCGAGGACCAGATGGCCCAGGGCGACCGGGTGTGCACCCGGTGGACCTTCCACGGCCGCCAGACGGGCGAGTTCCTCGGCATCCCGCCGACCGGCAGGGACGTCACCATGACCGGGACGACGATCCACCGCTGCACACCGGACGGGAAACTGGCCGAGGGCTGGTGGCAGTACGACCGGCTGGGACTGATGCGGCAGCTCGGGGTCCTGGACCCGCTGGAGCTGTGAGCCGCTTCGCGCAGGCGGCAGGCCCCGAAGCTGAGAAGCGCGGACGCGCAGGGCGGAAGCCGGGCTGCGCGGACGCGGAGCGGGGGAAGCAGAAACTCCCGTTTCCGCGGTCACGCATCTCCGGAATTTGCGGCGGTCGTGGATGCGGGAAGCCCCCGCCCCGCGCGTGGCGGGACGGGGGCTTCCGGCGGAGGTCGGTGCCTCAGTGGGCGTGGCCGTGGCCGTGGCCCGCGGCGGCCGGCTCCTCCTCTTCCTTCTTCTCGACGACCAGGGTCTCGGTCGTGAGGAGCAGGGAGGCGATGGAGGCGGCGTTCTCCAGGGCGGAGCGGGTGACCTTGACCGGGTCGATGACGCCGGCCTTGATCAGGTCGCCGTACTCGCCGGTGGCGGCGTTGTAGCCGCTGCCCTTGTCGAGCTCCGCGACCTTGGAGACGATGACGTAGCCCTCGAGGCCGGCGTTCTCGGCGATCCAGCGCAGCGGCTCGACGGCGGCCTTGCGGACGACGGAGACACCGGTGGCCTCGTCGCCGGTCTTGTCGAGGTTGCCCTCGAGGACCTTGACGGCGTGGACCAGGGCGGAGCCACCACCGGAGACGATGCCCTCCTCGACCGCGGCGCGGGTCGCGGAGATGGCGTCCTCCAGACGGTGCTTGCGCTCCTTGAGCTCGACCTCGGTGGCGGCACCCACGCGGATCACGCACACGCCGCCGGCCAGCTTCGCGAGGCGCTCCTGGAGCTTCTCGCGGTCCCAGTCGGAGTCCGTGGTCTCGATCTCGGCCTTGATCTGGGCGACGCGGCCCTGCACGTCTTCCTTGTTGCCGGCGCCGTCGACGACCGTGGTGTCGTCCTTGGTGACGGTGACGCGGCGGGCGGAGCCGAGGACGTCCAGACCGACCTGGTCGAGCTTGAGGCCGACCTCCTCGGAGACGACCGTGGCGCCGGTGAGGACGGCCATGTCCTGCAGCATCGCCTTGCGGCGGTCGCCGAAGCCGGGGGCCTTCACGGCGACGGCGTTGAACGTGCCGCGGATCTTGTTCACGACCAGGGTCGACAGGGCCTCGCCCTCGACGTCCTCGGCGATGATCAGCAGCGGCTTGGAGGCGTTGGCCTGGATGACCTTCTCCAGCAGCGGCAGCAGGTCCGCGATGGCGGAGATCTTGCCCTGCGTGATGAGGATGTACGGGTCGTCCAGAACGGCTTCCATGCGCTCCTGGTCCGTCACGAAGTACGGCGACAGGTAGCCCTTGTCGAAGGCCATGCCCTCGGTGAAGTCCAGCTCCAGACCGAAGGTGTTGGACTCCTCGACGGTGATGACACCGTCCTTGCCGACCTTGTCCATCGCCTCGGCGATGAGCTCGCCGACCTGCTGGTCCTGGGCGGACAGCGCGGCGACGGCGGCGATGTCGGACTTCTCGTCGATCGGGCGGGCCGAGGCGAGCAGGTCGTCGGAGACGGCCTTGACCGCGGCGTCGATGCCCTTCTTCAGGGCGGCCGGGGAGGCACCGGCGGCGACGTTCTTCAGGCCCTCGCGCACGAGCGCCTGGGCGAGCACGGTCGCGGTGGTCGTACCGTCACCCGCGATGTCGTTGGTCTTGGTCGCCACCTCCTTGACCAGCTGGGCGCCGAGGTTCTCGTACGGGTCCTCGATCTCGACCTCGCGGGCGATCGTGACACCGTCGTTGGTGATGGTGGGGGCGCCGAACTTCTTGTCGATGACGACGTTGCGGCCCTTGGGGCCGATCGTCACCTTGACCGTGTCGGCAAGCTTGTTGACGCCGCGCTCGAGGGCGCGACGGGCGTCCTCGTCGAACTTCAGGATCTTCGCCATGGGAGCGTGAGCCCTCTTCCGGAATCTGGGGTAACGGCAACTGCGCCCCGGGCGCCCGGCTTCTTAGCGATCGCGGGGGCCAGGGGCGCAGTTCAAAGCAAGGTGCTTGGGGTGAACTACTTCTCGATGATCGCGAGCACGTCGCGGGCCGAGAGGACGAGGTACTCCTCGCCGTTGTACTTCACCTCGGTGCCGCCGTACTTGCTGTAGAGCACGACGTCGCCGACGGAGACGTCGAGCGGAAGACGGTTGCCGTCCTCGAAGCGGCCCGGGCCCACGGCCAGGACGACGCCCTCCTGGGGCTTCTCCTTGGCGGTGTCCGGGATGACCAGGCCAGAGGCGGTGGTCTGCTCGGCGTCGAGCGGCTGGACCACGATGCGGTCCTCGAGCGGCTTGATGGCAACCTTGGAGCTGGTGGTCGTCACGATCCGACCTCCCCCTTCGGAGATCTCACGGGGTTAACTGTCTGAGGTGGCGACCAGGTGGATCCGTCGTCGCGGGTGCCGGACCTGCCCGTCGCTGTGTTGGCACTCTCCAGGGGGGAGTGCCAGACCTGAGACTATGACTGCGATTAGCACTCGGTCAAGCGGACTGCTAATTACCCGGGGCGCGTCGGCCGGGCGTCCTCTCCGGGTGGTCCCCCGAGTGGTCTCCCAGGTGGTTGTCCAGGTAGTCCTCCAGCCGCCCCACCCGCAGTCCCCCGCGGTCGATCTCGCGCAGCAGGCGCCGCGTCCGCTCGGCGAGCGTCAGGGAGTCGGTGTCGCCGGACGGGACCGAGACGATGTCACCCGGCCGCAGACCCGGCCCGCCCCGGCGGCGGTTCAGCTCCCCGTCGCCGTCCAGGGACGCGCGCCACAGGACGACCGCCCGGATGCCGCAGTCGGCGGCGGCACGCAGGGTCGTCGTGTCGAAGGTGCCGTAGGGCGGCCGGAAGAGGTGGGGGCGGACACCGAAGCGGGAGTGCAGCTTGTGCTGCTGGCCGCAGATCTCCGCGCGCTGGCCGGCGTAGGGCAGTCCGCGCAGGGCGGGGTGGTCCAGGGTGTGGTTCTGCAGGGAGGCACCGACCGAGCGCAGCCGGGCGAAGTGGGCGTAGCCGGGGCCCACGACGCTGTCGGTGAGGAAAAGGCTGACGGGGAGCCGCCGTTCGCGGACCAGGGCGACGAAGCGGGGGTCGCGTTCGGCGCCGTCGTCGTAGGTGAGGAAGACGACCGGGTCCCGGGTGGGGACGTGGTCGACGACGGGCGGCAGGTCCGGTCCCCGGTGGCCGCGGACGGGGGCGGAGGTCGCCGCCGGGGCGCGGCCGTCGGCGTCGCCCGGGCGTTCCTGCGACGGCGCGGCGCAACCGGCCAGCAGGGCCAGGCCCGCGCACAGCGTGACGACGGCCCGCCGCCTCACAGGTAGTCCTCCAGCCGCCCCACGGCGTACCCCTCGGCCGTGACCTTGTTCAGGAAGCGGCGGATCATGTCGGGCATCGTGCCCTTCCACTCGTCGCGGCCCCGGAAGTGGGTGAGCACGATGTCGCCCGGGCGCAGGTCGCGGTCCGCCTCGCGGTACTCCCAGTGGTCGGCGAAGACCTCCTCGTTCCACAGGGGGGCGTACTCGATGCCGCAGACCTTGGCGGCGCGCAGGGTCGCCCGGTCGTAGCTGCCGAAGGGCGGGCGGAAGAGGGTGGGACGCTTGCCGAAGCGCTGCTCGATGTAGCGCTGCATGCCGCAGATCTCGCGCTTCTGCGCGCGGTAGGACATGCCGCGCAGGTTGGGGTGGTGGAGGGTGTGGTTGTTCAGGACCACGCCCCCGGCCTGCATTCTGCGGAAGTACCGGGGGTCGTCCTCGACCAGGTAGCCGCTGAGGAACGCGGTGTAGGGGACGCCCAGCTCGCGCGTCATCCGCAGGAACGAGGGGTCCTTCTCGGCGCCGTCGTCGATGGTGAGGAAGACGACCTTGTCCCGGGTGGGGACCCGGGTGAAGACGGGCGGCAGGTCCAGTTCCCGGTGGCCGTCCACCTCGAAGCCCTCGCGGGTCTTGATCCTGGGCTTGCGCTCGGGGGCCGGCGGGGCGGACAGCGGGACGGCGCGCAGCCCCCAGCGGCGGGCGGCGGCGACCCGGGCGGTGTGGGCGGTGCGCAGCTTGGAGGCGTAGGAGTCCAGGGCGCGCGCCGGGGGCGCCTCCAGGGGCTGCTGACCGCCGGCCGGGACGACCCGGGCGCTGTCGCCGCTCTGCGCGCAGCCCGAGGCGATGGCGGCCAGGGCGAGCCCGGCGAGGCCGATCCGCACCCCGCCGAATGCCCGGCTTTTGTCATTTTGTACGACTGCTCGCATGGTGTCGGATCCTCGCAGCCCGCCCGTGCGAACCGGCCCCGACACCGCGACCGCTCCCCCATGGTCCACCGACTGGCCCACAAGGGAAGCGATGGCGGGCCCCGGTCCGGCTCCTGGCCCCGGCCGGGAGCCGGACCGGGGCGGGTCCGGGCGGCCGGGCGGCTCCGGCGGCCCGGCGTGGGCCTTCCTCGGCCCACGGCCGGCCGACCACGGCCGCTGCCCCACCGGGCCCGGGCGTGGTCGACAATGATCCGGTGAACGACCTCGCCCCCCTCCTCACCCCCGAAGGCCGCGCCCTCCTCGACGAGGTGCGCGACACCGACCCGGCGCAGGAGCTGGCGGTGGCGACCCGGCTGCGTCGCGACCACCCGGCCGCACTGGTGTCGGCGGCGCTCGGGCAGGCGCGGCTGCGGCAGCGGGCGGCGGTGAAGTTCGGCGCGGAGGACGCCCGGCGGATGTTCTTCACGCCCAACGGGGTGGAGCAGTCGACCCGGGCGAGCGTGGCCGCCTACCGGGCCGGGCGGATGGCCGCCCTGGGCGTGACCTCGGTCGCCGACCTGTGCTGCGGCATCGGCGGCGACGCGATCGCCCTGGCCCGGGCCGGGATCCGGGTCCTGGCCGTGGACCGGGACCCGCTCACGGCCGCGGCGGCCCGGGCCAACGCCGAGGCACTGGACCTGGCCCACCTGATCGAGGTGCGCGAGGCGGACGTCACGGACGTGGACACCGCCGGGTACGACGCCGTCTTCGCCGACCCGGCCCGGCGCGGCGGCCGGGGCCGGATCTTCGACCCCGAGGCCTACTCGCCGCCCCTGTCCTGGGCGGTGGCCGCCGCACGCCGGGCGCCGCACGCCGCGCTGAAGGTCGCCCCGGGCATCCCGCACGAGGCGGTCCCGCAGGACGCCGAGGCCGAGTGGATCTCGGACGGCGGTGACGTGAAGGAGGCGGTGCTGTGGTTCGGCACCGGCCCGGGCACCGTGCGCGCCACCCTGCTGCCGGGCCCGCGCAGCCTGCTCTCGCGCGGCCTGCCCGACCCGGAGGTCCGCCCGCCCGGCCGCTACCTCTACGAGCCCGACGGCGCGGTCGTCCGCGCCCACCTGGTCGCCGAGGTGGCCGAGCAGGTCGGCGGCGGACTGCTCGACGCGACCATCGCCTACGTCACGGCCGACGCCCTGCACCCGACCGGGTACGCGACCGCCTACGAGATCACCGACCACCTGCCCTTCAACGTCAAGAAGCTCAAGGCCCTGCTGCGGGAGCGGCGGGTGGGCACGCTGACGGTGAAGAAGCGGGGCTCGGCGGTCGAGCCGGAGGAGCTGCGCCGCAAGGTCAAGCCGCAGGGCCCGCACGCGGCGACGGTGTTCCTCACCCGGGTCGCCGGGGCCCCGGCCATGCTCGTGGGGCACCCGGCCTGACGGTCACGTCTGCTCGGCGGCCCGGCGCAGCAGCAGGTCCCGCTCCCGTTCGTTGCGCGTGAGGGAGGCCGCGCGCTCGAACTCGGTGCGGGCTTCGGCCCGGCGGCCGAGACGGCTCAGGAGGTCACCGCGGACGCTGGGCAGCAGGTGGTACTCGCGCAGGGCCGCATCGGCGGCCAGGGCGTCGACCAGCGGCAGGGCGGCGCCGGGCCCCTCGGCCATCGAGACGGCCACCGCCCGGTTCAGCTCCACGACCGGCGACGGGGACCGGGCGGCCAGCAGGCCGTAGAGGGTGGCGATGCGCGTCCAGTCGGTCTCCTCGTAGGTGTGGGCGTGTGCGTGGCAGGCGGCGATGGCGGCCTGGAGGGTGTACGGGCCCGGGGCGCCGGACGCGGTGGCCTCCGCCCGGCCCAGTGCGGCGACGCCGCGGGCGATCAGCATGCGGTTCCAGCGGGAGCGGTTCTGGTCCTTGAGCAGGATTGGTTCGCCGGAGGGACCCGTGCGGGCCGCCGTACGGGACGCCTGGAACTCCAGGAGCGCGGCCAGCCCGTGCACCTCGCTCTCCTTCGGCATGAGCCCGGCGAGCACCCGGGCCAGCCGCAGGGCGTCCTCGCACAGGGACGGGCGCAGCCAGTCGTCGCCGGCCGTGGCGGCGTACCCCTCGTTGAAGATCAGGTAGATGACGTCCAGGACCGAGCCGACGCGCGCCTCGCGGTCGGGTCCTCGGGGCACCTCGAAGGCGACGTTCTTCGTGGCCAGGGTGCGTTTGGCGCGGACGATCCGCTGCGCGACGGTCGGCTCGGGGACCAGGAAGGCCCGGGCGATCTCCGCCGTGGTCAGTCCGCCGAGCAGGCGCAGGGTGAGGGCCGTGCGGGCCTCGGTGGACAGGACCGGGTGGCAGGCGGTGAAGACCAGCCGGAGCAGGTCGTCGTCGATGTCGTCCGGGTCGGCGGGCTCCTCGGGCGGGGTCGCGTCGGGCAGGGCCCGGCCGATCTCGGCCAGCTTGCGGGCGTAGTTCTCCCGGCGGCGGACCAGGTCGACGGCGCGGTTGCGGGCGGCGGTCATGAGCCAGGCGCCCGGGTTGGCCGGGACGCCGTCGCGCGGCCACTGCTCCAGCGCGGCGACCAGGGCGTCCTGTGCGAGTTCCTCGGCGATGCCGACGTCCCGGACGATGCGGGTGACGCCGGCGATGATCCGGGGCGACTCCATCCGGAAGACGGTCTCGACGGTCTCGCCGGTCTCGGCGGCGGGCCCGGGGCGGGGCGCCGGGGAGGGGGTGGGTTGCACGGTCACGACCCACCATCAGACACCCCCGGCGCCGCCCGGCCAAGCGGGGAGGGTCAGCCCTCGGCGATCTGCCGGACCTCCGCCGTGATGGTCCAGTGCTCCTCGTGGGTGGCCAGGAACCGCTTGGTCCATTCGACGGCCTCGGCCTTGTCCTTGCACTGGGTGATCGAGTAGCCGCCGATGACCTCCTTGGTCTCGGTGAACGGCCCGTCGGTGACGGACATCCGCCCGCCCTCCCAGGTCACGCGGGTGCCGTCGGAGGTCGGGGTGAGCCCGGCCGTGTCCAGCATGACGCCGGCCTTGGTGATCTCCTCCAGCAGCTTGCCCATGCGCTCCTGCAGTTCGGGGCTCGGGCCCTCGGCGGGGGCGTTCTTCTCGTCGATGCGGATCAGGGTGAGAAAGCGCGGCACGGTGACTCCTCGGTTCGTGCGGAGCGGGTCCCGTGCCCGCTCTCACCCCTGCGTCGAACGGCGGACGCGTGGATCGACACCCGGGCGAGAATTCCCCGAGATTTTTAGATGGCCGCGTTCGCGCAGGTCAACGCAGTGACTCCCACAGTCTTCCGGCCTCCGGCTCGTCCGGGACGACCCGGTTGGGGTCCGAGGGCGCCGGCACCACGGGCATCGTGACCGTGCGGACCGCGCCCGCCGACAGGCCCTGCAGGCTCCGGCCCAGCCGGGTCAGCTCGGCCAGGGAGTCCAGAGCGGTGTCCGTGGTCAGGCCCGCGGTCGCCGCCTCGGCGACCCGGTAGAGCCTCGCCGGGTCGGTGAGCAGGTCCTGGGCGGTGATCTGCTCCAGCAGGGCCTTCACCAGCTTCTGCTGCAGGCCTATGCGGCCCAGGTCGCTGCCGTCGCCTATGCCGTGCCGGGTGCGGGCCAGGGCCAGGGCCCGGTCGCCGTCGAGGTGGTGGGTGCCGGCCTTCAGGTGCAGACGGCTGTCGTCGTCGGAGATGTCCTCCTCGGTGGTGACGGTGACACCGCCGAGCGCGTCGACCAGCCGGGCGAACCCGGAGAAGTCGATCTCCAGGTAGTGGTCCATCCGCACGTTCGTCATCGCCTCGACGGTCTTCACCGCGCACACCGGCCCGCCCACCTCGTAGGCGCTGTTGAACATCGAGCCGTACGCCACCGCCGTCGACCCGCCGGACGGAGCCGGGCAGGAGGGGCGGGTGACCAGGGTGTCGCGCGGGATGCTCACCACCGTCGCGCCGGTCCGCCCCGCGTCGAGGTGGACGACCATCGCCGTGTCGGAGCGCGCACCGGTGCTGTCACCGCCCCCGAGCCGCCGGTTCTCCTCGCCGCTGCGGGAGTCCGAGCCCAGCACGAGGATGTTGAGCGCCTCGCCGGGCGGCACGGAATCCGACGGTGCGGGCGCGCGCAGCGGTCTCGGCGGGCGGTCGTCGCCGAGTGCGTGGTCGATGTCGACGCCGGTGATGTTGCTGTCGAGGTGCCAGTAGGCCCAGCCCGCCGCCGCGGCGCCCAGCACCAGCGCTCCCGCCAGGACCAGGGCCGCGGTCCTGGGCAGGTTGGGACGCCGGCGCGCCGCTTCGCCCTCCCCGTCGCGTTCCGTCACGCCCAGGAACATAAGTCCGAATAATGTCGGCCAGGGAGTCCGGGGCGCGCTTTCTTGGGAAATTCTCAGATTCGAGGCTCCGCCGAAAGTTTCGACCGAGTTATCGACTCGCTTCGAAGACCCCGTCGGCCGCTATGTCACCCTCCGGCGCCGGGCACCGCCGCGGTACTGCTGCGCACCACCAGGCTCGTCGCCAGCTCGACCCGGGTGGCCGCGCCGGCCTCCTCGTCGCGCCCGAGGTCGAGGACCAGCCGGGCCGCGGCCTCGGCCATCTCCGTCAGCGGCTGCCGCACGGTCGTCAGCGGCGGCCCCACCCAGCGCGCCACCGGCAGGTCGTCGAACCCGACCACGCTCAGGTCCTCCGGGATCCGCAGGCCCAGCTCGCGGGCGGCCTCGTAGAGCCCGAGCGCCTGCAGGTCGTTCCCGGCGAAGACGGCGGTGGGCCGGTCCGGGCGGCGCAGCAGCTCCAGGCCCCTGCGGTAACCGGTCTCGTGGTGGAAGTCCCCCGCCACGATCAGGGACGGGTCCACCGGCAGCCCGGCCGTCTCCAGCGCGGCCCGGTAACCGTCGACCCGGGCGCGGCTGCACATCATCTGCGACGGACCGCTGATCGCCCCGATCCTGCGGTGCCCGAGGTCGACCAGGTGCCGGGTGGCCGCGAGGCCGCCCTGCCAGTTGGTCGCGCCGATCGACGGCACGTCGGCGCCGGGGTCGCCGGCCGGGTCCATCACGACGAACGGGATGGACCGGCTGGTCAGCAGGGCCCGCTGCGACGCGTCGAGCCCGGACAGCACCAGCACCACGCCGTGCGGCCGGCGGGCCGCGACCTGGTCGGCCCAGCTCCGCCCGGGGGTGAGCCGGCCGGCGCTCTCCGAGAGCACGACACTGAGCCCGGCGTCCCGGGCCACGTTCTCCACGCCCCGGATGACCTCCATCGCCCAGGCGCTCTCCAGCTCGTGGAAGACCAGGTCGAGCAGCGGGGACCGGGTCGCCTCGGCCCGCCGGCGCCGGTAGCCGTGCGCACGCAGCAGTTCCTCGACCCGGGACCGGGTCGCCGCGGCGACGTCGGTGCGGCCGTTCAGCACCTTCGAAACAGTCGGCGCCGAGACGCCCGCCTCGCGGGCGATCTCGGCGAGCGTCGCGGTCTGCGCGGTGCGCCCCCGCGTCCGGGTCTGCGTCCGGGTTTGCGTCCGGCTTTCAACCGGCTCCGGGGAAGTCATGGCGGCGATCGTATCCCTGCGGAACCCCTTGACGAAGCCCTCGGAGCGCCATAGGTTCCCGGAACATTCGATGTACAGCTCGAAACATTCGCAATAGCGGGTGCGGGAGAGGTCGGCACAGCACCGTTCACGCGCTCGTGAGCACCGTTCGTGAGAGGGCCGTCCGTCCACCCGACAGGAGCTTCATGACCACCGCGCCCTGGCGTGACCCCGCCCTGCCCGCCGCCACCCGCGTCGACGACCTGCTCTCCCGGATGACCCTTCAGGAGAAGACCGCCCAGCTGTACGGCGTCTGGGTGGGCGCCGAGACGGACGGCGAGGGGGTCGCACCGCACCAGCACGACATGACCGTCGAGTACGACTGGGACGAGCTGATCACGCACGGCCTCGGCCAGCTCACGCGCCCCTTCGGCACCGCCCCCGTGGACCCGGTGCTCGGCGCGCGGGCGCTGGCCCGTGCCCAGCGGCGGATCGCCGCGGCCGGGCGCTTCGGCATCCCGGCGATCGCGCACGAGGAGTGCCTGGCCGGCTTCACCGCCTGGCAGGCCACGGCCTACCCGGTCCCGCTGGCGTGGGGCGCCACCTGGGATCCGCCGCTGGTCGAGGAGATGGCCCGCCGCGTCGGCGAGGACCTGCGCTCGGTCGGCGTCCACCAGGGCCTCGCACCCGTGCTGGACGTCGTCCGCGATCCGCGCTGGGGCCGGGTGGAGGAGACCATCGGCGAGGACCCGTACCTGGTGGGCACGGTCGGCGCGGCCTACGTGCGAGGGCTGGAGTCGGCCGGGGTCGTCGCCACGCTCAAGCACTTCGCCGGGTACGCCTCCTCGGCCGGCGCCCGCAACCTCGCCCCCGTGCGGGCCGGTCTGCGCGAGTTCGCGGACGTCACGCTGCCGCCGTTCGAGATGGCCCTGCGCGAGGGCGGGGCCCGCTCGGTGATGGCCGCCTACACGGAGACCGACGGCCTCCCGGCCTCCGCGGACCCCGGGCTGCTCACCCGGCTGCTGCGCGAGGAGTGGGGCTTCACCGGCACGGTCGTCGCCGACTACTTCGGCATCGGCTTCCTGCAGACCCTGCACCGGGTCGCCGGCACCCCGGCCGAGGCGGCCCACGCGGCCCTGGCGGCCGGCATCGACGTCGAACTCCCCACGCTGAAGTGCTACGGCCCGCCCCTGCTGGACGCCGTCCGCTCCGGCCGGGTCCCCGAGGAGCTGGTGGACCGCGCGGCCCGCCGCGTCCTGCTGCAGAAGTGCGAGCTGGGCCTGCTGGACGCGGACTGGGCCCCCGAGCCGGACGGCCCGGTCACCCTGGATCCGCCGGGCAACCGGGCCCTGGCCCGCCGGCTGGCCGAGGAGTCCGTCGTCCTGCTCGACAACCCGGGCGGGCTGCTCCCGCTGGCCTCCGGCACCCGGATCGCGGTCGTCGGCCCCCGGGCGGACGACGCCCTGGCCATGCTGGGCTGCTACTCCTTCCCCTCCCATGTCCTCACCCACCACCCGGGCGTGCCGACGGGCATCGAGATCCCGACCGTCCTGGAGGCGCTGCGCGGCGAACTGCCGGACGCCAAGGTGACGTTCGCGCAGGGCTGCGACGTGACCGGCCCGGACCGGTCGGGCTTCGAGGAGGCCGTCGCCCGCACCGCCGAGGCCGACGTGTGCGTGGCGGTGCTCGGCGACCGGGCGGGCCTGTTCGGCCGCGGCACCTCCGGCGAGGGCTGCGACGCCACGGACCTGGCCCTGCCGGGCGCCCAGGGCGACCTGCTGGACGCACTGCTCGCCACCGGCGTCCCGGTGGTGCTGGTCCTGCTGACCGGCCGCCCCTACGCGCTGGGCCGCTGGCACGGCCGGCTGGGCGCCGTCGTCCAGGCCTTCTTCCCCGGTGAGGAGGGCGGCCCGGCCGTCGCGGGCGTCCTGTCGGGCCGCGTGAACCCCTCGGGCCGGCTGCCCGTCAGCGTGCCCAGGGTGCCCGGTGGCCAGCCCTGGACCTATCTCCAGCCGCCCCTCGGTCTCGCGGGAGAGGTCAGCAACCTGGACCCCACCCCGCTGTACGCCTTCGGCCACGGCCGCTCGTACACGGCGTTCACCTGGGAGGACGTGGCGGGCGGCGAGGTGGAGATCGGCACGGACGGCGCCTGCGACCTGTCCGTGACGGTCCGCAACACCGGCGAGCGGGAGGGGGCGGAGGTCGTGCAGCTGTACCTGCACGATCCGGTGGCCTCGGTGACCCGGCCCGACGTCCGGCTGGTCGGCTACCGGCGCGTGGCGCTGGCGGCGGGTGAGGCGGCCCGGGTGACGTTCCGCTTCCACACGGACCTCTCGGCGTTCACCGACCGCTCGGGCCGCAGGGTGGTCGAGCCGGGCGCCCTGGAACTGCGGCTGGCCGCCTCCAGCACGGACGTACGCCACACGGCGCACCTCACGCTCACCGGCCCGGTCCGGGTCACGGGGGCGGACCGCCGGCTGCGCTGCGAGACGGAGGTGTCGCCCGTCCGGTGAGCCCCGCGGGCGGGCCCGGTACTCCGCGTCAGCCGGCGTCGACCGACTCGAACCGCCACCGGTGCACGGCCCGTGTGACCAGCTCCCGGTCCGGCTCCGGCAGTTCGGGCAGGTCGGCGTCGTACGGGGCGTCCCACCAGGTGATGACCAGGACCCGGTCCTGGGGGGCGCGCAGGGTCTCGCGGCGCAGCGGCTCGCGGGACAGGTCCTGGGCGCGGGCCCAGCCCAGCAGGTCCTCGCCCCGCCCGGGCACGGCCCGCGCCTCCCACATCAGGGCGACCGTCACGAGTAGAGGTTCTCCTTGCTGACCTCGTGCACGTGGTCGTGGTCGTGGCCCGGGACGTGCGGTTCCGTCACCGGCAGTGAGGAGTCGGCGGACAGGTCCCAGCTCGACGCGGCACGGCCCCGGGCGACCATCTCGGCACCCAGGGCGGCGACCATCGCGCCGTTGTCCGTGCACAGCTTGGGCCGGGGCACCCGCAGCCGGATCCCGGCCGCCTCGCAGCGCTCCTGGGCGAGCGCGCGCAGCCGGGAGTTGGCGGCCACGCCGCCGCCGATCATCAGGTGGTCGACGCCCTCGTCCTTGCAGGCGCGCACGGCCTTGCGGGTCAGCACGTCCACGACCGCCTCCTGGAAGGAGGCCGACACGTCACGCACCGGCACCTCCTCGCCCGCCGCCCGCCGGGCCTCGATCCAGCGGGCC
Source organism: Streptomyces sp. AHA2 (assembly GCF_036857595.1). Taxonomy (NCBI): domain Bacteria; kingdom Bacillati; phylum Actinomycetota; class Actinomycetes; order Kitasatosporales; family Streptomycetaceae; genus Streptomyces; species Streptomyces sp. AHA2. The sequence continues at coordinate 374,275 of NZ_JAUQWJ010000004.1, forward strand.
ACGGCCGTCTTCAGCCCGGAGAAGGAGAAGTCGTAGGCCGGGTCGCGGGGGCCGGTCAGGCCGCGCGGGAAGGCGATCGCCTCCGGGTCGCCCTCCTTGGCGTAGCGGTCGATGACCGGGCCGCCCGGGAAGCCCAGGTTCAGCACCCGGGCGATCTTGTCGAAGGCCTCGCCGGCGGCGTCGTCGATGGTGGCGCCCATGGGGCGGACGTCGGAGGTGATGTCGGAGGACAGCAGCAGCGAGGAGTGCCCGCCGGAGACCAGCAGCGCCATGGTCGGCTCGGGCAGCGGGCCGTGCTCCAGCTGGTCCACGCAGATGTGCGAGGCGAGGTGGTTCACGCCGTACAGGGGCTTGCCGAGGGCGTACGCGTACGCCTTCGCCGCCGAGACGCCGACCAGCAGGGCGCCGGCCAGGCCGGGACCGGCGGTGACGGCGATGCCGTCGAGGTCGCGGGCGCCGACGCCCGCCTCCTTCAGCGCGCGGTCGATGGTGGGGACCATCGCCTCCAGGTGGGCGCGGCTCGCCACCTCGGGGACGACGCCGCCGAAGCGGGCGTGCTCGTCGACGCTGGAGGCGACCGCGTCGGCCAGCAGGGTGGTGCCGCGCACGATGCCGACGCCGGTCTCGTCGCAGGAGGTCTCGATTCCCAGTACGAGGGGTTCGTCAGCCATTGATCTCGGTTCCTTGTGCGGAGTTCTCGGGGGTGGTCAGGCGCATCACCAGGGCGTCCACGTTCCCCGGCTGGTAGTAGCCGCGCCGGACGCCGATGGGTTCGAAGCCGAAGCGCTCGTAGAGCTTCTGCGCGCGGACGTTGTCCACGCGGCACTCCAGCATGATCTCGGCGCACTCGAAGGCGGTGGCCGCGCGCAGCAGTTCGGCGAGCAGCCGGCCGCCGAGCCCGGTGCCCCACAGCTCGCGGGCGACCGCGATGGTCTGCACGTCGGCCTGGTCACCGGTGGCGACGATCCCGGCGTACCCGACGATCCGGGAGCCGCTCTCGGCGACGACGTAGCGGCGGTTGGCCTCCGGCCCGCGGGCGTGGGCCAGTTCCGACCAGAACATGCCCCGGGACCACGCGTCCTCGGGGAACAGGTCCCGTTCCAGCTCCAGCACGGGGTCGATGTCCCACCAGCGCATCTCGCGCAGCGCGCACGTCTCGGCTCCGGTCACTTGGGGGTGACCACCTTGTAGTTCTTGGGGACCTGGGCGTCGGGGCGGCGCAGGTACAGCGGCCGCGGCGCGGGCAGTTCCTCGCCCGCGGCGAGTCGCTCGGCGGCCAGCCGGGCCAGGGCGGCGGCGGACACGTGCTCGGGCTCGTGCGCCCGCGGGAAGGTGTCCGGGTAGAGCAGCGCGCCGGCGCCCACCGCGGGCAGGCCCTCGACCTGCGCGGCGATGTCGGCGGGCCGGTCGACCGCCGGGTCGGTGAGGCGGGTGCGCGAGTCGGCGTAGCGCGCCCAGTACACCTCCTTGCGGCGGGCGTCGGTCGCGACGACGAAGGGACCCTGCAGGTCGGCGGCGTAGGCGAGGCCGTCCAGCGTGCACACGCCGTGGACGGGGACGCCGAGCGCGAGCCCGAAGGTGTCCGCGGTCATCAGACCGACCCGGAGCCCGGTGTAGGGGCCGGGGCCGATCCCGGCGACGATCCCGGTGACCGCGTCGAGCGTCAGCCCGGCCTCGGTGAGCACGCGGTCGATCGCCGGCAGCAGCAGTTCCCCGTGCCGCCGGGCGTCGACCTGACTGGACGAGGCGATGACGTCCTCGCCGTCGTGCAGCGCGACGGTGACAGCGGGTGTGGCGGTATCCAGAGCGAGCAAGAGCACGCAAACAGCCTACGGCTCCCCGGGCCCCGTGTCGGACGTACCTGCCGGGCCGTCACCTGCTGCTACCGTCACCTACCGTCACGACAGCGACGTACGACGTGAGGTGGGCGCCGGTGGCAGCCAGCAGCTCGGGAATCGTGGCCGCGCTCACCGCCGCGGCGCTCGCCACGGTCGGTTACCTCGCCCACCAGGCGGCCGAGGCCCTCCCGGCCGGTGCGGCCCGGGCCGCGGTGACGGGAGCGGCACCGGCCGCCGGTACGTCGAAGGCGCCGCGGGCCGAGCAGGACCCCACCGCCCTGCCGCCGGATTCCGGCCAGGGAGCACGGGTCGTGTACTCGCTGCGCCGCGACCGGGTGTGGCTGGTCGGCGCGAACGGCAAGGTGGCGCGCACCTTCGAGGTCGACCCGAGCGCGGTCGACCCGCCCCCGGGCCGCTACGCGGTGACGTCCCGCTCGGGCGCGGTCACCGGCTCGGACGGCATCCCGGTGGAGCACGTCGTGCGCTTCACCAGCGTGGACGGCGTGGTCGTCGGCTTCAGCGCGGCGGTGGACGAGGCGAGGGCCGCGGCGGCGCCCCCCGCGAAGGTGCGCACGGGCGGCATCCGCGAGTCGCGTGCGGACGGTTCGGCGATGTGGACCTTCGCGACGATCGGCCGCAAGGTCGTGGTCGTCCGCTAGCCGGACCAGGGCGCACAGGCGGACCAGGCGGACGAGAGACGGATCAGGCGGCCTTCCGGGCGGCCGCCCGCCGCCGGGGCTGGGCGGCTTCCCGGCGGCCCTCCGCGGGCTCGGAGAACCCCGGTTCGGGGGCGCGCGGCGGTGTGGAGATCAGCGCCGCCGCCTCGCCGGCCGCCAGCAGGTCGCGCATGGACATCCCGGCGACCGCGAACGGCAGCGGCCGCCCCTTGCTCTCTGTAGCCGACATGGACGCCTCCTGAAGCGCCGGGGGCGGAAGTTAGGCACACCTAACTACGAGCTGGGTACCATGTGACCACGCACAAGACGCCGAGCGCAACATCATGCCGACGTCTTGTCGGAACGTTCACAGGACCGCGCCCGACCGCCGGACGGCGTCACGGGCTGTGTCCATGTCTAGGCGGCGAGGACGCTCAGATCGGCCGAGGCCCAGCGTTCCCCCACGCCGGTGACGGTCAGGTGCCGGACCTCGTCGGTCGTGTCGCCGACCGCGCGGTGGATGACGACCTGCAGGCGGTCCTCGGTCAGCTCCTCGACCTTGCCCTCGCCCCACTCGACGACGACCACGGACTCGGGCAGCGACACGTCCAGGTCCAGGTCCTCCATCTCGTCCAGCCCGCCGGAGAGCCGGTAGGCGTCGACGTGGACGAGAGGCGGGCCGTCGACCAGCGAGGGGTGCACGCGGGCGATGACGAAGGTCGGCGAGGTGACGGCCCCGCGCACGCCGAGCCCCTCGCCCAGCCCGCGGGTCAGCGTCGTCTTGCCCGCTCCGAGCTCCCCGCTCAGCATCACCAGGTCGCCCGCGCGCAGCAGTTTCGCGAGCCGGCGGCCCAGCTCCCGCATCTGCTCGGGGGACGTGACGACGGTCTGGACGGATCCGGGCTCAGCCGGGCTGTGCGGTGCTGGTGCTTCCATAGCCCTTCACGGTAGCCCCTGCGGGCACGGCACCCGTGCGGGTGAGCAGGTCGGCGAGGCGGTCGGTGACCACTTCCGGGTGTTCCAGCATGACCAGGTGCCCGGCGTCCGGCACCAGCACCAGTTCCGCGTCCGGGAGCAGGTCGGCGATGGCCTCGCTGTGCTCACTGGGCGTGACCAGGTCCTGCACGCCGGCCAGCACGAGCACCGGCAGGTCGGCGAAGTGGGCCAGCGCCTCGGTCTTGTCGTGGTCGTTGAAGGCCGGGTAGTACTCGGCGACCACGTCGATCGGGGTGCTCTCGATCATCCGCTCGGCGAACCGGGCGACGGCCGGGTCGACGTCCCGGGAGGCGAACGAGTACCGCTTGATGACCCCCGCGAACAGGTCCGCGGTGGCCCGGCGCCCCTTCTCCACCAGCTCCGCCCGCTGTCCCAGCGCCTTCAGCACCCCGGGCAGCACCCGCCGCACCACGTTGACGCCGGCCACCGGCAGCCCGTAGTTGACCTCTCCGAGCCGGCCCGACGACGTCCCCACGAAGGCGACCCCGACGACCCGCTCGCGGATCAGCTCCGGGTACTGGTCGGCCAGCGCCATCACCGTCATCCCGCCCATGGAGTGCCCGACCAGCACGATGGGCCCCTCGGGCACGGCCGCGTCGATCACGGCCTTCAGGTCGCGGCCGAGCTGTTCGATGGTGACCGGTTCGCCGTCCCGGTTCTGGGCGACGCCGCGCCCGGACCGGCCGTGGCTGCGCTGGTCCCAGTGCACGGTCCGCACGACGCCGCGCAGGGCGGCCCGCTGGAAGTGCCAGGAATCCTGGCTCAGGCAGTAGCCGTGGCTGAAGACGACGGTGACGGGGGCGGGGACCTTGCGGCCGAAGAGCCTGCGGCGGCGCGGGCCCGCGGCCGGTGCGGCGTCCGGGTCGACGTCGTCGACCTCGTAGTACAGCTCCGTGCCGTCGTCGGCGGACGCCTTGCCGGGCATCCCGCGCAGCGCGCCGTACGGCCCGGCCGAGTCCAGTGCGAGGCGGGCCTTCTGCCGTATGCCGCGGCCGACCGTCATCCGCTCCAGGGCGACACCGGCGGCCGCGCCCGTGGCCACCACGCCTATCGCGACGCCGGCGAGACCGGTCGCCCGGCGCCAGCCTCCCGCCGCCCCCGCGGCGGAGGCCGCGACGGCCGCGGAGGCGACGTCGACGACGACCTCCGCACTGCTCTCGCTCACGTACCGCTCCTCTTCGCCGGGCCGCTTCGGGTGGCTCGCGTTGTCGGGTGGCTCGCCGAGCCGGTGGTGCCTTGGTTGACCTGGGGTCCTGTGCCTTCTGGTGCCGGTGGTGCTTCGGTGACTGCCGTTCTCCGGGTGACGGACTCCCTGTGCGAGTTACCCGTCCTGTTCCTCATTCACATAGACGCGAGGAACACGCGTTCCGATCCGGGTCACGATCTCGTAGGCGATGGTTCCGGCCGCCTGGGCCCAGTCCTCGGCGGTGGGCTCCCCGCGGTCCCCGGGGCCGAAGAGGATCGCCTCGGCGCCCGGTGCGGGCTCGTCGCCGCCCAGGTCGACGACGAACTGGTCCATCGCGACCCGCCCGGCGACCGTACGCCACTTGCCCTCGACCAGTACCGGGCCGGCCGAGGAGGCGTGCCGCGGGACGCCGTCCGCGTACCCGAGCGGAACGAGCCCGAGGGTGGTCTCGCCGGGCGTCACGTAGTGGTGGCCGTAGCTGACGCCGTGCCCGCCCGGGACGCGCTTGACCAGGGCCAACGAGGCGGACAGCGTCATCACCGGCCGCAGCCCGAAGTCGGCCGGGACGCCCAGTTCGGGGCTGGGCGAGATGCCGTAGGTGGCGATTCCGGTGCGCACCAGGTCGAAGTGGCTGCCGGGGACGGTGAGCGTGGCCGGCGAGTTGGCGATGTGCCGCACCTCGGGGCGCACGCCCTGCGCCTCGGCGTAGGCGACCATCTCGCGGAACAGGCCGAGCTGGGCGGCGATGGAGGGGTGGCCGGGCTCGTCGGCGCAGGCGAAGTGGGACCACAGTCCGGTGACGTGCAGCAGCCCCTCGGCCTCGGCCCGCAGCGCCTCGCGCACGAGGGCCGCCCAGTCGTCCCCGGGCTGGCAGCCGTTGCGGCCGAGCCCGGTGTCGGCCTTGAGCTGTACGCGGGCGGGCCGGTCCGCGTGCCGGGCGGCCTCGGTGACCTCCCGCAGGGCCCACATGCCGCTGACGGACACGTCGAGGTCGGCCTCGACGGCCTCGCGCCAGGGCCCGCCGGGCGTCCACAGCCAGCACATGATCCGGCCCGGCAGCCCGGCGGCGCGCAGGGCGAGGGCCTCCTCGGGGGTGGCGGTGCCCAGCCAGGTCGCCCCGGCGGCCAGGGCGGCACGGGCGCACGGCACAGCCCCGTGGCCGTACGCCTCGGACTTCACCACGGTCATCACGGCCGCACCGGGCGCGTGGGCGCGCAGGGCGCGCACGTTGGCTCGCAGGGCGGCCAGATCGATCTCGGCACGGGCCCGCAGGGGCGCGGTCCGGGGGGCTGTTCTCTCGCTCATCGCGCCCAGTGTCTCAGAGCCCCCCACACCCCCGACGGCAGCGGCCCGCCCGCGGAACCAAGATCAACGAAGCCGGGGGCCGGGGTGCCGGCCCCATGCTCCGGGCCGGAGCGGGGGGCTCGGGCTCCTCCCGAAGCCCGGGTCGGAGCGACACCGTCCCGGCCGGACGACGGAGGAGGCGTGCCGGGCGCAGGCGTGCCGACTCGACACCGAGCGGGCTGCCGGTCGCCGTCACGCCGGGGTGCGGTGGTGGTCCCACCGCCGGCGACCCCGGGCGCCGGCCGGCCCGGGTCACCGCCGGCGGCCACCCCCCGGCCGGCGGCGACGCGCCGCTCTCGACCGGCAACCCGGGCCTCGCCCCGGCCGAGGGCGTCGGCTGGACGAGGATGTCGAACGGACAAGGACGTCGGCTGGGCAAGGGCCTCGCCCGGCCGAGAACACCGACTGAACCAAGCCCTCACCCGGCCCAGAACACCGACTGAACCAAGCCCTCACCCGGCCCAGAACACCGACCGGGCGAAGACCTCGTCAGGCGGAGGACCGCGTTCCGGTCAGCCTCGGCCCCTCACGTTGCGCCAGGCCGCCGGGAGCGTGTCGGCCACGTCGTGCGCTCCCACCGGTGCCCCGTCCGCCGCCAGCCGTCCGGCCAGGCCGTGCAGGTACGCCCCGGCACTTCCCGCATCCAGCGCCGTCAGGCCCGCCGCCAGCAGCGAGCCGGCCAGGCCGGACAGCACGTCCCCGCTCCCGGCCGTGGCCAGCCAGCCCGTGCCGGTCGCGTTCACCCGTACCGCCCCGCCCCCGGAGTCGGCCACCAGCGTGGTGGAGCCCTTGAGCAGCACGGTCGCCCCGTACCGCCGGGCCAGCTCCCGCACCGCGCCCAGCCGCCCTTCCTCGACCTCCCGGCGCTCCACGCCGAGCAGGGCCGCCGCCTCCCCGGCGTGCGGCGTCATCAGGGTCGGCGCCCGGCGCTCCCGCACCGCTCCGGCGTCCGCGAGCCGCAGTCCGTCCGCGTCGATCAGCACGGGGACGTCCGCCGCCAGCACCTCCGCCACCGTCGCCGCGTCGTCCCCGGCCCCGGGCCCGACCACCCAGGCCTGCACCCGCCCCGCGTGCTTCGGCCCCCGGTCCGACACGAGCGTCTCGGGGAACCGTGCGAGGACCGCGTCCCCGGCCGGCCCGACGTACCGCACCGCCCCGGCCCCGCCGCGCAGCGCCCCGGAGACGGCCAGGACGGCGGCCCCCGGGTAGCGCGCCGAGCCGGCGGCGATCCCGACGACACCCCGGCGGTACTTGTCGCTCCCGGCCCCCGGCACCGGCAGCAGCCGCGCCACGTCCGCGTGCTGCAACGCCTCCAGCTCCGGCTCGGCCGGCAGCTCCAGCCCGATGTCGACCAGCCGCACCGAACCCGCGTACTCGCGCGCCGGGTCGACCAGCAGCCCGGGCTTGTGCGTCCCGAACGTCACCGTCAGGTCGGCCCGGACCGCCACGCCCCGCACCTCACCCGTGGCGACGTCCACGCCGCTCGGCAGGTCGACGGCGACGACGGCACCGCTCGACCGCTCCGCGGCGGCCGCCAGCGGCACCGCCTCCGGCCGCAGCCCGCCCTTGCCGCCGATCCCCACGATGCCGTCGACGACGAGGTCGGCCCGCTCCACCAGTTCCTCCACCCGGGCGGAACCGCCGCCCGCCACCGTCCGGCCCCCGGCGCGCCGCAGGGCCGCGAGCCCCGCCGGGTGCGCCCGGCCGGGCGCGAGCAGCACCGCCGTGACGCCGGCTCCGCGCCGGGCCAGCCGGGCCCCGGCGAACAGCGCGTCACCCCCGTTGTCCCCACTGCCGACCAGCAGCACGACCCTGCTCCCGTACACCCGGCCCAGCAGGTCGGCGCAGGCCGCGGCGAGCCCGGCGGCGGCGCGTTGCATCAGCGCCCCCTCCGGCAGCCGCGCCATGAGCCGCCGTTCGGCGTTCCTGACCGTCTCCACGCTGTACGCAGTACGCATGCGGTCGAGTTTCCCGCACACCCCCGCGGCCACTCCCCACCGCCCCGCGCACGCGTCCGTGTCGGACCGATCGACGCTCCGCCGTCCTCCGGGCGTATGCTCGCCCCAAGTTTTGAACTCGTTCAAAAGTGGGATGGCGAGACATGACCAGCTCGACGGCGCCCGGCGACAGCGACAGCCCCGCCACCGCACTGGGGCCCACGGCCCTGGTCCTCGGTGTCCTCTCGGCCGTGGGGACGTGGTTCTTCCTGATCCCCTGGACCGTCCTGGCCGGAGCGCTCGCGGTCACGTTCGGACTGACGGGCCTGCACCACGCCCGCGCGGGCACGGGCCGGCTGTGGCCCGCGGCGGCCGGTACGGCACTGGGGGCGGCGGGCGTCCTCGGTACGGCCGTACTGCTCTGGGCGATGTCGTAGCAGGAGGAGGGCGGCTCACCCCTCGGCGATCACCACGGCCGAGGCGACGCCCGCGTCGTGACTGAGCGACACGTGCCAGGAGCGCACGCCCAGTTCGGCGGCGCGGGCGGCGACCGTCCCGCTCACCCGCAGCCGGGGCCGGCCGCTGTCCTCGACGTACACCTCGGCGTCGGTCCACAGCAGTCCGGCCGGCGCGCCGAGCGCCTTGGCGAGGGCCTCCTTGGCGGCGAAGCGCGCGGCCAGGGAGGCCACGCCCCTACGCTCCCCGCTGGGCAGCAGCAACTCCCGCTCGACGAACAGCCGCCGGGCCAGCGCGGGCGTGCGGTCCAGGGACGCCGCGAACCGGTCGATCTCGGCAACGTCGATGCCGACCCCGATGATGCTCATGCGCAGCACCCTACGGCCCGCCCGGCCACCGTCGCCCCGGGAGACCGTCGACGTCGGCTCCGCACCGAGGAAATCGGCCCCGTCGACTGGTGGTCACCGGCCGCGGAAGGGCGGGGCGGGGCGAACAGCGGAGCCGTCCCGCCCCTCCCTCCCTCGCTCGCTCGCTACTCCACCGTCACGGACTTCGCCAGGTTGCGCGGCTGGTCCACCTCGTTGCCCCGGGCCGTCGCCAGCTCGCAGGCGAACACCTGCAGCGGGACCGTCGTCACGAGCGGCTGCAGCAGGGTCGGCGTGACCGGTACGCGGATGAGGTGGTCCGCGTACGGCACGACCGCCTCGTCCCCCTCCTCGGCGATCACGATGGTCCGCGCGCCCCGGGCCCGGATCTCCTGGATGTTGGACACGATCTTGTCGTGCAGCACCGACCGCCCGCGCGGCGACGGCACGACCACGACGACCGGCAGGTCCTCCTCGATCAGCGCGATCGGCCCGTGCTTCAGCTCGCCGGCCGCGAAGCCCTCGGCGTGCATGTACGCCAGCTCCTTCAGCTTCAGCGCGCCCTCCAGGGCCACCGGGTAGCCCACGTGGCGTCCGAGGAACAGCACCGTGTTCTTCGAGGCCAGGGTGCGCGCCAGCTCCCGCACCGGCTCCATGGTCCCCAGCACCTGCTCCACCGCCCCGGAGATGGAGGACAGGTCGCGGATCACCGCCCGGATCTCGTCGCCCCACTTGGTGCCCCGCACCTGGCCCAGGTACAGCGCGACCAGGTAGCAGGCGACGAGCTGGGTCAGGAACGCCTTGGTCGAGGCGACGGCGACCTCGGGACCGGCGTGCGTGTAGAGCACCGCGTCGGACTCGCGCGGGATCGTCGAGCCGTTGGTGTTGCAGATCGCCAGCACCTTGGAGCCCTGCTCCCGGGCGTGCCGCAGCGCCATGAGGGTGTCCATGGTCTCGCCGGACTGGGAGATGGCCACGACCAGGGTCTGGGCGTCCAGGATCGGGTCGCGGTAGCGGAACTCGCTGGCCAGCTCCACCTCGCACGGGATCCGGGTCCAGTGCTCGATGGCGTACTTGGCGATCATCCCGGCGTGGAAGGCCGTACCGCACGCCACGATGACGACCTTGTCGATCTCGCGCAGCACGCGCGGCGGGATCCGCACCTCGTCCAGGGTCAGCGAACCCGAGCCGTCGATCCGGCCGAGCAGCGTGTCGGCGACCGCCTTGGGCTGCTCGGCGATCTCCTTGAGCATGAAGTAGTCGTAGCCGCCCTTCTCGGCGGCCGAGGCGTCCCAGTCGACGTGGTACGAGCGCACCTCGGCGGGGCGGCCGTCGAAGCCCGTCACCACCACGCCGTCCCGGCGCAGCTCCACGACCTGGTCCTGGCCCAGCTCGATCGCGGACCGGGTGTGCTCGATGAACGCGGCGACGTCCGAGGCGAGGAACGCCTCGCCCTCGCCGACGCCGACCACCAGGGGCGAGTTGCGCCGCGCCCCCACCACCACGCCGGGCTCGTCGGCGTGCACGGCGACCAGCGTGAACGCCCCTTCCAGCCGACGGCACACCAGCCGCATCGCCTCGGCGAGGTCCGCGCAGGAGGAGAACTCCTCGGCGAGCAGGTGCGCCACGACCTCGGTGTCGGTCTCGGAGGACAACGCGTGTCCGCGCTCCTGCAGTTCGGCCCGCAGCGCGGCGAAGTTCTCGATGATGCCGTTGTGCACGACCGCGACGCGTCCCGCGTTGTCGATGTGCGGATGGGCGTTGTCGTCGGTCGGACCGCCGTGGGTGGCCCACCGGGTGTGGCCGATGCCCGTCGGCCCCGTCGGCAGCGGCCTGCCGTCCAGCTCCTTCTCCAGGTTCAGCAGCTTCCCGGCCTTCTTGGCCGTCGCCAGCCCGCCGTCGGCCAGCACGGCGACACCGGCGGAGTCGTAACCCCGGTACTCCAGCCGCCTGAGCCCGGCCATCACGACCTCGAGCGCGGACTGCGGCCCCACGTATCCCACGATTCCACACATGGGCGGCAGCTTAGGGTCGACCCCCGGGCCGAACAGGGCTTTCCGTGCCCGATTTCGGAAATTCCACCGGGCTAAGCGGGGGCCACCCGCTCACACGCCACACCCAGGAGCCACCGGACACACACGGGCCGTCCGTAGGGGCATGGACGGGTTCTGGACGATTTCCGCCCCGTGCACCTCGGATCCGACGCCATGTTCACGAAACGAACACGTCAACCACACGCGACCTGACGACACTTGCACCGGTCACGCCGGTGCGCGTCCGGAGACGCTTTTGCGCCACACCTCGCCGGACCCAGAAAACCATGCTGGTCGATTCGAACTGCCGTACATAGGATGATCGTCGCGCTCGGCGGAGCTGACCACTCGGCCGCACAGCGCTTCACCAGGCGACCGGGGGGACATCGTCGCCACAGGCGGAGAGACGTACCGGCAGGCCTGATGCCGACGGTTCGCCAGGCGATTCTCCTCGGCTGCTCCGACGGCCCCCGTGCGCCTTCCGTTGCGACGAGGGGACGTTTCGTGCGCCCGAGACCAGGGCCTTTCCTGCCCATATCCCGATTCCTGCCCAGATCCGGCCGACCACGGCTGCTGACGGCCGTCGCCACATCCGCCGCGGTCGCGGCCGTACTGGCCGGCGTGGCCGTGCAGCCCGGAGTGCCGGACCGACGCACCGGCACGGAGGCGGCCTCCCCGGCGGGCGGCTCCTCCGACTGGTCGGACGACACGGCGGCCGAACAACTGCGGCAGGACCAGTGCCTGATGGCGGAGGTCCTGCGCCTGGGCGGGCCGACCATGGCCACCGTCGCGCAGGACGGGCTCAACCAGCCGCCGGACAAGCTGCACACGCTGGCCAACCGGGCGCACTGGAAAGACACCCCACTGGCCGTGGCGTACGAGCGGGACAAGGACGTGGCTTGGAGGGAACTCGAAGTCGTCAACGGCCTTCGGGACGAGTGGTCGAAGCCTCTTCACGGCCTGGAGACTCCGGGCGGGTTCACGGTCGCGGCGTTCCACTCGCCTCCCGGAGGCCCGGGCGATGAAGAGAAGGACTTCCACAGCCAGACGGGCCTGACCGAGTGGATCGCTGACAGGTTCTGGAAGACCGAGTCCGACTTCTACGAGGACCCCACACCCAGGGCCGACGAGAAGACCCTGAAGGCTGTCACCGACCTGGGGACTCCGCTCTACGGAGAAGAGACCCACGACCCGGACCTGCCCTCGGATGAGTGGCAGCGGCAGTACCGGGAGGGGCGGGCGTTCGAAGGGCTGCTCGACACCTTCGGCGGCAAGGGCGCCGATGACGCCCGGCTCTTTCTTGCCTCCGGTGGCTTTCCGCGCACCGCTCCCGAGCCCGGTACGGCCGAGTACCGGATCGCGGTCGAGGACCTGAAGAGCCGGTACGCGTCATGTGCCTGGCGGGATCCGATCGACCCGAACAAGGCTCTGGGCGGCATCACCGAGACCGCCACGTCGGAGTGGCAGCAGGAGATCGCCTCACAGGCGGTCCAGCGCAACCAGATCCTGAAGTCCGGCAAGGAGGCCACCAGCGCTCTCGCCGGCGGTGCGAAGGCGCTGGGGAACCTGCTGGGGCACTCGTGGGTCGCCGACCATCTGGTCCGTTGGCAGGACTACTGGGCTCCCGGCGGTGCGGGCTGGATCGGTGACTCCCCTGCCGTCATCCAGGTGGAGGCGGCCAAGGGCAAGTGCCTGGACGCGGAAGGCGGAAAGACCGCCTCCGGCACCCCGGTGCAGATCTACACCTGCAACAACTCCTCCGGGCAGCAGTGGCAGCTGGGCACTGCTTCCCCTGACACCTACTCCCTCGTCAACTACAAGTCCGGCAAGTGCCTGGACGTCGAGAACAGCAACCCCGCCAACGGCACGAAGATCCAGATCTGGACGTGCAACGACAGCAAGGCGCAGGAGTGGGCACTCGACGTCCGCGCCGCCGGTGAGCTGCGCAACGTCGCCACGGACAAGTGCCTGGACCTGAACAAGTTCGAGAACAGCCACAACGCCTGGCTGTGGGGGTGCAACGGCACCAACCCGCAGAAGTTCCGGGTCGTACCCAAGGGCCATGCCGGCGCGGACACCCAGTTCTACCCGGACAAGGCGCAGTTCGACCAGGCCAAGAAGGGCGTCACGGCGGCGCAGACGCAGGCGAAGAAGCAGCTGGAGGTTCTCAAGGCCCAGTTGGCCGCGGCGAAGAAGGCGGCCGCCGCGACCGACGTCGCGCAGAAGGCCGCGTACGGCGTCGCCGACGAGGCGGGCGCACCGCGGGGACGTGGGCTGCTGGTGGGTCAGCAGAAGGCGCAGGTCACCAAGGGCGCGACAGCGGCCCTGGAAGCGCTGGTGAAGGCCGGCGAAACCGCCGAGGCGGCCACCCGCGCCTCCGCCGGCGACAGCGCGACCATCGCGCAGCGCGCGCTGGCGCAGGCGGCGCAGTCGAAGGCCGAGTTCCGCAAGGCCGCCGCAGCGATGGCCGAGTCCCAGGCGAAGGCCGCAGCGGACGCGGCGAAGGTGCACCGCGACAACGCCAAGAAGGACAAGGAGACCGCGGAGGCCAAGCTCGCCGACGCGGTGAAGGCCGAGGGACAGGCCAAGGCGGCCGCCGCCGAGGCCCACGCCAAGCGCCTGGCCGCCGAGGCCGAGGAGAAGACGGCCGAGGCGGAGAAGAAGACGGCCGCCGCCAAACAGGCCGAGGCCGCCCAGCACAAGAAGAACGCCGAATCCGAAGCCACCAAGGCCAAGGACGCCAAGGACAAGGCAGAGGCGGCCGAGGGCACGGCGGTCGAGAAGAAGAACGCGGCGGTCAAGGCCCGCGACAAGGCCCGCGACCTGCGCGACGACGCGTGGGACGCCGAGCAGAAGGCCGACGCGGCCCGCGCCAAGGCCGACGCGAAGGAGGCGTACGCCCAGGCGCACGAGTCCGACAGCAACGCCCAGGAGGCCCGGGCGGCGGCCGACGCGGCCGACAAGCACGCCACGGATGCCGAGACGGCTGCCGGCAAGGCCCGCTCCGAAGCCGATGCCGCGACCAAGTCGGCGGCGGACGCCGATGCGGCGGCCACCCGGGCGGAGGCGGCGGCCAAACGCTCCCGCGCCCACGCCGATGCCGCGCAGGCCGCCAAGCTGAAGTCCGACGCCGCGGTGAAGACCGCGACGAGCGCCGCCGCCGACGCCATCAAGGCCTCGCAGCACGCCTCCGCCGAGGCCAAGACGGCCGTGGAGATGGCCGACGAGGCGGAGAAGCAGGCCAAGACGGCCAAGTCCCAGGCGGACCAGGCGAACAAGGAAGCCGGCAAGGCCCTGGCCGCCTCGGCGAAGGCCGCGGGCTTCGCGCACGTCACCGCCCAGGCCGCCGTCGACGCCGGAAAGGCCGCCGCGCAGGTCGCCAAGCCGGCCAACGACGCGATCCAGCTCGGCTCCCCCTACGTCGACAAGGACTCGGCCGCCGGCCTGGTGGTCCTCACTGGCCAGGCGTCGAAGTCGATCGCCGAACGCCAGCAGGCCGTCGCCGACGCCCACGCCAAGAACGCGGCGGCGGAGGCATCGGCGGCCAAGAACCTCGCCGACCAGGCACAGGGCGACGCGAAGGCCGCCTACCAGCACGCGGCCAACGCGGCCGGGCACGCAGCCACCGCGCGCACCTACGCCAAGGAGGCCCTCGGCTACGCCGCGGAGGCCGCCAAGGCCGCATCCAAGGCAGCCGCGTCCCTGGCCCGCACCGTCGAGTACAACCGCAAGGCCACCGAGGACGCCGAAGCCGCCGACAAGGCAGCCGGCCGCGCCGAGAACCACGCCAAGGAAGCCCGCGACTCGGCGGACCAGGCGGCCCTCGACGCCGAAGCCGCCCGCACGGCCGCCTCGGAGGCCGAACAGGCCGCCAAGGACGCCCGAGCAGCAGCCGACCGCGCCGACACGGCAGCCACCGAAGCCGAAGAAGCCGCCAAGGACGCGGAGCAGTACGCCAAGGAGGCTCAGGAGGCGGCTCGGCGAGCCGAGACCAAGAACCGCAATGACGAGATCCAGACCGGGGCCGGTGGCATCGATGGTGTCTTCTTCAAGACACGGGTCGAACCCGTCGGTGATCCGGACATCCTGAACAAGGAAAACTGCAATGTCATCGTCCACGTCGGTGACTGCGTCATCACCGCCAACATCACCGCCAAGACGATCGTCGATGTCTACCTGTGCACGGCGACGAATATCCCGGACGTACAGTCCGGATGCCCTGCTTCCGAAACCCTGTTCCTAGACACCGTCGAGCTGAAGCCTCAGCCCAAAAAGGTCACCTACACGATCTCGCAGGAAGAGTTCAACGACGCTGTCGCAAAGGGATTCGTCAAGGCCCTCACCGAGAACTTCACCGGTTGCTGGGACAGGATCACCACAGGCAGCGGCGGCACACTGGGCAACTGCGGGTGGGCACTTTTCGACATCGGCACCATCGTCTTGGGCAGCTACGCCATCAAGGCCATCAAGGATGGTGTGACTGCTCTCGATGCCGCCTTGAGAACCGGCATCGCCATCGAGGATGCCTGGAAGGCTCTGCGCACCGCCGGCCTTACCCAAGCCGCCATCGAGGGGGTGACGTCGAAGCTCCTGCTGACCAGGTGCTTCCCCGCCGGCACGAAGGTGGCGACGGAACACGGTCCCAAGGCCATCGAGGACATCGAGGTCGGTGACCGGGTCTGGTCGCAGGACCAGGTCACGGGCAAGAAGTCCCTGCGGCCGGTGCTCAACCTCTTCCGCCACACCGTCGACTCGCTGGTCCGGATCGAAACGGCCGACGGCCAGGTCGAAGCAACCGAATCGCACCGCTTCTGGGTGAAGGAACGCGGCTGGGTCGAGGCTGGCGAGCTGCGCGCCGGAGACTCCCTGGAGGCGCGGGACGGCGGCGTCACGCGCGTCCTTGGCACCACGGCGGTCAGGGGGCCCGTCGAGGTCTTCAACTTCGAGGTCTCGCAAAGCCACACGTACTACGTGTACACGGGCTCGACGCCTGTCCTGGTACACAACGAGTGCCTTGAGGGGATCGTCAAGGAACTCGTCAAGGACGGCGACCACATCGTTCTGGGGATCAATCCGTACTCCGATACGCTGGCCAGAGGCACCCTGGGGGGTACCGGCGGCCTGAGCGGCGCGGCGGCACGGACGTTCAACCACAGGCTGCTCGGCCGGTCGGCTCCGAACAGCGACGGTCGGCCCATCTGGATGGTCGGAGTGGAGAAGGCGCTGGACAATCCGTCGGTGAAGCTGAGCGTTTCACTGGACGGCGTCCCGGACGCGAAGACCGCGGCGGAAGCCCTGAGCAAGCTTGTCGAACGCGGGAAGCCCTTGGTGGGCGGCGACTGGCAGACGGTGGCCAAGGTCGGGAGCAACAACGGCACAGCATGGGAAGTGGCGACGCTGCGTCTCAAAGTGATACTCGGCCGCCGAGACTTCGACGCCATCGACTGGTACTTCACCAAGCCCGGTGACAAGGCGCCGAGCCTCGTCAAGGACATGCCGAAACCGGACTGGGCCCAGTGACCTGAAGACCCCGAGAACAGGAAGAACAGAGAGAATGCCGGATTTCGTACGTGAGGGGCGCCTGTTCCGAGTGGTCAGTTTCGCGGCGTCGCACAGGCAGCTGTTGCTGCGTAGCGACGCCACCGCCGTCGACGGAACGGACACCCGGGTCGAGGTCTACTTCGGCCATGTGGACCTCATGCTCCTCAAGCCCATCTACCCCAAGGGGATCCATGTCCGGCCGGCGTCGGAGGCGGAGTTCGCGGTGCTGAAGGAGCGGCATGACCTCCAAGCGGGGGATGCGGGCTTCACCTGGATGATCGAGCCGGACGGAGACAGCTTCGTCCTATCGGCCAACCCCTCGTGGCGCGAGGCGGCCCTCGCGTTCGAGGACCCGTCTCTGTTCGACTTCGGCCAGCCCTGGCCTCCGGACTTCCCCGTGGAGTACGGCAGCGTCGGCTGACACGAGTGAAGTGCTGAGGGCGCCCCCTGCACAGGGGGCGCCCTCACTGCCGTGTACGCACCTGGAGCCCCCGACAGCGCCGACCCGGTCGCGTGCACCGTCGCGTGAACCCGTGCCCGGGTGACGCACCCCACCCCCCACCCCGTTCAAACAGCGTTAACAATGGACTGTGATCTCTCCGGTCTCCCCGATGCCCCGGAGCGCCCACCGGCCCCGTCCGGAGGCGACTCCCTACGTCGATCTCACCCGAGCCGAGTGGAGCGCGCTGCGTGACAAGACGCCGCTGCCGCTCACGGCCGAGGAGGTCGAGAAGCTGCGCGGTCTCGGCGATGTCATCGAC
Organism: Streptomyces sp. AHA2; assembly: GCF_036857595.1. Classification (NCBI taxonomy): domain Bacteria; kingdom Bacillati; phylum Actinomycetota; class Actinomycetes; order Kitasatosporales; family Streptomycetaceae; genus Streptomyces; species Streptomyces sp. AHA2. The sequence goes on from NZ_JAUQWJ010000004.1 coordinate 391,388, forward strand.
CTCGACGAGGTCCGGGACATCTACCTGCCGCTGTCCCGGCTCCTCAACCTGTACGTCGGCGCCACGGACGGCCTGAGGGGGGCGCTGAACACGTTCCTCGGCGAGAAGGGCTCCCAGGCGGGCACCCCGTTCGTCATAGGAGTCGCCGGATCGGTCGCCGTCGGCAAGTCCACCGTCGCCCGCCTGCTCCAGGCCCTGCTCTCCCGCTGGCCCGAGCACCCGCGCGTCGAGCTGGTCACCACCGACGGCTTCCTGCTCCCCACCGCGGAGCTCCAGGCCCGCGGCCTGATGTCCCGCAAGGGCTTCCCCGAGTCCTACGACCGCCGCGCCCTGACCCGGTTCGTCGCCGACATCAAGGCCGGCAAGGACGAGGTCACCGCCCCCGTCTACTCCCACCTGATCTACGACATCGTCCCCGACGAGCGCCTCACCGTGCGCCGCCCGGACATCCTGATCGTCGAGGGCCTGAACGTCCTCCAGCCCGCCCTGCCCGGCAAGGACGGCCGCACCCGGGTCGGCCTCGCCGACTACTTCGACTTCAGTGTGTACGTCGACGCCCGCGTCGAGGACATCGAGCACTGGTACCTCGACCGCTTCCGCAAGCTGCGCGCGACGGCGTTCCAGAACCCGTCCTCCTACTTCCGCAAGTACACGCAGGTCTCGGAGGAGGAGGCCCTCGACTACGCCCGGACCATGTGGCACACGATCAACCGGCCCAACCTGGTGGAGAACATCGCCCCCACCCGCGGCCGTGCCACTCTCGTCCTGCGCAAGGGCCCGGACCACAAGGTGCAGCGGCTCAGTCTGCGCAAGCTGTGATCCTCCGGGGAAGGTGGGTTCCATGGGAGCCATGCTTCATCTGCGCCTGATCGCGCCGTCCGACCGGACCGACGAGGTACTGCGACTGGTCGAGGGGACGGTCGGCACCGCCCACCTCGTCGTCCTGCCCGGCGCCGCCCGCGACCCCGCCGGAGACGTCGTGATGTGCGACGTCGCGCGGGAGGCGGGCGACGAGCTGCTCGCCGCGCTGCGGGAGCTGGACATCGACAGCAGCGGTTCGATCGCCGTCGAGTCGATCGACCTGTCGCTGTCCGAGCGCGCCGACCGGGCGGAGGCCGACGCGCCCGGCGAGGGCGCGGACGCCGTGCTGTGGGAGCAGCTGACGGAGGCCACCCACGAGGAGTCGACGCTCTCCGCCACCTACCTGGCCTTCATCACGCTCGCCACGATGATCGCGGCCTGCGGTGTGGTCCTGGACAACGCGATCCTGATCGTCGGCGCGATGGCGGTCGGCCCGGAGTTCGGGCCCCTCGCCGGCATCAGCACGGCGATCGTCCGCCGCCGGCCGCGCCTCGCCCTGCGCTCACTGATCGCGCTGCTGGTCGGTTTCGTGGTGGCGATGGCCGTGACGGTCGGCTTCAGCCTGTTCATGGACGCCGTGGGCCTGTTCACCGAGGCCCGGCTGGATGCGGAACGCCCCAACACCGGCTTCATCTACGCCCCCGACTGGTTCTCCTTCGTCGTGGCGGTCCTGGCCGGGATCGCCGGCACGCTGTCGCTGACCTCGGCGAAGTCGGGCGCCCTGGTGGGTGTGGCCATCTCGGTGACCACGATCCCGGCGGCGGCGAACGCGGCGGTGGCCCTGAGCTACGGCGACACGACCCAGACCCGGGGCTCCTCGGAGCAGCTCCTGCTGAACCTGCTGGGCATCATCGTCGCCGGCACGCTCACCCTTCTGATCCAGAAGGGCCTGTGGTCCAAGCAGAAGAAGACCACGCCCTGAGCGGCGACGCCCTTCCAGGGGCGCGGGGAACTGCGCGACGAGCCACGACGAACCGCGAGCCCGCCGCCGACGACAACCCCCACCCCGAACCCGCTCGCAAAAACGGGGGCGGCGACTACCCCAGCGCCGACTTCACGGCATCGGCCAGCCGCCCCGCCACGGACCGGGCCTGCTCGATGTCGGCGGCCTCGACCATCACCCGCACCAGGGGCTCCGTCCCCGACGGACGCAGCAGCACCCGCCCGGTCGACCCCAGCTCCCGCTCCGCGTCCGAGACGGCGGCCGACAGCTCCGCGGAGCTCTTCACCCGGGACCTGTCCACGTCCGGCACGTTGATCAGCACCTGCGGCAGCCGCTCCATGACGGAGGCCAGCTCCCGCAGCGGGCGCCCGCTGCCGGCGACCCGGGCCGCCAGCAGCAGCCCGGTCAGCGTGCCGTCACCGGTCGTCGCGTGGTCGAGGACGATCACGTGCCCGGACTGCTCACCGCCGAGGGCGAACCCGTGCTCCTTCATCTCCTCCAGCACGTACCGGTCGCCGACGGCCGTCTGCACCAGCCGGATGCCCTCGCGCTCCATGGCCAGCTTGAAGCCCAGGTTGGACATGACCGTCGCCACGACGGTCTCGGAGCGCAGCGCGGACCGCTCCCGCATCGCCAGCGCGAGCACGGCGAGGATCTGGTCCCCGTCCACCTCCTCGCCGGTGTGGTCCACGGCGAGGCACCGGTCGGCGTCGCCGTCGTGCGCGATGCCCAGGTCCGCCCCGTGCTTGACGACGGCGGCCTTGAGCTTGTCGAGGTGCGTCGAGCCGCATCCGTCGTTGATGTTGAGGCCGTCCGGCTCGGCCCCGATGGTGACGACCTCGGCGCCGGCCCGCTGGAACGCCTCCGGCGAGACCCGGGCGGCGGCGCCGTGCGCCTCGTCCAGGACGACCTTCAGCCCGTCGAGACGGTTCGGCAGGACACCCAGGAGGTGCTCGACGTAACGGTCGAAGCCCTCGTCGTAGTCGCGCACCCGGCCCACGCCGGCGCCGGTCGGCCGGTCCCAGGGCGCGCCGGTGCGGTGCTCCTCGTAGACGGACTCGATCCGGTCCTCCAGCTCGTCGGCGAGCTTGTGCCCGCCACGGGCGAAGAACTTGATGCCGTTGTCGGGCATGGCGTTGTGGCTCGCGGAGAGCATCACCCCGAGGTCGGCGCCGAGCTCCCCGGTCAGGAACGCCACGGCGGGCGTCGGCAGCACACCGACGCGCAGGACGTCCAGACCGGCGCTGGCGAGACCCGCGACCACGGCGGCCTCCAGGAACTCCCCGGACGCGCGCGGGTCACGCCCGACGACAGCGGTGGGCCGGTGCCCCTCGAACGTGCCCGCCTCGGCCAGTACGTGCGCCGCGGCCACGGACAGGCCCAGGGCCATCTCCGCCGTCAGATCCGCGTTGGCGACACCGCGCACGCCGTCCGTGCCGAAGAGTCGTCCCACAGTGGTGTCCTCCGTATTGCTGAAGAGAATGCGGCTCACATTCCCGCGTACCTTCCCTGAGACTGTCCGGGACCGGTAGGGGTTGTGTAAACGAACCGCCCCGGCAGCACAACCGTGCCGCCGGGGCGATCGAGGCGAAGCCAGTCGCGAGGACGGGCGTCGCGTTTAGCGCTTGCTGTACTGCGGAGCCTTGCGGGCCTTCTTCAGACCGGCCTTCTTGCGCTCGACCGCACGGTCGTCGCGGCGGAGGAAGCCGGCCTTCTTCAGCGGGCCGCGGTTGTTGTCGACGTCGGCCTCGTTCAGCGCGCGGGCGACACCGAGACGGAGGGCACCGGCCTGGCCGGAGACACCGCCACCGGCGATGCGGGCGACGACGTCGTAGCGGCCCTCGAGCTCGAGGACCTTGAACGGCTCGTTGACTTCCTGCTGGTGCACCTTGTTCGGGAAGTAGTCCTCGAGGGTGCGACCGTTGATCTTCCACTTGCCGGTGCCCGGGACGATCCGGACGCGGGCGATGGCGTTCTTGCGGCGGCCCAGACCGGCGGCCGGCTGGGGCTCACCGAAACGGGACGCGAGGGACTCGGAGGTGTACTCGCCCTCGACGGGGACGTCCGACTCCGTGGTGTAGCTGTCGATGTCAAGCTCTTCGAGCGGCTGCTCGGCAGTGGTCTCGGCCACGATTCTCCTCAGATTCTCTTCAGTCTTAGGGGGTGGCCGGACTTACTGCGCGACCTGGGTGATCTCGTACGGCTGCGGCTGCTGCGCGCCGTGCGGGTGCTGGTCACCCTTGTAGACCTTCAGCTTCGAGAGCATCTGACGGCCCAGAGTGTTCTTGGGGAGCATGCCCTTGACGGCCTTCTCGATGGCCTTCTCGGGGTTCTTGTCGAGCAGCTCGTCGTAACGGACCGAGCGCAGACCGCCCGGGTAGCCGGAGTGGCGGTACGCCATCTTCTGGGTCCGCTTGTTGCCGGACAGGTGCACCTTGTCGGCGTTGATGATGATGACGAAGTCACCAGCGTCGACGTGCGGCGCGTAGATCGGCTTGTGCTTGCCGCGGAGGAGCGTCGCGGCAGTGGTGGCGAGACGGCCCAGGACAACGTCCTGAGCGTCGATGACGTGCCACTGGCGCGTCACATCGCCGGGCTTGGGGCTGTACGTACGCACGGTTCGTAGCCTTCGCTTCGAGTGAATGGTCCATAACTGGTCACCGAAACGATCACGACAGCCTGGACCGCACTGCGGCGACGCATACCGCGTACGTGGGGTCGCTGGTCATCGGCCCGGTGGACCGGTGTAAGGGCCCGTCCCGTGAGAATGAGCAAGCCAATACACAACGAACAAGCAGAATACCGGTGCACTCCACAAGGGTCAAAACGCGGTCCTCGCCGCGCCTGTGCACCACTCCAGGCGCTCCTCGGAGTGCACACCGCGGCACGGACGGTAACCACCCGTCTCACGCTCCGGCGGCGCACCGGCCGTGCGGACGGGAACACCGGCGGAAGCGGCCGACCGGTTCCCGCGGCGAGACCCCGCCCCGCCGGGGAGCCTCCCCGCGCGGCCGCCGCAGGACTCGCACCGCCCCCACCACCACCGATGTCCGCACCCCCGCGCTGGGCGACGGCCACGCCACCGGGCAGACGGCAGCAGCACGGCCGGCAGCAGCCGCCCCAACCACCCGCAGATGTCGTCTTTGCCCGCGCACACGGCCCAACGCCGGGCGCTACGGGGCCGATCCGGGCGGGCCGGCGCACCCCGTCTCCCGTCTAAGATGCGGCCCATGAGCATTGGGCAGGGGGGACCTCAGTCCCAGTGGGACCCTTGGAAACCGCAGTCGCAGCAGCCCTGGAACAGCGGGGCCGGCCACTCCCCCGACTGGGCGGCGCTCGCCGAGGCCTCCGAGGCCCGCAACAAACGACGCCGCCTGCTGCTGATCGGCGGCGGCGCGCTCGCCACCGTCGCGATCGGCACGGCCGTCGCGGTGGCCGTGGTCTCGGCCAACGGTGACGACCGGGGGAACAACCCGGCCTCCCTGCCCTCGGCGGACATCCCGAGCGGCACGTCCTCGGCGCCGTCGTTCGCCCCGACCAGCGCCCCGCCCCCGCTGGACCCCAAGGACTTCGTCGCCAGCGCCCAGAAGGACAAGGCCCCGCTCAGCCCGGAGACCCTCTTCCCCGGCACCCAGCTGACGATGGGCGACACCGTCTACAAGAAGGGGCCCACCGCCGACACGAGGAACTGCGCCTCGGCCGCGGGCGGCACCCTCCCCAAGGCCCTCACCGCCAACGACTGCACGCGCCTGATACGCGTGACCTACGTCAAGGACGGCATCGCCGTCACGATGGGCGTGGCGGTCTTCGACACCGAGGCGCAGGCGCTCAGGGCCAAGGACCAGGCCGACAAGAAGAGCTTCGTCAAGTCGCTGTCGGGCGGCGGCGTGAAGCGCTTCTGCGAGTCCGCCATCTGCAACACGACGACCAACTCCTACGGCCGCTACGCCTACTTCGCCAACTCGGGCTTCACCAGCGGCAAGGACGTCACCACCAAGGACACCGCGGTCTTCCGCACCAGCGACGACCTGCAGCAGTTCACGTTCAACCAGATCCGCCGCCGCGGCGAGGCCCAGGCCTCGGCCGCGGCGAACGAGTAACGAGGGCTCAGCAGCACCCGGCCGACGGCAACGACCGTCTGCTGCGCGCCTCCTTGCTGCGCGCGGCGAGCAACTCGTCGGCCGGGTAGCCGACTTCCTCCAGCGTCAGGCCGTGCGGCCGGACCACGTGCACGGCCGAGTCGCGCACGCCGGCCGCCAGCACCTTGCCCGGCCAGTCGGCCGGCCGGTGCCCGTCCCCCACGAACAGCAGCGCCCCGATGAGCGAGCGCACCATGTTGTGGCAGAACGCGTCGGCCCGCACGGTCGCGGTGATGATCCCGTCCTCCCCGCGCACCAGGCTCAGTTCCTGGAGGGTGCGGATGGTGGTGGCGCCCTCCCGCTTCTTGCAGTACGCGGCGAAGTCGTGCTCGCCGAGCAGCCCGCGGGCGGCCTCGTTCATGGCGTCCACGTCCAACGGCCAGTCGTGCCACAGCACATGGTTGCGCAGCAGCGGGTCGACGCCACCGGGATTGTCGGTGACCCGGTAGGCGTAGCGCCGCCAGATCGCCGAGAAACGGGCGTCGAACCCGCTGGGCGCCTCCCTGAGGGCCCATACCCGGACGTCCCGGGGCAGCCGCCCGGCGAGCCGCTTGAGCAGCTTCTGGTGGTGCTCGGCCCACACCTCACGCGGCAGATCGACGTGGGCGACCTGCCCGCGCGCGTGCACCCCGGCGTCGGTGCGTCCGGCGACGGTCAGTTCGTAGGTCTCCCGCGACCGCGTCACGGTCCGCAGGGCGTCCTCGATCTCGCCCTGCACGGTCCGCCGCCCCCCGGCCTGCTTGGCCCAACCGGAGAACTCGCTCCCGTCGTACGACAGATCGAGCCGCACCCGGACCCGACCGGCCTCTACTTCGTCACTCACCTATGGATCCTCTCACCGACACGAAGGCGGGCCCGCCCCCTGCAACAGGGAACGGACCCGCCAACCACGCCTCAGGGGCGCGGGACTGCATCGATGTGCGGCTTCGCCGCGTGGGCGCGGCGAGCCACCGCGACCCGCTGCCGCACGCGCACAGCCCCGGCGGACGCTTACGCGTCCTTCGACTCCTCGGCGGCCTCGTCGGCCTTCGCCTCGGTGCTCTCGTCGGACGTGGCCTCGGCGGCCTCGTCCTTCTTGAGCGCGTCTTCCTTGACCGCGCGCTTGGTCGCGGCCTCGGCCTCGCCGGTCGCCTCCTGCGCCACCGTCAGACCCTCGACCAGCTCGATGACGGCCATGGGCGCGTTGTCGCCACGGCGGTTACCGATCTTGGTGATGCGGGTGTAGCCACCCGGACGGTTCTCGTAGCGCGGGCCGATCTCGGTGAAGAGCGTGTGGACGACGCTCTTGTCCGTGATGACCTGGAGCACCTGACGGCGGTTGTGAAGGTCGCCCTTCTTCGCCTTGGTGACCAGACGCTCGGCGTACGGCCGCAGACGGCGGGCCTTCGCCTCGGTGGTGGTGATACGACCGTGCTCGAACAGCGACTTCGCGAGGTTCGCGAGCATCAGCTTCTCGTGCGCGGCGCTGCCGCCCAGACGGGCACCCTTGGTGGGCTTCGGCATGGTGTTTCTCCTAGGTGTCTGCCCCGGCCGTATCAGGTACCGGGGTCAGTATCCGAGCAGGCGGTCGCCTGTCGGAGATCCGGGGCGCCCTTTCAAGCGCCCCGGAGGATCCGCGCCCCGAAGGGGCGCGGGGAACTGCGCGACCAGCCACAGCCGGCCGGCAGCCGAGAACGAACCGTCGAACCCGAGCTCTTAGTACTGCTCGGTCTCGACGAAGCCCGCGTCCGCATCGTCATCGGCGCCGAACGCGTCCGCGGCGGCGGTCGGGTCAAATCCGGGCGGGCTGTCCTTGAGGGCCAGGCCCATGCCGGCCAGCTTGGCCTTGACCTCGTCGATCGACTTCGCACCGAAGTTGCGGATGTCGAGCAGGTCCGCCTCGGACCGCGCCACGAGCTCACCCACGGAGTGGATGCCCTCGCGCTTGAGGCAGTTGTACGACCGAACGGTGAGCTCCAGCTCCTCGATCGGCAGCGCCAGGTCGGCGGCCAGGGCGGCGTCCGTGGGGGACGGGCCCATGTCGATTCCCTCGGCGTCGATGTTCAGCTCGCGGGCGAGGCCGAACAGCTCGACCAGGGTCTTTCCGGCCGACGCCATGGCGTCACGCGGGCGCATGGCCTGCTTGGTCTCGACGTCGACGATCAGCTTGTCGAAGTCGGTCCGCTGCTCGACACGCGTGGCCTCGACCTTGTACGTGACCTTGAGCACCGGCGAGTAGATCGAGTCGACCGGGATGCGGCCGATCTCCTGGCCGACCTGCTTGTTCTGCACGGCGGAGACGTAACCGCGGCCGCGCTCGACCGTCAGCTCCATCTCCAGCTTGCCCTTGCCGTTGAGCGTGGCGAGGACCAGGTCGGGGTTGTGCACCTCGACACCGGCCGGGGGCGCGATGTCGGCGGCGGTGACCAGACCCGGACCCTGCTTGCGCAGGTACATCACGACCGGCTCGTCGTGCTCCGAGGAGACGACCAGCTGCTTGATGTTGAGGATCAGGTCGGTGACGTCCTCCTTGACGCCCGGCACGGTGGTGAACTCGTGCAGCACGCCGTCGATGCGGATGGACGTGACCGCCGCACCCGGGATCGAGGACAGGAGGGTCCGGCGCAGGGAGTTGCCGAGGGTGTAACCGAAGCCCGGCTCCAGCGGCTCGATCACGAACCGGGAGCGGAACTCGTCGACGACCTCTTCGGTCAACGAGGGACGCTGAGCGATCAGCATGTGTGGATCAGATCCTTCTTTCGTGGACGCCCGCTATATGACGTCCGACGGAGACCGCACCGGGAAAAAGCGCGGGTACTGCAAGGGTACGGGCGATACGGCCCTTTTACGGAGCCGTACCGCCCGGAAACCGTGAGCCCGAAGGCGTCGCGTCAGACGCGGCGGCGCTTCGGCGGACGGCAGCCGTTGTGCGGGGTCGGGGTGACGTCCTGGATGGAGCCGACCTCGAGGCCCGTGGCCTGCAGGGAGCGGATCGCGGTCTCACGACCGGAACCCGGGCCCTTCACGAACACGTCGACCTTGCGCATGCCGTGCTCCTGGGCGCGGCGGGCGGCCGACTCGGCGGCCATCTGCGCGGCGAACGGCGTGGACTTCCGGGAGCCCTTGAAGCCGACGTGGCCGGCGGAGGCCCAGGAGATCACGTTGCCGGACGGGTCCGTGATCGAGACGATCGTGTTGTTGAACGTGCTCTTGATGTGCGCGTGGCCGTGAGCGACGTTCTTCTTTTCCTTGCGGCGCACCTTCTTGGCAGCGCCCTGACGACCCTTGGGGGGCATCTATTACTCCTACGGGAGGTGGTCGGTCCTACAGCGAAGACCGTGGACAGGCGTCCGCTGTGGACTACTTCTTGCCCGGCTTCTTCTTGCCGGCGATGGCGCGACGCGGGCCCTTGCGGGTACGCGCGTTGGTGCTGGTGCGCTGACCGCGGACGGGCAGACCACGACGGTGACGCAGACCCTGGTAGGTGCCGATCTCGACCTTGCGGCGGATGTCGGCCTGGATCTCGCGACGGAGGTCACCCTCGGTCTTGATGTTGTTGTCGACGTACTCGCGGATCGCGACGAGCTGCTCCTCGGAGAGGTCGCGAACGCGGGTGTTCGGGTCGACGCCGGTGGCGGCCAGCGTCTGCTGCGAGAGGGTCCGGCCGATGCCGAACACGTAGGTGAGGGCGATCTCCACGCGCTTGTCGCGCGGGATGTCAACACCGGAAACGCGTGCCATTCAATGGCTCCAGTTACTTGTCGGAGGTCTTCCGCAGAACCGACTCCCAGCCGCCGTACCAGGTACGAACTGGGTCCCCGGCCTCCGAACCGGGGGTGTCAGACGGCACTGGTCCGCCTGGGCCCTGCGTATGAACATATTCAGCTTGCGTCGCGCGAATCCCTGCGAGGAATGCAGAGGGATCGGTCGTGCGTCAGCCCTGGCGCTGCTTGTGGCGCGGGTTGTCGCAGATGACCATGACCCGGCCGTGACGGCGGATCACCCTGCACTTGTCGCAGATCTTCTTGACGCTCGGCTTGACCTTCATGGGTGTGAGGTTCTCCGGGTCAGTGCCGGCAGACCCGTCGCCCGGGGGCGGCGGGACACAGGCAAGATCTACTTGTAGCGGTAGACGATCCGGCCACGCGTGAGGTCGTACGGAGACAGCTCCACCACGACCCGGTCGTCAGGGAGGATGCGGATGTAGTGCATGCGCATCTTGCCGCTGATGTGTGCCAGGACCTGGTGGCCGTTCTGGAGCTCGACCTTGAACATGGCGTTCGGAAGAGACTCGACGACAGTGCCCTCGATCTCGATGGCACCTTGCTTCTTGGCCACGCTTCGCCCTTCGAATCGACTACCTTGATCGACTCCGTGCGGAACGCATGAGGACATGCGGGTACACAAGAGCCGACGAGTCAGTCTACGTCAGGCCCCTCGGAAACACGAATCGGGGAAGTCTGCCCGTACCGCAAGAGCTTTAAGCGCGCCCTGAAGGGGCGCGGGGAACTGCGCGAACGATCCCCACCGGCGCGCGGTCGCGGACGGCCCTCAGCCCAGCGGATCCGGCGCGGCCTGGATCCCCATCTCCGCGAGCTTGGCCTTGCCCCCGTCGGGAGCCGTCAGCACGAGCGGCCCCTCCTCCGTCAGCGCGACCGAGTGCTCCCAGTGGGAGGACCACGTACCGTCCGTGGTGACGACCGTCCAGTCGTCCTCCAGGACCTCCGTGCGCGGCGTCCCCAGCGACACCATCGGCTCGATCGCGAGGCAGAAGCCGGGTACCAGCTTCGGGCCCTTGCCGCGCCGCCGGTCGACGTAGTTCAGCAGGTGCGGGTCCATGTGCATCTCGGTGCCGATGCCGTGGCCGCCGTAGTCCTCGATGATCCCGTACTTGCCGCCGCCCGGCTTGGGCTGGCGGCGGATGTAGGTCTCGATGGCGCGGGAGATGTCGACCAGCCGGTTGCCCTGCTTCATGGCCGCGATGCCGGCCCACATCGACTCCTCCGTCACCCGGGAGAGCTCGACCAGCTCCGGGGAGTGGCCGGAGCCGACGAAGGCCGTGAAGGCGGCGTCGCCGTGCCAGCCGTCGATGATCGCGCCGCAGTCGATGGAGATGACGTCCCCGTCCTTGAGCACCACGTCGTCGGACGGGATGCCGTGGACGACGACCTCGTTCACCGAGGTGCAGATGGTCGCGGGGAAGCCGCCGTAACCGAGGAAGTTCGGCTTGGCGTTGTGCTCGGCGAGCACCTTGCGGGCGACCTGGTCCAGATCCCTCGTCGTGGCCCCCGGGACGGCGGCCTCGCGGGTCGCCGCGTGGATGGCGGCGACGACCAGCCCCGCCTCACGCATCTTGGCGATCTGCTCGGGGCTCTTGATCTGCACCATGGGGGCTGGGCCTTTCTGGACCTACGGCGGTTGTCGGACGCCTTCAACGATACGGGGCCGCGCGACCGGCCCGCCCACACAGCGGCCGCGGCTCCCCCGGGGGAACCGCGGCCGTGGCTGCGCAGTGACGACTACTTGTCGCCCTCGCCACGCTTGAGCGCCTCCATGGCGCGCGTCGTGACGTCTTCCACCTTGCCGAGCGCGGAGATCGTGACCACCAGGCCCTGGGCCTTGTAGTAGTCGATGATCGGCTCCGTCTGGGTGTGGTAGACCTCCAGCCGCGTGCGCACCGTCTCCTCGGAGTCGTCGTCGCGCTGGTACAGCTCGCCGCCGCAGACGTCGCAGACGCCGTCCGCGGCCGGCTGCTTGTACGTCACGTGGAAGACGTGCGAGGAGTCGTTGCGGCAGATGCGCCGGCCGGCGATCCGCTTGACCACCTCGTCCTCGGGGACCTCGAGGTCGAGCACCGCGTCGAGCTGCATGCTCTCGCGCTCGAGCAGCTCGTCGAGCGCCTCGGCCTGCGAGACGTTGCGGGGGAAGCCGTCCAGCAGGAAGCCGTTCCCGGCGTCCGGCTGCTCCATGCGGTCCTTCGCCATCGCGATGGTGACCTCGTCGGGGACGAGATTGCCCGCGTCCATGTAGGACTTCGCCAGCTTGCCGAGCTCCGTCTGCCGGCTGATGTTGGCGCGGAACAGGTCGCCCGTGGAGATGTGCGGGATCGACAGGTTCTTGGCCAGGAACGCGGCCTGCGTTCCCTTACCGGCACCCGGCGGCCCGACGAGGACGATTCGCATCAGCGGAGGAACCCTTCGTAATTGCGCTGCTGGAGCTGGCTCTCGATTTGCTTCACCGTCTCGAGTCCGACACCCACGATGATCAGGATGCTGGTCCCGCCGAAGGGGAAGTTCTGGTTTGCCCCGAAACCAACCAACGCCATCGTCGGTACGAGAGCGATCAGACCCAGATACAGCGAACCCGGCCAGGTGATCCGGTTGAGTACGTAGCTCAGGTACTCAGCGGTCGGTCGGCCAGCCCGGATGCCCGGGATGAAGCCACCATACTTCTTCATGTTGTCGGCGACTTCCTCGGGGTTGAAGGAGATCGCGACGTAGAAGAAGGCGAAGAAGACGATCAGCAGGAAGTACGTGGCGATGTAGTACGGGTGGTCGCCCTTGACGAAGTGTTGCTCGATCCAGGTCTTCCAGCCCGAGGTGCCTCCGGCGAACTGAGCGATCAGCGCCGGGATGTAGAGCAGCGACGAGGCGAAGATGACGGGGATCACGCCCGCCTGGTTCACCTTCAGCGGGATGTACGTGGACGTGCCGCCGTAGGAGCGGCGGCCGATCATGCGCTTGGCGTACTGCACCGGGATGCGGCGCTGGGCCTGCTCGACGAAGACGACCAGGCCGACCATGACCAGGCCGACGAGGATGACGGTGCCGAACTCGATCCAGCCGTCGGCCAGCGAGCCCTGCTCCTTGATGGCCCACAGGGCGGACGGGAAGGTGGCGGCGATCGAGATGAACATCAGGATCGACATGCCGTTGCCGATGCCGCGGTCGGTGATGAGCTCACCGAGCCACATCACGGCCGCCGTGCCGGCGGTCATCGTGATGACCATGGTGATGGTGACGAAGATCGACTGGTCCGGGACGATCTGACTGGCCACCGGGCAGCCCGAGAACAGCGCACCGCTGCGGGCGGTGGCGACGAGGCCGGTGCCCTGCAGGATCGCGAGGGCGATCGTCAGATAACGGGTGTACTGCGTGATCTTCGCCGTACCGGCCTGGCCCTCCTTCTTCAGGGCTTCCAGACGCGGGATCACCACGGTCAGCAGCTGCAGGATGATGCTCGCCGTGATGTACGGCATGATGCCCAGGGCGAAGATCGTGATCTGCAGCAGCGCACCGCCGCTGAACATGTTGACCAGACCGAACAAGCCCTGGTTGGCCTGGGCGTTGTCGATACAGGTCTGGACGTTCCGGTAGTCGACGCCTGGGATCGGGACGTGCGTACCGACCCGGTAGACCACGATGATGCCGAGCGTGAAGAGCAGCTTCTTGCGCAGGTCGGGCGTCTTGAACGCCCGGGCGAACGCGGTGAGCACGGTGCCTCCTGCGACCCCCGCGCAACTGCGTCAAGGGTGACGGTCTTGAGGTTCGACGAATAGGTAACGGTCAACTGCCGCTCAGAGTGCCGGAAGTGCAGCACCCTGTGTGAAGAGGGCAGTGCAGGCCACCTTACCGGCGGGACTGCCGCCCTAGGAACGACCAACCGGGGATACCCCATTTGTGGGGTATCCCCGGTCGGGATCGTTCAGGTCATCGAGACGCCTGTGGAGTTCAGACGAGCTCGGTGACGGTACCGCCGGCGGCGGTGATCTTCTCCTTGGCGGAGCCGGAGACGGCGTCGACCGTCACCTGCAGCGCCACGGAGATCTCGCCCTGGCCGAGCACCTTGACGAGGCTGTTCTTGCGAACGGCACCCTTGGCGACCAGACCCTCGACGGTGACCTCGCCACCCTCGGGGTACAGGGCGGCCAGCTTGTCGAGGTTCACGACCTGGTACTCGGTCTTGAACGGGTTCTTGAAGCCCTTCAGCTTCGGGAGGCGCATGTGGAGGGGCATCTGGCCACCCTCGAAGCGCTCCGGAACCTGGTAGCGGGCCTTGGTGCCCTTGGTACCACGACCGGCCGTCTTACCCTTCGACGCCTCACCACGACCCACACGGGTCTTGGCGGTCTTGGCGCCCGGGGCGGGACGGAGGTTGTGGATCTTGAGCGGGTTCTGCTCCGCCATGATCAGTCGACCTCCTCGACCGTCACGAGGTGGCGGACGGTGTGCACCATGCCGCGGAACTCGGGGCGGTCCTCCTTGACGACCTGCGTGTTGATGCCCTTGAGACCAAGGGAGCGCAGGGTGTCACGGTGGTTCTGCTTGCTGCCGATGTAGGACTTGACCTGCGTGATCTTGAGCTGCGCCATGATCACACACCCGCCCCGGCACGCGCACGCAGCAGAGCCGCGGGGGCGACGTCCTCGAGCGGCAGACCGCGGCGGGCCGCGATCTCCTCGGGACGCTGCAGGCCCTTCAGGGCCGCCACGGTCGCGTGCACGATGTTGATGGCGTTGTCGGAGCCGAGCGACTTCGACAGCACGTCGTGGATACCGGCGCACTCGAGCACGGCGCGCACCGGACCACCGGCGATCACACCGGTACCGGGCGACGCGGGCTTGAGCAGCACGACGCCGGCAGCCTTCTCACCCTGGATGGGGTGCGGGATGGTGCCCTGGATGCGGGGGACCTTGAAGAAGTGCTTCTTGGCCTCCTCAACGCCCTTGGCGATGGCGGCCGGCACCTCCTTGGCCTTGCCGTATCCGACACCCACGGTGCCGTCACCGTCGCCCACCACGACCAGCGCGGTGAAGCTGAAGCGACGACCACCCTTCACAACCTTGGCGACGCGGTTGATCGCGACGACGCGCTCAACGTACGCGGTCTTCTCGGCGGCAGCTGCGCCGCCGTCACGGCCCTTCCGGTCCCGCCGCTCGCCGCCACCGGCACCGCCACCGCGGCGCTGGGGTCCAGCCATTGGAATTACCTCTCTCTGTCTCCGCTAGCTACGGAACCAGGACTCAGAACTTGAGTCCGGCCTCGCGGGCGGCGTCCGCCAGGGCGGCGATGCGCCCCGCGTACTGGTTACCACCACGGTCGAACACGACGGCCTCGACACCGGCGGCCTTGGCACGCTCGGCGACCAGGGCGCCGACCTGCTTGGCCTGCGCGGACTTGTCGCCCTCGCCACCGCGGATCGAGCTGTCCAGGGTGGACGCCGATGCCAGGGTGTGGCCCTTCAGGTCGTCGATCACCTGCGCCACGATGTGGCGGTTGGAGCGGGTCACGACCAGACGGGGACGCTCCGCCGTACCGTTGATCCGCTTGCGGATCCGGATGTGACGGCGCTTGATCGCGGCGCGCTTGTAGGCGTCGCCCTTCAGGATCTTCTGCCCGTATGCCATGGCTTACTTACCCGCCTTTCCGACCTTGCGGCGGATGACTTCGCCCTCGTACTTGACGCCCTTGGCCTTGTACGGGTCGGGCTTGCGCAGCTTGCGGATGTTGGCCGCAACCTCGCCGACCTTCTGCTTGTCGATGCCCTCGACCGAGAAACGGGTCGGGGTCTCCACCTTGAAGGTGATGCCCTCGGGCGCCTCGACGGTGATCGGGTGGCTGTAGCCGAGCGCGAACTCGAGGTTCGAACCCTTGGCCGTCACGCGGTAACCGACACCGCTGATCTCGAGCTTCTTCACGTAACCCTGGGTCACGCCGGTGATCATGTTCGCCACCAGCGTGCGGGACAGGCCGTGGAGGGCCTTGCTCTGACGCTCGTCGTTGGGGCGGGTGACGTTGAGAACGCCGTCCTCACCCTTGGCGATGTCGATCGGCGCGACAACGGTGTGGGTCAGCGTGCCCTTGGGGCCCTTGACCGAGACCGTACGGCCGTCGATGGTGACGTCCACGCCGGCGGGAACCGTGATGGGGAGCTTGCCAATGCGCGACATAGCTGTTTCCTCCGTTCCCTTCCGCTACCAGACGTAGGCGAGGACTTCCCCACCCACGCCCTTCTTGCCGGCCTGCTTGTCGGTGAGGAGCCCGTGCGACGTGGAGATGATGGCCACGCCGAGGCCGCCCAGCACCTTGGGCAGGTTGGTGGACTTCGCGTACACCCGGAGACCGGGCTTGGAGATCCGCTTGATGCCCGCGATGGAGCGCTCACGGTTGGGGCCGAACTTCAGCTCCAGGACGAGGTTCTTGCCGACCTCGGCGTCCTCGACCTTCCAGCCCGTGATGAAGCCCTCCTGCTGGAGGATCTCCGCGATGTGCGACTTGATCTTCGAGTGCGGCATCGCCACGGTGTCGTGGTATGCCGAGTTCGCGTTCCGCAGACGCGTAAGCATGTCTGCGATCGGATCAGTCATGGTCATGAATTGGCCTTCGGCCTCTCTCGCCGGGGTTTCCTGGTGCGCCATCCCTCTCCCCGATCCGAGACGGGACGGGTGCGGCGCGGTGGACCTACGGCGTAGTAAGTCGTAAGGGCGGCGGCAGACGCCCAACCCCACAAGCCTAAGGCATGCGGGATGGGCGTCCTGCCGCCCCGGTTGCTTACCGAGAGTCCTGCTAATCCCTGATTGAGGGGATTACCAGGAGCTCTTGGTCACGCCCGGCAGCTCGCCACGGTGAGCCATCTCACGGAGGCACACGCGGCACAGGCCGAACTTGCGGTACACGGAGTGCGGACGACCGCAGCGCTGGCAGCGGGTGTACGCACGCACGCCGAACTTGGGCTTGCGGGCAGCCTTCGCGATCAGAGCCTTCTTCGCCATCTCGCTCACGCCTCCTTGAAGGGGAAGCCGAGGTGACGAAGGAGCGCGCGGCCCTCAGCGTCGTTGGTCGCCGTGGTCACCACGGTGATGTCCATACCCCGGGTGCGGTCGATCTTGTCCTGGTCGATCTCGTGGAACATGACCTGCTCCGTGAGACCGAAGGTGTAGTTGCCACGGCCGTCGAACTGCTTGGGGGACAGGCCGCGGAAGTCGCGGATGCGCGGCAGCGCGAGCGACAGGGTGCGGTCCAGGAACTCCCACATGCGGTCGCCACGAAGCGTGACGTGGGCACCGATCGGCTGGCCCTCACGCAGCTTGAACTGCGCGATGGACTTGCGGGCCTTGGTGACGGCCGGCTTCTGACCGGTGATCGTGGTGAGGTCCTTGATGGCACCCTCGATCAGCTTGGAGTCGCGGGCGGCGTCGCCCACACCCATGTTGACCACGATCTTGACGAGACCGGGGATCTGCATGACGTTCTCGTACTTGAACTCGTCACGCAGCTTGCCCGTGATCTCCTCACGGTACTTCTGCTTCAGACGCGGAGTGGTGGTGGTAGCCATCAGATGTCCTCACCCGTCCGCTTGGCAACGCGGATCTTGTTGCCCTCGTCGTCGAAGCGGTAACCGACGCGGGTCACGACCTTGTTGCCGTCCTTCTCCACGACCAGCTGGACGTTGGAGACGTGGATCGGCGCCTCGGTGGTGACGATGCCGCCGGCCTGCGAACCGCGAGCCGTCGGACCGGCCTTGGTGTGCTTCTTGACCCGGTTGACACCCTCGACCAGGACGCGGTCCTCGCGCGGGAAGGCCGCGATGACCTTGCCCTGCTTGCCCTTGTCCTTACCGGTGATGACCTGGACCAGGTCGCCCTTCTTGATCTTCATGCTCACAGCACCTCCGGCGCGAGGGAGATGATCTTCATGAACTTCTTCTCGCGCAGCTCACGGCCGACCGGGCCGAAGATACGGGTGCCACGAGGGTCGCCGTCGTTCTTCAGAATGACGGCGGCGTTCTCGTCGAAGCGGATGTACGAGCCGTCCGGACGGCGGCGCTCCTTGACGGTGCGAACGATGACCGCCTTGACGACGTCACCCTTCTTCACGTTGCCACCGGGGATCGCGTCCTTGACGGTGGCGACGATGACGTCACCGATACCCGCGTAGCGGCGACCGGAGCCACCGAGCACACGGATGCAAAGGATCTCCTTCGCACCAGTGTTGTCGGCGACACGCAGTCGCGACTCCTGCTGGATCACGTCTATCTCCTGATTGTCTGCCGGTTCCCGGCGCGGGGTCACACGTGAATGCGACCCCGCACCGAGCCTGGCGGAACGATGCCTAGGGGGTCCCCCTAGGAGGGATTACTTGGCCTTCTCGAGGATCTCGACGACGCGCCAGCGCTTGGTCGCGGACAGCGGCCGGGTCTCCATGAGGAGGACGCGGTCGCCGACACCCGCGGCGTTCTGCTCGTCGTGGGCCTTGAGCTTGTTCGTACGACGGATGACCTTGCCGTACAGCGCGTGCTTGACGCGGTCCTCGACGGCGACGACGACGGTCTTGTCCATCTTGTCGCTGACGACCAGGCCCTCACGGGTCTTGCGGAAACCGCGGTCCGTCTTGGTCTCTTCAGTCACGTTGCTCTCGCTCATGCGCTCTCCACCGTCTCGATGCCCAGCTCGCGCTCACGCATCAGGGTGTAGATCCGCGCGATGTCCTTGCGGACGGCCTTGAGCCGACCGTGGTTCTCGAGCTGACCCGTCGCCGCCTGGAAGCGGAGGTTGAACAGCTCTTCCTTGGCCTCGCGGAGCTTGTTCAGAAGCTCCTCGTTGCCCAGCTCGCGCAGCTCCGACGCCTTGGTACCGGCCGACATCACGCTTCACCTGCCTCGCGCTTGACGATCTTGCACTTCATCGGCAGCTTGTGAGCCGCACGGGTCAGGGCCTCGCGCGCGATCTTCTCGTTGGGGTACGACAGCTCGAACATCACGCGTCCGGGCTTGACGTTGGCCACCCACCACTCCGGGGAACCCTTACCGGAACCCATGCGGGTCTCGGCCGGCTTCTTGGTGAGGGGGCGGTCCGGGTAGATGTTGATCCAGACCTTGCCGCCACGCTTGATGTGACGCGTCATGGCGATACGAGCGGCCTCGATCTGACGGTTCGTCACGTACGCCGGGGTCACCGCCTGGATGCCGTACTCGCCGAACGCAACCTGCGTGCCACCCTTGGACATGCCGTTGCGCTTGGGGTGGTGCTGCTTGCGGTGCTTGACCCTACGGGGGATCAGCATGACGGTCAGGCCTCCGTTCCGGTGCTCTCAGCCGGAGCGGCGGCGGGAGCCTCGGCCTTGGGGGCCTCGGCGCCGGCAGCCTGCTGCGGCTTGCGACCGCGCCCGCCACGCTCGCCACCGCGGCCACCACGGGCCGGGCGGTCGTTGCCGCCTCGGGCCGGGCGGTTGCCGGCGCGGGCAGCGGCGTTCTCGGCGCGGACCTCGGCGATGTTCTTGACGTCGCCCTTGTAGATCCAGACCTTCACGCCGATGCGGCCGAAGGTCGTCTTGGCCTCGAAGAAGCCGTAGTCCACGTTCGCGCGGAGCGTGTGCAGGGGCACGCGGCCCTCGCGGTAGAACTCCGAGCGGGACATCTCGGCGCCACCGAGGCGGCCACCGCACTGGATCTTGATGCCCTTGGCGCCGGCCTTCATCGCCGACTGCATGCTCTTGCGCATGGCACGGCGGAAGGAGACGCGGGAGGAGAGCTGCTCGGCGACGGCCTGGGCCACGAGCTGAGCGTCCGTCTCGGGGTTCTTGACCTCGAGGATGTTCAGCTGGACCTGCTTGCCGGTGAGCTTCTCGAGGTCACCGCGGATGCGGTCGGCCTCGGCGCCGCGGCGGCCGATGACGATGCCCGGACGAGCGGTGTGGATGTCCACACGCACGCGGTCACGGGTGCGCTCGATCTCGACCTTGGAGATGCCGGCGCGCTCCATGCCGGACGTCATCATCCGACGGATGGCGACGTCTTCCTTGACGTAGTCCTTGTACAGCTTGTCGGCGTACCAACGCGACTTGAAGTCGGTCGTGACACCGAGCCGGAACCCGTGCGGGTTTACCTTCTGGCCCATTACCGGGTTCCTTCCTTGCTGCTGACGACCACGGTGATGTGGCTGGTCCGCTTGCGGATCCGGTAGGCACGGCCCTGGGCACGCGGCCGGAACCGCTTCAGGGTCGGGCCCTCGTCGACGTAGGCCTCGGAGATGTAGAGGCTGTCGACATCGGTGTGGTCGTAGTTGTGCGCGGCGTTGGCGATGGCGCTGTCCAGCACCTTGCCGACCGGCACGCTCGCGGCCTGCGGGGCGAAACGCAGGACCGCCTGAGCCTCCGTGGCGTTCAGGCCACGGATGAGGTCCACCACGCGGCGGGCCTTCATGGGCGTGACGCGGATGTACCGCGCCTGGGCCCTGGCTTCCATGGTTGTCCCTTCAGTGTCTGTCATGGTCGATTGCACCCCGCCGACTAGCGGCGCTTCGACTTCCGGTCGTCCTTGACGTGGCCCCGGAAGGTGCGGGTCGGCGAGAACTCGCCGAGCTTGTGGCCGACCATCGACTCGGTGACAAACACCGGGATGTGGGTCTTGCCGTTGTGCACCGCGAGCGTGTGGCCGAGCATGGCCGGCACGATCATCGAGCGACGGGACCAGGTCTTGATGACGTTCTTGGTGCCCGCTTCGTTCTGGGCGTCCACCTTCTTCATCAGGTGGTCGTCGACGAAGGGCCCCTTCTTCAAGCTACGAGGCATCTCAACCCGTCCTTAGCGCTTCTTGTTCGTCTTGCGGCGGCGGACGATGTACTTGTTCGACGCCTTCTTGGGCGAACGAGTACGGCCTTCCTTCTTGCCCCACGGGGACACGGGGTGGCGACCACCGGAGGTCCGGCCCTCACCACCACCGTGCGGGTGGTCAACCGGGTTCATGACCACACCACGGACGGTCGGGCGAACGCCCAGCCACCGCTTACGGCCCGCCTTGCCCCAGTTGATGTTGCTCTGCTCGGCGTTGCCGACCTCACCGATGGTGGCGCGGCAGCGGACGTCCACCAGGCGGATCTCACCGGACGGCATGCGCAGGTGGGCCATCTGGCCCTCCTTCGCGAGCAGCTGCACGGAGGCACCGGCGGAGCGGGCGAACTTCGCGCCGCCGCCCGGCCGCAGCTCGATGGCGTGCAGCGTGGTACCGACCGGGATGTTGCGCAGGGCCAGGTTGTTGCCCGGCTTGATGTCGGCCCCGGGACCGTTCTCTACGCGGTCGCCCTGCTGCAGGTTGCGCGGGGCGAGGATGTAGCGCTTCTCGCCGTCGGCGTAGTGCAGCAGCGCGATGCGCGCGGTGCGGTTGGGGTCGTACTCGATGTGCGCGACCTTCGCCGGCACGCCGTCCTTGTCGTGACGACGGAAGTCGATCACGCGGTAGGCGCGCTTGTGGCCACCACCCTGGTGGCGGACGGTCACACGACCGGAGTTGTTACGGCCACCCTTGCTGTGCAGGGGGCGGACCAACGACTTCTCCGGCGTGGACCGCGTGACCTCGACGAAGTCGGCGACGCTGGAGCCGCGACGGCCCGGCGTAGTCGGCTTGTACTTGCGGATTCCCATTTCTCAGTCCTCGTCCGATATCGGACGATCCGACCCGCTTACGCGGTCGGACCGCCGAAGATGTCGATACGGTCGCCCTCGGCGAGGGTCACGATCGCGCGCTTGGTGGACGCACGCTGGCCGAAGCCGGTGCGGGTCCGCTTGCGCTTGCCCTGGCGGTTGATCGTGTTGACCCCGGTGACCTTGACCGAGAAGACCGCCTGGACGGCCTGCTTGATCTGGGTCTTGTTGGCGCTCGGGTCGACGATGAACGTGTACTTGCCCTCGTCGAGAAGCGCGTAGCTCTTCTCGGAGACGACCGGCTTGAGCAGCACGTCACGGGGGTCCGTGAAGGACTTGCTCAGCGGGGTCTCGACGGTGTTCTTGCCCTCGGTCGCGTGGCGACGCGCCTTGGCGACGCGAGCGGCCTTGGCCTTCTTCGCGGCCTTGGAGGCGATTGCGGGGTGACGGATGGCCATCAGACCTCGCTCCCTTCGGTGTCATTGGCCTTCGGGCCGGACACGAAGGACTCGAAGGCGGCCTTGGTGAAGACCACGTCGTCCGAGACGAGAACGTCGTACGTGTTCAGCTGGCCCGGCTCCAGGATGTGGACCTGGGGCAGGTTGCGGGCGGACAGCCACGCGGCCTCGTCGGCGCGGTCGACGACCAGGAGCAGGTTCTTGCGCTCCGAGATCTTGCCGAACAGCGTCCGGGCGGCCTTCGTCGACGGGTTCTCACCCTCGACGACGCCGGAGACGACGTGGATGCGGTTGTGGCGGGCCCGGTCGGTGAGGGCGTGACGCAGGGCGGCAGCCTTCATCTTCTTCGGGGTCCGCTGCGAGTAGTCACGCGGCACGGGACCGTGCACGACGCCACCACCGGCGAACTGCGGCGCGCGGGTCGAACCCTGACGGGCGCGACCGGTGCCCTTCTGGCGGTACGGCTTCTTGCCACCGCCGCGGACCTCGCCACGGGTCTTGGTCTTGTGCGTGCCCTGACGGGCAGCGGCCAGCTGTGCGACGACGACCTGGTGGATCAGCGGGATGCTGACCTTCTCAACGCCGAAGATCTCCGCGGGGAGCTCGACGGAACCGGCCTTGTCGCCCGCCGGCGAAAGGATGTCAACAGTGCTCATTACCTCAGGCCCCCTTGGCCGCGGTGCGGACCAGGACGAGGCCGCCGTTCGGACCGGGAACCGCGCCCTTGATGAGCAGCAGACCCTTCTCCGCGTCAACGGCGTGGACGGTCAGGTTCTGGGTGGTGACCCGCTCGTTGCCCATGCGACCCGCCATGCGGAGGCCCTTGAACACACGGCCCGGGGTGGCGCAGCCACCGATGGAACCGGGAGAGCGGTGCTTGCGCTGGGTGCCGTGTCCGGCGCCGAGGCCACGGAAGTTGTGGCGCTTCATGACACCGGCGAAGCCCTTGCCCTTGCTCTTGCCGGTCACGTCGACCTTCACGCCGGCCTCGAACACCTCAGCGGTGATCTCCTGGCCCAGCGTGTACTCGGAGGCGTCCGCGGTGCGGATCTCGACGAGGTGGCGACGGGGGGTGACGTCGGCCTTGGCGAAGTGGCCCTTGAGGGGCTTGTTCACCTTGCGCGGGTCGATCTCGCCGAAAGCGATCTGGACGGACTCGTAGCCGTCGACATCGTTCGTACGGACCTGGGTGACGACGTTGGGGCCGGCCTTGACGACGGTGACCGGGACGACGCGGTTGTTCGCGTCCCACACCTGCGTCATGCCGAGCTTCTCGCCCAGGATGCCCTTGATCTGCTTAGCCATCTCTCAGATCACCGGCCTCAGAGCTTGATCTCGATGTCGACACCGGCCGGGAGGTCGAGTCGCATCAGAGAGTCAACGGTCTTGGGGGTGGGGTCGAGGATGTCGATCAGGCGCTTGTGCGTGCGCATCTCGAAGTGCTCGCGCGAGTCCTTGTACTTGTGCGGCGACTTGATGACGCAGTACACGTTCTTCTCAGTGGGCAGCGGCACCGGGCCCGCGACCGACGCACCAGTGCGGGTCACCGTCTCGACGATCTTCTTCGCCGAGGAGTCGATGACCTCGTGGTCGTAGGCCTTGAGCCGGATGCGGATCTTCTGTCCCGCCATGGCTACTCAGTAGTCCTGTCTCTTCTCACGCTCTGGAACCCGGCGGATTCCTTCTGCTGCCTTCGTTCCTCCGACCCACGCGGTCGGGCGTGTCGCACTGCCGCTGACACAGATGCCCCTTGTTCGAACATCCCTGCTGGGAATGCACACGGCCCTTCCGGAACCGCAGACCGGGGGCGAAGGCCCACCGGGTGCCTGGCCGGTGCCGCGCATACACTTCCCGGAAGATTCCCGTACGTCCGCCCCAGCGCTGCCGTGAGGCAGTTAGGGCGACGAGTACTGTGGGACTCGCTTCCGGTCCCCCCGGCGGGAGGCGCGCAGCATCAACACTCGACCGAGCAACTCGGACAGTCTGCCATATGGGGCAGGCCCGACGCTAATCGAGCCGGAGAGAGTACCCCGGGAGTGACGTATCTCAAACCGGCGGGCCGGCACGTCAGCGGCCGCGGCGCTCCAGGTGCGGGACCCCGGCCAGGAATCCGGCCCAGGCAGCGGCGGAGAGGCCCAGCCGATCGCCCTGCGCGTGCTTGGAGTCCCGGACCTGGACGGTACCGGGGGCTATCGCGATCTCGACGCAGGAGTTGCCGTCCGTGCCACTGCTGTAGCTGCTCTTGAACCAGGTCAGTTCAGCGTTGCGGATCATGTTTCTCCCAGCACATGCTCGATGAAGGCCAGCGACTCCCGCGGCGGGAGAGCCTGCGCCCGGATGGTGCCATATCGCAGCTCGAGGATCCGGAGTTGCTTCGGATCAGTCGTCGGCCGTCCATTGAACGCGCCGTCGGAACGACCCACTGCCGAACCGTCCGGGAACTTCAGCAACTCGATCTTCCCGTCCACGCCCGGGTGCGCATCGGTCTCCGTCGGCATGATCTGGAGGGTGACGTTGCGGAAGCGCCCCACCTCCAGAAGCCGTTCGAGCTGCGCCCGGCACACCATTCTGCCCCCGACCCGCCGGCGCACCACCGCCTCCTCCAGGACGTAGTGCAGGGACGGGGCCGGATCCCGTTCGAAGACCGTCTGCCGAGCCATACGGGCCGCCACCATTCGTTCCACATCCTCCGGCGAGTACGGCGGCTGCGCTGCTTCGAACAGGGCCCGGGCGTGCTCAGGCGTTTGCAACAGCCCGTGAACGCTGGTGCACTCGTACACCCCGATCTCCACCGCCTGCTCCTCCAGCTTGGCCAGTTCCCGCACCCTCTTGGGGTAGCGGACCCGCTTCACGTCCTCCCAGGTCGCCGCGATGAGCCCACCGGCCCCCAGCACCTCGTCCGCCCTGGCCAGATAGTCCTGGCGGGGAATCCGCTTGCCGCCCTCGATCTTGTAGACCATGTCCTCGCCGTACCCGACCGCCGTCCCGAACTCGGCGGCCCGCATCCCCACCCCCTCGCGCCGCAGCTTCAGCTGCCGTCCCACCGTGGCGATGACCGCGACACCCCACTCGTCGTCGGGGTCGACCTCCCACCCGGGCCCGTCCGCCTCGCTCCTGAGCCGCCCCGCCTCCGCCTCGGCCGTCATCCCGCACCCTTCCGTCGTACGTCCCTGCCTCAGCGCCCTACCCGTGGGCCCGGTGCCGACAGCCCGGACACCGCCGGACAAGCTCCGGACAGTCACCGTACGCACCCGCTGAGTCACTGTTCACGGTAGGCGGGGACGGCCACGCTGAGGGCCGTGAAGCACAACTCCACCGAAGCCGAACCCGGCACGCCCGTACGCCACTTCGCCCTCCGGCTCTCCCCCACCCCGCGCGGCGCGCGCCTCGCCCGTCTCCTGGCGACGGAACGGCTGCGGTCCTGGGGACTGCCGTCGGAGCGGGCGGCGCACGTCGTCGCCGAGCTGGCGGCCAACGCGGCGACGCACGGCCGTGTCCGGGGGCGCGACTTCGGTCTGCTGCTCTACGTCGTCGCCGGAACCCTCCGCATCGAGGTGACGGACACGCGCGACGACCGGCTGCCGCAGGCCCGTCCCGCCGACGGCGAGGCCGAGTCGGGCCGCGGTCTGCTCCTGGTCGACGCGCTGGCCGACCGCTGGGGCGTCACGCGCGGGCTTCCGCCCCGGAAGACGGTCTGGGCCGAACTCGACCTCTGACCGGCCCCCGCACCCTTAACGCCGCCTTAAGCAGGCCTCAAGCAAAGCGGAGGGTGGCCGACCGGCGCCAACTCGTCGCAGTTCACGCGCTGTTGACGGACCAAACGGGCAGTTGGTTGTGCGGTGAACCGTTCGTAGCATCCCTGCACGGCCGCCAGCGTCGGCCCACTCCCCCCATCCCCCACAGACAAGGTGTGTTCAGCCATGGCTGCTCATCGCGCACGCCGTTGGACGCTCGGCGGGCTCGTCCCGCTGGTCTGCGCCTCCGTCGCCGCCGCCTTCACCCTGACCACGGTCGGCCCGTCCGCCGGCGAGGCCGATGCCGCGACCGCCGCGGTCACGTGGTCGGACGAGTTCGACGGCGCCGCCGGGAGCGCGCCGGACCCGGCCAAGTGGACCGTGGAGACCGGTGGCTCGGGCAACGGCAACAACGAGCTGCAGTACTACACGAACAGTCGCGACAACGTTGCCCTCGACGGCAACGGCAACCTCGTCATCACGGCTCGCAAGAACACCGACCCCGGGCTCCAGTGCTGGTACGGCAGCTGTCAGTACACGTCCGCCCGCCTCAACACCTCCCGGACCTTCACGCAGGCGTACGGCCACTTCGAGGCCCGGATCAAGGTGCCCCGCGGCCAGGGCATGTGGCCCGCGTTCTGGATGCTCGGCAACGACCTGGGCAGCGTCGGCTGGCCCGACAGCGGCGAGATCGACATCATGGAGAACGTCGGCTACGAGCCCGGCTCCGTCCACGGCACCCTGCACGGCCCCGGCTACTCCGGCAGCGGCGGCATCGGCGCGGCGTACACCCTCCCGGGCGGCCGGGCCTTCGCCGACGACTTCCACGTCTTCGCCGTCGACTGGACCCCGGGGAAGATCACGTGGTCCGTCGACGGACAGACGTACCAGACGCGGACGCCGGCCGACCTGGGCGGCAAGAGGTGGGTCTACGACCACCCGTTCTTCCTGATCCTCAACCTCGCCGTCGGCGGCAACTGGCCCGGCAGCCCGGACGCGAACACGCAGTTCCCGCAGACGATGACCGTGGACTACGTCCGCGTCTCCACCTCGGACGGGTCGGGCGGCGGCACCGGCGGCACCACCGGTGCCGTCAAGGGCATCGGCGGCATGTGCGCCGACGTCGCCGGCGCCTCCCCGGCCGACGGGACGCCCATCCAGCTCCACGACTGCACCGGCGTCGACGCCCAGAAATGGACCCTCGGCGGCGACGGCACCGTACGCGCCCTCGGCAAGTGCCTCGACGTGCGCGGCGGTTCCACCGCCGACGGGGCCGCGGTCCAGCTCTACACCTGCAACGGCACCAAGGCCCAGCAGTGGGTGCACACCCCGGCACGCGACCTGGTCAACGTCGGCGCGGACAAGTGCCTGGACGCCAAGGGCAACTCCGCGGCCGACGGCACGCCGCTGCAGATCTGGACGTGCACCGGCGCGGCCAACCAGAAGTGGACGGTCGGCTGACCTCCTGACCCGCGCACCGACACCGCCGGACACGGCAAAGGGGCCCGTACGACCGAAGTCGTACGGGCCCCTTCGAGCCACTCAGGTCAGTGGACCCTCAAGTCAGTCCGGGGACTTACTTGGTGATCTTGGTGACCTGGCCGGCGCCCACGGTCCGGCCACCCTCACGGATGGCGAACTTCAGGCCCTCCTCCATGGCGACGGGCTGGATGAGCTCCACCTTCATCTCGGTGTTGTCACCCGGCATGACCATCTCGGTGCCCTCGGGGAGGGTCACCACGCCGGTCACGTCCGTCGTACGGAAGTAGAACTGCGGGCGGTAGTTGTTGAAGAACGGCGTGTGGCGGCCACCCTCGTCCTTGGACAGGATGTAGGCCTGCGCCTCGAACTCGGTGTGCGGGGTGACCGAGCCCGGCTTGATGATGACCTGGCCGCGCTCGACGTCCTCGCGCTTGATGCCACGGAGGAGCAGACCGACGTTCTCACCGGCCTGGCCCTCGTCGAGCAGCTTGCGGAACATCTCGATGCCGGTGACCGTAGTGGTGGTCTTCTCCGGCTTGATGCCCACGATGTCGACGGTCTCGTTGACCTTGAGGACACCGCGCTCGATACGACCGGTGACGACGGTGCCACGACCGGTGATCGTGAAGACGTCCTCGATCGGCATCAGGAACGGCTTGTCGACGTCACGCTCGGGCTGCGGGATGTTCTCGTCCACGGCCTTCATGAGCTCGAGGACGGAGTTGCCCCACTCCTTGTCGCCCTCGAGGGCCTTGAGCGCCGAGACCTTGACGACCGGCAGGTCGTCGCCCGGGAACTCGTACTCGGAGAGGAGCTCGCGGACCTCGAGCTCGACGAGCTCCAGGATCTCCTCGTCGTCCACCATGTCGGCCTTGTTCAGGGCGACGACGATGTACGGGACGCCGACCTGGCGGGCCAGGAGCACGTGCTCCTTGGTCTGCGGCATCGGGCCGTCGGTGGCGGCGACCACGAGGATGGCGCCGTCCATCTGCGCCGCACCCGTGATCATGTTCTTGATGTAGTCCGCGTGACCGGGGCAGTCGACGTGGGCGTAGTGACGCGTCTCGGTCTGGTACTCGACGTGCGCGATGGAGATGGTGATACCGCGCTGGCGCTCCTCAGGAGCCTTGTCGATCTGGTCGAAGGCCGAGGCCTCGTTCAGGTCCGGGTACGCGTCGTGCAGCACCTTGGTAATGGCGGCCGTGAGGGTCGTCTTACCGTGGTCGATGTGACCGATGGTGCCGATGTTGACGTGCGGCTTAGTCCGCTCGAACTTCGCCTTCGCCACTGGGGTCCTCCTGGGAGTGGTTCTGGTACGCCTTACTTCATCGGCGCCAGGTGATCTTTGCTGGAAAGCCCGGGCCTCGGGGCATTCTCACCACGATTGCGGCGGAATGCCCCTCAAGGCTCCGGAGTCAAGCCTACGGCGTGTAGACGCGGTGCGTTACTCGCCCTTGGCCTTCGCGATGATCTCCTCGGCGACGTTCCGCGGAACCTCGGCGTAGGAGTCGAACTGCATGGAGTAGCTCGCACGGCCGGACGTCTTGCTGCGCAGGTCGCCGACGTAGCCGAACATCTCCGAGAGGGGCACGAGGCCCTTCACGACGCGGGCACCGGCCCGCTCCTCCATGGCCTGAATCTGACCACGGCGGGAGTTGATGTCGCCGATGACCTCACCCATGTAGTCCTCGGGCGTGGTGACCTCGACGGCCATCATCGGCTCGAGCAGTACGGGGCTGGCCTTGCGCGCGGCCTCCTTGAAGGCCTGCGAACCGGCGATCTTGAACGCGAGCTCGGAGGAGTCCACCTCGTGGTAGGCGCCGTCGAGCAGCGTCACGCGGACGCCGGTCATCTCGTAGCCCGCGAGGATGCCGAACTGCATGGCCTCCTGCGCACCGGCGTCCACCGAAGGGATGTACTCCTTCGGCACACGGCCACCGGTCACCTTGTTGATGAACTCGTACGAGGCGTCGCCGCCCTCGATCGGCTCGATCGCGATGATGACGCGAGCGAACTGGCCGGTACCACCCGTCTGCTTCTTGTGGGTGAACTCGACCTTCTCGACGGCCTTGCGGATCGTCTCGCGGTAGGCGACCTGCGGCTTGCCGACGTTGGCCTCGACCTTGAACTCACGGCGCATGCGGTCGACCAGCACCTCGAGGTGCAGCTCGCCCATACCGCCGATGATGGTCTGGCCGGTCTCCTCGTCCGAGTGGACCTGGAAGGACGGGTCCTCCTCGGCCAGCCGCTGGATCGCGACGCCGAGCTTCTCCTGGTCGCCCTTCGACTTGGGCTCGATGGCGACCTGGATGACCGGCGCCGGGAAGTCCATGGACTCCAGGATCACCGGGTTCTTGTCGTCGGACAGCGTCTCACCGGTGGTGGTCTGCTTCAGGCCCATGACGGCGACGATGTCGCCGGCGCCCACCGACTCGATCTCCTCACGCTTGTTGGCGTGCATGCGGTAGATCTTGCCGATGCGCTCCTTCTTGCCCTTCACGGAGTTCAGCACCTGGGTGCCGGACTCCAGACGGCCGGAGTACACGCGGACGAAGGTGAGCTTGCCGAGGTGCGGGTCGCTCATGATCTTGAACGCGAGCGCGGCGAGGGGCTCCTCGTCCGACGGCTTGCGCGCGATGACCTGCTCCGGGTCCTTGACGTCGTGGCCCTCGATGGCCTCGACGTCGAGCGGGGTGGGCAGGTAGCGCACGACCGCGTCGAGCAGGGGCTGGACGCCCTTGTTCTTGAAGGCGGTGCCGCAGAACACGGGGGTGACGGTGGTGCCGCCGCCCTTGCCGGACGCGATGGTGATGCGACGGATCGCGGCGTAGAGCTGCTCCACGGTGGGCTCGGTGCCCTCCAGGTACAGCTCCATCAGCTCTTCGTCGTTCTCGGCGACGGCCTCGAGCAGCTTGCCGCGGTACTCCTCGGCAGCCTCGGCGTGGGTGTCCGGGATGTCGACGGTGTCGTACATCTCGCCCTTGGTCGCCTCGGCCGACCAGACCAGGGCCTTCATCGTCACGAGGTCGATGACGCCCTTGAAGTCCGCCTCCGCACCGATCGGCAGCTGCATGACCAGCGGCTGCGCGCCCAGGCGGTCCGAGATCATGTCCACGCAGCGGTGGAACTCGGCGCCGGTACGGTCCAGCTTGTTGACGAAGCAGATGCGCGGCACGCCGTAACGGTCGGCCTGGCGCCACACCGTCTCGGACTGCGGCTCGACACCGGCGACGCCGTCGAACACCGTCACGGCACCGTCGAGCACGCGCAGGGAGCGCTCCACCTCGACGGTGAAGTCGACGTGACCCGGGGTGTCGATGATGTTGATGGTGTAGTCGTCGCCCTCGAGCGGCCAGTGACAGGTGGTGGCAGCAGAGGTGATCGTGATGCCACGCTCCTGCTCCTGCTCCATCCAGTCCATGGTGGCAGCGCCGTCGTGGACCTCACCGATCTTGTACGAAACGCCGGTGTAGAACAGGATCCGCTCGGTGGTGGTCGTCTTGCCCGCGTCGATGTGGGCCATGATCCCGATGTTGCGGACCCTGGCCAGGTCAAGCGAAGTGGTAGCCATAAGGCTTCAGTCTTCTCTCGGTCTCGATGGGGTCTGCGACTACCAGCGGTAGTGCGCGAAGGCCTTGTTGGACTCGGCCATCTTGTGCGTGTCCTCGCGCTTCTTCACAGCGGCGCCGAGGCCGTTGCTGGCGTCGAGGAGCTCGTTGAGCAGACGCTCGGTCATGGTCTTCTCGCGACGGGCGCGGGAGTAACCGACCAGCCAGCGCAGCGCCAGGGTGTTGGCACGGCCGGGCTTGACCTCGACCGGGACCTGGTAGGTGGCGCCACCGACGCGGCGGGACTTGACCTCGAGGGTCGGCTTGATGTTCTCGAGAGCGCGCTTGAGGGTGATGACCGGGTCGTTGCCGGTCTTCTCGCGCAGACCCTCCATGGCACCGTAGACGATGCGCTCGGCGGTGGAGCGCTTGCCGTTCAGCAGCACCTTGTTGATCAGGGAGGTCACCAGAGGAGAGCCGTAGACCGGGTCGATGATGACCGGACGCTTCGGGGCGGGGCCCTTACGAGGCATTCTTACTTCTCCTTCTTGGCGCCGTAGCGGCTGCGGGCCTGCTTGCGGTTCTTGACACCCTGGGTGTCGAGCGAACCACGGATGATCTTGTAGCGAACACCCGGCAGGTCCTTCACACGGCCGCCGCGCACGAGCACGATGGAGTGCTCCTGCAGGTTGTGTCCCTCACCCGGAATGTAAGCGGTGACCTCGATCCCGCTGGTCAGACGCACACGCGCGACCTTACGCAGGGCCGAGTTCGGCTTCTTCGGGGTGGTCGTGAACACACGCGTGCAGACGCCGCGGCGCTGAGGAGAACCCTCGAGTGCGGGCGTCTTGTTCTTCTCGACCTTGTCCTGCCGGCCCTTGCGGACCAGCTGCTGGATCGTAGGCACTACTTCTCCGGTTTCTGTGTGCCGATTGGTGAAGCTAACCTGGGACATCTCCGACCCACGCGGTCGGGTGTGTCGAATCCCGCGGACTCCCGCCGCCAGGCAGAATTAAGCGCAGATTGCGGTGGCCGGTGTCAGCTCGCTGTGCGGTTGATGGCACGCACGAGAGCCAGGGCACACCCCAGGCACAAGGTCTGAGCGTACCTATCGCATTCGCTGCGGTCAAAACAAATGGGCACCGCCCGCATCACCACGCGGAGCATGTCAAGACCCTCGGCCGTTGTGGATCTTCGTTTCGACGGCGTACGCCCGCTCCACGGCCCCGCTCACGACGCCAGGACGGACGCCACCGTCAGCAACACCAGGACGAGTGCCCAGCCGGCGGTGGACAACCACCCCAGCACGATCCCGGTCAGCGCCAGCCCGTCCCCCAGCTCCCCGCGGGTGCGGATCTCGGCCCGCGCCACGTGCCCCAGCACGACGGCCGGGATGCCGGTCAGCCCCATGGTGGGCACGCACAGCAGCCCGCACACACCGGCCGCGACCGCCTTCCCGTTCGTCTGCGGCCGCGGCACGGACCCGAACGTGCGCGGCACCGGCAGGACGCCCGCCGGCTGCGCCAGCGGCCCCTGCGGCAGATCGGCGACGAGCAGCGCCAGCTCCCCCACCGTGCGCGCCGCGTACGCCCGCGCGACCCGCTTGTCGAACTCCTCGCGGTCCATGCGCCCCTCGCCGTACCCGGCTCTGAGCACGTCCACGGCCCGCTCCCGGTCGGCGTGCGAGGCGAGCATGGACGGCCCGCCGGCGCCCTGCCAGGGCTGCCAGGCCGGATAGTGCGACTGCGACACGGAGCACCTCCCCGGAGGCCCAAGTGCTTCCATGATGCGCCCAACACCCGGTTCCCGGCACCGGTGCGTCCCCACCGACCACGGCGTGTCGGCCGGACGGCCGGTTGTGGCCGTTGCCTCCATGGTCATCTCGAGTACGTTGACGCGAGTACGGGCAGGCATCAGCACAGGTGACGCGGGGGTCAAGCGGATGACCGGGGGGCAGGCGCGACCGTGGGACGAGGACAGTGTCCCCTTCCTGGCCCGGTTGGAGAGGCAGGATCGGGCGGCGCTGCTCGCCATCGGGCGCCCTCTTACGTACCCGGCACGAGGCGTCATCCTCCACCAGGACGAGCCTTCGGCCCATGTCCTGCTGTTGCTACGCGGCTGGACCAAGGTCACGGCCATCGCCGCCAACGGTTATGAGGCTTTGCTCGCCCTGCGCGGTCCCGGCGACATCATTGGGGAAGGCGCCGCGCTCAGCGGACGGGGTCGTTCGGCGACGGTGACGGCTCTGGAGCCGGTGGAGGCGGTCGTGATCGACCAGAGTCGGTTCACCGTCTTCGTCTCGGCCAATCCCCGGGTGGCGTTGCACCTGCTGAGTCTGTCCACGGATCGGCAGCGATCGACCGACCGGCGTCGACTGGAATGGGCGGCCCTCACCGTGCGGGAGCGGTTGGCCACTCTCCTGCTCGAACTGGTTCGCAGCCACGGCAGCCGGACGGAGGAAGGCATCGAACTGACCATCGGGCTCAGCCAGCATGAGTTCGCCGGTTCGGTCGGCTCCTCGCGCGAGGCGGTAGCCCGGCTCCTCAAAGAGCTGCGTGACCGGCAGGTCGTCGCCACCCGTCGGCGCCGGATCGTCGTCCTGCGGCCCGACGTGCTGCGTCGCATCGTCGGTGAGGGCTCGGCCTGAGTCGGCCCAAGGCACGGCCAGACGCTCCCGTCTGTGCACACGGTCACAGTTCGTCCGTGCCATCGGCGCTCTGTCACTGGTTCGTGGGCCGTCATCGTGCTGTCCGACGAACCCGACGTGCGAGAGGCAGCCATGACCGACCCCGTGTACCGCACGATCCTCCTCTTCGACATCGAGCAGTACGGCTCACGCGACAACGTGGAACAGGCATTCCTGCGCCGGGTCCTCTACGACGTCGTCGACACGACGCTGCTGACCGCCGCGGTCGATGAGACAGCCCGGCTGCGCGCCGACCGCGGCGACTCCGTGATGGAGCTCATCGACACTGCGACGCCGGTACCGGTTCTGGTGAAAACCCTGCTGACCGAGACGCCCGCCCTCCTCCACAGCAAGAACCGCCTCCTCGCCACCAGCGCCCGCATGCGTCTGCGCATCGTCCTGTCCTCCGGCTACGTCGCCGTAGACGAACTCGACGGCTGGGTCGGCTCGGACCTCAACCATGCGGTCCGCCTCCTGAACTCCGACGCTCTGCGCGATGCGCTGAAACAGCGTGATGCCGACTGCATCCTGTGCGTATCGGAGGACGTCTACAGGGGCGTGGTACGGCACGGCCCGCTGGGAGTGCGGCCCGAGGAGTTCCACCGCGTGACGGTGGAGACGAAGGAAGGGCCCACGGTGGCGTGGGTGCACGGGAAGCCAGGAACGCTGGGCTCGCCCGAGCCCTCGCCCCCGGGCACGGACGCGACCGCTCCTCTGCCGGGCTCGGTGCACATCCAGGGCGATCAGTACGGTCAGACGGGCGGCACACTGCACGGCGGCCAGTACTTCGACTTCACCGGCCGTGCGCGGGACGAGCGCCGATGAGCCCGGACGCCGGCGCGCCGAAAGCGTCCGAGGAACAGGTGCAGGACGGCGAGAAGAAGCAGGAGGAGACTGGCGAGGAACAGCCGAGGCAGGAGGCGTGGGCCGCTCGCCGGGACCTGATCGCGCACGGCCCGGACTTCGTTTCCACCCTCGTCGCCCGTGACCAGTTCGGCCAGACGGGCGGCTACCACTACGGAGACCAGCACTTTCACCTGGGCGCCAGGGCGGAGCCACCGCCCACTCTGTCCGGACCGGTCCCGCAGGCGGAGATCGACGAACTTGAGCGCGTCTTTCAGAGCTGCGTCAGCTTCGACCAGGCCCTAGACCGGCTGAAGGACGAACGGTTGGTCATCCTGTGCGGCGGACGTGAGACTGGCCGCCGTTCCGCCGCCCTGATGTTGCTGCGCCGACTTGGATGCGGCAGCGTGCGCTCCCTGATTCCCCCCGCGTCGTTCCCGGCTTTGTCCGACCAGGTGGACACCCCTGCGGGATACGTACTGTGCGATCTGGTCGTCAGCCGGAACCGCCCACTGGTCGAGGCCGAGGTTCTGGCTCTGCGCGAGCAACTGCAACGCAGCCGGGCGCATCTGGTGATCACCGTCGAGCCCTCGGCGTCACTCGGTGGCATCGCGTCCGTACGGTGGGAGCCGCCGTCTGCCGAGGACGTGCTGCATGCCCACGTCACACCTGCCACCGGTGAAGCCGTCTGGCCCGGCCTGCTGGCTCTGACGGCGGTGGAGGAGTTCCTCACCCGTCACCACCGGCCACAGGAAATCAAGCAGTTCGCGCTGCAGCTGATCGCACATCATCGCGGCGACATCGACGAGGCCGAACTCGCAGCCTGGGGTGAGACGGCGGTGCGGACCCAGGTGTCCCGCTGGCTCACCGACGCGAAACCTGAGCTTCACGACAAGGCGTTCCTCATTTCGCTCGCGGTGTTCGATAAGGCGCCGTACGCAGTGACCGCCGAACTGTCCGACAGCCTCTTCGTGCGCCTGCACACCCTGCAGGAACCGAATGTCCCGCCCCGAATCCCCGTCTTCGGCAGCTCCCAGGAGGACCGGCTTCGGCTCGCGCACGCCGACGGATACGTAACCACTGAGGTCACCGAGTGGGGTCCCCTGAAGGACAGATTCTGTGCCCGCTTCCGGGACGAGCGGACAGCTCTGCTGCTGCTGGAGGAGGTGTGGAACCTCCACCCGTCAGCCCGTCCGGCCCTCGGGGAATGGATCCGCAAGCTGGCCGACGACCGTCGCCCGCTGGTGCGGACCCGGGCGGCGTCGGCTGCCGCGCTGCTCGCCAGAGCCGACCTGTCATCCACCATGGCCCATCTCATCGAGCCCTGGGCGGACGGTCGTCAGCCGCACACCTGGCTGACCGCGGCCAACGCCCTCACTATGACCGAGCTCCTGGACGTGCCGGCCATCTCCCGAATCCTGCACGACTGGTGCACCGGCGAGGTTGAGAGCCGCCGCTGGACGGCCATCCGCGCCTATGGCCTCCTGGGTCCGGTGCACCACGAGAAGACCTTGGCGGCCCTGGTGGACGCCATGCACCGGCCGCCACCCGCTGGCGAGAACGAGTTAAGCGCCGAAGACGATGAGGTCCCAGAGGAGGCCCGGCAACTCGCCGACGCTGTCGAACTTCTGCTCCTCGCCGTGCGGGAACCCGTGCTGACGGCACTGTCCGAGCTGCTCACCACGGACCGCTTGGTCCGCCCCCACGCTTTGCTGGCTTTCCTCCAGGCGTGCAGGCAGACGAACGGCGACGACAGCGACCGCCCACCCGTCCTCGACTGGTATGCCCGGGCCGCGGCAGGCGAGGACCTGGCAACCGCCCGGCACCTGGTCGCGTTCTGGGACGCACTGCTGACCGACCGCACGCACAATCGGACGGCCCTCGGCGTGCTGCGCAGCTGGGTGCGCGGAGCCGACAACGACCCCGAAACAGAGTCGGCCCTCGCCTCACTGCTCGGCGCCCTCATCACCACACCCACCAACCGCCGGCGCGTCAGCCACCTGCTCGACACCGAGTCCAGGAGGTCTCATTCGCCGGCCGCCGTACGGCTGAGCAAACACCTCTCCCTCGACTGACCCGCTTCCGGAGGCCGAACCATGGAACACACGGAACACGAGCAACGGGAGGAATTGGACTGGTTCCAGCAGCAGCCACTCCATCCCACCGCCCCGCACACCGACTCCGACCCGGTCCGCACGGTCTGGCAGCTGCCACGCTTCCACATCGGTGGGCGGCGGTTCACAGGGCGCATCGACCACGCCCTCGTCTGCGTGACGCGGAGGGGTGCGTACGAGACCTTCCTGCCGCCCGACCGTCCCACGTCCGTGCGGCGCTTCGTCGCGGTGTACGAGGTGAGCACCGACCCGCATGCCTTCCAGCTGAACGTGCCGTTGCCCAGCCAGGTTGACAGCTTCGAGTTCGAGGTCACGGCCGACGTCGGCTGGCGAGTGGCGCATCCGGCGGTGTTCGTCCGCAGTCAGGAGCGTGACGTGCCCGGCCTGCTCACGCGCGAACTCCTGCCCGTAATGCGAGAGGCCGGCCGTATTCACCCCATCGACGCGAGCGCCGAAGCGGAGCGGGCCGTGCAGCGAGCCGTGCAAGAGTCAACGTGGCTCGGACGGACCCAGGGCCTGCGCGTCACCTGCTCGGTACGATTGCGCCGGGACGCCACCGAGCGCTCCCATCAGGCCCGCCTGCGTACTGCCCGACACGAGGCGGAGGCCGCGAAACCGGAGCACACGGCGGCTCTTCTCCGGGAGAGGTTCGAGGCCGAGCGCACGGCCGAATGCATCAGCTTCTACGAACGCACCCTGGCCAGGGGCGGCACCGCAGCCCTCGCCCTGCACTTGGCGGCACACCCGGACGAGACCCAGCTCGTCCTGGAGCACCTCCAATCGGGTCAGAACCGGCTGCTGGACACCCAGGTGAGCCTGATCAACCAGGCCTTGGAGAGCAAGGGCTTGGAGGACTACCACCTCGCAAAGCCCCATGAACTCATCGCCGAGCGGATGAAGACCATTCTGCGGACCACGGACCCGTCCGCCCCGCCCGGGGGCGACCCCGAGCCTGGCTCATGACCGCGTCTGAGGACCCCGAGATGCGGGCGGGCAGCCAGTTGCTGGCAGACCTTCGCAGCGAGATAGCCCGCGCCGACGCCAAGGCGACCGTTCTGGTGGGCGCGCTCGGCATCTCGGGGGGCATGCTGGCAGCGCTGCTCACCAACCGCGGCTGGAGTCCCGTCCGCCTCCCCATGGTCGCCGCCCTGCTGTGGTGGGCCGGGGCAACATCCCTGATCGTCGCCCTGTTCGCGCTCCTGCTGGCCGTGCTGCCCCGGTACGGGACGAGCAGTTGGGCGCCTGGCCGTCCGCTCACCTACTTCGGCGACGTACACCAGGCCGCGCGGAGAGGCTTGCTCCCCGCAGCCCTTGCGGACACCGGCTGCCAGCCACTTCGCGGCCTCCTCCTCGCCCTCGCCGAGACCAGCGGAATCGCCGCCCGCAAGCACTTCTGGATCCGGACCGGACTGATTTCGTTCGGCTTTGCGGCGGCCCTGCTGCCCGGATCGATGCTCTTCACCTGACCTCACCGCCCCGTACTGCACGGGAAGGACCCTCATGCCCATGCCGTATGAGTCCGGGACACCGCGGCCGGACTCTTCCTCGCCGGACCCAGACACCGCCCTGCCCCGCCGCACCGGCCGTGTCCACATCGCCGCCCACTCGCGCGGCGCGGACATCACCACTATCGGCTCACTGGCTCTTCATCTTCCGCATGGGGCCGCCAGTCTCGCCGTGATATTCGTCGTGTCGTACACCTTCGACCGGCTCACCGGGCTGCC
Source organism: Streptomyces sp. AHA2 (assembly GCF_036857595.1). Lineage (NCBI taxonomy): Bacteria > Bacillati > Actinomycetota > Actinomycetes > Kitasatosporales > Streptomycetaceae > Streptomyces > Streptomyces sp. AHA2. The sequence continues at coordinate 429,315 of NZ_JAUQWJ010000004.1, forward strand.
GTGGTGGATTCTCCTCGGCAGCTGGGTCGTCAGCGGCGCCCTGTTCTTCCAGCGACCGTGCGAGCGACTCCTGGCCCTGTGGCTGTTCGGACTGCGCTACCCCACGCCTGAGGAGCATGAGCGGCTGCGGCCGGTCTGGCGCGAGGTCACCGCCCGAGCAGGAGTGGATGCGAACAGCTACCAGCTGTGGATAGAGGAGAGCGACGAGATCAACGCCATGGCAGCGGCCGGTCATATCGTCGGCGTGACCAGCCACTCGCTGCGAACGCTGACGCCGGCACAGCTGGGCGGCGTCCTCGCCCACGAACTGGGGCACCACACGCGCGGGCACGCATGGGCCACCCTGCTGTCCCTTTGGTACGCGCTGCCGGCCCGGCTCGCCTTGCGCGCGCTGCTCCGGCTGATCGCTCTGCTGAGCCGGCTCCCGGCCGGTGCCGCGGCCGTGGTGATCGGTGTGTGCGGCGCAGCCCTGGTTGCTCTGGCGACCGCTACCTACGGCATGATTCTCCTGCCCCTGGCCACGCCGTACCTGATGGCAGCGATCTCCCGACGGTCCGAGCTCCGGGCCGACGAGCACGCAGCGGGCCTCGGTTTCGCGTTCCAGCTGATGACGGTGCTCCGTCAGGAGTGCGACCGGGAGGAGTCCCGGCGGGTGACGGTCACAGTGCTCGGCGCCGCTTCCCCGGATGAAGGGCTGGTCACCCGCCTGCTCGACTCCCACCCCGATGTTCACACCCGCCTCCATCACTTGCAGGCCCACGTGGAGAACCGGCGCTGACACGCCGAAGGGCGGCCACCCCGAAGGATGGCCGCCCTCCCGCTCAAGCGGCTCGCTTACTGGTTGTACGGACCGTAGTCGTAGTCCTCCAGCGGAACGGCCTGGCCGGAGCCCGTGCCGAACGGCGAGTAGTCGATGTCGTCGTAGCCGACGGCCGAGTACATCGCGGCCTTGGCCTCCTCGGTCGGCTCCACCCGGATGTTGCGGTAGCGGGACAGACCCGTACCGGCCGGGATGAGCTTACCGATGATGACGTTCTCCTTGAGGCCGATGAGGCTGTCGGACTTGGCGTTGATCGCCGCGTCCGTCAGGACTCGGGTCGTCTCCTGGAAGGAGGCGGCCGACAGCCAGGATTCCGTCGCCAGCGAGGCCTTGGTGATACCCATCAGCTGCGGACGACCGGAGGCCGGGTGACCGCCCTCCTGGACCACACGACGGTTCTCGTGCTCGAACTTCGAGCGCTCGACCAGCTCGCCGGGCAGCAGCTCGGCGTCGCCGGACTCGATGATCGTCACGCGGCGGAGCATCTGCCGGATGATGATCTCGATGTGCTTGTCGTGGATCGACACACCCTGCGAGTTGTAGACCTTCTGGACCTCGCCGACCAGGTGGACCTGGACGGCACGCTGGCCCAGGATGCGCAGCACGTCGTGCGGGTTGGTGGCACCCACGGTGAGCTTCTGGCCCACCTCGACGTGCTCGCCCTCGCTGACCAGGAGTCGGGCGCGCTTCGAGATCGGGTAGGCCGTCTCGTCGCTGCCGTCGTCCGGCGTGATGACGATCTTCTTGGTCTTCTCGGTCTCCTCGATCCGCACGCGGCCGGAGGCCTCGGAGATCGGGGCGACACCCTTCGGGGTACGGGCCTCGAAGAGCTCGACGACACGCGGCAGACCCTGGGTGATGTCGTCACCGGCCACACCACCGGTGTGGAAGGTACGCATCGTCAGCTGGGTGCCGGGCTCACCGATGGACTGGGCGGCGATGATGCCGACCGCCTCACCGATGTCGACCAGCTTGCCGGTGGCCAGCGAACGGCCGTAGCACATCGCGCAGGTGCCGACGGCGGACTCGCAGGTCAGGACCGAGCGGGTCTTGACCTCCTCGACGCCGCGGGAGACGAGCTCCTCGATGAGGACGTCGCCCAGGTCGGTGCCGGCCGGGGCCAGGACCTGACCGTCGACCACGATGTCCTCGGCGAGGCAGCGCGCGTACACGGACGTCTCGACGTCCTCCGCCTTGAGCAGGGTGCCCTCGGCGTTCCGGTCGGCGATCTTCAGACGCAGACCGCGCTCGGTGCCGCAGTCCTCCTCGCGGATGATGACGTCCTGGGAGACGTCGACCAGACGACGCGTGAGGTAACCCGAGTCGGCGGTACGCAGAGCGGTGTCCGCCAGACCCTTACGGGCACCGTGCGTGGAGATGAAGTACTCCAGCACGGACAGGCCCTCACGGAACGACGCCTTGATCGGACGCGGGATCGTCTCGTTCTTCGCGTTCGACACCAGACCACGCATACCGGCGATCTGACGCATCTGCATCATGTTGCCTCGTGCACCCGAGTTCACCATCATGAAGATCGGGTTGGTCTTCGGGAAGTTGTCGTTCATCGCCTCGGCGACCTCGTTGGTCGCCTTGGTCCAGATCGCGATGAGCTCCTGCGTGCGCTCGTCCTTGGTGATCAGACCGCGCTCGTACTGCTTCTGGACCTTCTCGTCCTGCGCCTCGTAGCCGCGGACGATCTCCTTCTTCGCCTCGGGGACGACGACGTCGGAGATCGCGACGGTGACGCCGGAGCGGGTGGCCCAGTAGAAGCCGGCCGCCTTCAGGTTGTCGAGCGTCGCCGCCACGATGACCTTCGGGTAGCGCTCGGCGAGGTCGTTGACGATCTCGGAGAGCTGCTTCTTGCCGACCTCGTAGTCGACGAACGGGTAGTCCTCGGGCAGCAGCTCGTTGAAGAGCGCGCGGCCCAGCGTGGTGTTCAGCCGGAAGCTGTCACCCTGCTGCCACTCGGGCTCACCCTCCTCGCGCGCCGGCGGGGTCCAGCCGCGCGGCGGGATGGTGCCGACCGGGAAGCGGACGTCGATCCTCGACTGGAGCGACAGCTCGCCCGCGTCGAAGGCCATGATCGCCTCCGCGACCGAGGCGAAGGAACGGCCCTCGCCCTTGAGGTCGCGCATCTCGCCGTCGGTGGTGAGGAAGAACAGACCGAGGACCATGTCCTGGGTCGGCATCGTCACCGGGCGGCCGTCGGCCGGCTTGAGGATGTTGTTCGAGGACAGCATCAGGATGCGGGCCTCGGCCTGCGCCTCCGCGGACAGCGGCAGGTGCACGGCCATCTGGTCACCGTCGAAGTCCGCGTTGAACGCGGTGCAGACGAGCGGGTGGATCTGGATGGCCTTGCCCTCGACCAGCTGCGGCTCGAAGGCCTGGATGCCGAGGCGGTGCAGCGTGGGCGCACGGTTCAGCAGAACCGGGTGCTCCGCGATGACCTCTTCCAGCACGTCGTACACGACCGTGCGGCCGCGCTCGACCATGCGCTTGGCGCTCTTGATGTTCTGCGCGTGGTTCAGGTCGACCAGGCGCTTCATCACGAACGGCTTGAAGAGCTCCAGCGCCATCGCCTTCGGCAGACCGCACTGGTGCAGCTTCAGCTGCGGACCGACGACGATCACGGAACGCGCGGAGTAGTCCACACGCTTGCCGAGCAGGTTCTGACGGAAGCGGCCCTGCTTGCCCTTCAGCATGTCGCTGAGGGACTTCAGCGGACGGTTGCCGGGGCCCGTGACCGGGCGGCCGCGACGGCCGTTGTCGAACAGCGCGTCCACGGCCTCCTGGAGCATGCGCTTCTCGTTGTTCACGATGATCTCGGGCGCGCCGAGGTCGAGAAGCCGCTTCAGGCGGTTGTTGCGGTTGATCACACGGCGGTACAGGTCGTTCAGGTCGGAGGTCGCGAAGCGGCCACCGTCCAGCTGCACCATCGGACGCAGGTCCGGCGGGATGACCGGCACGCAGTCCAGCACCATGCCCTTGGGGCTGTTGCTGGTCTGCAGGAACGCGGAGACGACCTTCAGGCGCTTGAGCGCACGGGTCTTCTTCTGGCCCTTGCCGGTACGGATGATCTCGCGGAGCTTCTCGGCCTCCTCGTCGAGGTCGAAGGACTCCAGGCGCTTCTGCAGCGCCGCGGCACCCATCGAGCCGTCGAAGTACGTGCCGAAGCGGTCACGCAGCTCGCGGTAGAGCAGCTCGTCGCCCTCCAGGTCCTGGACCTTGAGGTTCTTGAACCGGTTCCACACCTCGTCGAGGCGGTCGATCTCGCGCTGCGCGCGGTCGCGCAGCTGCTTCATCTCGCGCTCGGCACCCTCGCGCACCTTGCGGCGCACGTCGGCCTTGGCGCCCTCGGCCTCCAGCTCGGCCAGGTCGGTCTCGAGCTTCTTGGCGCGGGCCTCCAGGTCGGCGTCGCGGCGCTGCTCGATCTGCTGGCGCTCGACGGAGACGTGGGCCTCCAGCGAGGGCAGGTCGCGCGTGCGGCGCTCCTCGTCGACGTACGTGATCATGTACGCCGCGAAGTAGATGACCTTCTCCAGGTCCTTCGGGGCGAGGTCGAGCAGGTAGCCCAGCCGCGACGGAACGCCCTTGAAGTACCAGATGTGCGTGACGGGGGCGGCGAGCTCGATGTGGCCCATCCGCTCACGGCGCACCTTGGCGCGGGTCACCTCGACACCGCACCGCTCACAGATGATGCCCTTGAAGCGGACGCGCTTGTACTTGCCGCAGTAGCACTCCCAGTCCCGGGTCGGACCGAAGATCTTCTCGCAGAAGAGTCCGTCCTTCTCGGGCTTGAGGGTGCGGTAGTTGATGGTCTCGGGCTTCTTGACCTCGCCGTGGCTCCACTGACGGATGTCGTCAGCGGTGGCCAGACCGATCCGGAGCTCGTCGAAGAAGTTGACGTCGAGCACTATGCGTCAATCCCTCTCAGGGTTGTAAGTCTTTGGTCTGATACGGGGGTCCTGGGGCCGGACGGGCTCACGCGGAGCCCGTCCGGACTCCCGTCAGACCTCTTCGACGCTGCTCGGCTCGCGCCGGGACAGGTCGATGCCGAGCTCCTCCGCAGCGCGGAAGACGTCCTCGTCGGTGTCGCGCATCTCGATGGACATGCCGTCCGAGGACAGCACCTCCACGTTGAGGCACAGGGACTGCATCTCCTTGATGAGCACCTTGAAGGACTCGGGGATGCCGGGCTCGGGGATGTTCTCGCCCTTGACGATGGCCTCGTAGACCTTCACGCGGCCGGTGACGTCGTCGGACTTGATGGTCAGCAGCTCCTGGAGGGCGTACGCGGCGCCGTAGGCCTCGAGGGCCCACACCTCCATCTCGCCGAACCGCTGGCCACCGAACTGGGCCTTACCACCCAGCGGCTGCTGGGTGATCATCGAGTACGGACCGGTCGAGCGGGCGTGCAGCTTGTCGTCGACCAGGTGGTGCAGCTTGAGGATGTACATGTACCCGACCGAGATCGGGTCCGGGAACGGCTCGCCGGAGCGGCCGTCGAACAGGCGCGCCTTGCCGGTCGGGAGCACCATGCGCTCGCCGTCCCGGTTCGGGATGGTGTGGTTCAGCAGGCCGGCCAGCTCGTCCTCACGGGCGCCGTCGAAGACCGGGGTCGCGACGTTGGTGCCGGGCTCGACCTTGTCGGCGCCGATCGCCTGGAGGCGCTGGGCCCACTCCTCCGCGAGGCCGGAGACGTCCCAGCCGCGGCTGGCGAGCCAGCCGAGGTGGATCTCCAGGACCTGTCCCGGGTTCATTCGGGACGGCACACCCAGCGGGTTGAGGATGATGTCGACCGGGGTGCCGTCCTCCAGGAACGGCATGTCCTCGATCGGCAGGATCTTCGAGATGACGCCCTTGTTGCCGTGGCGGCCGGCGAGCTTGTCACCGTCGGTGATCTTGCGCTTCTGCGCGACGTAGACGCGCACCAGCTGGTTCACACCGGGGGGAAGCTCGTCGCCCTCCTCGCGGTCGAAGACGCGGACGCCGATGACCTTGCCGGTCTCGCCGTGCGGCACCTTCAGCGAGGTGTCACGGACCTCACGGGCCTTCTCACCGAAGATCGCGCGCAGCAGGCGCTCCTCGGGGGTCAGCTCGGTCTCGCCCTTCGGGGTCACCTTGCCGACGAGGATGTCGCCGGCGATGACCTCGGCACCGATGCGGATGATGCCGCGCTCGTCGAGGTCGGCGAGGACCTCCTCGGAGACGTTCGGGATGTCCCGGGTGATCTCCTCGGGGCCGAGCTTGGTGTCACGGGCGTCGACCTCGTGCTCCTCGATGTGGATCGAGGACAGGACGTCGTCCTGCACGAGGCGCTGCGACAGGATGATCGCGTCCTCGTAGTTGTGACCCTCCCACGGCATGAACGCCACGAGCAGGTTCTTGCCCAGCGCCATCTCGCCGTTCTGGGTGGCCGGACCGTCGGCCAGGACCTGGCCCTCGATGATCCGGTCGCCCTCGTTGACGATGACCTTCTGGTTGACCGAGGTGCCCTGGTTGGAGCGGGCGAACTTGGCCAGGCGGTACGTGATGTACGTGCCGTCGTCGTTGGCCGTGGTGATGTAGTCCGCGGAGACCTCCTGGACCACACCGGGCTTCTCGGCCTTGACCACGTCGCCGGCGTCGACCGCGGAGCGGTACTCCATGCCGGTGCCGACGAGCGGGGACTCGGACTTAATCAGCGGCACGGCCTGACGCATCATGTTCGCGCCCATGAGGGCACGGTTGGCGTCGTCGTGCTCGAGGAAGGGGATCATGGCGGTCGCGACCGACACCATCTGGCGCGGCGAGACGTCCATGTAGTCCACGTCCTCGGGGCCGACGTAGTCGACCTCGCCGCCCTTGCGGCGGACCAGCACGCGGGCCTCGGCGAACCGCATGTCGTCGCCGAGCGTGGCGTTGGCCTGCGCGATGACGAAGCGGTCCTCCTCGTCGGCGGTCAGGTAGTCGACCTCGTCGGTGACCTGGCCGTCGATGACCTTGCGGTACGGGGTCTCGACGAAACCGAACGCGTTGACCCGGCCGTAGGAGGCGAGCGAGCCGATCAGACCGATGTTCGGGCCTTCGGGCGTCTCGATCGGGCACATGCGGCCGTAGTGCGAGGGGTGCACGTCACGGACCTCGAAGCCGGCCCGCTCACGGGACAGACCACCCGGGCCGAGCGCGGAAAGACGCCGCTTGTGCGTCAGACCCGACAGCGGGTTGTTCTGGTCCATGAACTGCGACAGCTGGCTGGTGCCGAAGAACTCCTTGATGGAGGCGACGACCGGCCGGATGTTGATCAGAGTCTGCGGCGTGATCGCCTCGACGTCCTGGGTCGTCATCCGCTCGCGGACGACACGCTCCATACGCGCCAGACCCGTGCGGACCTGGTTCTGGATGAGCTCGCCGACGCTGCGCAGGCGGCGGTTGCCGAAGTGGTCGATGTCGTCGGTCTCGACGACGATCGAGGTGCCACTGTCGCCGACCGTCTCGGTCTCGCCCGCGTGCAGCTTCACCAGGTACTTGATCGTCGAGATGATGTCCTCGACGGTCAGGATGCCCGCGTCCAGCGGAGCGTCCGCACCCAGCTTCTTGTTGACCTTGTAGCGGCCGACCTTGGCCAGGTCGTAGCGCTTGGGGTTGAAGTAGAGGTTCTCCAGCAGCGTCTGCGCGGCCTCACGCGTGGGGGGCTCGCCCGGACGCAGCTTGCGGTAGATGTCGAGCAGCGCGTCGTCCTGGCCCTGGGTGTGGTCCTTCTCCAGGGTGGCGCGCATGGACTCGTACTCGCCGAACTCCTCGAGGATCTGCTCGGTGGTCCAGCCGAGCGCCTTGAGCAGGACGGTGACGGACTGCTTGCGCTTGCGGTCGATGCGCACACCGACCATGTCGCGCTTGTCGATCTCCATCTCCAGCCAGGCACCCCGGGACGGGATGATCTTGGCGGAGAAGATGTCCTTGTCGGACGTCTTGTCGATGGAGGAGTCGAAGTAGACACCGGGCGAACGGACGAGCTGCGACACCACGACACGCTCGGTGCCGTTGATGACGAAGGTGCCCTTGTTCGTCATGAGCGGGAAGTCGCCCATGAAGACCGTCTGGGACTTGATCTCGCCGGTCTCGTTGTTGGTGAACTCAGCGGTGACGAAGAGCGGGGCCGCGTACGTGAAGTCGCGCTCCTTGCACTCGTCGATGGAGTTCTTCGGCGGCTCGAAGCGGTGGTCGCGGAAGGTCAGCGACATCGACCCGCTGAAGTCCTCGATCGGGGAGATCTCCTCGAAGATCTCCTCGAGCCCGGACTTGGTGGGGACGTCCTGACCGTTCTCGAGAGCCTCCTCGACCCGACTCTGCCAGGCGGTGTTGCCGAGCAGCCAGTCGAAGCTCTCGGTCTGCAGCGCGAGCAGGTTCGGAACCTCGAGAGGCTCCTTGATCTTTGCAAAAGAGATGCGCAGCGGGGCAGTGCTGGCGGCGTTGTTCGTATTCGCGGTCGAGGCGTTGCGCGAGGCGGCCAAGAGGGGGTCCTTCCGAGGGCTCGGACTCACTACGCGCGTACCGGCCCCTCTCCCGTACACGGAGACAAGCTGTGCCCACAGGGCCGAAAGGCCAGGTCAGGCATGTCTTGTCATCGATGCTCGGGCGAGGGCAGACCCCTGGTGACGGGCAGGGGACAGCTAACAGGCAGCGCAAAGGGTCAGTGTAGCCACTTGGCACACTGATGTCCAGTCCGGGTTGTCAGACCCGTGTTCACCCTCGTTGTTCCACTCCTGCGACAAGGCGCTGCCCTCAACGCACGTTGATACTGCCCTCTTCGTCGTCGATCCATGCCTCGGATTGGATCCTTGTGACGACGCGTCCTGAGAATTGCGCGCTGCGTGCCGTTCGTCAAGGCCCCCCTGCCCCCCAACCGGGGCCGCCCGGAGACACGACGAAGATCACCTTACCCCCCGCCACAGAGGCTGCAAGGCAACCGTCGCCGCACCCCTGGAACGCGGAAGAGCGACCACCCGGATGGATGATCGCTCTTCCGCGCTCACGCGTTACACGCCCAGCGGGACGTGTAGGGGATCCTGACGGATCCGGAAGGTCTTACTTGACCTCGACGGAGGCGCCGGCGCCCTTGAGGGACTCGGCGGCCTTCTCGGCGGCGTCCTTGGCGACCTTCTCGAGGACGGGCTTCGGGGCGCCGTCCACGAGGTCCTTGGCCTCCTTCAGACCCAGGGAGGTCAGCTCACGCACGACCTTGATGACCTGGATCTTCTTGTCGCCGGCACCGGTGAGGATGACGTCGAACTCGTCCTTCTCCTCGACGGCCTCGGCGGCGGCGCCACCAGCGGCACCGCCGGCCATGACGACCGGGGCGGCCGCAGCGGCGGTGACGTCGAACTTCTCCTCGAACGCCTTCACGAACTCGGAGAGCTCGATGAGGGTCATCTCCTCGAACTGCGCGAGCAGGTCTTCCTGAGACAGCTTCGCCATGATGGCGGTCCTTCCACTAATTCGGCTGGTGCCGGATGTACATGTGAGGCGGGCGTACTACTGGCCCGCGACGGCCTCCGCGTTCAGGCAGCGGGGGCCGGGATGCGAGCCGAGTTACTCGGCACCGCCCTGCTCGTCCTGCTTGGCACGGAGCGCGTCCACGGTGCGGACGAGCTTCGACGGCAGCGCCTGGAAGACAGAGGCAGCCTGCGACTGCTTGCCCTTCATGGCACCGGCCAGCTTGGAGAGCAGAACCTCGCGGGACTCGAGGTCCGCAAGCTTCTTGATCTCATCGGCGGACAGCGCCTTGCCGTCAAGGACACCGCCCTTGATGATGAGATTCGGGTTGTCCTTGGCGAAGTCACGAAGACCCTTCGCCGACTCCACCGGGTCACCGGTGACGAAGGCGACGGCCGTCGGACCAGCGAAGAGCTGGTCCTCGAGCGTGATCCCGGCCTCGTTGGCCGCAATCTTGGTCAGCGTGTTCTTCACCACGGCGTACTGGGCGTTCTCACCGAGCGAACGACGCAGCGTCTTGAGCTGCGCCACGGTGAGACCGCGGTACTCGGTCAGCACGGCGGCGTTGGAGCTGCGGAACTTGTCCGTCAGCTCGGCAACCGCGGCAGCCTTGTCGGGCCTCGCCATAGAGCCTCGGCCTCCTTCCGGGTGATTCGGACCGCGCGGACCCGAAGGAGGACTGGGGAAAACGAAACGCCCCGGCGCAAGCGCACGGGGCGTAGCTCGACCGGACGGCCACACGCACGGGGCGATGGACTCCGGGAGCTTCTCCTGTGTCACCTGCGCGGGTCGTCCGCCGTTCAGCGGATCCTTCGGCCACCGCGCCCTCATGCGAGCGCGCGGTAACGACCAGCGGTCTTTGGCTTCTGTAGGAGCGTACGGGAACGGGTCGCTGTCAAGCAAATCGCCCGTTCGACGGATCAGCTCTCGTCGAGTTCCCTGAACATCTCGGAGAGGTCGGCGACCTCCGCGGCGGGCGGGACCTGCACGTCCACCGGCTTGTCGCAGTCGAGGAACGTGCATGCTCTCCTCCCGCTGCTCGCGCGGCGCCGGCGAGGAAGGTGGACTCGGCGGCCGGGTCCCGCTCGGCCTGCGGCGCCGAGCCGAGCCGGTCCCGCTCCTTGCCGGTGTCCGACCCGGAGATGTCGAACCTCATCCGCCGATCCCGGGGGGACACGGGCTCCATCGGATCGGGACGGGGCTCAGGGGGCCGAGGGAGGGGGCTCGCGCAGCAGGTCCTCGAAGTCCCCGGTCTCGGACAGCGGGGGCCGTTGGGCCCGGACCGGCACGCCGTAGTCGGCGTAGTGCGCGGTCTGGGTCATCACGCCCGTGGCCGTCCGTGCCTTCTCCACCTTCTTGACCAGCAGGTTCCGCTCGTCGACCCAGACGTCCAGGGTCTCGCTGGTGACGCCGGCCTCGGTGAGCTGCCGGCGCAGGCCGGCGTCGGTCACGGCGGCGGCGGTCACGGTGCCCGACCAGTGGGTGGCCGCCCGGCCGCGGACGGTCTCCCGGCCCACCTTCCTGACGTCCCCGGAGGACAGCAGGAGCTTCACCGACTGGTTGGGGGTCGTGCCGCGCATCTGGTCGCCGACGTGGGCGCCGGAGCCGCCGGTGAGGGCTTCGAGGTCCTCGTAGGCGTAGCGGATCCAGCGTTTGCCGCCGGTCTTCTCGGCGAACTTCTCGCTCATGCGCGCGTAGTAGGCGTCGGGCAGGTAGCGGGCCTGGATGGAGGCGCTGCCCAGCCGGCGCATGGTGTCGGCCACGGTGCCGCCCGTGTAGGTGATGGTGAGGGTGCCGGTCATGCCGCCGTCCCAGCCCAGGGCCCCGTCGGCCCGCATGGACATCAGCGAGCCCATGGTCGTGGTGGACTCGACCCGGGCCGACCCGGCCCGCTCGGTGGCGCGTTCGGCCGCGCGCAGGGCCGTCAGGGACCCGCCCCGGGCGGCGGGCCCGTCCTCGCCGGGGCCGTCGGAAGGTGCCGGCGAGGTGCACGCGACCAGCCCCGTCAGCGCGGTCGCAGCCGCGAGCCCCAGTCCCGTACGGCGTCCGGTCGTGCCCTGCATACGTTCCCCCGTTCGCATCCGGTTCCCGCACGTTAACCCAGGCCACCGGCGTACGTACCGGAAAAGGGAACGGGCCCCGCACCTGTAAGAGGTGCGGGGCCCGTGACCGGTTGGGTGAGCCTGAGGGCTCAGACCGCCGCCGGGTCCTCCTCGACGAGGAGGTTGCGGGTGCGGTTGGAGTCGACCGGAATGCCGGGGCCCATCGTGGTGCTGATGGCGGCCTTCTTGATGTAGCGGCCCTTGGCGGCGGACGGCTTCAGACGGAGGATCTCCTCCAGCGCCGCGCCGTAGTTCTCCACCAGCTTGGTGTCGTCGAACGACGTCTTGCCGATGATGAAGTGCAGGTTCGCGTGCTTGTCGACGCGGAACTCGATCTTGCCGCCCTTGATCTCGGTGACGGCCTTGGCGACGTCGGGGGTGACGGTGCCGGTCTTCGGGTTCGGCATCAGACCACGCGGACCGAGCACGCGGCCGAGGCGGCCGACCTTGCCCATGAGGTCCGGGGTGGCGACGACGGCGTCGAAGTCCAGACGGCCCTTCGACACCTCGTCGATCAGCTCGTCGGCGCCGACGATGTCGGCGCCCGCGGCACGCGCGGCCTCGGCACGGTCACCGGTCGCGAAGACCAGGACCCGGGCGGTCTTGCCGGTGCCGTGCGGGAGGTTCACGGTGCCACGGACCATCTGGTCGGCCTTGCGCGGGTCGACGCCCAGACGGAAGGCGACCTCGACGGTGCCGTCGAACTTGGTCGTGGAGGTCTCCTTGGCGAGACGGACGGCCTCGAGCGGGGCGTAGAGCTTCTCCCGGTCGACCTTGGCGTCCGCAGCGCGAAGGGACTTGCTGCGCTTGCTCACTACTGCTCCTGTGGGTTCTTAGGAGTCGTGGTCCGGGCCGAGCAGGCCCTGCCACTACTGCTTGTCTACGAGGTGGGTTCTCAGCCCTCGACCGTGATGCCCATGGAACGGGCGGTGCCGGCGATGATCTTCGACGCGGCGTCCAGGTCGTTGGCGTTGAGGTCGGGCATCTTGGTCTCGGCGATCTCGCGGACCTGCGCCTGGGTGATCTTGGCGACCTTGGTCTTGTGCGGCTCGCCGGAGCCCTTCTCCACACCCGCGGCCTTGAGGATCATCTTCGCGGCCGGCGGGGTCTTGGTGATGAAGGTGAAGGAGCGGTCCTCGTAGACCGTGATCTCCACCGGGATGACCCAGCCACGCTGCGACTCGGTCGCGGCGTTGTAGGCCTTGCAGAACTCCATGATGTTGACGCCGTGCTGACCCAGCGCGGGGCCGACCGGCGGAGCCGGGTTGGCGGCACCGGCCTGGATCTGGAGCTTGATGAGCCCCGTGACCTTCTTCTTCTTGGGAGGCATAGCTCTCCGGGTCCTTTCGATTCGGGTCCTGCCCGCCCCCGGGGACCACCCGGATGCAGGCATACCGCACAACGATAACGGGTATAGATGCGCGGCCAAAAACCGCGCAGGTCAGGCAAGCGCCGGAGCGTTCGCCTGACCTGCGCGGAAGCGGTGGTGTCCGGAAGAAACTAGTTCTTCTGGATCTGGTCGAAGGAGAGCTCGACCGGCGTCTCGCGGCCGAAGATCTCCACGAGGCCCTTGACCTTCTTCGAGTCGGGGTTGATCTCGTTGATGGTCGCCTGCAACGTGGCGAACGGGCCGTCGGTGACGGTGACCGAGTCGCCGACCTCGAAGTCCAGCACCTGGACCTCGACCTTGCGCTGCGGAGCCGGCTTGCCCTCGGCCTCGGCGGCCTCGCGGGCGGCCTTCTCCTCGGCCTCGGGGGCGAGCATCTTGACGATCTCGTCCAGGGTCAGCGGGTACGGGTCGTAGGCGTTGCCCACGAAGCCGGTGACGCCGGGGGTGTTGCGGACGACGCCCCAGGACTCGTTCGTCAGGTCCATGCGGACCAGGACGTAGCCCGGGAGCTTGTTCTGCTTGATCGTCTTGCGGTCGCCGTTCTTGATCTGGACGACCTCTTCCTGCGGCACCTCGGCCTGGAAGATGTAGTCCTCGACGTTCAGCGAGACGGCGCGCTGCTCGAGGTTGGTCTTCACGCGGTTCTCGTAGCCGGCGTAGGTGTGGATGACGTACCACTCGCCGGGCAGGACGCGCAGTTCCTCGCGGAGCTTCTCGATCGGGTCGCGGTCGTCCTCGGGCTCTTCCTCGGCCTCGGGCTCTTCCTCGGCCGCGGCCTCTTCGCCGGCCTCGGTCTCGGCCTCGGCGGCGTCCTCGTCCGCGACGGCGTCGGCAGCCTCGACCTCGGCGGAGGCCTCGGTGTCCTCGCTGTCCGCGCCCTCGACGGTGTCGAGCTCGTCCTCGACGGACTCGACAGGCTCGATGGCGTCGTTCACGTTCGGGTCAGACACGGTGGCTGCTTCTTCCTGGATACATAGGGGTGGAACATGCGAAAGGAGCGCCGGGTACCTCGGCGCTCTTCGCTGGCTGCTCAGCCGAACACGTACTTGGCTGCGTGGCTGAGTCCGTAGTCGATCACGGTGACCAGACCGATCATGATGACGACGAAGATGATGACCACGGTCGTGTACGTCGTCAGTTGGTTGCGCGACGGCCAGACGACCTTGCGCAGCTCGGCGACGATCTGGCGGTAGAAGAGGGCCAGGCGCTTCAGCGGGCCCTTCTTGCCGCGCTTACCGCCCTTGCGGGTCTTCTTGGACTCCGGCGCCTCGTCCTGGGCATCAGGCATGTCGATGGAGCCCACGGCGTCCGTCACTCGTCCTCACCTGATTCCGGGTCGTGGCCGTGCCGCGCCCGGTCTGAGCCGCACGGCGGTGCATTGCTGTACGTACATGCGCACACATCCTGGCGAAGGTGTGTGTAGCAGGGCCGGAGGGACTTGAACCCCCAACCGCTGGTTTTGGAGACCAGTGCTCTACCAATTGAGCTACGACCCTTTGTGTGTCCCCCAACGTACCGCATCCGCCCGGATGCCTGGTGTGCACCGGACGAGCACGGCCTGCGGGAGGCCAACGAGGTGAGAGTGTACGTGGTCCGCGGCCGGGCGTCGAACAGAAAGGACGCGCAGCCGGGGTCGTTGGCGGAAGATCGCCCGGGGAGCGGGCCCGGCGACCGGGGGCAGCGGCCGAAGATCCCCCTGGCGGCGTGGCCGATCCGGACTGGTGTTCAGGCGTTTCCCCGGGTTGTTCAGTCTGTGAAACCCCCGTGCCGCGCGCGTTTCCTGTCTGAAACGATGGGGCGCATGAGCGCTGCAACCCCTCCCACCGAGCGCCGGGTCTCCGCCCGAGTCGGCGCGATCTCCGAGTCCGCCACCCTCGCCGTGGACGCCAAGGCCAAGGCCCTCAAGGCCGCCGGGCGTCCGGTGATCGGCTTCGGCGCCGGTGAGCCCGACTTCCCGACCCCGGACTACATCGTCGAGGCCGCGATCGAGGCCTGCAGGAACCCGAAGTTCCACCGCTACACGCCGGCCGGTGGTCTGCCCGAGCTGAAGGCCGCGATCGCCGCGAAGACGCTGCGCGACTCGGGCTACGAGGTCGACGCCTCGCAGATCCTCGTCACCAACGGTGGCAAGCAGGCCATCTACGAGGCCTTCGCCGCGATCCTCGACCCGGGCGACGAGGTCATCGTGCCCGCGCCGTACTGGACGACCTACCCGGAGTCGATCCGGCTGGCCGGCGGTGTCCCGGTGGAGGTGGTCGCCGACGAGACGACCGGCTACCGGGTGACCGTCGAGCAGCTGGAGGCGGCCCGTACGGAGAAGACGAAGGTCGTGCTCTTCGTCTCGCCGTCGAACCCGACCGGAGCGGTCTACAGCGAGCACGAGACCGAGGCCATCGGCCGCTGGGCCGTGGAGCACGGCCTGTGGGTGCTGACCGACGAGATCTACGAGCACCTCGTCTACGGCGACGCCTCGGCCGTGTCGCTGCCGGCGGTCCTGCCCGAGCTGCGCGACAAGTGCATCGTGGTCAACGGCGTCGCCAAGACGTACGCGATGACCGGCTGGCGCGTGGGGTGGATCATCGGTCCGAAGGACGTCGTCAAGGCCGCCACCAACCTGCAGTCGCACGCCACGTCGAACGTGTCCAACGTCGCCCAGGCCGCCGCGCTGGCCGCCGTCTCCGGCGACCTGGTGGCCGTGGCGAAGATGCGGGAGGCGTTCGACCGCCGCCGCAAGACCATCGTGCGGATGCTGAACGAGATCGACGGCGTGCTGTGCCCCGAGCCGGAGGGCGCGTTCTACGCCTACCCCTCGGTGAAGGCCCTGGTGGGCAAGGAGATCCGCGGCAAGCGCCCCAAGGACACGGTCGAGCTGGCCGCGCTGATCCTGGAGGAGGCGGAGGTCGCCGTCGTACCGGGTGAGGCGTTCGGCACACCGGGGTACCTGCGGCTGTCGTACGCGCTGGGTGACGAGGATCTCGTCGAGGGCGTCAGCCGCATCCAGAAGCTGCTCGCGGAGGCGCGGGACTGACGTCCTGCCCGCCGCTCCCGGCTCGCGGGGCACCCACCGGTTCCGGTGGGTGCCCCGTTCGTCTGTGCGGGCAAGAGCACGAAAGGGGAAACGGCTACCGGGACGACCGAGGTGTACGGCAGGATCCTTGGATGGAGCGTGTACGTGATGTCTCTGAGCTGCCGAAAGCCCACCTGCACCTGCACTTCACCGGGTCCATGCGTCCCTCGACCGTGCTGGAGCTGGCCGACAAGTACGGGGTGCGGCTGCCCGACGCGCTGAGTGAGGCGCTGACCAGCGGGGAACCGCCGAGCCTGCGGGCGACGGACGAGCGGGGCTGGTTCCGCTTCCAGCGGCTGTACGACGCGGCGCGCTCGTGCCTGCGGGAGCCGGAGGACATCCAGCGGCTGGTGCGCGAGGCCGCGGAGGAGGACCTGCGGGACGGGTCGGGGTGGCTGGAGATCCAGGTCGACCCGACGTCCTACGCGCCGCGGCTGGGCGGGCTGATCCCGGCGCTGGAGGTCATCCTGGACGCGGTGGAGACGACCTCGCGGGAGACCGGGCTGGGGATGCGGGTGCTGGTCGCCGCGAACCGGATGAAGCACCCGCTGGACGCGCGCACGCTGGCCCGGCTGGCGGTGCGGTACGCCGACCACGGCGTCGTCGGGTTCGGGCTCTCCAACGACGAGCGGCGGGGCATGGCGCGGGACTTCGACCGCGCGTTCTCGATCGCGCGGGAGGCCGGGCTGCTGTCCGCCCCGCACGGCGGCGAGCTGGCCGGCCCGTCGTCGGTACGGGACTGTCTGGACGACCTGGGAGCGAACCGGGTCGGGCACGGGGTGCGGGCCGCCGAGGACCCCCGGCTGCTGAAGCGGCTGGCCGACCGGCAGGTGACGTGCGAGGTGTGCCCGGCGTCGAACGTGGCGCTGGGGGTGTACGAGAAGCCGGAGGACGTGCCGCTGCGGACGCTGTTCGAGGCGGGCGTGCCGTTGGCGCTGGGCGCCGACGACCCGCTGCTGTTCGGCTCGCGCCTGGCGGCGCAGTACGAGATCGCGCGGCAGCATCACGGGTTCACGGACGCGGAGCTGGCGGAGGTGGCCCGGCAGTCGGTACGGGGGTCGGCGGCGCCGGAGGACGTGAAGGCGAAGCTGCTGTCGGGCGTGGACGACTGGCTGGCGTCGTAGGGCGGCGGCTCGCGCTGCCCGGCGCGTGTGCGTCGGGGCCGGGCCGCGCTGCGCGCCTAGAGGCTGACCCCGACCGTCACCGGCTCGTTGACCAGCGTGATGCCGAAGGCTTCCCGGACGCCGGCCACGACCTCGCGGGCCAGGGCGAGGAGGTCCTCCGTCGTTGCGCTGCCGCGGTTCGTCAGGGCCAGCGTGTGCTTGGTGGAGATCCGGGCCGGGCCGGCGCCGTAGCCCTTCGTGAAGCCGGCCCTGTCGATGAGCCAGGCCGCCGAGGTCTTGGTGCGGCCCTCGCCGGCCGGGTAGGCGGGCGGCTCCACCCCGTCGCCGAGCCGGTCGCGCACCCGGGCGCGGAACGCCTCGAAGTCGGCGTCCGTGAGGATCGGGTTGGTGAAGAAGGAGCCGGCCGACCAGGTGTCGTGGTCCTCCGGGTCGAGGACCATGCCCTTGCCGGCGCGCAGCTTGAGCACCGTCTCGCGGGCCGAGGCCAGAGGCACGCGGTCGCCGGGCTCCACACCGAGGGCCCGGGCGGTCTCGGCGTACCTCAGCGGGGCGGACAGGCCGCCGGCGTCCTCCAGGGCGAAGCGGACGCGCAGGACGACGTAACGCTCGGGGTCGGACTTGAAGCGGCTGTGGCGGTAGGAGAAGGCGCACTCCTCGTTGGAGAGAGTCACCGTCTCGCCCGTGCGGCGGTCGTAGGCGACGACCTCCGTGATCGTGGCGGAGACCTCCTGCCCGTACGCCCCGACGTTCTGGATGGGTGTCGCGCCGGCCGAGCCGGGGATGCCGGCCAGGCACTCGAGGCCGGCCAGGCCCGCCTCGACCGTGCGGGCGACGGCGTCGGTCCACACCTCTCCGGCCGCCAGTTCGAGCCGGGTGCCGTCGAGGGAGAAGCCCTCGGTGGCGACGACGAGGGCCGTGCCGTCGAAGCCCTTGTCGCCGATGACCAGGTTCGATCCGCCGCCGACGAGCAGCAGCGGGGTGCCCGTCCCGTCGGCTTCGCGGACGGCGGCGATCACTTCGTCGTCCGTCGTGGCGGTGACCAGCCGGGTCGCGGGACCGCCCAGCCGGAAGGTGGTCAGGGGGGCGAGGGGGGCGTCGTGGAGTTCCTGCACGGGCCCAAGACTACGAGACGGCACCCACGGCGCCGGCACGCGTGCGTGCGGCCCCGTTCCCGGCGGAACGGGGCCGCACGCACGCGTGGTGGTCGTCAGGGCAGCCGGCGCAGCGCCTCGGACCAGGACAGGGGGAGGTCGTCGCTGCTCGCCTGCCAGGCGGTGAAGGCCGAGTCCTTCATCTGCGGGGCCAGGCCCCTGGCGGCCGGGCCGTGCGTGCCCGCGCGGGCGAAGGCGTGCAGGGCGTCCTCGGACTCCCAGGCCGACAGGGTCCAGAAGGTCCGCTTCAGGGGCTTCGCCCGCAGGGCCGCCCCGTAGGCACCGGGGCTGCGGCGGACCTGCCGCCAGACACCTGGCGTACCGGCGAGGAACCTGAGCGCTCCCCACAGGGTGCGGGTCTCGAAGCGGGAGGCGAAGACGTGCACCACGGCGCCCGCGGGCGGGGTGTTCGGGACGGTCCAGGGAAGGGTCGGCACGGCTGCTTCTCCTTGTCGGGTCCTGAGAGGGTCAGTGCGAGGCCGTCTCCAGCACCGGTGCCTGTTCGGTCGGTGCGGTCTGGCGCCCGGTGCGGCGCCGGGTGGGGATGAGCAGGGCCGCGACACCGGCCACGGCGACCACCGCGGAGCCGGTGACCAGGGCGGGGCGCAGGCCGTCGACGAAGGTCTGGCCGGTCTCGTAGCCGCCCTGGGCGGCGAAGATCGAGGCCATGACGGCCACGCCGAGCGCTCCTCCCACCTCGCGCAGGGCGTTGTTGGCGCCGGAGGCGATGCCCTGCTCCTGGGGCAGGACGCTGGACATCACCAGGTGCGAGGCGGGGGCGAAGAAGAGGGCCATGCCGATGCCGCTGATGATCAGGGCGGGAAGCTGGGCGGTGTAGGAGGCGTCCGCGGTGGCCACGACCGACATGTAGCCCAGGCCCAGGGCCTGCAGGAACAGGCCGGTGGCGACGACCGGGCGGCCGCCGATGCGGTCGGCCAGGATGCCGGCGACCGGGGCGACCAGCATCGGCATGCCGGTCCACGGCAGCATCCTCAGGCCGGCCTCGGTGGGCGAGTAGCCGAGGACGCCCTGCATGTACTGGCTGAGCAGGAAGATCGAGCCGAACATGCCGAGGAACATCAGCAGGCTCGCCGCGTTGATGCCGGAGAACGCCCGGGAGCGGAACAGCCGCATCGGCAGCATGGGATTCTCGGCCCGCGTGCTGTAGAGGACGAAGGTGACGAGCAGCGCACCGCCCGCGACCAGGCCGGTCAGGACCAGGGACGAGGTCCAGCCGTCGGCGGGACCGCGCACCAGGCCGTAGACGATGCCGAACAGGCCGCCGCTGGCGAGCAGGGTGCCGGCGATGTCGAGCGGGGCGCCGGTGCCGCGGGACTCGGCGAGGCGGAGACGGGCCAGGGGCAGCAGGGCGAGGCCGAGCGGGACGTTCAGCCAGAAGATCCACTGCCAGGAGATGTGTTCGGTGAGGCTGCCGCCGACCAGCGGACCGGAGGCGACGGCCAGCCCGTTGACGGCGCCCCATATGCCGTACGCCATGCCGCGCTTGGCGGCCGGCACGGCCGCCGTCAGCAGGGTGAGCGTCAGCGGCATCATCACCGCGGCGCCGGCGCCCTGGACCGCGCGGGCGGCGATGAGGGAGTCGATGCCCGGTGCCGTCGCGGCGGCGGCGGAGGCGCCGGTGAAGACGGTGAGCCCGGCCATGAAGAGCCGCCGGCGGCCGAAGCGGTCGCCGAGGGCCGCGCCGAACATCAGCAGGACGGCGAAGGTGAGCGTGTAGGCGCTCACGGTCCATTCCAGGTCGTGCAGTCCCCCGCCGAGGTCCTCGCGGATGGAGGGCAGGGCGGTGGTGACGACGAGGTTGTCGAGGGCCGCCATGAATCCGGCGACGCTGGTGATGACGAGGGCCCAGCCGGCTCCCCCGCGGCGTGCGGTCTGTTGTGACATCGCTCCCCCAAGAACGGGTTACACCTTGATCGATTAGTTATTGATTACTAACTTTTGCGGTCAATCAGAAGGGCCCACCTTCCGGACTCCGCCGCGTCAGCCGTCGGAGTCCGGTGCGCCCAGCCCCGCCCAGACCCGATGATCGGCCGGGAAACCCATGGCCACCAGGCAGTTGATGAGCATGCCCTGGGCGATGAAGGCCGTCGTCTCGTGGGCGTCGGCGCCCAGCGGCAGGTGGATGGTGTCCCACAGCCGCATCCAGCCCGCGCGTACGGCTTCGCCGAACTCGCGGTCGCCCTCCTCCTCGGCGGACGCGACGGCGAGGTACATCTGCATCTGCATCATCAGCCGCTCGGGCTGCTCGGAGATGGTCTCGACGTACGCGGCACCCATGGCGCGGCGGGCCTCTTCACCTTCCAGCCCGTCGGCTGCCTCCGCGAACATCCGGATGGTGTCCTCGACGCACCGCTCCGCAGCCGCGAGGAAGATGGCCTTCTTGCCGGGGAACAGCCGGAAGAGATAGGGCTGCGAGACGCCGACCCGCCGGGCGATCGCCTCGGTCGAGGTGCCGTGGTAGCCACCCCGGGCGAACTCGGTCGTCGCCGCCCGGATGACGCTCTCGCGCCGCTCTTCCGCACTCATCCTGGCCATGAAAACGAAGTTAGTACTCAATCACTAACCACGTCAAGGGGTCGGTGGCCCGGGAGACGGCCGAGGGGCGCCCCCACTCCGGGAAGCGCCCCTCACCTGCACTCTTCTCGGCTCAGGCCAGCCGTACGACCGCCCGGGACATGCCCAGGACCTTCTGCCCGGCACTGGTGGCCGTCAGGTCGACGCGGACCGTGTTGTCGTCGAGCTTGGCGGCGACCTTGCCGCTGACCTCGATCTCGGCGCCGCGATCGTCGTTCGGCACCACGACCGGCTTGGTGAAGCGCACGCCGTACTCGACGACCGCGCCCGGGTCGCCGGTCCAGTCGGTGACCACGCGGATCGCCTCGGCCATGGTGAACATGCCGTGCGCGATGACGTCCGGCAGGCCGACCTCCTTGGCGAACTTCTCGTTCCAGTGGATCGGGTTGAAGTCGCCGGAGGCCCCCGCGTACTGCACGAGCGTGGCGCGGGTCACGGGGAAGGTCTGCGCGGGCAGTTCCGTGCCGACCTCGACGTCGGAGTAGGAGATCTTCGCCGTCATGGGATCGCTCACGCCTCCTCGGCCGCACGGGCCACGAGCTTGGTCCAGGCGGTCACGACGTGCTCGCCGGCCTCGTCGTGGACCTCGCCGCGGATGTCCAGGATGTCGTTGCCCGCGAGGGACTTGATCGCCTCGATGGTCGAGGTGACCGTCAGCCGGTCCCCGGCACGGACCGGGCGGCGGTAGGCGAACTTCTGGTCGCCGTGCACCACGCGGCCGTAGTCCAGGCCGAGCTGCGGGTCCTGCACGACCTCCCCCGCGGCCTTGAAGGTGATCGCGAAGACGAACGTCGGCGGGGCGATCACGTCCGGGTGGCCGAGCGCCTTGGCGGCCTCCGCGTCCGTGTACGCCGGGTTGGCGTCCCCGACCGCCTCGGCGAACTCACGGATCTTCTCGCGGCCCACCTCGTAGGGCGCGGTGGGCGGGTACGTCCGCCCCACGAAGGACTGGTCGAGCGCCATGGCCCGGTACCTCCTGGTTGCTCTACTGACCGGTACGGGTCGTCCAACGACACGAGGCCGCCCCCGATCACTCGGGAACGGCCTCGTGTACGAGCCTGATTTATCGCGTTTCGCGGTGCGCGGTGTGCGCATTGCAACGCGGGCAGTGCTTCTTCATCTCAAGACGGTCCGGGTTGTTACGCCGGTTCTTCTTGGTGATGTAGTTCCGCTCCTTGCACTCCACGCAGGCCAGCGTGATCTTCGGGCGGACGTCGGTGGCAGCCACGTGAGTGCTCCTTGACGAACGGATTGATGGTATTAACGCAGGAAAGAGTAGCCGATTGAAGGACCGACCCCGCAATCGGCTACTGTCAGTAGCGGTGACCGGACTTGAACCGGTGACACAGCGATTATGAGCCGCTTGCTCTACCGACTGAGCTACACCGCTGTGATGCGATCGGACCCCGCCTTGCGGCGGGAACCTCTCACACCAGAGCCCCAAAACGGAATCGAACCGTTGACCTTCTCCTTACCATGGAGACGCTCTGCCGACTGAGCTATTGGGGCGAGCGATGAAGACATTACACGGTCGCCCGCCGTTCGCCCAAATCCGTTTCGAGGCTTCCGCCCGCTGCGCTCCGACCGCCCGCCCGGCCGGCCCGTACCCGCCCCGGCCCGAGGTGGGCGACCGCGCCGGGAGCCCTGCGCGCACCCCGCGTCCGAGGCGTCGGACCGGGATCGGGAGCACCCCGGTTCGAGACGGTGGACCGCACGGGGAGCCCCAGGTGTGACCGGCTGAAGGCGGCGGAACGCACCGGCGGGTCCGGGCCACGGACCGGCGGAGGCCCGGCGGACCACACCGGTACGACTATTGCGCTCCTCCCCGACACGGGTGGGAGGCCGCCCTAGGCTCGTCTCACTCTGCGTGATCACGCGTCCTCCCGCGCGCAGCCCGAGCCCCTGGAGTGCGATGCCCGACAGCCGGCCGCAGCCGCCCCCTCCCCCGTCCTCCTCGCCCGGTCCGGCCGGGTCCCCGTCGCTGCTGCTGTGCGGGGCGCGGCTCACCGACGGCCGGACCGTGGACGTGCGGCTGGTCGGCGGCCGCATCGAGGCGGTCGGCACGGCGGGCAGCCTGCGGACGGGCGGTGGCACGCGCGCGTGCGGGGCGCGGGTGGACCTCAGCGGCTATCTGCTCCTGCCGGCCCCGGCCGAACCGCACGCCCACGCCGACACGGCCCTGTCGGCCGACAGCGAGGGCCCGGTCTCGTACGAACCCGAGGACGTCCAGCGCCGGGCCACCGAGGCCGCGCTGCTCCAGCTCGGGCACGGGGCGACGGCCGTACGGGCGCACGTGCGCGTGGGGGACGTCCAGGGGCTGGGCTCGCTGGCGGCCGTGCTCCGGGCCCGCCGGGCGCTGCGGGGACTCTCGGAGCTGACGACCGTGGCCGTGCCCCGGGTACTGACCGGCGTGGCCGGGGCGGACGGGCTCGCGGTGCTGCGGGACGCGATGAAGATGGGTGCCTCCGTGGTGGGCGGCCGGCCGGACCTCGACCCCGATCCGACGGGGTACGTGGAGGCGGTCCTGGAGGTCGCCTCCGAACACGGCTGCCCGGTCGACCTGCACACGGACGCCGGTGACCCGGCCCGGCTGGCCCGGCTCGCCGCGATGGCGGGCGGACTGCGTCCCGGCGTGACGCTCAGCCCGTGCGGGGACCTGGGACGGCTGCCGTCCGAGGTGGCCTCGCGGACCGCCGACCAGCTGGCGGCGGCCGGCGTGAGCGTGGTGTGCCTGCCGCAGGGCGGCTGCGGCGGTGTGGACTGCCGGGGCGCGGCCCCGGTGCGGCTGCTGCGTGCGGCCGGAGTGCGGGTGGCCGCGGGGAGCGGTGCCCTGCGGGACGTCTCGAACCCCGTGGGCCGGGGCGACCCGTTGGAGGCGGCCTACCTGCTGGCCTCGCGCGGCGGCCTGTCCCCCGAGGAGGCCTACGAGGCCGTGAGTTCCTCGGCGCGGGCGGTGCTCGGGCTTCCCGAGGTGCGGGTGGAGGCCGGTTTCCCGGCCGAGTTGCTGGCGGTGCGCGGGGACCGGCTGGCCGGGGTGCTCTCGCTCGCGTACAGCCGTGTGGTCGTGCACCGGGGGCGCGTGGTGGCACGCACCAGTGCGGTGCGGGAGTACTGCAGTTCGACGGGTTCGGTGGAACTGGGTCTGCCCCGTCAGGGGCGGGGGGACGTGCCGTAGACGTGCCGTGAGGGCGGAACCGCAGGCAGGAAGGTGGGCGGGACGGTGGGCGGGACGGTGGGGGTGCGGTCAAGTCGTGCGGCGGACGGAGCTGTCCGGGCGTACGGTCGAAGGCATGCGCATTGTCATCGCTGGTGGTCATGGTCAGATCGCGTTGCGGCTGGAGCGGTTGCTCGCCGCGCGCGGGGACGAGGTGGCGGGCATCATCCGCAAGGCCGAGCAGGCCGACGATCTGCGGCAGGCGGGTGCCGAACCGGTCGTGCTCGACCTGGAGTCGGCGTCCGTGGACGAGGTCGCCGAGCGGCTGCGGGGCGCCGACGCCGCGGTCTTCGCGGCCGGCGCGGGGCCCGGGAGCGGCGCGAACCGCAAGGACACGGTCGACAAGGGCGCGGCGGTCCTCTTCGCGGACGCCGCGGTGAAGGCGGGCGTCCGCCGGTTCGTCGTCGTGTCGTCGATGGGCGCCGACCCGGACCACGGGGGCGACGGGATCTTCGACGTCTACCTGCGCGCCAAGGGCGAGGCGGACGCGTACGTGCGCGGCCTGGACGCTCTGGACTGGACGATCCTGCGTCCCGGCCAGCTCACGGACGACGCCGGCACGGGACTGGTGCGCCTGGAGGCCCACACGGGGCGGGGGCCCGTCCCGCGCGACGACGTGGCCGCGGTGCTCGCGGAGCTGGTCGACACCCCGGCGACCGCCGGGCTGACACTGGAACTGATCAGCGGGTCGGCGCCGGTGTCGGTCGCGGTCAAGTCGGTCGCGGGCAACTGACGGCTCGGGCGGCTCGGGCGGCTCAAGCGGTTCGGTGGCTCAAGCGGCTCGGCGGCTCAAGCGGTTCGGTGGCTCAGGCGGCTCGGTGGCTCAAGCGGCTCGGCGGCTCAAGCGGCTCGGCGGCTCAAGCGGCTCGGTGGCTCAGGCGGCTCGGTGGCTCGGGCGGCTGAGCAGGGGGCAGTTGAGGCGGTCGGGGCTGTTTCGGTAGGCCCGCCGCCCCGGCTGTCACCGGCTCGGGCGGACGCGTACACGGCGGGGCCGCCCGCTGGACAAGGCGAGGCCGCCCGAGCCGGGCCTTCAGAACAGGGGGAGCTGGCCTGGGAAGTCCGGTACCACGTAGCCGTCGAGGGACGGTTGCTCCGGGCCGGGCAGGGCCGGGCGGCGGGAGCCGGGGCACGAGGTGAGTTCGCCGTGCTCGCGCGCTCCGGGCGGGTCGTGGCGCGCGTACCGCCCGGCGACGACGGCGATCTCGCGGCGGCATTCGGGGCAGATCCTGCGGCGGGAGGACATGGGGCCAGTCTGCCGCGTGGCGGGGATGGTCGAGCGGAGCGCTCTGGCGCGGAGGTGCGCGTCCGCGGCTGGTTCGACCCTCCTGCCCTGTGCCTCCGTCGGGGCTGTGGGTTGCTCGGCCGAGTCTGCGGGTTGATTCGCCGGGGCAGTGCGTCGCTTCGCCGAGGTAGTGCGGTCCATCGGCACGTCGACGGCGAGCGCCGTGGCCGGGGTGATCCTCGCGCAGCTCACGCCCCCTCTGCGGGCCGACCAACCTGTCGTCCCAGAACGGCTTCGAGGTCGTCCGCGCCGTAGGAGCCGGGGCCGCGCTGCTGGCGTTCGCGTTGGCCTCGTTCATTCCGCGCCAGCCGGTGGGGAGTTCGGGGCCGGTCGCTGAGGATACGGCGGGTGAGACGTGGGCGGTCCCGGAGGGGATCGCCCAGGGAAGGGGGCGGGGCCGGTGGGTGGACGGGGCCAGTAGGTGCGGGAGGTCGGCGGGTGAGCGAGGTCGGTCTGGGCGTCTCAGAGGTGTGCCGGACCCAACCACCGTCGAAACCGTGCGCGTAGGCCGAGTTGTTCCTCGCCGACCCAGGCCACGTGGCCGTCCGGTCGCAACAGCACGGCCGGGACGTCGAAGTCGTACACGCGAACCCCCACTTTGGGCAGCAGCAGAGATCCTCGCCTTTCCTGCCTCCCCGCGTTCGCGGGTTCGCCGTCGCCGGTGACCGGGGTCCGGGCCACTCGCTCTCACGGACGCCGGCCACGGAGACGGTGGGGGTTCCCGTGCAGCCCTAGACCAGCGACTCGATCGAGGGCCGGACGAGGCGGCCTGGCGGATCGGGCCTGGGGCGGGTGATGCAGGCCACAGGGGGTGGGGAGGCCCCGAAGCAGAGCAAGAAAGAAGCCCCTCTGGACTGGGTCCAGAGGGGCTACCTCACATGTGGCGGCGCCAGGATTCGAACCTGGGAAGGCGAAGCCGGCAGATTTACAGCGGGCCGCGCCCACGGCCATTGACCTGCGGTTTCCACGTCCGTCCCGCCACCGGGGGACACCTGGGGGAACTCACCCTCAGCGGCTCCGGTCTGCGCCACACACCATTCTTGGGAGGAAGCCCTGTGCGCCGCTGCCATTCCCGAGATCGCCACCGAACCCCACAACAACGTTCGCTGCGGAGCGCGCTTCCTTGCTCGCGCATCATCCGCCACCCTCACAGGCGCCCCAGCCTGCCCGCCACCTCGCACCACGCTAGGGCTGATCTGCAACTTCACTGCATGCAGGCCCCCGCGCAGAAGGTTCCGTTCCCAGTTCGTGCTGATCACGCAGCCATTCGGCGCCAAACTGCCTCGCAATGATCATTTTGCGCTTTTAATGATTATTCGCTTGCCTGCTCGGCCCCGACCGACGGAGACTGGTCTGAGTTGTAGGACACGCGTGCTTGCGTCCCTTCCCAGAAGCGCCGACTTCACGGGAGGGAGAGCGAGGCCCGTACAGCGCCAGCACCGACTGAGCGCCGAGGCCGGACTACGCAGGCTGGATGTGCTCCTGCCGCTCCCTGTGATGCGGGCCAGGATCCGCAGAGCGTGGGTGCGAGGGCTGGATCGGCGACTCCGGCTCCCGCGTGTATGCCTCCGCGGGAGTGGTTCCCGTGGAGGGGACCACGAGGAGGGCCTCAGATGCCTCTCAGCCCCAATTCAGGTGCGACGATCCGCGGTGAGAAGACCGAGCTTCCCAAGCCCATCCGGCGAGTGCCTGACATCCCGGACTCGGTCTTGCACAAGAATCTGCGCGCCGCGCTGAAGAAGCACGGCATGAGCGACCAGGCCGCGGGAGCGATCTCGACGATCTGGACCAATCCCGCCGCTGTTCTGCCGCAGGTCGAAAACCCCCAGCGCCGCCGCATCCCCGGTGCGGATCTACTGGTCGTCTCGGGACAGGTGTACACCGCCCGCCTCGCGCCGGACCCGCTGAACCCCCGCAACGCCGACCAGATCAACTTCCCTCTCGCCGGAAGCGCGGGAGCGCCCCCGGCCACCCTCACGCCGGCGGCCGAGGCAGGCGTAGGCGAGATGTCCGTACGCGTGGCGAGCCGCGCGGCGCTCGTGGCCCAGCTCACGTGGGCCATGGAGACGACGCGCAACCAGAATCTCCCGAATCCGAGCATTGCCGACCAGGGCATCATGGACCCACCGATCGGCGTCGCCACCACTGTGTCGTACGACGCAGAGGGCGAAAACCCGACTGCTCACATCTTCGTCCGCGAGGGATCGACGCGTACGAGCCACGGTCTCTACTGGCTGGGCGTCAATGCCGACGAGGTTCTGTTCCAGCTGCCTCGAGGCGCGGCTGCGATGCAGACCCACATCGATAAGATCAACAGTTACGCGGACAAGCCGAAGAACAAGATCGATGAGACGGAGAAGTCAGCGGTGCGGTGTGCCGTCACCGACTTCGAGCTCATCATCGGCGTGGTGCCGGACACCCCCGGCACGGTGGACCTCGCGCAGGCAATCAAGGCTCGCGTCGCCCAGGACCACCTCAATCCGAAGACGCCCTGGAGCGACCCTGCGAAGTACACCACGCTCGCAGAGGAGTGCCTCCTCGCGGCACGTGCGGCAGCCGTTGTCCCGAGCGACGTCGAAGCCGACTGGCTGGCCGGCCGGCTGACCCAGGAGGAGGCCGAGCAGAACAAGATCCCGGCCTTCCTGGACGACCGAGCGGCGCGCATCGTGCACCTCTTCACCACGCGCGAGCCCAAGATCCATGACGCGGTGCGCAAGCCCATCGCCCTGGTTCTCGCCGAGGGTGAGCTGCTGAACGGGCGGCGCCGGAAGAACGTGACGCTGAGGACCAAGCTTCCGCTCGGGGTCGAGATGATCGCCCGGGAGCAGCGGGGCAAGGCTTCGGAGCCGGACCTTGCGGCCTTCCGCAAGACGCTGGAGAGCGCCCTTCCACCGCACCTGAGCCAGGCCAACGCGTGGAAGCCGACGCGACGCACGCCGGAAGCCCTGTTCGAGGCTGCGCTCAAGGAGCTGGAGAACGGCGAGGCCGGCGGACCTGCGGGAACCGAGTTGTGGGTCCGTGCGGCGTACGTCCTCGTCAAGCACAAGGCAATCAGCGGCCCGAGGCACGACATCGGAGCAGGCAGCGACCGTCGCCCTCCGGCGGACATCATGCAGGAGCTGCTCGAGACCAAGCGCGGCCTGCACCATTTGCGGCAGGCGGTCGAGGATGACCGTGCCGGTCTCCGGCCGCGTCAGGTGGATCCTCAGGGGCATCCCGAAGCGAGCGCTGCGGGTGCGGACATCTACGTCAACAACAAGTTCCTCCGCGAGGATTTGGCCCCGAAGGATAAGGAGGAGCAGGAGCCTCTGGATGAGGAGGCGGCCCTCGAAGCGAAGTACCAGCGCTGGCTCAAGGACACGCAGGGTGCCCTCAGGCTTCTGGCGGACGCAATGCGGAACCTCGGAGGGGTTAAGGACGAGAACGGCGTGGCGCTGATCGAACAGCGCGGCCGCGCTCAGGCCCGTCTGCTCAGGGACCAGCTCAAGAACATGCTGGGAACCGCTGAGGACTGGTGGGAGGCGGCCGTCGACGCCGGCCCCTCGGCTGCTGATGACGGGACGAACGAGGACGACGGCACCGAGGACGAGAGCGAGACGGCCTGATGAAGAAGGGCACTTACATGGCGCTCGCCGATCTCTGCGGGACAAGCCTGCTCAAGGTGTTGCCTGAAAGGCAGCCTGTCGCCCCGGACTTTCTGCCCGAGGTGTCCTGCGCGGTCTACGTCGCCGAGGACCCCAGCGGGACGGTCTGCTACATCGGCTCTGTCTGCCGTCCGCACGATGATGACGGTCTTGCCAGCCACATTAGGGAGTACCTCCACGACCTCCCCAAGGCCTGGAAGTGGGACTGCCTCTACGTGCTGCCGCTGAGCTCCACGACACCGGAACTGCAGGTGCGGCGTATCGCCGGCGATGTCACCGCCTGGATGCTGCCGTACGACCGGGAACGCTGGCCGACAGCAAGCTGACACACCTGTGCCAGTCGGGGTGGGGTCGTCCGCGGACTGATGGGACGGCCCCACCCGCGAAGCCGCCTGATGGCGGAACTCCGCAATTAGGACAAAGAACGCGGGACGGACTGCGTCCCGCAGTTACCGGCGGGTGTCGGGCCTGATCGATCCGGGGACAACCTACTGAGCTGGGCGATAACCGTGCAGCTTGGATTCGAGGGGGAAAATGCGGGTTACCGAATACTTCAACGTCGGCCGTTCGCAGCGCGAAGTCGATTTCGTTGATGTTGACGTCGACAGTGACACACTTGCTTTCATCGATCCTCGCGCGCTCTCCGCACTGCCAACGCCATGGGCCCATAATTGCGTTTCGCGGATCCAGGGATACTTTCAGGTAATCCTGGATGCCCTGATGAACGGTGACACTTCCAGGGCTAAGTACCTGCTATCCACGCTGCGGGAACCCAACGAAACGCATCTCGGCTACTCGAAAGGCAGGCCGAGAGGCAGCGGGGTAGGCGAGAAAATCGCCGAGGAAATCTATGAAGCCCTATCGGCGAGTTCCGCCGTCAGAACGGGGATGCTGCAAGACCTGGAGGAAGCGGCGCTCTTCGTGCCGGGCATCGGACCGGACCGGGTCTCGGACCTCGCCGTGAACATCATCCGCGGCCAGCTGATTGATTTCACCCACGAGGCCTGCGAGTACTATGAGATCCCGATGGTGGACAGCGTACCTTCAGGGCCGGTGTGGGATTCCAGGAGGAAGCGGTGGGAGAGCTACTACACCCGGCTCCCCCTCGTGAACGACACCCCGCTTATCCTGGTCCCTAAGTCCATCGTTCGGCGAAAACTGCAGTTCGACCCCCAGGATTACTACACCCACCACATTCTGCCCTTCCTCGAACAGGAGGAACTTGCCGTCGGCGGCAGTTTGGTCCACCTCCTCAAGAGCGGACCCAGGGTGTACAGGAGGGATCTGAAACAGAAGTACGGAGTCGGCAAAGAAACGAACACCCGTATCACCGTACAAAACCCAGAGATTCTTGAGAACTACAGGCGCCAGAAGGACCAGAATCCGCAGCCAGCCATGGATCACGACTGGCTTCCGGGCACCGAGGCCGAGGAAGAGTTCGACTGGGACGCACTGCTGGACAAGGTTCTGAACACACCCGTTGGTAAAGCGCACGCGGACACCTATCACCGGAACGTCGAAGCGCTCCTGTCAGCGCTGTTCTATCCTCACCTCACCTCACCCCGGCGAGAGTTCAAGATTCACGGCGGCATGAAGAGGATTGACATCGCTTACGTCAACGAATCCCGCCATGGATTCTTCTACTGGCTTTCACAGCACTACCCCGCGCCGTTCGTGTTTGTCGAGTGCAAGAACTACGGGAAGGAACTGAAAAACCCGGAGTTCGACCAGCTCGTGGGCAGATTTTCACCCTCTCGCGGAAAGTTCGGCATCATCACGCACCGAGGGTTTGGAGATAAAGACAAAGTGCTCCGGTCATGCCGGAATTCTGCCAACGATGACCATGGGTGGATGGTCGTACTCGACGACAATGACTTGCGGGCCTTGGTCGAGGAGCGCATCGAGCTAGGAGCGTCCGAGTTCTCGCTTATCCGAGAACAATTCGAAGCGCTCGTCAACTAAGGTAGGCATCAGTCACTGGCACCCCGCACAGGGGTTCCAGACTTCTGCGGACGGCGGCGGATGCCTCCTGGACAATGGCAGCTGAGACCGGTTGCTTCCTGCAATATCCGGTCAGCGAACAGTCCGCTCGCGTCCCTGCCCGGCCGCCCTGGTCCTCGCCCAGGGCGGCCGCGCTATACGGCTATTTCTCTACCTGGTCAGGAGTCAGGGCCCCAGTCTGGAAGCTGTGTGAGCGATGCCAGGCGTAGTACTTGTCGCGTTCCGGCGACCACCAATCCACAGACCGGTCCACCAGGTGCTCTGCGACGTACTTGGCTACCGCTGGCGCACCTTCTATAGCAGGGCTGACCTTGATAGATCCGCCCTCCTCGACTGTGACGAACCCGTGCTCGAAGAGGCTGTCACAGCCCAGGAGGCACGCCAGCATAGCGACGTTATGAATGTCCCAGCGCTCTTCCTCAGAGCAAGCCGCCCGCTTCTTGATGTGTGCGGCTACGAGGAAGGCGCGGGGGAGCGTGCGCCCGCACAAAGCGCAGTCCCCCTCGGCGCCGGGGAGGAGAGCCTTCTTTATGCGCCCCTGCTCGGCTCGCCGCTGGACCTCAGCTACCGCATCCGTGGGCCCTAGAGGCGGTCCTGCAGGCTGCTCCTCATCCGGGTCAGCCTGGGGTGCAGCTGTCGCGCTGGGCTCGAAACCCACGAGATCGGTCAGGACAGCGCCGTCGTCTTCGCGGAGGGCGACGAACCCCTGGATGTTGCGGTTTGCCTTCCAGCCCAGCAGTGAGCGGATCTCGGCCATCGGGAAGGCGATGCCGCGGACTCCGCTCAAGGCATACATGTGCTCCCAGGTCTGCTCGGTGCGCTCATCCACTCCCCACAACCGATGCGCCAGAGCTGGGTTGTGCCACGTCAGAGCTACGGTACCGACGAGGTAGAGCCTCTTGTTACCGGCGAAGAAGACAGTATCCCCTGGCTGCATCTTGCGGATCTGAGGCACGTTAGCGTTGTTCAGACCAGGCGTGACGCCCCAGAACTGCGCGCGCCCAGACGGGAACTGAGCCTTCAGCGCCTGCAGCACCTGAGGCTCGAGCACATCTCCGTGGTCCTGGAAGACCACTGGCCGCAGGATCGTGTCCTCGTAGTGCTTGCGTACGGCCGCGCGTTTGAGGCTGGCCGGCTGAGCGAAGACCGTCATGACGCTCCCCCTGGACGAACCGAGTGTCGCCAGCGACTCGTGGACGACACGGATCATCAGGTGTATCACCAGGCACTGACAACCCATCAGGCGGGTTCAGCGGCGCAGAAACGCTTCGTATCGGTCGTGCGCCAGATCGCTGAGAGTTCGTCGTCGGGTGCCAGTGTCGGCCCGCCAGGGGCAAGCACTCCCCGGAAGCGCACTGAACGGCCGGGGCAGCTGACCTGTGCGTCTGACCCCTTCAGCGTCAGGGACCAGAGGCTTCCAGCGCTGCGATCACGGCCGCCGGATCACCGTCGTACAACAGGTGCGGTTCATCGGCCTGCGGGGGGACGAACCGCGTGCGGTACCGCTGTAGGTCGCTCTCGGAGAAGTAGATCGAGTTGGGATCGTTGGTGTAGAACTCGTTGCGCTTGCTGATCCTCGCCCATAGCTCGTCGTGGCTAGCTTCGAGGTAGACGAGTACAGGGATCGCGCCGACCTCGGTAGCGAGAGCCTGCCATCTGGCCCGGTCTTCCGGGGTCCAAAAGCCGTGGTCAACGACAACATCGTGCCCCACTTTGAGCTGCTCCCGGAGGTCGGCCGCCACGTCTTCGAGGACGGGCCGCTCCAGGGTAGGGAAGACGCCTCGAGGGAAGTCGACGCCGTAGACGCCGTGCCGGCGGAACATCTCTTCGTCCGGGCACAGCCGTATGAACCCCCGAGCGGTGAGGGCGCGGGAGAGAGTCGTCTTGCCGGAGCCGGGGAGTCCGGCCATGAGGACACAGAACGGTGGGCGTGGGGGCATCGGTCTCGACATGGTTCGGGAGATGGCTGCCATCTCCGCTTCAGCTTCGGGCGTGATTGTGCCAGCCCTACGGGCCGCAAGCAGGGCATCTAGTCGATCTTCAAGCACGCTCACGAGCGTGTCGTCCACGACCGTCACGGGGACACCTCCGATTCTGTGCGCCACGTCCGGCCCGGACCGCCGAGGTCCACGCCGTACTCCACGATGTTGCCCTCGCTGTCCACGAACTTGGCTGTCATCACGACCACCGGGTCCGTCGGCGGGTTGTCAGGGTCCAGCTCCAAAAGGCGCGCGTACTCCGGCGTCAGCAGACGGGCTGAGGCGGTGTCGACACGGTGACTGATCGGGCGGCCGGTCGCCTTGGCGATGAGCTGAAGCGACGTTCCCCCCGTCAGCCGCTCGCTCGCGGCAAGCTGAGGGATCAGTTTCGCGTACTGAGCGGGAATCCATGAAGTGCTGTGAGCGACGATGCCGTGCCGGTCCCTGTACACGCGGCTACGACGGACCACGTCGGAGCCTGGCTGAATGTCCAGCGCCTGCGCCACTTCTTCGGGCGCGGGCACCACGGCCGCCTGATGTGAGTCGGACCGTTCGCCTGCCCCCCAGCTAGAGCCGGTACGGCGTCCTCGGTCCTGCCGCTGGGATCCCGACGACATGGGAGCCGGCCGGTCCAGCACTTCGGTCCCGATGCCGTGGATGCCGCGGACAAGCCCATCGTTGCGCAGCTTGCGCAGGGCTTTCTCCGCTGTCGCCGTGCTCACCTTCCACTCTTCCGACAGGTTCTTGATGCTCGGCAAGAGGGTTCCCGGCTGTAGCTGACCAGAGGTGATCAGCTCTGTGTAGTGGGCGGCAATCTTCGCGTACGGCGCCCGATTGTCGGCCTGGCCTGCCATGTTGTCCGCTCCTTGTCGCGAGTTCCCTGAGGTTCCCTAGCCTACCGCTTGACACCCCAGGGAACCCTAGGGAACCCTAGGGATGTGCCCGCCGACCGGTTCGCCCGGTCGGGGGGTGCCGGACCTCAACGCGCGCTGATTCAGAGCCCGTTCGAGGTCAAGGGGCCTGGGACAGAGCAGGCCGAGGGCGCACCCGACCCTGGTCATTCGGGAGGGCTTAGACCGAAAGGTCACGTCTCCATATGCCTGTAACGGGAGCCCGTGTTCCCGAAGGAGACACCTGCACGACCAGACCACCGCAGCGGTTCTGAGCTGCGGCCGGTTGCCTCCGCTGCTCGTCTCGTACGAGCAGCGCTGAGGGGAGCCGGATGTTCCGACTTCAACGGCAAGCGCCCCCGGTGCGGGAACACCGGGGGCGCGGTTCGGGCCGTTCACCTGTGAGAGGACACACGACCCAATGAGCCACATCGTTACTGTTCAGGACGCTGTTACCGCGTTCGCCGACTGGCTGGAGCCGACGGATGCGGAGCTGGACGCGATCGAGGCGGAGATGCCCGCGATCCTCGCGGACGTCGAGGCGCTCGACGTCCGCATCGCGCTGCTGGACCGGGCGCCGACGGACCTGGAGTCGCGCCGTGCGCGTCGCGACAGCAAGCGGGCGCTGGCGCAGCGGGCGGCGCTGGCCAACCGCATCGGAGCGGGGGAGGCGGCGTGATCCGCATCGTTATCGTCGGCCGTCTGCGCCGGCTGCTGGCGGAACTGAAGGCCGCGCGGCAGGGGGGCCGGTCGCTGGTGGTGCTGCTGCACTACGGCGAGCCGTACAACATCCACCGTGGCCGTGAGGCCGCTGTGGACTACGCGGCCGCGCTCGGAGCCGACCGCGACGGCTGGGAGCCGATGACGGACCGGCCGGCGCGTGAGGTGGCCTGGCGGATGCTCGACTTCACAGCGAAGGAGGGCAGCGATGACTACCTGGCTGCCTGACCCGCCCACCGGCCCGTGGGCGTGGCTGCTGCCGCTGCTCGGGACGGCGCTCGCACTCGCCCTGGCTGTGTGGGTTGTGGGCCGGTTGCGGAAGTCGGCGTGGCTGTCCGGGATCGGCCCGCAGGCCGTCGTCGCTCTCGGAGGCGTGGCGGTCAGCGTGCACGGCCTGTGGGGCTTCGCCACCGACACGTGCAACCTGCCGATACCGCTGGCGGTGGCGTTCATCGCGGTATTCGACGCCGCGGAGATGACGCTGCTGGTGATGATGTACCGCGCCGCCGAACCCGAGGCCGGCTGGACGCGGGAGCTGCGGCTGATGCACCGCACCGCCTGGCTGCTGGTGTCGTTCTCCGCAGCCATGAACGCGGTGCACGCCCCGAACTGGTGGGCCCGCCCCGTGCTCGCGGCCGTACCGGCCCTCGCGGCGTGGCTGATCGAACTCCAGCTCCGCAGCAAGCTGCACCACATCCGCCCCGACCGTGACGACGACAGTGCGCGTCCGGGCCCGGCCCGGCTGGTGGCGCTGCTGTGGCAGCACGCCTGGGCTGAGCTGTTCGCCCTGCTCGGCCTGGACGCCCGCACCTCATCGTCCGCCATTGCGCGGGCGGCGCTGGTGCAGCGGGCCGCGCTGCGCGTCTACCGGCTGCGCCTGGCGCTGGAGGCCGGCAAGGCCCGAAAGGTGCGCCGCTGGCGCCGCAAGGCTCAAAAGGCGCTGGACCGGGCGGACATCGCGACCGACCGGGAGCAGGCGCTGGCGCTGGTGCGGCGGCTGGCCGCGCTGACGCGCGCGGATGAGGTCGCCGGCCTGGACTACCGCGAGCCTACGGCCGTCCTTGCGCTGATCGAGGATCTCGCCGTGACTCCGGCCGTTCAGCGGCTGGAAGCCTCCGCGCTCGCCCAGGAGGCGGAGGACGCGCGGCGGCGCGCGGAAGCCGCGCGGGATGAGGCCGAGGCCGCGCGGCAGCGCGCGGCAGACGACCTGGCCGCCGCCCGACGGGAGCTGGAAGACGTCCGCCGGGAGCATGCCGCGCTGCTGGAGCAGGGCGAGGATGCGACCGGGCGCGCGGAGGCTGCGCGGCAGCGCGCGGAAGCCGCGCGGCAAGACGAGCAGACCGCGCGGCAGCGCGCGCAAGCCCTCATCCATGAGGCCGAGCAGCAGGTCGAGCAGCGGCGCCAGCAGCTCGACACGCTCACCGCCAAGGCGCAGGAAGCCGATGCCGCCTACCACGCCCGTCAGGGTGCGTTGCAGCAGCTCAACAGCCGGATCAGTGAGGCGCGGCTGCTGTATGAGCGGCTGTGCGGTGACCTGGCGGGCCTGCGTCCGCAGGCCCCCGACGGGGTCGTGGACGGGGGCGAGATGCTGTGGAAGTCCGCAGCCAAGCAGGAGGGCTGGGCGTACTACCTCACCACGCTGAGCGGCCCGCAGGCCGAAGAGCCCACGGCCGCGGAGCTGGCGGAGCGGTTCGGCGTGGATCCCGGAAACGCACGCAACTGGCTGCGGGACTTCCGTGCCGCGCGCGCCGCGCAGGTTGCCGCGCAGCCGCGCGCCCGGGAGCTGAACGGGGCGGCGGTATGAGCGAGCCGATGACCGGCGCGCGGATGTGGCGGCCGGTGATGCGCGCGGCTGGCTATCGCTGCCAGTGCACCGGCCAGTGCGGCAACGCCCACAAGAACGGCAAGGGGCGCTGCCCGCGCGAGCACGATCACGCCGCGAGCAAACACCGCGGCCCCATCCACCTCATCGCCGCCCCCGCCGACCTGCTCACCCCGGTGGTGCAGGCCTGCCGACTGCCGGCGGAGCAGCTCATGGCGTGGTGCCCGGACTGCCACACCGCGGCTCGTCGCCGGGCCGCCGCTGCAGCCCGTATGGCGCCCCAGCCCGACCAGATCGGGCTGTTCTGACCCGCACAGCACCCCATCCGCCTCTCCGACAAGGAGTCTCTGCTGTGTCCAGCCGTACCCGTACCCGCCCCGTGAAGACAGCCGCGGGTGTCCACACCGTCCGTATCCCCCGCCAGCGCGGACGCCGGGGAGCGCAGCCGTTCCTGGTCGTCGTGCCCGAACACCCCTCCCTGACCCGCGAGGCCCTCGGCTTCGTGGGGCGGGGACTGTGGAGTGTCCGTCACGCCCTGGCCCCGACCGGCATCGCCGTCCTGGCCCTGGCCGTGACCGCCCTGTTGCACGTCATCGCCTGGTGGTCCGGCCTGCTGCTCGCGCCCCTGGCCGCCGCTCCGGCGGTGTGGCTGTGGATCGTCCAGCGCCGCCGCCCCGCCCGCAGTTCCACGCTCGTGTGGCGCATCGCCCTGACCGTGCTCGCCACGTTCGCGTCCGCGTGGGCCGCGCTGGCCGCCGGGTTCGGCCCGCTGGCCGGGCCGCTGGCACTGCTCTGGCTCCTGACGCTGATCGCGGCGCAGACCGCGTGGCTCATCGTCCGCCGCACCCACTGACCTGGGGAGAAACCTGATGGCAGCCTCAACACGCAACACTCAGGGCGGGCGTAACCGTGCCCGCACGAACAGCGGCGACAAGGGCAACAAGTTCGCCAGCGCGGGCGCTGCCGCCGGCGGGTTCGTCGGCGCGCTGGGCGGCTCGTTCGTCCCGCCGATCAACGTCACCGTGAACAACACCAAGGCAGCCGTGGCCCCCGCCCACGGGGGGCGCCCGCACGCCGAAGCCCTGCTGCCCTCCCCGGAGTTCACCTCCCCGGCACAGGTCCGCAACTACTGCAACACCCTGCGCGCGGCCGGGGTGACGCTCTCCATCGAGGTGGCGATGGCCGCCGAGATCCTCAAGGGCGTTCTCGCGGCGGTGCCGGACCCGGAGGGACGGCCGTTCGGCTCCCGGTTCCGCGCCCAGAAGGTGGCCCGCAAGATGCAGCGCGCCGCTGACGATCTGCGCGACGCGGCGAAGAACGCCGCCGCCTGCTACTCGACCTTCCAGCAGGAGTTCGAGGAAGAGATCAACCGTGTCCGTCACCGTGCCCGCAGGCCGCAGCAGCCGGTCATGAACTGGGCTCAGCAGTGACTAAGGAGGCGTGAGCTATGGCTGAGCGCAACACTGACGAGCTGCACGAGGTGCAGCTCCAGGGCGGCTCGGATGCCGCCGGGGTCGGCAAGTACCTGCTGCACCGGGCCAAGCCGCACCTGCCCCCGTGGCTCGGGGTCGCCAGCACCGGCCTGGCCGGTGTCCTCGGGCACTGGCGCTGGGGCGAGAGCGCGGCGGCCGGCGTCGGCCTGACCCTCGCCTCGGTCGGCCTGACCGGGGCTACCTGGCTGATGGGCAAGTCGACCAGCCAGCAGCGCCGCCTGCACTCCGCCATCACCGTGGCCGCAGGCTCCGCCTGGGTGACGGCCGCGTGCCTGGCCGGGCCGACCGCAGGCCCGGTCGACGACCTGTATCTGATCGGCGGGCCCGTGGTGGCGCTGTCGTGGAACGTGCGCATGGTCATGCGCCGCAACGTGGAGCCGACCGGCGAGAACTCCGACAAGGGCCTGCTGGCCAAGGTCGGCCTCGCCCGGGCGCAGATCGGCACGGCGAAGGTGGAGCCGAACCGGGTCACCGCGCCGCTCGCCCTGGAACCCGGGGAGCAGACCAACGACGACGTGACCAAGAGCCTGGCCCGGCTCGCGTCCGCCCTCGACCTGCCCCGCAACGCGGTGCGCTACCAGCCCGACCCGAGCTCCGAGCGGCGCGGGGAACTGGTCATCGTCCCAGAAGACATGCTGGCGGAAGTCGTCGAGTGGGACGGCCCGTCCAACCTGGGCGGTTCGATCGCCGACCCGCTGGTCATCGGCCGCTACGACGACGGCGCCCCGCTCCTGCTGTGGCTGCCCGGCGACCCCGAGGCCAAGCGGAACTCCACCCACGTCCTGATCGCGGGCGGGACCGGATCGGGCAAGGGCGACACCGCCCTCAACCTGCAAACGGAGATCCTCTCCCGCCGGGACGTGATCCTGTGGCTGTCCGACCCGAAGTCCTTCCAGGACTTCCGGCCCCTGCTGCCCGGCATCGACTGGGCCGTCGAGGGCGGGTCCGACACCGAGGTGATGGTGGAGGCCCTCAAGGCCGCTATCCCCGCCCGGACGCGCTGGCTGGGCGCCCACCGCTACCGGCAGTGGGTGCCGGAGTGCGCCGAGGTGCAGGACAGCACCGAGCACACCTGCCGCCCGGACGGCACCACGTGCGGCTGTGAGGGCATGCCGTTCCTGGTGGCGTGGATGGAAGAGGCCGCCAACACCCTGCGCGCGCTGGGCGACGACGCGTTCACCGGCATCGCCCAAGAGGCCCGCTCCGCCGGCATCTCCCTGGTGGTCTCGCTCCAGCGGCCCTCCTACGACCAGATGTCCACCAGCACCCGCGCATCCCTCCCGTCCGTGATCGCGCTCGGCTGCGACCCCCGCGACGAAGGGTTCAGCCTCCCCGAGGCGGTCATCGACGCCGGCGCCCACCCGGGCGCGTGGGGCAACCGCAGGCCCGGCTACTGCTACATCGTCTCCCCCGGCATCGACGAAGCGCGCTATCCCTCCCCGGGCCGCACCCGGGCCTTCACGGTCCGCTCCGTGTCGCTCATGGAGGTGCTCGCCTCCTGGGTACAGCGCAACGGCGCCGCCCCGGACCCCATCACCGACCAGGCCGCCGCCAGTGTCGCAGGGCGGCTCTACACCCGTCGCAGCGCGGGCGACGACGACACGGCTCCGTCCCTCGGGGAGGACGACGACATGGACCACGGGCAGTTCGTCGACCCGGAGGACGCGCACATCGACCCCGAGGTCGAACTCCCCGACGCCGAAGAGGGCGACGACACCCCGCTGTTCGGGCAGGACACCGGCCGCAAGCCCAAGCCGGAGGAGGCCCGGCGGCTGTTCGCCCAGGCGCTGGAGGAGTTCGAGCGGGCCGGGCAGATGGTCGTCGGCCCGAAGGACTTCATGGACTGGTGCGACCGCAACAACCTCTCCCGCCCGTGGGTCTCCGCGCGGCTCAAGGAGGCCGCCCTGGAAGGCCGCCTGGAGCCGACGAACACCACCGGTCGGTGGCGGATCGTCCCCGCCCTGACGGCCGCCTGACGCCTGACACCGTCACGGCCGCCTGACACCCAAACCCCTAGGCAGGCGCAGTGTCACGCGCTCCTGACACCGCCCGCTGACACCCTCTGACACCCACCCGCGCGGGCCCGCGCCACCTCCCGGCGCGGGCCCGCCGTCTCCCCGAAGGGAGCACCCGTGACCTACCCCGAACGGCCCGCACCGGTCGAACTCCACCACCCCACACCCATCACCCCCGCCGCCCTGACACCGGCGCCGCTCGCCCCCGTCCAGCCCGGCCACGTCCCGACCGTGGCGAGCATCGTGCTTCCGGACGGACGGGTCGTCACCGGCTACGCACTCGAACCCGCCAAGCCTGAACCCGTCGCCACCAAGCCGCCCGTCTCCCGCGCGGCCGTCAACGTCGCCCTCGGCGGCGTGGGATTCCTCGCCGTCTGCGGCGGCCTGCTGCTGCTCACGTCGTTCATTGCCGCCCTGACCGCGCTGGTCGCGCAGCTCATCATCCTTGCCGCCGTGATCTTCGGTGGCTGGATCGCCGTGCAGGTCTTCAGCGCCAGCGGCCACAGCGGCGGGACCACGGTCAACATCCGCAAGGCCGTCATCAAGCGGAACCACTTCCACGGCTAGCTGGGCCAAGGGCGGCACCCAACCTCACGCTATTGAAACCGGGGCCGCCCTTCGGTCTTCTGGTCTCCTGCGGACCGTGGAGTTCTACAGACTGCGCCAGTCGCTCGGGTGATCGGAAGGGGCATGCCACTGGCGCGGTTGAATGATCCGGAATGGGGGCCACGAGTCCGTAGGCCATTCCGCCGCTTCAGCCGCCGCGATGCGATGGGTGTAGAAGGCGCGGCAGATGGCGGCCTTCACCCTGATCGTCGGTGTCGTGGGGGCGTTGAAGTGGGTGCTGCGGAAGTCGTGCTTGAACCATGCCCTTCGGCGTGGGTTGAGCAGCTCGATGTGCGTGAACTCGATGCGGTCTACCCACACCATGTAGGTGTGCCGCATGCGGTCGAACTCGTCCCTGAGTTGCCCGTTTCCGGGGTGCCCTCGTGGGCCCCAATGGCCTGGGCTGAGGCGGAGGGCGGCGAACTCCATGGGCGTGCGGTTCCCTTTGGATTCGTTGCAGGGCTCGCAGGCGGGGGCGAGGTTGTGCAGGTCGTCGTCGCCGCCCCGGGCGTATGGGATGACGTGGTCTTTGACCTCCGAGGGGGCCAGGCAGTACACGCACCGGCCACCGTGCGCGGTGAGGACGGCTAACTCCTCCCACAGCGGGAAGTAGCGGCGTCTGGGCCGCCGCTGCTGGCCCACGCGTCGCTCATTGGCTTGGCTTCGCACGGTCGTTCTCCTAGGCGGTGGCTGTCTCAGCGTGGCTGGCCTGCTGGGGGATGCCGTTGGTCGTGACGTTCGTGCGGTGCATGTCCCAGTGGGCCTGGAGCCAGGTCCGCTGCCGGTTGCTTACCGGGACCGTCAGCGGCGCTCTGTGCAGGTCCGCGTAGGCGGGGAAGGTCCTGGCCTGTTCGGTCACGTCAGCGGTCAGCCGGTCGGGATGGACGGCGATGATGCCGAGGTCGAAGAGGCGGTGGATGTCGCGCCGCAGCAGCAGGCCGCCGTCGCTGTGGTGCTCTCCGCTGGCCGCGTAGCTGTACAGATGGGCGGCCTCCAGCGCGGCGGCGGGCGCCGGTCCCGTCAGCGCGCACGCGGCTCCGTAGGTCTCCAGGAGCTGGCGCCGGAAGGCGGCCTGTCCCACCCGGGCCCGCACGATGACCCGGCGGTGGCCGCCCGCGATCACCCGGTGTGCCTCGTCGGCGATGTCGATGCTCGTGTTCCCGCCCGCTGCGGCGATGGCCGCCCGCAGCCTGTCCCAGCGCATGGAGCGCAGGCTGTGCTGGGTGCGGGGCTTGTCGCACAGGGCCCGCAGTTCGGCGCCGCTCAGCAGGCCGGGCATGTCGACCCAGGCCACGGCGTGGTTGGAGCGGTAGGTCGTCACCGGCTTCGTGCCGGGCACCGGCACGTCGAACGCCGCCTGGCACTTCAGGCACACGTACTTCGGCCGCAACGTCTTGCGCGGCTGGAAGTCGGACTTGTCGCAGGACGGGCAGCGGTAGATGTCCTTCACGCCGTCCCCGGTCTCGATCGCCTCGATCACCGAGATCCCCAGCAGGGACACCTTGTCCCAGACCGCGATCACGTCGCCAACGGCTAATTCGGCGTGGTGGGGCACCGAGCTGTCCCAGCTGTAGTGCTCCGACGGCACGTCGTCGTAGCCGTCGTTCCCGCCGTGCTTGCGGTTGTCCCCGGCGGCCAGCACCAGCCAAGCGGTCGTCACACGCTCCCCCTCATTCACTTCTTCCCAAACCCCGGGGCGGTCGCCGTCTCGCCAAAGCCGCGACCGCCCCGGATCCCCTCGCACACACATGAGCAAGGAGGCATCCAGGATGAACCACCCCACTGACATCCGGCGAGCCCGCGCCTTACGGCCGCGCCTGCTGGACACCTTCTGCTGCCAGGGTGGCGCCGGCATGGGCTACCACCTGGCCGGCTTCGACGTCACCGGCGTCGACAGCAGCCCGCAGCCCCGCTACCCCTTCACCTTCATTCAGGCCGAAGCGGTGGCGTTCATCCGCGAGTACGGCGCGGAGTTCGACTTCATCCACGCCTCCCCGCCCTGCCAGCACGACAGCAAATGCCAGCGCATCCGGAAGAACGACCACCCCGACCTGATCGCCCCCACCCGCGCCGCCCTGGAGGTCACCGGCCGCCCGTGGGTGATCGAGAACGTCGGCGACGCGGTGCCGAAGCTGCGCGACCCGGTGATGCTGTGCGGCACCATGTTCCGGCTGGAGACATACCGGCACCGGTTCTTCGAGACCGGCGGCTGGAGCCTCCCGCGGCCCGCCCACCCCGCCCACCTGGTGCCGCAGGCCAAGATGGGCCGCCCCATCCCGCCCGGCCACTACGGGCAGTTCATCGGCAACTTCTCCGGCGTCGACCACGCCCGGAAGGTGATGGGCGTGCCGTGGATGAACCGCGACGGCATCCGCGAATGCGTACCCCCCGCCTACACCCAGTGGCTCGGCACCCACGCCCTCGCCAGCCTGCGCCCCGAGGCGGTGGCGGCATGAGCGCACACGCGATGCCACTGCGGCGGCCCAACGGACTGCGGGTCCTGGACGCCTTCTGCTGCTCCGGCGGCATGGCCATGGGCTTCTACCTGGCCGGGTTCGACGTGGTCGGCGTCGACATCGAGCCCCAGCCGGACTACCCGTTCACCTTCCACCAGGGCGACGCGATCGAGTTCATCTACCGC
The DNA here is from genome assembly GCF_036857595.1 of Streptomyces sp. AHA2. Classification (NCBI taxonomy): domain Bacteria; kingdom Bacillati; phylum Actinomycetota; class Actinomycetes; order Kitasatosporales; family Streptomycetaceae; genus Streptomyces; species Streptomyces sp. AHA2. Next base: position 472,346 of record NZ_JAUQWJ010000004.1, read on the forward strand.
CACGGAGCCGACTTCGAACTCATCCACGGCTCCCCGCCCTGCCAGGCCTGGACCCCGCTGAACGCCTACAACCACAAGACCTATCCCGAGCTGATCGCCCCCACCCGCCAGGCCATGCAAGCCGCCGGACGGCCCTACGTGATCGAGAACGTGGAGGCCGCGCACTCCGAGCTGCGCGACCCCATCCGCCTGTGCGGGCCCACCTTCGGCCTGCCGATGTACCGCCACCGGCTGTTCGAGACCTCGTTCCCGCTCGACGAGCCCGTCCACCCCGCGCACACGGCGCTCTGTACCCGCAACGGCTACCTGCCCACCCCCGAACGACCGTTCATGACCATCACCGGCGGCCGCCACTCCAAGGCCTGGCAGCGCGCCGCCGCCAAGGCCATGGGAACACCGTGGATCACCACCATCCGCGGCGTCTGCGAGGCCATCCCGCCCGCCTACGCCCGATGGATCGCCACCCAGTTCCTCGCCCTGGAAGGGAGGGCCGCCGCATGACCACGACCACGTACCCCTTGCACACCGCACTGAGCCTCGCGACGTCCGGCGTGCCGGTGCTGCCCCTGCGGCGGGGCAAGGTGCCGTTCGGCAACTGCCCGTCGTGCGCGGACAACGCGTGCGGCGGCCGGCCGAACATGAAGACCGCCGGTCCGTGCCGGTGCCCTGGTGTCTGCCACGCGTGGGCCGCCGCCACCACCGAGACGGCCGTCATCGTCTCGCCCCCGTGGCTGGCGGCCTGGCGGCAGGCGGTGTGCGTCGGCTACCACCCCGGCGGCGCCGGGCTGACCGTCGTGGACCTGGACGACGCGGCCGCCGTCGCATGGGCCCGTACCGCCCTGCCCGCCACCCGGACGGTGCCGACGACGCGCGGCGAGCACTGGATCTACCGGGGCGCCATGACCTCCCGCAACGCGGTCCGGCCCGGCGTGGACATCAAGTCGACCATGGCCTACGCCCGCTACCTCGGTCCCGGCACCGGCGCCATGGCCAACCTGCCGGACGCCGTGCGAATCCTGGCCGTGAAGAGGCCGTCCACGCTCCGGTCGGCGCCGCCTGCCGTCACCGTGCCCGCAGGGTCCGGGGGCGGAGAGTGCCGGCACCGTACGCCCGCCTACCTGGACCGTGGCATCGCCATGGCCGAGGAGCGCATAACCGAGGCCCGCAGTGCGGTCCACACGACCGTCTATCGGACGTTCCTTGCCGTGCTGTCCGTCCATGGACGGTGCGGCTGCCTCACCGACGCCCACGTCGCGCGGCTGTTCACCGCCGCGCAGGCCAAGGGCGAGTCGCCCCGGCACTGCACGGATGCCTGGGCCAACGCCCGCACCCGGTTGGGACTGTGACCATGTCCGACGACGACAAGACCCCGGCCCGCGAGGTCATCGCCGACTACGCCCAAGCCCACTTCCGCTACTTCCGCACCGCCGACGGGACCGTGTACGCGCAGAAGAACGGCCACCCCGTGGCCCGCCCGATCCGCTCCCAGGGCACCGCGGGCAGCCACCGCCAGGAACTCATGGTCGGCCTCTTCCGCGACGGCCTGGGCGTGTTCAACGGCACCGCGCTGAAGGAGGCGCTCGACTTGATCGAAGCACTCGCACTGAGCCAGCCCGTGCAGCCCGTCCACATCCGCGTCGCCCCCGGGTTCGACGGCGCGACCTGGCTCGACCTGGGCCGCAACGACGGACAGTCCGTCCATATCCACCCCACCGGCTGGGACATCCGCACCCCCGACCCGGCCGAGGTGTGCTGGCGACGCACCCAGCTCACCGGCGAGCTCCCCATGCCGGTCAAGGACACCGACGGCAAGGGCATCGACCTGCTGCTCAGGCTGTGCAACTTCGCAGGCGCCGAGACCGAATGCCTGGCCATTGCCTGGCTCATCGGCTGCCTGGAACCGTCCGTGCCCGTCCCCGCCCCGTTCCTCACCGGCCCCCAAGGAGCGGGCAAGTCCACCGGTGGACGGATGCTCGTGCGGGTCATCGAGGGCATGAGCGGTGACCTGCGCCGGGCCCCGAAGGATGAGGAGAACCTGATTGCGGCCGTGGCCGCCGGATGGGTCACCGCCCTGGACAACCTCTCCCACCTCGCCCCGGACCTGTCCGACCTGATGTGCTGCATCGTCACCGGCGCCGAAACCATCAAACGCGCCCTGTACACCGACGGCGACGTGGTCCGCGCCCGCTACCGCCGCCCCCTGCTCCTGACCGGCATCGACGTCGGCGTCATCCGCCCCGACCTCGCCGAACGCCTCCTGCCGCTGCGCCTGGAACGCCCCCGCGTCCGGCGTACCGAGGCCGAACTGTGGGGGGAGTTCGAAGAAGTCCTGCCCGTCGTCCTCGGATCCCTCCTTGATCTCACCGTCAAGGTCCGCGCAGCCGAGACCGATATTCCCACCGACCTGCGCATGGCCGATTTCGCCCACCTGTGCGCGCAGCTCGACGCGGCGACCGGCCTCGGAGCGCTGGGCGCCTACCGGGCCAGCCTGGACGACCTCAACGACGACGTGATCGAAGGGGACCTCCTGGCGCAGACCGTACTGAAGTACGCCGCCAGCCTCGATGCGGGGGCGGAGGTGCGGATGACTTCTGCCGAATGGCTGCGCTGCCTCACGGGCCTGTACATCGGCGAGGACTTCCGTCCCCTGCCAAAAGGCTGGCCGACCACCGGCAAGGTGCTCTCAGACCGCCTCAAGCGCCTTCAGCCCACCCTCGCAGCCCGGGGCGTCCTCATCGAGTGGGGACGCACCAAGACAGCCCGGTACATCGAAATGGCCCGGCCCCCGGCCCCGCCCCCCTCGCACGAGCAGGAACCGGCGTTCTGACCTGCGGTCGACGCCGGGCACCAGCAAGAAGAGCACCCCCGGCCAGGCGTGCTCTTCTTGCTGTTCGGCGGCGGAGCCGCCCTGCGATGACGCGCCGGAGCGGCTCCTTCTCCACACGCTGCGCCACAGAGCACCACAACAGACACCCCCTCACTTGTCCGAAAGAAAGGGACGCTGCGTCACCTGTGTCATCCAAGGACCGCAAATACTCCGTGACCTGCGACGACAGCGGTGACGCAGGAAAACGACGGGTGCGTCACTCCGCGTCACCTGCGTCACCTGCGTCACCCGATGACGCAGACCACCCGCGCCGGTGACACACCCCCAAATCCCTACGTCACCTGAAACCGCTGGTCACGGGTGCGAATGACGCAGATGACGCGGTGACGCAGAAATCCGCACCTCGGACAGACGCGGTCCCGAGAAGACCAACACGACCTCGACCGTTGAGGAGCCATCGAATGGCCAGCACCAAGATGCTCAAGCTCCCCGAAGTCCTTGAAGAGATCGGCATGAGCCGCGCCGCCTTCTACCGTATGCGCGCTCGCGGCCAAGCTCCCAAGCTCCGCAAGCTCCCCAACGGCCAGGTCCGTATAAGTCGCGCCGACCTGGACGCGTGGTGGGAGAGCTGCACCGAGCACGCCGCCTGATCCGCACCGCCCATCGGGCCCGCCCTTCGAGGGCGGGCCCTTCCGCTGCCTGGAGAGCAATGCCCTTCACGTACGACGTTCGCGTCTACAGCATCGAAACTCGCCGCGACCGCCCGAAGCCCTATCGCGTCCGCTGGCTTGTCGGCCCCCAGAAGCACTCCAAGAGCTATACCGTCAAAGCGCAGGCGGACGGCCGCCGGTCGGAGCTGATGACCGCTCTCCGCAAGGGCGAGCAGTTCGACGTGGAGACGGGACTGCCCGCCTCCGAACTCCGCGCCCTGCACGGCTCCGTGACCTGGTACGAGCACACCCGGGCGTACGTCGATAGCAGGTGGGACCGCCTCCCTGCAAAGTCCCGCCGTAACGACGCCGACGCCCTCGCCACCATCACACCCGCACTAGTGAAGACCACAGCTGGTCGGCCGGCGCCCCGAGTCCTGCGTAGGGCGCTGTACAGCTGGGCATACAACAAGATCCGTTGGGGCCAAGAGCCTCCCGCCGAAGTGGCCGACGCTCTTCGCTGGGTGGAAAAGAACTCCGTGGCCATCTCAGCGCTCGAAGACCCTGCGACGCTCCGCACGGCGCTGGACGCCCTGTCAACGCTACTCGACGGCTCCCCCGCCGCGGGACGTACTGCCCGCCGTAAGCGAGCTTGCCTGAGCGACGTTCTCGGGCTCGCGGTCGAACGACGGTACTTCACGGTCCCCGTGAATCCCCTGACCACGGTCAAGTGGACGGCCCCGAAGTCCACCGAGGAAGTTGACCCGGCGAGCGTCGCCAACCCACGCCAAGTGCGGCAACTGCTCGAAGCGGTACGCGCTCAGGGCGAGCGCGGCGCGCACCTCGAAGCCTTCTTCGGGTGCCTCTACTACGCAGCCACGCGTCCCGCCGAAGCCGTGGGTCTGAAGGCGTCGCAGTGCCACTTGCCCAAGCGCGGGTGGGGCCACCTCACACTTCGCGGCGGCATCGTCCATGCCGGCCACGACTGGACGGACGACGACCGGGCCCACCAAGAGCGCCACCTCAAGGCCCGAGCGATCCGGGACTCACGGGTGGTGCCGATCCCGCCGAACTTCGTCGCGATGCTTCGGTGGCACATCGAGCGATACGGCGCAGCCCCGGATGGCCGTCTGTTCCGCACCAGCCGCGGCGGTGTGATTCAGGACACGGGATATGGCGAGGTTTGGGCCGAAGCCCGGAGCGCCGCCCTCTCCCCCTCCGAGGTGGCGTCGCCGCTCGCCCGCCGACCATACGACCTGCGGTGCGCCGGGGTCTCCTTCTGGCTCTTCTCCGGTGTCGACCCCATGGAGGTGGCGCGCAGGGCCGGGCACTCGGTGGCCGTGCTCCTGCGGGTCTACGCGAAGGTTCTGGCGCAGGCCCAGGACCGAGCGAACCGCCAGATTGAGGCTGGCCTGCGGGAATGGCACGGAGATGGCGCCTCCCCCGGGGGACGCCTGGGGGACACACGCTGATCAGGGCCGGGCCGCACCTGAGACCAGGTGAGACAAGCCTCGCTTTTCGACCATCGTTCGAATCAACGTGTTCGAATACGAAGAGACCCCCTCCGATCTGCGTTTCTGCAGTTCAGAGGGGGTATCCTCAAGTGTGGCGGCGCCAGGATTCGAACCTGGGAAGGCTGAGCCGGCAGATTTACAGTCTGCTCCCTTTGGCCGCTCGGGCACACCGCCGGGGTTCGCTGCCCTTCGAGCCGCTTTCCGCGGCGCTCCGTGGCAACGACGTAAACAATACCCGATGCGGAGGGGTGCTTCGCCACCCGATTGATCTGCGCTCGGAGCGCGGGGGGTGGCTAGGCTTGTCCGGATGCGGCCCCGGACCCGGACGGGTCCTGCCGCTCCCCCCACACACGCCGTACGCACGACACGCACCCCGATACAAGGAGCCACAGGACATGGCCGACTCCAGTTTCGACATCGTCTCGAAGGTCGAGCGGCAGGAGGTCGACAACGCACTCAACCAGGCCGCCAAGGAGATCTCGCAGCGCTACGACTTCAAGGGCGTGGGTGCCTCGATCTCGTGGTCCGGCGAGAAGATCCTCATGGAGGCGAACTCCGAGGACCGGGTGAAGGCCATCCTCGACGTCTTCCAGTCCAAGCTGATCAAGCGGGGCATCTCGCTGAAGGCCCTGGACGCGGGCGAGCCCCAGCTCTCCGGTAAGGAGTACAAGATCTTCGCGTCGATCAAGGAGGGCATCTCCCAGGAGAACGCGAAGAAGGTCGCGAAGACGATCCGTGACGAAGGCCCCAAGGGCGTGAAGGCGCAGGTGCAGGGCGAGGAGCTGCGGGTCAGCTCCAAGAGCCGTGACGACCTGCAGGCCGTCATCAGCCTGCTGAAGGGCAAGGACTTCGACTTCGCGATGCAGTTCGTGAACTACCGGTAGGTCTTCCGCTTTCCGGCTCGCCCGTCGTCCGTCCGGCCGGGTGGACATGAGCAAGGGTGGGCGCCTGTCGGGCGCCCACCCTTCTTGTCGTGCTCGACCGGGATCATCCCGCCGGTCCGGCTCGGTGGTCGCGCGCCGGTCAGTCCCGTGAGTGGCCGAACAGAGGACGGTAGGCGATGAGCAGTACCAGCGATCCGCCGATCGCCGCGGCCCAGGTCGCGCCGTCGTAGAAGTCCTTGGTGATCGGGTGGTCCATCCAGCGGGCCGATATCCAGCCACCGGTGAACGCGCCCGCTATGCCGATCAGGGTGGTGCCGATGAGACCGCCGGGGTCGCGGCCCGGCAGCAGGAACTTCGCGATGGCTCCGGCCAACAGCCCCAGGATGATCCAGCTGATGATGGTCATGCCGTGAACCTGCCCTTTCACGCTGTGCCCCTGCCGCCCCGGACCTGCGCTTCCGCTGCGGGCGGGCCGAGGTCGCGGGTGGTACCGGGGGCTTCCTGCGTGCGTCGTCCTCGGCGCGCGCGTTCATGCCGTCTTGGTGGGGAGGACGCCGGTGGGACATCCACCGGTTGCGTCGATCAGTAGGGTGCGACGCGTGACAGCCTCCGGTTCAGAACTGCGCCGCACCCTCGGTGTGGGCGACGCCGTGGTGGTCGGACTCGGTTCGATGGTCGGTGCGGGGATCTTCGCCGCCCTCGCGCCGGCGGCCCATGCGGCCGGATCGGGGCTGCTCCTCGGGCTCGCCGTGGCCGCGGTCGTCGCCTACTGCAACGCCATGTCGTCGGCTCGCCTCGCCGCCCTGTACCCGGCCTCCGGTGGCACGTACGTGTACGGACGCGAGCGGCTCGGGGACTTCTGGGGATACCTCGCGGGCTGGTCCTTCGTGGTCGGGAAGACGGCCTCCTGTGCGGCCATGGCGCTCACCGTGGGTGCGTACGTCTGGCCGGGGCAGGCGCACGCGGTGGCCGTGGCCGCCGTGGTGGCGCTGACCGCGGTGAACTACGGCGGTGTGCAGAAGTCCGCGTGGCTCACGCGGGTGATCGTGGCGGTGGTCCTGGCTGTCCTCGCCTTCGTGGTGGTCGTGTGTCTGGCGTCGGGTGAGTCCCATGCCGGGCGGCTGGACATCGGGGCGTCGGGCGGGGCTGACGGCGTGCTGCAGGCGGCCGGACTGCTGTTCTTCGCGTTCGCGGGGTACGCCCGGATCGCGACCCTGGGTGAGGAGGTCCGCGACCCGGCACGGACCATCCCACGGGCGATTCCGCTGGCCTTGGGGATCGCGCTGGTCGTGTACGTCTGTGTGGCGGTGGCCGTCCTTTCGGTGCTGGGGTCCGGTGGGCTGGGGAGCGCGACGGCGCCGCTGGCGGACGCGGTGCGGGCCGCCGGGGTGCCCGGGCTCGCGCCCGCGGTGCGGGCCGGGGCCGCCGTGGCCGCGCTGGGTTCGCTGCTCGCACTGATCCTGGGGGTGTCCAGGACGACGCTGGCGATGGCCAGGGACCGGCATCTGCCGGGTGGGCTGGCCGCGGTGCATCCTCGATTCCGGGTGCCGCACCGGGCGGAGTTGGCGGTGGGCACGGTGGTCGCCGTCCTGGCCGCCACGGTGGACGTCCGGGGAGCGATCGGGTTCTCCTCCTTCGGTGTGCTGGCGTACTACGCCGTGGCCAACGCGTCGGCGTGGACGCTCGATTCGTCGCCGGTGGCGCGGCTGGTGCCGGTGGTCGGGCTGGTCGGGTGCGTGGTGCTGGCGTTCGCGCTGCCGGGGGTTTCCGTGGCCGTGGGCGCCGGGGTGCTGGCGGTGGGGGCCGTCGCGTACGGGGCACGTCGGCGATGGGGCAGCGGCTCCGCGACCGGGGCCGGGGACGCGTGAGGCGGCAACGGGCTCGGCGCCGACGGGCCGGGGTGCTTCGCGGGCGGTGGCGTCGACGGTGGCGCGTCGGCGGGTGAGCGGGGCCGGGCGGCTATATGAGGCGTGAGTCCGCCAGTTGGGCGGGCGGCTGTGCGCCGGCCCGTACTGGTCCCGGCTCGGATGCAGGTGATCCTGCTGGTCCCGGCTCGGGTGCAGGCGGTCTTGCGGGGATCGGCTCGGGTGCAGGTGGCCTGGTGCGTCTTCCGTCGATGGGGGGACGTGAAGTCGTGTCTCGCAGGCGCATGTCGGGGATCGTTGTGGTCACTCGGCTCGGCAACTGCTCGATCGCGGTCATGGGTTCATCATGCAGACCGGTGACGACGGGCGTGTGAGCCTGTGGACAACCCTCCGCCTGTGGAAAAGCAGGCCGTCGCTCGGGCGTCAGCGCACCGCGAACGGCTCGTGTGTCCGCACGATGTCGCGGCCCAGCGGCAGCAGCGAGACCGGGATGAGCTTGAAGTTGGCGACGCCGAGCGGGATGCCGATGATCGTGACGCACAGCGCGATGCCGGTGACGATGTGGCCCAGGGCGAGCCACCAGCCCGCGAGCACGAGCCACAGGACGTTGCCCACGCAGGAGGGTGCGCCCGCGTCATGGCGCTCGACGGTCGTGTACCCGAAGGGCCACAGGGCGTAGACGCCGATGCGGAACGCCGCCACGCCGAACGGGATGCCGATGATGGTGATGCACAGGAGCAGGCCCGCCGCCATGTAGGCGAGGAACAGCCAGAAGCCGCTCAGGACGAGCCATATGACGTTGAGTACGGTCCTCACTGGTTCCCACCTGCCATCTTTTCGAGCCGGGCGATGCGATCCGCCATCGGCGGGTGTGTGGAGAACATCTTGGAAAGGCCCTGGCCGGGGCGGAACGGGTTCGCGATCATCATGTGACTGGCGGTCTCGATGCGGGGCTCGGGCGGCAGCGGGAGCTGCTTGGTGCCCACTTCGAGTTTGCGCAGGGCGCTGGCCAGGGCGAGCGGGTCGCCGGTGAGCTGGGCGCCCGAGGCGTCCGCCTGGTACTCCCGGGAGCGGCTGATGGCCAGTTGGATGACGGAGGCGGCGAGCGGGCCCAGCAGCATGATCAGCAGCATGCCGAGCAGGCCCGGGCCGTCGTCGTCGTCGGAGCGTCCGACGGGGATGAGCCAGGCGAAGTTGACCAGGAACATGATGACGGAGGCGAGGGCGCCGGCGACCGACGAGATGAGGATGTCGCGGTTGTAGACGTGGCTCAGCTCGTGGCCGATGACGCCGCGCAGCTCCCGCTCGTCCAGCAGGCGCAGGATGCCGTCGGTGCAGCACACGGCGGCGTTGCGCGGGTTGCGGCCCGTGGCGAAGGCGTTGGGCGCCTCCGTCGGGGAGATGTACAGGCGCGGCATGGGCTGGCGGGCCTGGGTGGACAGCTCCCGGACCATGCGGTAGAGCTGCGGCGCCTCGAACTCGCTCACCGGGCGGGCACGCATCGCGCGCAGGGCCAGCTTGTCGCTGTTCCAGAACGCGTACGCGTTGGTGGCCAGCGCTACCAGGACGGCGATGACGAGCCCCATGCGGCCGAAGAAGCTGCCGATGACGATGATGAGTGCGGACAGTCCCCCCAGGAGGACTGCTGTCCTGAGCCCGTTGTGCCGGCGGTGCACGGTACGCCCTCCAAGTCGTGCGGCAGGGGAACCCTTGCTTGCGTCTTCGCGGTGCCACCGGTGCCGTGGTGTCACGTCCAGTGGACCCTCCCGTACTGGTCAACGCCAGGCGGGAGGCACTAGTTCCCTTGTGCGCGCGGGGCCGGCCGTGAGCCGTACGGGTGACGTTCGCGAATCCCGCCACGCACGCGTGCGGGGCCGGGTTCCCGCACGCGCGTGGTGAAGGCGTGATCCGGGCGACGGCCCGGCTCAGAAGAGGCCGGTGTCGGTGAAGCGCAGGACCAGCTGCGGGGCGCCGGACAGGACGATGCCGAGTACTCCGGTGACGGCGATCGCGGCGGTGAGCGGGGCGGGCACGCGCTGCTTCTCGGGCTCGCCCTCGGGGGCGCGGAACAACAGGGCCGTCCACTGCAGGTAGTAGAACAGCGCGATGACGACGTTGACGGCCATGACCACGGCCAGCCAGCCGAGGCCGGCGTCGACGGCCGCGGAGAAGACGGTGACCTTGGCGAAGAGGCCGATGATGCCCGGGGGAAGTCCCGCCAGACAGAGCAGGAAGAACGCCAGGAGCAGCGCGGACAGCGGGCTGGTCGCGTACAGGCCGCGGTAGTCGGCGACCCGGTTGAGCGGCTCGGTACGGCCGACGAGTGCGGCGACGGCGAAGGCGCCCAGGTTCACGGCGCCGTACATCAGCGCGTAGGCGACGGTGGAGCCGATCGACTTCTCGGCGTCCCCGGAGTACGCGGCGGCCGCGATCGGCACCAGGAGGTAGCCGGCCTGGCCCACGGAGGACCAGGCGAGCAGGCGTACCGCGCTGTACGCGCGCGTGGTCTGCTGGCGCAGCGCCCCGACGTTGCCCGCGGTCATGGTGAGCGCTGCCAGGACGGCCAGGGCGGGGCCCCAGACGTCGGCGTACGACGGGAGGGCGACGACCGTGACCAGGATCAGGCCGGTGAAGCCGACCGCCTTGCCGATGACGGACAGGTAGGCGGCGATGGGCAGGGGCGCGCCGACGTAGGTGTCGGGGACCCAGAAGTGGAAGGGGACGGCGGCCGTCTTGAAGGCGAAACCGATCAGGGTGAGGACGACACCGGTCTGGGCGAGCGTGTCGAGCCGGCCGTCGACGTCCTGGATGCGCTCGGCGATCCGGGTGAGGTGGAGGGTGCCCGTCGAGGCGTACAGGAAGCTGACGCCCATGAGGCTGACCGCGGTGGCGGTCACCGAGGACAGGAAGAACTTCAGGGCCGCTTCGGAGGACCTGCGGTTGCCGTACTTGAGGCCGACCAGGGCGAAGGCGGGCAGGGAGGCGACCTCCAGCGCGACGATGAGGGTCGCGAGGTCGCGGGAGGCGGGCAGGAGCGCGGCACCGGCCGCGGAGGACAGCAGCAGGAACCAGTACTCCCCCTCGGGCAGGTCCTTGCGGGCGTCCTTCAGCGCGGTGACCGACAGCAGGGCGGCGAGGAGGGCGCCGCCGAGGACGAGCAACTGGATGACGAGGGTGAAGCGGTCGGCCGTGTAGCTGCAGACGGTGGCGTCGCCGTTCAGGCAGAACGTGCTGCGGTCGCCGTCCAGGAGGGGCAGCAGCAACGCCGTGGCGGCGGCGAGCCCCCCGACCGACGTCCAGCCGAGGATCGCCTTGCGGTGCTGGGGGACGAACAGGTCGGCGACCAGCACGACGAGTCCGACGACCGCCGCGAGGGTGGGCGGTGCGACGGCGAGCCAGTCGACGGACTGGACCAGCGAGGCTGCCAGGGACTGGGCCGGGGAGCTCATCGGGTGCCTCCTGCGAGGAGCTGCTGGACGGCCGGGTCGCTCAGGCCGAGCAGGGCCTTGGGCCACAGGCCCGCGACGACGGTGAGGACGACGAGCGGGGTCCAGGCCGCGAACTCGTACGAGCGGACGTCGGTGAGGCGGGGTGCGTCCTGGGACGGGGCGCCCATGCAGACGCGCCGGACCACGGTCAGCAGGTACGCGGCCGTCAGCAGCGTGCCGAACGCGCCGATCGCCATGAAGGTGAGGAAGGCGGGGCGGCTGAGGCCCTCGGCGGGCTGGAACGCGCCGAACAGGGCCAGCATCTCGCCCCAGAAGCCGGCCAGGCCCGGCAGGCCGAGGGAGGCGACCGCCGCGAAGGCGAGCAGGCCGCCGAGGCGCGGGGCCTTGCCGTAGAGGGCGGCGCCGGTCTCCTCGGCGAGCGTGTCGAGGTCGGTGGTGCCGGTGCGGTCCTTCAGGGCGCCGACCAGGAAGAAGAGCAGGCCGGTGATCAGGCCGTGGGCGATGTTGGCGAAGAGGGCGCCGTTCACACCGGTCGGGGTCATGGTGGCGATGCCGAGCAGGACGAATCCCATGTGGCCGACGGAGGAGTAGGCGATGAGGCGTTTCAGGTCGCCCTTCGCGCCCCGCTTGGCGAGGGCCAGGCAGGCCAGGGAGCCGTAGATGATGCCGACGACGGCCAGGGCGGCGAGGTACGGCGCGAAGGTGCGGAAACCGTCGGGGGCGATGGGAAGCAGGATTCGGACGAATCCGTACGTACCCATCTTCAGCAGGACACCGGCCAGCAGGACCGAGCCGACGGTCGGGGCGGCGGTGTGGGCGTCCGGCAGCCAGCTGTGCAGGGGCCACATCGGCGTCTTCACCGCGAGCCCGATCCCGATCGCCAGAACGGCGATGACCTGCACGGATGCGGTCAGCGACCGGCCGTTGTCAGTGGCGAGTGCCACCATGTCGAACGTGCCCGCCTTGATTCCGATCAGGAGCAGGCCGAGCAGCATGACCACGGAACCGAGCAGCGTGTAGAGGATGAACCGCCACGCGGCCTGGCTCCGGCCCTCTCCGCCCCAGCGGGCGATGAGGAAGTACATCGGGATGAGCACCATCTCGAAGGCGAGGAAGAACAGCAGCAGGTCGAGGACGGCGAAGGTCGCCAGCGTGCCGGACTCGAGGACGAGCAGCAGGGCGACGAAGGCCTTCGGGGCCGGACCCGCCGGCATCTTGAAGTACGAGTAGAGCGCGCAGAGGAAGGTCAGCAGCGCGGTCAGGACCAGGAGGGGGAGGGAGATGCCGTCGACGCCGAGGTGGATGCGCACGTCGAGCGCGGGGATCCAGCTGATGTCGGTGCTGGCCTGCATCTTCGAGGGCTGGTCGTGGTCGAAGCCGAGCGCGAGGACGATCACCGCGAGGAGGACGGCACCGGTGACGGTCATCCCGTGCCGGAGCACCGCCTGCTCGGGTGACTTCCCCTTCAGTCCGGGCGGGGCGGGCAGGAGAGCCGCGACGGCGCCGAGGAGCGGGCCGACGACGACGAACGCCAGAAGGAACTGCATCACGGACTCGCTGATATCGATCACGCCTGCTCACGCTCCCGTGGCGACGAGGACGGCGGCGACCGCGAGGACGACGGTGCCGGCGAGCAGCGCGCTCACATAGGTCTGGATGTTGCCGGTCTGGGCGCGCCGCACGGCGGCGCCCAGCCAGCGGGGCAGCGCACCCGCACCGCGCACGTAGGTCTCGACGACCTCCCGGTCGAGGAACCGGACGAGGCTCGCTCCGGCCCGGACCGGGCGGACGAAGAGGGCCGCGTACACGGTGTCCAGGTGGAAGCCGGCGGCCGCGTGCCGGTGCAGGGGGCCGAGCAGGAGCCGCCCCGGGTCGGCGGGGTCGGGTGCCTGGGCGATGTCGCCGTAGGCCGGCTCGTGGCTGGCGATGGCCTCGGCCTCGACCCGGGCGGCGTCGCCCTCGGGGTGGGCCGCGACGGCGCCCAGCGGGACGCGGGCCGCGCGTGCGGTGGTGTGGCGCCAGGCGGCGTAGGTGACGATGCCGCCGGCCAGGGCGACGCCCGTGCCGAGCACGGAGGTGGTCAGGGTCGGGCCCAGGTCGCGGCCGTCGAACCAGTCGGGCAGCAGGCGGAACGCGAAGCCGCCGAGGGCCAGGGACGGCACGGCCAGCACCCACAGCACGACGGTCATCGTCAGCGGCTGCCTGCCGTGGTCGGGGGCCTCCTCGCCCCGGCCCCGGAAGGCCAGCAGCCACAGGCGGGTGGCGTAGGCGGCGGTGAGCACGGCCGTGAGCAGACCGGCGACGAGGACGATCCAGCCGGCCGCGGCGGGGGCGTGCTCGGTGTGCCCGGTGACGACGTGCTCGGCGACGCCTAGGACGGCCTCCTTGGAGAAGAAGCCGCTGAACGGCGGGATCGCGGCGAGCGCGAGCAGCGCCACGGTCATCGTCCAGTAGGCGTCGGGGACGCGGTCGCGCAGGTTGCCCATGCGGGACATGGTGGCCAGCGAGTTGGTGCCGGCGGCATGGATGATCACGCCGGCCGCGAGGAACAGCAGCGCCTTGAAGGCACCGTGGGACAGGAGGTGGAAGACGGCGGCACCGCGGTCGCCGACGGCGAGGGCGCCGGTCATGTAGCCGAGCTGCCCGATCGTCGAGTAGGCGAGGACGCGCTTGATGTCGTCCTGGGCGAGCGCGGCGAGCGCCGAGCCGGCCATCGTGACGGCGGCCATGACGGCCATGACGACCATCGCGGCCTGCGAGGCCTCGAAGACCGGGAGGAGACGGGCGACGAAGTAGACACCGGCGGCGACCATCGTCGCGGCGTGGATCAGCGCGGAGACGGGAGTCGGGCCCGCCATCGCGTCGGGGAGCCAGGTGTGCAGCGGGAACTGCGCCGACTTGCCCGCCACGCCCGCCAGGAGCAGCAGGGCGATCACCGTCGGGTGGTCCAGTCCGCCGCTCGCGACGGTGGCGAGGATCCGGGTGGTGCGCAAGGACCCAGCGTCGGTGGCCAGGGCGAACAGGCCGATCAGGAAGGGGACGTCGCCGAGCTTGGTGACCAGGAAGGCCTTGAGGGAGGCGGCGCGGGCTTCCGGGGTCTCCCAGTAGTGGCCCACCAGGAAGTAGGAGCAGATGCCCATGACCTCCCAGCCGACCAGCAGCACCATCAGATCGCCGGAGTAGACGACCAGCAGCATCGCGGAGGTGAACAGGGAGACGAGGCCGGCGTAGGAGGGGTAGCGCGGGTCGTCGCGCAGGTAGCCCGTCGAGTAGATCTGCACGCAGGAGGCGACCAGGCCGACCAGGACGGCGACGAGGGCGGCGAAGCCGTCGATGTGCAGGGCCAGCTCGATCGGCACGGAGCCGGTCGGGGTCAGCTCGGTGGCCGAGTCGACGGCGGCGCCACCGCCCTGGCGCCCGGCGACCAGCGCGGCGAGCACCAGGGAGGCGAGGGTCGGCAGGACGGCGAGCGGGCGGGCGAAGCCGGGGGCCGTGCGGCCCAGGAGCAGGCCGGCGACGGCTCCGAGGAACGGCAGGAGGGGGACGAGGACGGCGAGGGTGGTCGTGGTCACGCGGTGGCCTCAGCCTTCTGGGCCTCGTCGGTCGGGCCGGAGGTGTGAGTGTCGTCGCCGGGTCCGTCCGGACCGTCGGTGCCGTGCCGTTCGGCGGTGTCGCGGAGCTTGTCGATGTCCGCGGTGCCGCGGTTGCGGTGGACGGCGAGGACGATCGCCAGTCCGATGCCGATCTCGGCGGCGGCGATGGCGATGGTGAACAGGGTCAGGGCCTGGCCGGAGTGCAGGGTCTCCTCGGCGGTCCTGCTGAGCCAGACGTCGAAGGCGACCAGGTTCAGGTTGACGGCGTTGAGCATCAGCTCGACCGACATCAGGACCAGGATCGCGTTGCGGCGGGCGAGGACGCCGTACAGGCCCGTGCAGAAGAGGAGGGCGGAGAGCACGGCGGGATAGGCGAGGTGCATCAGCGGGTCCCTTCCGTGCCGCGCCGGGGGGAGCGCCCGGTGTCCGACGAGGGTGGGTCGGCTTCGGTCGCTGCCTCGGCCCGGGTCGCCTTGCCGGCTTCGGTCGCTGCCTCGGCCCGGGTCGCCTTGCCGGCTTCGGTCGCTGCCTCGGCCGGTGTGGCGGCTCCGGTCCGGGTGACGGCTCCGGCCGTGGTGGTCGCTCCGGCCGTGGTGGTCGCTCCGGCCTTGGTGGCCGCGTCGGCCTTGGACTTGCGGGAGAGGACGATCGCCCCGACCAGGGCCGCGAGGAGGAGGACGGAGAGGGCCTCGAAGGGGAGGACCCAGTGCTGGAAGAGGACGGCGCCGGTGACCTCGGTGGAGCCGGCGGCGGGGCCGTCCAGGTCGATCCAGGTCGTGCGGAAGGCGTCGACGACGACCCAGACCAGGGCGGCGGCCGCGGCGACGGCGACGGCGAGGGCGGCCCAGCGGTTGCCGGAGTCGGCGTCCGGTGAGCGGCCGATGGGTGCCCTGGTGAGCATCAGGCCGAACAGGAGGAGGACGACGACGGAACCGACGTAGATGAGGACCTGCACCCAGGCGATGAACTCGGCGGTGAGCAGGAGGTACTCGACGGCCAGGCCGCCGAGGGCGACCACGAGCCACAGGGCGGCGTGCACGAGTTGCCGGGTGGTGACGGTGACGAGGGCGGCGCCGAAGGTGACGAGACCGACCAGGAGGAAGGCGATCTCGACCCCGGTCGGCGACAGGAAACCGCGGGTGTCGGCGGCGGCGGTCGCGGAGTGCGCCAGGAGCTGGGCGGCGTGCGCGGAGACGGTCACGCGGTGCCCCCCTGCCCCGGACCGGGCCGGTCGGAGTCCGGCCCATGCTGGTCGGAGTCCGGCCCGGGCTGGTCCACCTGCTGCTTGGACTCGCCGTGGGCGCGGGTGGGCTGCTCGGCGGCGCGGGCCTGCTCGTCGGCGTGCGGTTCGGTGACGGGCGGGGTCTGTTGGGCGGCGAGCTTGTCGGCGGCCTTGCGGGCGGCGGCGAGTTCCTTGGGCTCCTCGGCGCCGGGGTCGAGGGCGGGCGGGGCCGGCACGGTCCACATCCACTCGCGGAGCTTGTCGCGCTCGTGGGTGAGATCACGGATGTCGGTCTCGGCGTACTCGAACTCCGGAGACCAGAACAGGGCGTCGAACGGACACACCTCGATGCAGATACCGCAGTACATGCACAGGGCGAAGTCGATGGCGAAGCGGTCGAGGACGTTGCGGCTGCGTTCGCGGCCCCCGGGGGCCGCGGGCGGGATCGTCTCCTTGTGGGAGTCGATGTAGATGCACCAGTCGGGGCACTCGCGGGCGCAGAGCATGCAGACCGTGCAGTTCTCCTCGAACAGGCCGATCACACCGCGGGAGCGGGGCGGGAGCTCGGGCTGGACGTCCGGGTACTGCGCGGTGACGGACTTCTTCGTCATCGTGCGGAGGGTGACGGCCAGGCCCTTGGCCAGGCCACTTCCTGGGATGGGGGCCATGGTTACTGGATCACCACCTTGACGATGCCGGTGAGGGCGATCTGGGCGAGGGCGAGGGGGACGAGCAGGGTCCAGGAGAGCTTCTGGAGCTGGTCCTCGCGCAGGCGCGGGTAGGTGACCCGCAGCCAGATGACGAGGAAGGCGAGGACGGCCGTCTTCAGCAGGGTCCAGACCCAGCCGAGGCCGTCGGCGCCCCAGGGGCCGTGCCAGCCGCCCAGGAACAGCACGGTGGTCAGACCGCACAGGACGACGATTCCGGCGTACTCGGCGAGGAGGAAGAGGGCGAAACGGAGGCCGGTGTACTCGGTGTACGCACCGAAGATGATCTCCGAGTCGGCGACGGGCATGTCGAAGGGCGGGCGCTGGAGTTCGGCGAGCCCGGCCACGAAGAAGACGATCGCGCCGACGATCTGCCAGGGCAGCCACCACCACTCGAAGGCGTCGAGGATGCCGGGGAGGGAGACGGTGCCGGCCGCCATCGCCACCGACGCGGCGGTCAGCAGCATGGGCAGTTCGTAGGCGAGGAGCTGGGCGGCGGTGCGCAGGCCGCCGAGGAGGGAGAACTTGTTCGCGGACGCCCAGCCGGCCATGAGCGAACCGAGGACGCCCACGCCCATGACGGCCAGGACGAAGAAGACACCCGCGTCGACGACCTGGCCGACGGCTCCCTCGTCCGGGCCGACGGGGATGGCGAGCAGGACGAGGAGGTAGGGCAGGAGGGCGACGGCGGGGGCCAGTTGGAAGATGCGGCGGTCGGCGCCCGCGGGGACGACGTCCTCCTTCTGCGCGAACTTCACGCCGTCGGCGATCAGCTGGGCCCAGCCGTGGAAGCCGCCGGCGTACATGGGGCCGACGCGGCCCTGCATGTGGGCCATCACCTTGTGTTCGGTCTGGCCGATGATCAGGGGGAAGGTGAGGAAGACGACGAAGACGATCAGGAGTCGCAGGATGACGTCCAGCACGTCGTTCACCGCGGGCCTCCTGCGGAATCGGGGGAATCGGGGGAATCGGGGCGGCGCTCGGGGGCGGGGTCGGATCCGGAGCCGACGTCGGACTCAGGCTCGCGGGCGCTGGGGGTGCCGTGGGCGGCGGGCGGATCTGCGGGCTGCTCACCCTCGCGCGAGTTCGCCTCGTCGGCACCGTCCGCGTCGTCACGTGGCTCGCTGGTCTCCGCCGCGTCCGTCGACGGCTGTGCGGTAGCCCCTGAGGGGTCCGCCGGCCCGGGTTCCGGTTCGTCGAAGGCCGGGCGGGCGTGGTGCCAGGGGGCGTCCGCGCTGCGAGGGGTGCGGGTGGGGCCGGCGGCCGGGGTGACGGTGGTGTTGTCGGCCCCGGACGCGGTCGGCTCGGTGGAGCGCTGGCCGGCGCTGCCCTCCGACGCGCTGCGCGAACGGCGGGGTCCGGCGGAGGAGCCCGGCCGGGTGCGCTGCGACGCCGAGCCTTCGCTCGCGCTGCGGGCCCGGCGGGGGCCCGTCGACGCGGCGGGGTTTCCGGCTGCGGCCGCACCGGAGGGGCCCTCGCCCGCGGAGGTGGCCGGCTCGGCAGCACCATGACCGGCGCCGGCGGCACCAGAGCCGGCAGCGGCATCGGTGGCATCGGCATCAGCGGCACCAGCCCCGCCGAGAGCACCGCCTGCGCCCGCAGCACCGCCTGCGCCGGCAGCCCGGGCAGTGGCCTCCGTCGCAGCGCTGGAATCGGTCGCCTCGGCGGTGTCGTCGGCGCCCGTGACTTCCGGCCCGGCGGCAGCCGGGTCGGCCGCAGCCGCAGGGTTCCCCGTTGCCGTCGCCTGGCTCGCCGAGCCCTCCGATGCCGACCGGGTGCGCCGGACCGGGCGTTCGCCGGCGGCGCGGGGTGTGCGGGCAGGGCGTTCGCCCGCGGCACGGGCGCCCCGGGCCGGGCGGGCCGGGGCCGGGGGGAGCTGGCCCTTGAGGGGACCCCATTCGTTCGGGTCGGGCACGCCGGGCGGGAGCATCTGACGGCGCTTGGGGCCACCGTGCTCGGACTCGCCGGGTTCCTTCGCGCCGGGCCAGGCCTTGGCGACGCGGGCGGCCAGGACGAAGTCCTTGCGCAGGGGGTGGCCCTCGAAGTTCTCGGGCAGCAGGAGGTGGTCGAGCGCCGGGTGGCCCTCGAAGGTGACGCCGAACATCTCGTGCGTCTCGCGCTCGTGCCAGGCGGCGCCGGCGTAGACACCGATCGCCGAGGGCAGGGTGGGCGCCTCGTGCGGGACCGTCGTACGCAGCAGGAGCCGGCGGACGGGGGACAGCGCGGCGACGTGGGCCGCGACGCGGAAGCCGGCGCCCGGCTCGTCGACGGCGCTCAGCCAGTCGAAGTAGGTGCAGCCCAGCCGGTCGCGGGCGGTCTCCAGGGCGGAGATCCAGGCGGCCGGGGGCACGTCGACCGTGAGGACCTCGTAGGACTCCTCGGCCGTGGCGTCCGGGCCGAAGAGTTCGCCGGTGTCGGCGGGCAGCCAACCGACCGCGGTCATCGGCCCTCCCCGGACGTCGCGTCACCCTCGGCACCCCGGGCGGCGGACGGATCGGCGGCCGGGGCCGGGCCACCACCCGGCGCCGACCCGCCGCCCGAAGACGATCCGGCGCCCGAAGACGATCCGGCCTCCGAAGCCGGCCCGGTCCCCGCGGCCGCACCGGGATCCGCGGACGCACCGGGATCCGCAGGCGCACCGGCATCCGCATCCGGCGGCCGGATCAAGCCGCTCTGGAGGGACGCTGCCGAGGGACGGGGCGGGGTGTCGCCGTACCGGTCCCCCAGCGACTCCCGGGCGATCTTCTCCTGGAGCTTGAGGATGCCCTGGAGGAGCGCCTCGGGCCGGGGCGGGCAGCCGGGGACGTAGACGTCGACGGGGATGATCTGGTCGACGCCCTTGGTGACGGCGTACGAATCCCAGTACGGGCCGCCGCAGTTGCTGCACGCGCCGAAGGAGATGACGTACTTGGGCTCGGGCATCTGCTCGTAGAGGCGCTTCACGGCCGGGGCCATCTTGTCCGTGACCGTGCCGGAGACGACCATCAGGTCCGCCTGGCGAGGGCCCGGCGCGAAGGGGATGACGCCGAGGCGGATGAAGTCGTGGCGGGCCATCGACGCGGCGATGAACTCGATCGCGCAGCAGGCGAGTCCGAAGTTGAACACCCAGAGCGAGTAGCGGCGGCCCCAGTTGAGGATCACCTTCATCGGCTCGGGCGCGAGACGCGCGAGGGTGCCGAGCCGCCGGGGCTCGGGCAGCAGTACGGGCTCGGGGGTCACGTCCATGCCAGGACGCCCTTCTTGTATGCGTAGAGCAGGCCCACGGCCAGGAAGCCGAGGAAGATGAACATCTCCACCAGGGTCGTCGCGCCGTAACCGGGGGCGGCGAAGACGGTCGCCCAGGGGAACAGGAAGATCGAGTCGACGGCGAAGATGACGTAGAGGAACGCGTAGACGTAGTAGCGGACCTGGGTGTGGGCCCAGCCCTCGCCGACGGGGTCGACGCCGCACTCGTACGTCAGGAGTTTCTCGGGGGTCGGGACCACGGGCCGCAGCAGGCGGCCGGCCCCGAAGGCGACGGCGACGAACAGCACGCCCACCACGGCGAGCAGTCCCACGACCGAGTAGGACTGGAAGTAGTCCGCCGCGACGACGGTCGTGGTGACGACGGTCGGTTCCGGCACGTCCGTCCCTCGCTCCCTGAAGCTCGCACTGGTTCCTGTGACGATCCCGCGGTACCCCGGCGGGGGCCGGAAACACGGACGCCGTCGTTCGGCGATCTGTACGCACGGGAGTCTAGGCCCTGATAAGGGCAGGGTAAGCAGCCCGTCACCGCCGGGAACACGGGGGTGGGGTTTCGGGGGTGGGGTTTTCCTCAGGGGAACCTGGCGGCGCACCTCATGGCGCGGCCGTCCGCCGCCGGGCACGCTTACGCACATGACCGAACGCTTCCCGTCCCCCGGCGCGAAGGCGGCCGCGGGGGCAGCCGGGCAGGAGGGCCACCCGCCGCCGCCCCGCTTCGCCTACGACCGGCACACCTGGAAGGAGATCGCGCATCTCCTGGCGAACCTCCCGGTGTCGCTGCTCGGTTTCACCTACGTCGTGACGGTGCTGTTCACGGGATTCGGACTGACCGCCACGGTGGTCGGGTTCCCGCTGCTGGCGGCCGGGTTGATCGGGGCGCGGCAACTGGGCCGGCTGGAGCGGGCGAGGGCCAGGGCGCTGCTCGGGGTGCGGGTGGAGGAGCCGAGTCGGCTGCGGTTGCGCGGCGGGGGCGGTTTCTTCCAGCGGCTGTGGATGCAGCTGAAGGACCCGGTGGGCTGGCGGACGGTGCTCTACGAGTTCATCCGGTTGCCGTGGGGGGTGCTCACCTTCGCCGTGACGACGGCCTCGCTGTTCGTGCTGTGGCCGGTGCTGCCGTTCATCGCGCGCGGGCTGGCCAACGCCGACCGGGCGATGGTGCGGGCGCTGCTGTCTCCCTCCGACGAACTGGAGCGGCGCATCGCCGAACTGGAGTCGGACCGGGGGGTCGTGGTGGACACGGCGGCGGCCGACCTGCGGCGCATCGAGCGGGACCTGCACGACGGGGCGCAGGCCCGGCTGGTCAACCTGGCCATGGGGCTGGGCCTGGCCAAGGAGAAGGTGCTGGAGGACCCCGACGCGGCGGCGGCGATGGTCGAGGAGGCGCACGGCGAGGTGAAGCTGGCGCTGCAGGAACTGCGGGACCTGGCCCGGGGCATCCACCCGGCGGTCCTCACCGACCGCGGCCTGGACGCGGCCCTGTCGTCGGTCGCGTCCCGCTGCACGGTCCCCGTGAAGGTCACGGTCGACCTGCCCGCGCGTCCGGCCGCGGCCATCGAGGGCATCGCCTACTTCACCGTCTCGGAGCTGCTGCAGAACGTCAGCAAGCACAGCCGGGCGAGGTCGGCCTCGGTCGACGTGTGGCGGACGGACGACCGGCTGCTGATCCAGGTGTGGGACGACGGCCGCGGCGGCGCGAGCGTCGACGGCGGTACGGGGATGAAGGGTCTGGCGGACCGGCTGAACGCGGTCGACGGACTGTTCGTCCTGGAGTCGCCCGAGGGCGGTCCCACGACGGTCACGGCGGAGCTGCCCTGGCGGGAGCGGGACACCGCAGCGGCCGGAACGGCCCCCTCCGGCTAGGTGTATCGGTCGTCCCCGCCAGGCCCCCGCCAGGCCCCCGCCGGCTCCTGACCGGCGGGGGCCTCGCGCATGCCGCGCCCTTCGCTCGAAGCCCCTCGGGGCCGCGGCCCGGGCGGACTCGCGTGTGCCACGCGCCGGCCCGGCCCGGCCCCGCCTCGTCCCGCCCCGAGGTGGGGAAAACCCCCCGTCCAAGACGCCGACGGCCTTCATGGTCCGCGGGGGCGGGGAGGAGGAGGGTGGAGGTACGAGGGAACAGCCGCAGGACGAGGAGAAGGACGGCGCCGATGGCCACGGGATACGGACAGGGGTACGGGCTCGACGGTGAGCCCGGGTTCCGCGGGAGCACCGAGCGGCGGCACCGGCTGCCGGCGGTACTGCGGGCGCCGGTCGAGGGCCGCACCTGGCGCGAGCTGGGCTACGTGCTGCTGAGCCTGCCGATCAGCGTGCTGCTGTTCACCTACGCGGTCACGATGGTCTCGCTGGGCGCGGGCCTGCTGGTGACGTTCCTCGGCATCCCGGTGCTGGCGGCGGCGCTCGCCGGCTGCCGGGGCATCGGCACGGTGGAACGGGCCCGGGCGCGGGCGCTGCTGGGCCTGGACGTGGCCGAGCCGGAGCCGCTGCGGGTGCGCAAGCACGGCGCCATGGCCTGGATGGGGGCCGTCCTGAAGAGCGGCACCTCCTGGCGGGCCCTGCTGTACTCGGTGCTCCAGCTGCCCTGGGCGATCTTCTCCTTCGTCGTCGCCGTGAACGTGTGGGTGCTGGGCTGGGGGCTGCTGACGTACCCGCTGTGGTTCTGGGTGTTCCCCATGTACGCCGACCAGGACGGGATCCAGCTGTACGGCGACGAGACGCACCGGGTGTACCTCGACAACCCGTTCGAGATCACGGTGACCGCGCTGGTGGGGCTGCTGTTCACGATCGCCACGCCCTGGATCGTGCGGGCGCTGACGATGGTGGACCGGCTGATGGTGCACGGGCTGCTCGGGCCGTCGCGACTGGTCTCGCGGGTGGTGGAACTGGAGTCGGACCGCGGGGTCGTGGTCGACACGGCGGCGGCCGACCTGCGGCGCATCGAGCGGGACCTGCACGACGGGGCGCAGGCCCGGCTGGTGGCGCTGGCGATGGACCTGGGGCTGGCGAAGGAGAAGCTCCAGGAGGATCCGGAGGCGGCCGCGCAGATGGTGGACGAGGCGCACGGCGAGGTGAAGACCGCGCTGCAGGAGCTGCGGGACCTGGCCCGGGGCATCCACCCGGCGGTGCTGACCGACCGCGGCCTGGACGCGGCGCTGTCGGCGGTGGCGTCGCGCTGCACGGTGCCGGTGCAGGTCGAGGTGGACCTGGCGGAGCGGCCGGCGCCGGCGATCGAGGGCATCGCGTACTTCACGGTGTCGGAGCTGCTGCAGAACGTCAGCAAACACGCGCGGGCGACCTGGGCGGGCGTGGAGGTCTGGCGCACGGAGAACCGGCTGATGCTGCAGGTCGTGGACAACGGCGTGGGCGGGGTGGACGTGTCCGCCGGGTCGGGTCTTGCGGGCCTGGCCGAACGGCTGGACGCCGTCGACGGCATCCTGGTCGTGGACTCCCCGGCGGGTGGCCCGACCCGGGTGACGGCGGAACTGCCGTGGCGGGGCGCGCGGATCCGGTGACACTCCGGATGCGTGCCGGTGGAACGCGGAGCACCCGCCCCCGTCCACTGACGAGCGGAGCACGCGCCCCCGCCCACTGACGAGCGGAGCACGCGGCCCCGTCGCCGACCAGCAGGATCCGGCAGCGCCTGTCGCTCTCCAGCACAGTGAGCGGCAGGCGCCCCGGCGTCCGGCCGGCGGACATCCCGCGCAGGATCTCCCTCCCCCCGGTCCGGCGAGAAGTCGGCCCTCCGCGGCAATCCGCCGGGCGAGATGCACGTCCCGTGTCCCATCCGGGCGCCGGTCCTGAAATGCTGGACCTGTCGCACGGGTGGGCGCGGGGCCGTCGGGGTCCGCGGACGGGCGGCGTCGGGCCATGGGGGGCCGAACATCGTGGAGGACAGGGTGCGGGTGGTCATCGCCGAGGATTCAGTGCTGCTCAGGGAGGGCCTGACCCGGTTGCTGACCGACCGCGGGCACGAGGTCGTCGCGGGCGTCGGGGACGGTGACGCGCTGGTCAAGACGATCACCGAGCTGGACGCCCAGGGCGAGCTGCCGGACGTGGTCGTGGCCGACGTGCGGATGCCGCCGACGCACACCGACGAGGGAGTGCGGGCGGCGGTGCAGCTGCGCAAGGCCCATCCTGGCCTGGGCGTGCTCGTGCTGTCGCAGTACGTGGAGGAGCGGTACGCCACGGAGCTGCTCGCGGGCTCCAGCCGGGGCGTCGGCTACCTGCTGAAGGACCGGGTGGCCGAGGTACGGGAGTTCGTCGACGCCGTGGTGCGGGTGGCCGGGGGCGGTACGGCGCTGGACCCGGAGGTGGTCGCCCAGCTGCTGGGCCGCAGCCGCAAGCAGGACGTGCTGGCGGGGCTGACCCCGCGGGAGCGCGAGGTGCTGGGGCTGATGGCCGAGGGGCGCACGAACTCGGCGATCGCCCGGCAGCTCGTGGTCAGCGACGGGGCCGTGGAGAAGCACGTCAGCAACATCTTCCTGAAGCTGGGCCTGTCGCCGAGCGAGGGGGACCACCGCCGGGTGCTGGCCGTGCTGACGTACCTCAACTCCTGACCGACCGGCGGACCGAACCGGAGACCGCGGGCGGGCGTCTCCAGCAGTGGCACCACCTGCGGAAACCGGGACGAGCCGGGACGCAAGATCGTCTCAAAGTCGTGTCCAACATGCGAATGACCCGAAGAACGCGACCCGCGCGGTCGTAGGGTTGATCCGGGGAGGCCTGCGGGAAGGCCTGTCCGGGACAGCCGCCTCGAGGGAGGTCCAGTTCAGTGACCAGCCAGGTCAGTAGCCCAGCGGAGCAGGCCGACGAAGCAGTCGCGGAAGAGCAGCGCAGAGCGGTCGGGGCGAAGGACGTCCGTCGTCTCGACCGGGTGATCATCAGGTTCGCGGGTGACTCGGGTGACGGTATGCAGCTCACCGGTGACCGTTTCACCTCGGAGACGGCGTCGTTCGGCAACGACCTGTCGACGCTGCCGAACTTCCCGGCCGAGATCCGGGCGCCCGCCGGGACCCTGCCGGGTGTGTCGTCGTTCCAGCTGCACTTCGCCGACCACGACATCCTGACCCCGGGTGATGCGCCGAACGTGCTGGTGGCGATGAACCCGGCCGCGTTGAGGGCGAACATCGGCGACCTGCCGCGCGG
The DNA here is from genome assembly GCF_036857595.1 of Streptomyces sp. AHA2. Taxonomy (NCBI): domain Bacteria; kingdom Bacillati; phylum Actinomycetota; class Actinomycetes; order Kitasatosporales; family Streptomycetaceae; genus Streptomyces; species Streptomyces sp. AHA2. The sequence goes on from NZ_JAUQWJ010000004.1 coordinate 497,439, forward strand.
TGCGGAAGTGATCGTCAACACCGACGAGTTCACCCGGCGGGCGATGCAGAAGGTGGGCTATGCGACGTCGCCGCTGGAGGACGGCTCGCTGGACGGCTACAGCGTGCACCCGGTGCCGCTGACGACGCTGACGGTCCAGGCGCTGAAGGACTTCGACCTGAGCCGCAAGGAGGCCGAGCGCAGCAAGAACATGTTCGCGCTGGGGCTGCTGAGCTGGATGTATCACCGGCCCACCGAGGGCACGGAGAGGTTCCTGCGCACGAAGTTCGCCAGGAAGCCGGACATCGCGGCGGCGAACATCGCGGCCTTCCGGGCGGGCTGGAACTTCGGTGAGACGACGGAGGACTTCGCGGTCTCCTACGAGGTGGCTCCGGCGGCGGCGGCGTTCCCGCCGGGGGTGTACCGCAACATCTCCGGCAATCTGGCGTTGTCCTACGGGCTGATCGCGGCGTCGCGGCAGGCGGATCTGCCGCTGTATCTGGGTTCGTACCCGATCACCCCGGCCTCGGACATCCTGCACGAGCTGAGCCGGCACAAGAACTTCGGGGTGCGTACCTTCCAGGCGGAGGACGAGATCGCGGGGATCGGTGCGGCGCTGGGTGCGGCGTTCGGTGGTTCGCTGGCGGTGACGACCACCTCCGGCCCGGGGGTGGCGCTGAAGTCGGAGACGATCGGGCTGGCGGTCTCCTTGGAGCTGCCGTTGCTGATCGTGGACATCCAGCGTGGTGGTCCCTCCACGGGTCTGCCGACCAAGACGGAGCAGGCGGATCTGCTGCAGGCGATGTTCGGGCGCAACGGTGAGGCGCCGGTGCCGGTCCTGGCGCCGTGTACGCCGGCGGACTG
>NZ_JAUQWJ010000050.1:0-2689 GCF_036857595.1 Streptomyces sp. AHA2
TCTCGTGACTGCGTGCCTTTTGAAGAATGAGCCTGCGAGTTTGCGGTGTGTTGCGAGGTTAACCCGAGTGGGGTAGCCGTAGCGAAAGCGAGTCCGAACAGGGCGTTTCAGTAGCACGCTCAAGACCCGAAGCGGAGTGATCTAGCCATGGGCAGGTTGAAGCGGAGGTAAGACTTCGTGGAGGACCGAACCCACCAGGGTTGAAAACCTGGGGGATGACCTGTGGTTAGGGGTGAAAGGCCAATCAAACTCCGTGATAGCTGGTTCTCCCCGAAATGCATTTAGGTGCAGCGTCGTGTGTTTCTTGCCGGAGGTAGAGCACTGGATAGGCGATGGGCCCTACCGGGTTACTGACCTTAGCCAAACTCCGAATGCCGGTAAGTGAGAGCGCGGCAGTGAGACTGTGGGGGATAAGCTCCATGGTCGAGAGGGAAACAGCCCAGAGCATCGACTAAGGCCCCTAAGCGTACGCTAAGTGGGAAAGGATGTGGAGTCGCACAGACAACCAGGAGGTTGGCTTAGAAGCAGCCACCCTTGAAAGAGTGCGTAATAGCTCACTGGTCTAGTGATTCCGCGCCGACAATGTAGCGGGGCTCAAGCGTACCGCCGAAGTCGTGTCATTCATGCAATAGCCCCAACGGGTGTATGGATGGGTAGGGGAGCGTCGTGTGCCGGGTGAAGCAGCCGCGGAAGCGAGTTGTGGACGGTTCACGAGTGAGAATGCAGGCATGAGTAGCGATACAAACGTGAGAAACGTTTGCGCCGATTGACTAAGGGTTCCTGGGTCAAGCTGATCTGCCCAGGGTAAGTCGGGACCTAAGGCGAGGCCGACAGGCGTAGTCGATGGATAACCGGTTGATATTCCGGTACCCGCTGTGAAGCGTCAAACATCGAGCATCGTGATGCTAAGGCCGTGAAGCCGCCCTTGATCTCTTCGGAGTGATGGGGAGTGGTGGAGCCGCCGAACCAAGCGGTTAGTAGGTGAGTGATGGGGTGACGCAGGAAGGTAGTCCATCCCGGGCGGTGGTTGTCCCGGGGTAAGGGTGTAGGACGTCAGGTAGGTAAATCCGCCTGGCACATAGTCTGAGACCTGATGCCGAGCCGATTGTGGTGAAGTGGATGATCCTATGCTGTCGAGAAAAGCCTCTAGCGAGTTTCATGGCGGCCCGTACCCTAAACCGACTCAGGTGGTCAGGTAGAGAATACCGAGGCGTTCGGGTGAACTATGGTTAAGGAACTCGGCAAAATGCCCCCGTAACTTCGGGAGAAGGGGGGCCACACTCGGTGATCCGATTTACTCGGTGAGCTGGGGGTGGCCGCAGAGACCAGCGAGAAGCGACTGTTTACTAAAAACACAGGTCCGTGCGAAGCCGTAAGGCGATGTATACGGACTGACGCCTGCCCGGTGCTGGAACGTTAAGGGGACCGGTTAGCTCCATTTCGGTGGGGCGAAGCTGAGAACTTAAGCGCCAGTAAACGGCGGTGGTAACTATAACCATCCTAAGGTAGCGAAATTCCTTGTCGGGTAAGTTCCGACCTGCACGAATGGCGTAACGACTTCTCGACTGTCTCAACCATAGGCCCGGTGAAATTGCACTACGAGTAAAGATGCTCGTTTCGCGCAGCAGGACGGAAAGACCCCGGGACCTTTACTACAGTTTGATATTGGTGTTCGGTTCGGCTTGTGTAGGATAGCTGGGAGACTGTGAAGCAGCCACGCCAGTGGTTGTGGAGTCGTCGTTGAAATACCAGTCTGGTCGTGCTGGATGTCTAACCTGGGTCCGTGATCCGGATCAGGGACAGTGTCTGATGGGTAGTTTAACTGGGGCGGTTGCCTCCTAAAGAGTAACGGAGGCGCCCAAAGGTTCCCTCAGCCTGGTTGGCAATCAGGTGTTGAGTGTAAGTGCACAAGGGAGCTTGACTGTGAGACCGACGGGTCGAGCAGGGACGAAAGTCGGGACTAGTGATCCGGCGGTGGCTTGTGGAAGCGCCGTCGCTCAACGGATAAAAGGTACCCCGGGGATAACAGGCTGATCTTCCCCAAGAGTCCATATCGACGGGATGGTTTGGCACCTCGATGTCGGCTCGTCGCATCCTGGGGCTGGAGTCGGTCCCAAGGGTTGGGCTGTTCGCCCATTAAAGCGGTACGCGAGCTGGGTTTAGAACGTCGTGAGACAGTTCGGTCCCTATCCGCTGTGCGCGTAGGAGTCTTGAGAAGGGCTGTCCCTAGTACGAGAGGACCGGGACGGACGAACCTCTGGTGTGCCAGTTGTCCTGCCAAGGGCATGGCTGGTTGGCTACGTTCGGGAGGGATAACCGCTGAAAGCATCTAAGCGGGAAGCCTGCTTCGAGATGAGGACTCCCACCCACTTGATGGGGTAAGGCTCCCAGTAGACGACTGGGTTGATAGGCCGGATATGGAAGCACGGTAACGTGTGGAGTTGACCGGTACTAATAGGCCGAGGGCTTGTCCTCAGTTGCTCGCGTCCACTGTGTTGGTTCTGAAACCACGAACAGCCCCATGCCAGGTCACGGCATGGCGCGGCATGGTTCGACAGTTTCATAGTGTTTCGGTGGTTATAGCGTAGGGGAAACGCCCGGTTACATTCCGAACCCGGAAGCTAAGCCTTACAGCGCCGATGGTACTGCAGGGGGGACCCTGTGGGAGAGTAGGACGCCGCCGAACAAT
>NZ_JAUQWJ010000051.1:0-1964 GCF_036857595.1 Streptomyces sp. AHA2
TCCTCGAACCGGGCCGTCAACAACGGCTCCCCGCCGTACCGCACCGACCGGCCGGACCACTCGCCCAACATCCGCCGGCGGTCCGCGAGGTCGAGGATCTCCAGTTCGGAGAGGACGGTCTCGGGAGCGGTCACCGCGTGTTCCAGCACACGACGCAGGGCTTCCACGATCCGTTCGACGGTCGCGCGGTCGTAGAGGTCGGAGCTGTAGAGCACCGTCCCCGACAGGCCGGTTTCCTCGTCGGCGCCCAGCAGGAACTCGAGGTCGAACTTGACCGACCCGGTGGCCGGTGGATCGGCGGCGGTGGCCTGGATCCCGGGGAAGGCAGGGAGCACGGGCGGACCGGACTCCAGCGTCAGGCAGATCTGGAACAGGGGATGCCGGGCCAGGGAGCGGGCCGGGTTCACCGCTTCCAGGACGAGGTCGAAGGGCGCGTCCTGGTGGGTGAAGGCGTCCAGGTCGGTCGTCCGCACCCGCGTGAGCAGCTCCCGGAACCCGGGGTCACCCGAGGTGTCGGTGCGGAGCACGAGGGTGTTCACGAAGAAGCCCACCAGGTCCGTGAGCGCCTCGTCGGGACGGCCCGCGACGGGTGAGCCGAGGGGGATGTCCGTTCCTGCTCCGAGCCGTGTCAGCGTCGCGGCCAGTGCGGCCTGGAGCACCATGAATGGGGTGCACCGTTCGGCGCGGGACAGTTCGAGGACGCGCTTGTGCAGGTCCCGGCCGAAGTCCACCCGGATCGCGTCACCGCGGCGCCCGGCGGTCGCCGGCCGCGGCCGGTCCGTCACCAGGGGCAGTTCCTCGGGCAGGCCGGCGAGAGCGGTGCGCCAGTACGCCAGCTGCTCGTCGAGCAGGCTGCCCTCGACGGCCGGGCGCTGCCAGAGCGCGTAGTCGGCGTAGTCGACGGGCAGCGGCTCCCAGTCGGGGGCACGGCCCGCCGTCCGGGCCGCATAGGCGGCGGACAGATCCGCGAACAAAGGGCGCAGGGACTGGCCGTCCGTCGCGATGTGGTGCAGCAGGACGAGCAGGGTCGCCCGACCGTCACCCTCACGCAACAGCGTCACCCGCAACGGGTGCTCGGTGGCCAGGTCGAAGGCGTGCCTGGCCGCTGCGTGCAGCTCGGCCCCTGCCTCTCCCGGCGTCACCTCACGCACCTCGACGAACACGCCGGCCGCGGCCTCCTCGGCCGGGGTGATGACCTGGTGCGGCTGCCCTTCCGCGGTCGCGAAGCGGGTCCGCAGCGGCGCGTGCCGCCGTACGAGGTCGCCCACGGCGGCTCGTAGCGCCGTGGCGTCCACCTCCTCCCCGCTCAGCCGGAACGTCATCGGCACGTTGTAGGCCGTGTCCGGTCCGTGCAGCCCGGCCACGAGCCACAGCCGTTGCTGTGCGTAGGAGAGCGGCACCCGGTCGGGGCGGACGGCGGCTCGGGTGAGGGCCGGCAGGGCCGGGCGGCCGGTGGCTTCCGTGATACGCCGGGCGAGGGCGACGGGGGTCGGGTGCTGGAAGACGTCGCGCAGGGTGAGGGTGACGCCGAAGGTGGCAGCGATGCGGTGGGTGAGGCGGGCGGCGAGCAGGGAGTGCCCGCCGTGGTCGAAGAAGCTGTCGTCGATCGACAGGGGTGCAGCCGAGCCGAGCACCTCGCCGGTCATGTCGCGTACCAGCTCTTCGAGTTCGGTGCGGGGGGCACGCCCGGTGGCGGTCAGCGGGGCTTCCACCTGTGGCAGTGCCCGTTTGTCGATCTTCCCGTTGGGGGTGAGCGGCAGCCGGTCCAGCAGGACGAAGTGGGCAGGCACCATGTGCTCGGGCAGCCGCTCACGCAGCCAGACGCGCAGGGATGCGGGTGTGACGGAATCGCCGGGTGCGGGGGTGGGCACCACGTAGGCGGTGAGATGGTCGGTGGCCAGGAGCACGGCCTGGGCGATGCCGGGGTGCCCGGTGAGCACCGTCTCGATCCCGGTCGGCTCGAT
>NZ_JAUQWJ010000053.1:0-1551 GCF_036857595.1 Streptomyces sp. AHA2
CCCGAGTGGACCGCACTGGCCAAGCACCGCAAGGAACTCGACGGCGTCGGGCTGCGCGAGCTGTTCGCGTCGGACCCGGGGCGCGCCGAGCGTTATGTGGTGCGCGTCGGTGACCTGCGCATCGACTACTCCAAGCATCTGATCACCGACGAGACGCTGGCGTTGCTGCGTGAACTGGCGGTGGCGACGGATGTGTTCGGGTTGCGGGAGGCCATGTTCCGCGGTGAGCGGATCAACACCACCGAGGACCGGGCGGTGCTGCACACCGCGCTGCGTGCCGCGCGGGAGGCGGTGATCGAGGTCGACGGCGAGAACGTGGTGCCGGGTGTGCACGCCGTGCTGGACAGGATGGCCGAGTTCGCCGAGCGGGTGCGCTCGGGCCGGTGGACCGGGCACACGGGCCGGCGGATCCGCACTGTCGTCAACATCGGCATCGGGGGCTCCGATCTCGGCCCGGCGATGGCATACGAGGCGCTGCGCGCTTTCACCGACCGTGAGCTGACGGTGCGTTTCGTGTCGAACGTGGACGGTTCCGACCTGCACGAGGCGATCCGTGACCTGGATCCGGCCGAGACGCTGTTCATCGTCGCCTCCAAGACCTTCACCACCATCGAGACCATCACCAACGCCACCTCGGCCCGTTCCTGGCTGCTGGCCGGGCTCGGTGACGACGAGGCGGTGGCGCGGCACTTCGTCGCCCTGTCGACCAACGCCGAGAAGGTCGCGCAGTTCGGTATCGACACGGCCAACATGTTCGAGTTCTGGGACTGGGTGGGTGGCCGGTACTCCTACGACTCCGCGATCGGTTTGTCGTTGATGATCGCGATCGGCCCGGACCGCTTCCGGGAGATGCTCGACGGGTTCCGCATCGTCGACGAGCACTTCCGCAACGCCCCCGCCGAGGCGAACGCGCCGCTGATCATGGGGTTGCTGGGTATCTGGTACGGCAACTTCCACGACGCCCAGTCGCACGCCGTGCTGCCCTACAGCCACTACCTGTCGAAGTTCACCGCCTACCTCCAGCAGCTGGACATGGAGTCCAACGGCAAGTCCGTGGACCGCCGGGGGCTGCCCGTCCGGTGGCAGACGGGGCCGGTGGTGTGGGGCACGCCGGGCACCAACGGGCAGCACGCCTACTACCAGTTGATCCACCAGGGCACCAAGCTCGTCCCGGCGGACTTCATCGGCTTCGCCCGGCCGGTCGCCGAGCTGGGCGGGGAACTCGCCGCCCAGCACGATCTGCTGATGGCCAACTTCTTCGCCCAGACGCAGGCCCTCGCCTTCGGCAAGACGCCCGACGAGGTGCGTGGTGAGGGTGTCCCGGAGGAGCTGGTGGCGCACAAGACGTTCCGGGGCGATCACCCGACCACCACGATCCTGGCCACCGAGCTGACCCCGTCGGTACTGGGCCAGCTGGTCGCGCTCTACGAGCACAAGGTGTTCGTGCAGGGCGCGGTGTGGGACATCGACTCCTTCGACCAGTGGGGCGTCGAGCTCGGCAAGGTGCTCGCCAAGCGCGTCGAGCCCGCCCTGACCGAGGGCGCCGACGTC
>NZ_JAUQWJ010000054.1:0-1297 GCF_036857595.1 Streptomyces sp. AHA2
GTGAACGTCGTCTCCCCCAGCGGCGCGGGGGCCTTGACCGTCTTCAGGTCGCCCTTGCTGTCGTACTGGAAGTCGGTGGTGACCGTCTTGGTGGAGGTCATCTTCGTCTTCGCCTTGCAGCGCTGGCCCTCGAAGCCGCCGCAGGTGGGTGTGGCGGGGTTGTACTCGAAGGAGACGTTGCCGCCGCCGGTTCCGGTCTGCGCCACCGAGGTGGTGTTGCCGGCCGTGTCGTAGGTGAAGCTGGTCTTCTCGCCGTCGGCGTTGGTGGAGTCCTTGGGCACGTCGCCGCCGGCGATGGTCTGCCAGCTGTTGACCGTCTTGCCACCGGTGGGCATGGTGACGGTCTCGAGGTTGTTGCGGGTGTTGAAGCCGTAGTCGGTGACGTTGCCCGGGGTGGTGCCCGAACCCATCGCGTCCGTGCTGGTGTCGATGTTGTTGTTGGCGTCGAACTTCGTCGACCGCTTGCGCTCCAGCGCGTCGAACACCTCGGTGACCCGGCCGTCGCCGTCGTGGACGTACTTGGTGCCGTGCAGTTCCGGGTCCTTGGCCGTGGTCGTCCCGGCGGCCGTCGGGGAGGCGGCGCTGTAGCTGTAGGTCCAGGTCGGGCCGGTGTGGCCGTCGCTGTTGAAGGCGGTGCCGCGCAGCATGGAGGTGACGCGGTTGGTGTCGTCGTAGGTGAAGACGGTGACGCGGCCCTCGGCGGTGGTGATCTTGTCGATGCGGCCGGAGGAGTCGTGGCGGAAGGTGACCGTCTTGCCCTCGGTGTCGGTGGTGGTGGCCAGGTTGCCGTCGGCGTCGAGGTTGTAGACGGCCGTGCGGCCGGTGTTGTCCTTGGCCTGCCACTGCGACGGGTAGGTCTTCACCAGGTCGATGAAGCGGCCCGAGCGGGTCTCGGTGAGCTTGAAGCCCTTGTTCTCACCGTTGTCGTCGTGCTGGGTGACGGTGATCGTGCCCTTGTTGCGGTCGGTGATCTTCGTCAGGGTCCCGTACTGGTTGTAGGTCTCCTTCGCACCCGACTTCCACTTGGTCAGCGTGTAGGTGCCGTCCGCGTTCTTCTTCAGGTCCTGCGAGTAGCCCTTGGGCGTGGTGAAGGAGCCGTCGCTGTTCTTGGTGAAGCGGACCGTCGCGCCGGAGGCGTCGTAGAAGATCACTTCCGAGGAGCCGATGGACAGGTAGCGCTCGTACTGCTGCCACCAGCGCTGCGAGACCCGGCCCCAGGGAGCGTCGAGGGAGTTGTAGGTCCGCGCCAGTTGCAGGCGCTGGCCGACGCCGGCGATGTCGAAGTCCGTCGCCGTCA
>NZ_JAUQWJ010000055.1:0-1216 GCF_036857595.1 Streptomyces sp. AHA2
CGTCTTAGACGCCATCTCATTTGGCTGGCTCGGTAGTCTGTCGGTCATGGTGGGGATCGTCGAGCAGCTCGTGCCGGATGAGTTGTGGGAGATGTTCCAGCGGGTGGTTCCGGAGGCGCCGACGCGTCCCCAGAGCGGCGGCCGACGTCGTCACGGTGACCGGGAGGTGATGGCTGCGATCGTGTTCGTGGCCACCTCGGGCTGCACCTGGCAGCAGGTGCCGGCGGCGTCATTCGGACCGTCAGGGGCGACGGCTCACAGGCGTTTCGCCGAGTGGAGCAAGGCCAGGGTGTGGGCGAAGCTCCACCGCTTGGTCCTGGACGAGCTCGGCTCCCGCGGTGAGCTGGACTGGTCCCGGTGCGCGATCGACTCGGTGAACATGCGGGCCCTGAAAAGGGGGAGCTGACAGGTCCGAATCCTGTCGACCGGGGCAAGCACGGATCGAAGATCCACTTGATCACCGAGCGGACGGGTCTGCCCCTGTCTGTCGGAATCTCGGGGGCAAACCTGCACGACAGCCAGGCCCTGATCCCTTTGGTCAAGGGCATACCACCGATCCGCTCCCACCGCGGACGAAGGCGCCGCAGGCCGGGAAAGCTCCACGCTGACAAGGGATACGACTACGACCACCTGCGGCGATGGTTACGAGGGCGTGGCATTACCCACCGCATCGCCCGCAAGGGGATCGAGACCTCTCAGCGGCTGGACCGCCACCGCTGGACCATCGAACGCACCATGTCCTGGCTCGCCGGCTGTCGCCGACTCCACCGTCGCTACGAGCGCAAGGCTGAACATTTCCTCGCCTTCACGAGCATCGCCTGCACCCTCATCTGTTATCGGCGGCTCGTCTGCTGATGTGGGTCTGCAGCAGTTTCGTCGCCAGGCCGTGGCCGTAGTGATTGGCCATGTCCATGGGGGTGCGACCGTCCGGGTCTGCGAGCTCCGGATCAGCCCCAAAGGCCAGCAACACGGCCGTGGTGTGCACAGTCAACGGCTGCCCGCTCTGCAGGGAGCCATCACCCTCGACGTCGATTGCGTGCGTCAGCAGCGTCATGTTGCTGAAGACCTCATCGGGATCGGAGCCGACGGCCAGCAACCGGGCCAGGGCCTCTGCATCCTCCTGCTCGACCGCTTGATGCGCGGGCGTCCAGTAGTCGCTCACCAAGACATTCAACCGTCCCCATAGCACGCGTGCCAGCGACAATCTACGCCGTCA
>NZ_JAUQWJ010000056.1:0-1211 GCF_036857595.1 Streptomyces sp. AHA2
CGGCGGATGTTGGGCGAGTGGTCCGGCCGGTCGGTGCGGTACGGCGGGGAGCCGTTGTTGACGGCCCGGTTCGAGGAGCAGGTGCGGGTGCGGCCGGATGCTTCGGCGGTCGTGTTCGGTGGTGGGTCGTTGTCGTACGGGGAGTTGAACGGTCGTGCCAATCGTTTGGCGCGGCGTTTGCGGGAGTCGGGGCTTGGGCGGGGTGATCTGGCGGGTGTGCTGCTGGATCGTGGTGTGGATTTCGCCGTTGCTGTGATCGCGGTGGTCAAGACGGGTGCCGGGTATGTGTTGCTGGATCCGGAGTTTCCCGATGAGCGGTTGCGCGGGACGGTGGAGGAAGCCGGTCTGCGTGTGCTGGTCACTGATTCCGCGCAGCATGCTCGGGGGGTCGGTGGTGCGGCGGTGCTGATCGACGGTGAACGGGAGTCGATCGCCGCGCAGGAGCCGGGCGATCTCGGTGTGACGCTGACGTCCGAGGACGCGGCGTGTGTGATGTTCACGTCGGGGTCGACGGGGCGGCCGAAGGGGATCGTGTCGTCGCATCGGAATCTGGTGTCGACGGTGTCGGCGCAGTCGTATGCCTCGTTCGGGCCGGGTGAGGTGTTTCTTCAGTGCTCGCCGGTGTCGTGGGACGCGTTCAGTCTGGAGTTCTGGGGTGCGCTGCTGCACGGCGGGACGACGGTGCTTCAGCCCGGTCAGCGGCCGGAGCCGGCGGTGGTGGCGGAGTTGTCCGTCCGGCATCGGGTGACGATGCTTCAGTTGTCGTCGAGTCTGTTCAACTACCTGGTCGACGAGCACCCGGAGACCTTCGCCGCGACCCGGATCGTGTTCACCGGTGGTGAGCCGGCCTCTCCCACGCACGTCGACCGCCTGCACGGGCTGCATCCACACCTGACGGTCACCAACGGTTACGGCCCGGCCGAGTCGATGGGTTTCACCACCACCCACACGGTGGACCGGGGTGTCGAGTTGGGTGCGAGTGTGCCGATCGGCCGGCCTTTGGTGAACAAGTCCGCCTTCGTGCTGGACGAGCGTCTGGGTCTGGTTCCGCCGGGGGTGACGGGGGAGTTGTATCTGGCCGGTGAGGGCGTCGCGCACGGCTATCTCGCCCAGTGCGCGCTCACCGCGACGCGTTTCCTGCCCAATCCGTTCGGGCCGGCGGGCAGCCGTCTCTACCGCACGGGTGACCGGGCCCGCTGGGACGGTGACGG
>NZ_JAUQWJ010000057.1:0-912 GCF_036857595.1 Streptomyces sp. AHA2
GGCCGCAGGTAGGCCCATTCGTCGAGCAGGGTGCGGTTGAAGCGTTCGACCTTGCCGTTGGTCTGCGGGCGGTAGGCGCGGGTGAGCTTGCCGGTCGCGCCGAGCTGGTTGAGGGCGTCTTTCCAGGCCAGGCCCTTGCGGTAGGCCCAGGCGTTGTCCGTGAGGACGCGCTCGATGCGGGTGATGCCGTGGGCGTGGAAGAAAGCGGCTGCGCGGGTGAGGAAGCCCGCGCAGGTTGCGACCTTCTCGTCCGGGTGGATCTCGCTGTAGGCGAGGCGGGTGTGGTCGTCGACGGCGGAGTGGATGTAGTCGAAGCCCATGCCGCGGATCGGCCGGCCGGCGTCGCGGCCGCGGACCTTGTGGCCGCCGCCGTCGGGGATGCGGCCGAGTTTCTTGACGTCGACGTGGACCAGTTCGCCGGGGCGGTCGCGTTCGTAGCGGCGGATCACGGTGCCGGTGGGCCGGTCCAGCCAGGCCAGGCGGTTGAGGCCGTGACGGGTCAGGACGCGGTGCACGGTGGATGCGGGCAGGCCCAGGACCGGGCCGATGCGGGCCGGGCCGAGCTTGCGGTCCCGCCGCAGCCGGCATACCCGGTCCTCCACCGTCGCCGGGGTGCGGTGCGGTGTCCGGTGCGGCCTGCTGGAACGGTCAACAAGCCCGGCCCCGCCTTCCTGACGCCAGCGGCGGATCCACTTGTGGGCCGTGGCCCGCGAGATGCCCATCTCGGCGGCCACATGAGCGACAGGACGGCCCGAGCGGACACGTTCGACGAGCAACCGCCTGCCATGAACGGTCAGCCGGGCATTACGGTGGGACACGAAGACCTCCGTGCGGTGTGTTCCTAGACAGCTCCACCACATCGGAGGTCTTCGCCATGTTCAAGACCCGCCAGTGTCAGCAACGCTCGTGATC